>NZ_JAHKQW010000007.1:0-263462 GCF_019345575.1 Janthinobacterium sp. NKUCC08_JDC | reverse complement strand
CCGAGGGCCTCGTGCGCCCGCCGCGTGTGTTCGTGCCGCCGCCCGCCGCGCCCACTCAGATGGCTCCCGTGTTGCGTCCGCCGCGCCGCGCCACGGCGCCCGTGGCCGCTTGCGCGCCCCAAGCCGATATGGAGCAGGCGCAAGCGTGCATGGCGCTCGATGAGAAAAACACAGCCCTCAATGCAAAGCTCGGCGAATTGGAAGGCAAGATCGGCGACTTGCAAAAGGCGCTGGCGCTGCCCGCCACCACCGCTGTGCCAGCCGCCGCGCCCGTCGAAGCGCAGGCGCCCCATGCCAAGCCCAAGCCACTGCACGCGGCGCCCGCCGCGGACAAGGACAAGAAGGCGGGCGGCAACGGTCTGTTGTGGCTCGGTATCGGTACCTTGCTCTTTCTGTTGTTGACGGCCGTCATCGTGTATATCGTGCGCAAGCGCAGGCAGGCGACGGGGTCGCGCGCGCCGTCGAAGTACTGGGTCTTGCTGCGCAAGCCGTTTAGCCGCAAGAAGAAGGATGTGCCCGTGCTGACGGAAGCCGTGGAAGAAGGGGCGGCCGAGCCGGAACCGGAGCCGTTCTCGCGTTAAAGGCATGGCAAGGCGGCGCCGAAAATTGATATAAAAAAGATATTGAAAAAATACATGGAAACGCCGGCCAATCGCGTTGCCTATTTCTTAAAGATGGTGATATGATTAATTCAGTGGACTTGCTCTACGACAAAACAGCCCCAGCCTGGCGCAGTCACCAACGATAGTGTGGCGCGGCAAACAGGTGTAGCGTTGCATAAACGCCTGGGTCTGGAAGCGGTTCGCGATGCCGACGATGTGCTCGCGAACGCCGGATGCAACCGGCAGCGAGGCGACGCCAGGAGATACCTGGGGCTCGCCTTCCAAATTCCCCCTCCTTGTTTTCCGGGCGCCGCAGATGGCGCGCTCGCTGGCATGGCGGCAGACGTAAAAAAAGCACCCGCGGGTGCTTTTGTCGTTTCTGGCGCGGCAAGCTTTACATGCGTGCGCGCGAACCCTGCATGGCGTTCGGCAGTTGCGTCATCCATGGTTCCGTGATGGCGCGGATTTCGCGGTCGTTGGCCAGGATTTGCTTGAGCAAGTCGATCTTGCGCAGGCGCGAGGCGCCGGCCAGAGCGGGCACCTTGCCTGTCATGGTCGCGCTGGCGGCGCTGGCACACTGGTTTTCCAGGGTATCCAGGCCATCCCAGTCGCTCGAACGTGCGGCCACGACCATTTTATTGGTCATTCCTGCAATATTTTCATACATCGAAAGAACGTCGTTGGAGGTCATGAGCACACCCGTAACTAGTGAATGGATTACCGCTTGTCCAGATTAACGGCAGGTCCAAGCGGAACTTGAGGGTATTTTTGAAAAAAAAGTGAAAATAATTTAGATGATTGCTTGGCTGCTGCCGACATCGCCCGCCAAGCCGCATGTCTGCTGGCGTCGCGGTGGCAGGGGAGTGTGTTGCGGCGCCTCAAAACGCGTTATGATTTTGCACACTACTGTCGTTACTTTGCCTGAAAGGATCACCATGCGCGTTGCCACTGCTGCCGCTTCCTCTTTCCCTGCTTCCTGGCGCAAGCGCGCCATGGTGCTGGCCCTGTCCGGCATCGCGCTGGCCGGGGGCGCCGTCCACGCGCATGGACAGGAGGCGGCCGCCAGTCCCGCCGCCGCGATGGCGGCGCCCACGGCGGTCTTGCCCGGCGACGATTTCTATGATTACGTGAATGGCGACTGGCTGCGCAGCACGGAGATTCCCGCCGACCGCAGCAGCTGGGGCTCGTTCGCCATCCTCGCCAACGCCACCAACGAACGCATCATCGGCCTCGTCGAAGGCCTGGCGGCGGTGCCACAGGCCGATGCCTCCGCGCGCCAGGTCAGCGATTTTTACCGTTCCTGGATCGACGAAGCGGCTATCGAAGCGAAGGGCTGGGCGCCGATCAAGCCGTTGCTGAAGAAGATCGATGGCATACGCGACCAGGCAGGACTGGCCCGCGCGCTGGGCGAAAGCCTGCGCGCCGATGTCGACCCGCTCAATTCCACCAATTTTTATACGGAAAACCTGTTCGGCCTGTGGGTGGCGCAGGATTTGAACGACACCACGCGCAATGTCGCCTATCTGCTGCAGGGCGGACTGGGCTTGCCCGACCGCGCCTTTTACCTGAGCGACAGCGCCCGCATGCAGGGCTTGCGCGCAGGCTACCAGGCGCATATCGCCGCCATGCTCAAGCAGGCCGGCTACAGCGATGCGCCGGCCCGGGCCGCGCGCGTATTTGCGCTGGAGCAGCAAATTGCCGCCAGTCACGCCAGCCGCGAGGATTCGGCCGATGTCGCCAAGGGCAATAATCCGTGGCGCGCCGCCGACTTCGCCAGCAAGGCGCCTGGCCTGGACTGGAAAGCCTTCTTCCAGGCGGCCGGCCTGGGCCAGCAGACGGATTTCATCGTCTGGCATCCGACGGCCATGACGGGCAGCGCGGCCCTGGTGGCTAGCGTGCCGCTGGCCACATGGAAAGATTTTCTGGCTTTCCACGCGATCAACCATTTCAGCACGACCTTGCCGAAGGCGGCCGCCGACCAGCGCTTTGCTTTCTATGGCAGCGCCCTGAGCGGCACGCCGCAGCAGTCGCTGCGCAGCAAGCGCGCGCTGGCCGCGACGAATGCGGCCTTGAGCGACGCCGTCGGCAAGCTCTACGTGGAACGCTATTTCCCGCCTGAATCGAAAGCGCGCGTGCAGGAGATGGTGACGAATATCGTCGCCGCCTTCTCGCGCCGCATCGACAAGCTCGACTGGATGGCGCCCGCCACCAAGGCGCAGGCGCAGGAAAAACTCAAGACCCTGTACGTGGGCGTCGGCTATCCGGAGCGCTGGGAAAATTATGCGGGTTTGCGCGTGGTGCGCGGCGATGCGCTGGGCAATGTGCAGCGGGCGGAACAGTTCCATTACCGGCAGGAGCTGGCCAAGCTGGGCCAGTCTCCCGACCGCAAGGCCTGGGCCATGCCGGCGCAGCTGGTCAACGCCGTCAACCTGCCGCTGCAAAATGCGCTGAACTTCCCGGCCGCCATCCTGCAGCCGCCATTCTTCGATCCGGCAGCGTCCGACGCGGCCAACTACGGCGGCATCGGCGCCACCATCGGCCACGAGATCAGCCACAGTTTTGACGACCAGGGTGCGCAGTTCGACGCCCAGGGCAAGCTGCGCGACTGGTGGACGCCAGCCGACCTGGCGCATTTCCAGTCGGCCTCGAAGCAACTGGTGGCGCAGTTCGCGGCCTACAAGCCGTTTTCCGACCTGGCCGTGAATGGCCAGCTGACCCTGAGCGAAAACCTGGCCGACCTGGCCGGCGTGGCGGCCGCGCATGACGCGTTCACCCTGTCGCAGCAGGGCACGCCGGCGCAGCCGGGCGCGGACCGCGACTTCTTCACCGGTTATTGCGTCAGTTGGCGCAGCAAGGCGCGCGAAGCGGCGGCGCGCCAGCAAATCCTCACGGATGGCCATGCGCCGGCGCAATACCGCGCCGCCACCGTGCGCAACCTCGACGCCTGGTACCCGGCCTTCGACGTCAAGCCGGGGCAGCAACTGTACCTGGCACCCGAACAGCGCGTGCGCGTCTGGTAGCAAATGGTGACGGTGCCGGCGCACAGGGCGCCGGCACCGTAAAATGGCGGAACATATCGACAGGACCGCCATGAAGCCGACCCCACCGCAAGATCAGCAAGACCCCATCCACGCCATCACCGAACGCACCCTGGCCCATTACGACGCCAGCGCCGAGCAGTTTTTCGAAGGCACGCGCGACCACGACGTCAGCCAGAATATCAGTGCGCTGCTGAACGCCATCGGCCGTCCGGCGCCTGTGGAGATTCTCGACCTCGGCTGCGGCCCGGGCCGCGATCTGAAAGCGTTCACGGCCATGGGCCACCATGCCACCGGTGTCGACGGCAGCGCCCGCTTCGTCGAGATGGCGCGCGCTTACAGCGGCTGCACCGTATGGCAGCAGGATTTCGTCGACCTCGACTTGCCTGCCGCGCAGTTCGACGGCGTGTTCGCGAATGCCGTGCTGTTCCACGTGCCCAGCGCCGTCCTGCCCGGCGTGCTGCGCGCCTTGTACGCGTGCCTGAAACCGGGCGGCGTGCTGTTCAGCTCGAATCCGCGCGGGCAGAACCAGGAAGGCTGGAACGGCGCGCGCTACGGCAGCTACCACGACGAAGCGACATGGGCCGCGTACGTGCAGGCGGCCGGATTCAGCCTGGTCGAGCAGTACTACCGTCCGCACGGCTTGCCGCGCGAGCAGCAGCCTTGGCTGGCCACCGTGTGGCGCAAAGCAGGCTGATTTCGCGTCATTAGCTGATTTTTGGCATGTGTTAGGGACCGTACATAGTTTTTGCAACCTCAAGCGTAGTATGGACACATCGACACGCAGCAAGCAGTTTGCAACGGCGTGTGAGCCGCAGTACCGGCCCTTCGGGGCAGGACAACAGATGTACCAACTACAGTGAGGATTTATCATGAACAAAGATCAAGTCGAAGGTAAACTGAAGGAAGTCGGCGGTAAAATCCAGGAAGCCGCTGGCAAGGTCGTCGGCAGCGAAGAACAGCAAGCCAAGGGCCTGGCAAACCAGGTCGAAGGCAAAGTGCAGAAGAAGGTTGGCGACGTCAAGGATGCGGTCGAAACCGTCACGCGCAAGCCGTAATCTGACGCACGCATAAAAAAAACCGCCGCCTGTCGCGAGACAGGCGGCGGTTTTCATTTGCGGGTGCGCTTTACTTCGCTACGCCCAGGTTCTGCTTGAAGAACATCTCGATTTTCTTGTACACGTGGCGCTGGCCCGCGCGCGACGAGATGCCGTGCTTGGCGCCCGGGTACGTCATCAGGTCGAACTGCACGCCGCGGTTCACGAGCGCGTCGATCAAACGCGTGCTGTTGCTGAACAAGACGTTGTCGTCGGCCATGCCGTGCACCAGCAGCAGCGGCGACTTCAGGCCGTCGAGGTGGGCGAACACGGTGCTGGCCTTGTAGCCATCGACGTTTTCCTTCGGCATGCCGAGGAATTGCTCCGTGTAGTGGGTGTCGTACAGCGACCAGTCGGTCACGGGCGCTACCGAGACGCCCATGGCGATCTTGTCGGACGCTGCCGACAGCAGGCGCAGGGTCATGAAGCCGCCGTAGCTCCAGCCGAATACGCCGATGCGTTTGGCATCGACGAAGCTTTGCTTGCCCAGCCAGTCGATGCCGACCAGTTGGTCGGCCACTTCGGCCGCGCCCAGGTTGTGATAGATGGCGTCCGTGAACGCGCGCTCGCGGCGCGACGAACCGCGGTTATCGAGGCGGAAGACGACAAAGCCCTGCTGCGCCATGTACTGGTCGAAGTTGTTGCCCCAGCGGCGCGCCACGTGCTGCGAGTGCGGGCCGCCATACGTCGACAGGTAGACGGGGTAGCGCTTGCTTGCGTCGAAGTTCGACGGCTTGACGATGGAGTAATACAGCGTCTGGCCATCGTTGGCCTTCAGGGTGCCGTATTCGGTCGGCAGGTGGTCCGCCTTGTATTTGGCGTACGGGTGACTGGCATTCAGCGCGTTTTCTTCCAGCCAGCCCACCATGGCGCCGTCAGGACGGCGGATGCTCACCTGCGGCGGCGTGGCCGGGTCGGAATACGTGTCGACGAAGACTTCGCCATTGCGCGAGAACGTCGTGTCGTGCCAGCCATCGGCTTTCGTCACGCGCTGCGGCTTGTCGGCCGTGCTGCCATCGAGCGCCAGCGCGTAGGTCTGCTTGTCGATCACGGCGTCGCGGTTCGACGCGACGAATACTTTACCCGTCTTCTGGTTCACGGCCAGCACGCTGTCGATGCCCCATTCGCCGGAAGTGACCGGGTGCAGCAGCTTGCCGCTCATGTCGTACAAATACAGATGGTTGCGGCCCGTGCGTTCGGACGACCACAGGAAGGTGCCGTTCGACAGGAAGCGCAGGTCGTCATGGATGCTGACCCAGGTTGTTGACGTTTCCGTCAGCAGGGTGCGCTGTGCCAAAGTACCGGCATCGACGGCAACCAGGTCGAGGGTCTTCTGGTCGCGCGACTGGCGCTGGTACACGAGCGACTTGCTGTCCGCGCTCCAGTCGGCGCGCACCAGGTAGATGTCCGGGTTCGTACCCAGATCCACCTGGCGCTGCACGCCCGTTTCCGGCGAGACGATCAGCAGCTGCACCAACACGTTCGGATCGCCGGCGGCAGGGTAGCGCTGCTCGACGACGTCCGTGCGGTCGGCGAAGATTTCAAAGCGGCGCACGACGGGCACCGGCGCTTCGTCATAGCGTTTGTAGGCGATGGCGGAATCGTCCGGGGCCCAGTAGTAGCCGGTGCGCTGGCCCATTTCTTCCTGCGCCACGAATTCGGCTTCGCCGTTGCGTATCGTGCCCTTGCCATCGGTCGTCAGTTGGCGTTCCTGGCCCGACTTCAGGTCGATCACATAGATGTTCTGGTCGCGCACGAACGAGACGTAGCGGCCTTTCGGCGAGATTTTCGGGTCGAGCACATTGCCCTTGGCGACCAGGCGCGCCTTGTCCGGATGGGCCGCGTCGACCAGGTACAGATTGCCGGCCAGCGGCACCAGCAGCTGCTTGCCGTCGGGCGACCAGCTGTAGCTGAGAATGCCGTTCAGGCTGGCCGTGCGCTCGCGTTCGCGGCGCGCCTGCTCTTCGGGCGAAATCGTTTCATTCGGCACCAGCGCCTTCGAGTCGACCAGGCGGTGCGTGCTCTTGTCCTTCAGCTTGAATTCCCACAGGTCGAGCTGGAACTGGTTGTCGGCGCGGCCGCGCAGGAACGTGACGCGCTCGCCGTCGGGCGAGACCTTCAGGTTGCGCACGCCGGGGCCGGCCAGCGCCGGATCGGCGTGGATGCGTTCCAGGGTCAGCTTTTCAGCCGATGCGGGAACGCTGGCCATCGCGGCCAGAAAACAAAGAATAAAACGCATGGATGTCTCGGTAGTTGGAAGGATGAAGGGCACTGCATGCAAAGGCGAACTTGAGCGTTGCCTAAGCGTAAGACGATACCAGAGCGTGCCTCTTTATGCGATAGCCCCGGCCACGGAATATGGGCGTGCCTGCCGTATTTCCTTCGTGAAAAATATCCAGGCACCATCCATTCGATGGCGCTTTGCCCGGTTCAGGCCAATATCGACCCCGTGACGACGCTCAGGCAGGCGCCGCCTATCCAGGCGTGGCCATCGCGGAAGCTGACGGACACGCGGCCGTCGCGCTGCAGGCAGGTGCCCTGGCGGACGCAGTAGTCGCCACCGGCCAGCAGCTGCGCGATGCAGGCGTTGGCACTGCCCGTGACGGGGTCTTCCACCAGCGCGCCATGTTCGCTGAGCAGCGCGCGCACTTCGTAATCAGCCGGCCCGCCCGCAGCGTGCGGGCCGTACAGCGCCAGGCCGTCCGCTCCGGCTGCGGCCAGCAAGGCCGTCAGCGATGCGATATCGGCGCGCACGGCCAGGCAGGCGGCGGCGCTTGCCAGCGGTACGCACAGCCAGCGGATGCCCATGTCGACGACGGTGCCGGCAGCGGCGGGCGTGCCGCCCAGCGCGGTTTGCAGCAGCGGCAGCAGAGTGGGTTTGAGCGCGCGCGCCGTGCACGGCGGCGCCTGGAACGCCAGCACGCCGCCCGCCTGCCGCTCGATCTGCACGAGGCCGACGCCGCATTCCTGCACGATGCGCGCGCCTTTCGGCTGCATGCCCGAGTCGAGCAGGGCATGCGCCGTGCCCAGGGTCGGGTGGCCGGCGAACGGGAATTCCATCTCGGGCGAAAAAATCCGCACGCGGTAGTCGGCTGCCGGATCGCGCGGCGCCAGCACGAAGGTGGTTTCCGACAGGCCCGTCCAGCGCGCGATCGCCTGCATCTGCGCGGTATCGAGGCCGTCGGCGTCGAGCACCACGGCCAGCGGATTGCCCATGAAAGGCAGGCTGCTGAACACATCGACTTGCTTGAAGGGGCGCGGCTGCGGCATGGCGAATTCCTTGAAAGTTATGGCACCGCGCGCAGGCGCTGCAGCGACAGCCGGTTCAGATACCAGGTCAGCAGCACGGCGGCCACCGTCAAGCCCGTGACGAGGCCGATCCAGAAACCGGCGGCGGCCATCGGTTCGGCCGGCGACCAGATGAAGCCAGCCGGCGCGAGGCCCAGTACATAGCCGATCGGCAGCGAGAAGCCCCAGAAGGCCAGCAGCTGGATCAGCATCGGCTGGCGCGTCACCTTGTAGCCGCGGATGGCGCAGGACGTGGCCACCTGCGTCGCGTCGGATAGCTGGAACAGGGCGGCGAACAGCAGCAGCTGCGCGCACAGCGCCTGCACTTGCGGGTCGGACGTGTAGGCTTGCGCGATCTGGTGGCGGAAGAGGGTGATGACGGCGGCCGAGACGATGGCGGCCGTCAGCGACATGGCCACGCCCACCCACGAAATGAAACGGGCCTTGCGCAAATTGGCTTCGCCCACGGCATGGCCCACGCGCGTGACGAGCGCGATGCCGAACGTGAGCGGCACCATGAAGACGACGGACGAGAAATTCAGGGCAATCTGGTGCGCCGACACCTGGATCACGCCGAAGCGCGCCACCAGCAGGCTGATGACGCCAAAGGCGCTCACTTCGGCAAAGTAGGTGACGCCGATGGGCAGGCCCAGGCGCAGCATGGGGCCGATGGACGACAGCTGCGGCCATTCCCAGTGCGTGAATGGATACGTGGCGCGGTAGGCGGGCGCGATCCTAATCCAGGCCAGCATGGCCAGCAACATCATCCACACGCAGCAGGTGGTGGCCACGGCGCAGCCCACGCCGCCGAGCTTCGGCATGCCCCAGTGGCCGTAGATCAGCAGGTAGTTGACGAAAATGTTCAGCGCCAGCGCGGCCAGCGCGATCACCATCACGGGCTTGGTCTGGTTGATGCTGGTGCTGTAGCCGTACAGCGCGCGGTAGGCGGCGAACGGCGGCAGCGCGCAGCTGATGATGTGCACGAACAGCTTGGCCTTGGCTGCCACGGCCGGTTCCAGCATCAGATGGTCGAACACGAGCGCCGCCATGTTCGTCAGCAGACAGGCGACCAGGCCCACGAGCAGCGCCTTCCACAGCGACTGGCGCACGATGTGCGGCACCCGGTCGTGGCGCGCGGCGCCGATTTCATGCGCCACCAGGGTATTGATCGCCATCATGATGCCGCTCACGGTGACGAGCACGATGGACCAGATGGCCGCACCCAGCGACACGGCCGCCAGTTCCTCGGGGTTCGTGTGGCCCGTCATCGCCACGTCGGCCGCGCCCATGCCGACGGTGGCCAGCTGGCCGATCAGGATGGGCCAGGCCAGCTTCCACAGCGACGAGACTTCAGTGCGGATGGCGGGCAGGGTGAACGAGGTAGTGTGTGGCATGGGCGGAAAGCTTGACTAAACACAAGATTCTACCGGCATTCGCCGTGCTTGTCCGCCGTGGCGCCCAGGGCGTTTGGGCACGGTAATCATTTGTTACAGCTAAGTGGGCCAGTCGCGGATAGACTGCGCGCTCTATTTGGCAAAATGACCAAATAGTCAACCGCAGTACCCTGACTATGGAGCAAGACCATGCTGAGACACACCCTGAACTGCGCCCTGTTGCTGGGCGCCGCCATGACGGCCGAACTGGCCGGCGCCGGCGAACTGACCCTGTATTCGCGCGACGACTATCACGGCCGCTCGCAGACCGTGCGCGATGCCGTCGCCGACCTGGAAGACGTCCGTTTCAACGACACGACGCAAAGCATCCGCGTGCGCTCGGGCCGCTGGGAAGCGTGCGAGGAAGCCGATTTCCGCGGCGCCTGTTTCCTGCTCGAGGCGGGCGAGTATCCGTCGCTCGACGACCGCGCCAACAAGATCACATCGCTGCGCGAAGTGCGCGGCGGCTGGGATGGGCATCCGGGCCGCGGTCGTGACCGTGGGCGAGACCGGGACGGCCGCTGGGAACGCGAGCGCGAGCACGGCCATTTGCCAGGGCGCTCGCTGGGCGGCGAACTGACCTTCTATACGCGCGACGATTTCGCCGGCCGCAGCTTGAGCGTGCGCAACGCTTCAGCCGACTTGCGCGAGCGCGACTTCAACGACACGGTGCAAAGCGTGCGCGTGCGCTCCGGCTATTGGGAAGTGTGCGAGGACGTGGGCTTCCGTGGCCGCTGCCGTACCTTGGAACCGGGCGAGTACGCGAGCCTGGAACGCATGAGCAACCGCATCTCGTCGGTGCGCGAAGTGCGCTGATGCGGGTCAGTTAGTCCCTCAAATTGCAATAACCGGTTCGTGCGGGGCCGGCTATTGCTTTTGGTAACAATTTATTGTGCTTTTCCCATACTTTGTTACACCGTTTTTTCTACGGATGGCTACACTGACATCAGTTGTCATGTCGATCACTTGCCTTTGCCGCCACCGGAGACCTTCCCATGAATCGCCCGTTCGCCTTTGCTCTGCTGTGCGCCAGTTCGCTGTTTGTCCATCTCGCGGCGCAGGCCGGCGAGATCCGCCTGTACACCGATGACAATTTCAAGGGAAGGGTCGTGGTCTTGCGCGATACGACGGACGACCTGTCGCGCGTCAATTTCAATGACACCGTCTCGAGCATCCAGGTCGATTCGGGCAGCTGGGAAGTGTGCACGCATGGCGATTTCAAGGGCGATTGCAAGACCCTGGAAAGGGGCGACTACCGCTCGATGCCGGGCATGAACGATAAAATTTCATCCGTGCGCGAAATCGGCGCCGGGCAGGGCAGCGGTAGCGGACGCCGCGCGGCGTTGGAGCTGTTCGCCGACCGCGGCCAGCGCGGCGCGTCGGCCGGCGTGAATGCGGACCGCGACGACCTGGTCGACATCGGCTTCAACGACCGCGCCAGCAGCGCGCGCGTCGAGTACGGCTACTGGCAGCTGTGCAGCGATTCCAACTACCATGGCAGCTGCCGCGTATTCGGGCCTGGCAGCCACGATGACCTGGGCAGCCTGAATGGGCGCGTGTCGTCGGCGCGCCTGGTCGATCCGCGCGAGGAGAACCGTCCGCAAAATGACGAGGGCCTGGTGGTGCTGTATGGCCGCGCGTTCCTCAAGGGGCGGGGGCTGCAGGTGAACCGCGACGTCAGCGACTTGGTGCTCCTGAACTTCAACGACCAGGCCGAATCCATCGCCATCAACGAAGGCACCTGGGAAGTCTGCACCAACTCGCAGTTCAACGGCACCTGCGAGCGCATGGGGCCGGGCAGGTATGAAGTGCTGGACACGGCGCTCGACAAGCGCATTTCCTCGCTGCGCCGCCTGTACTGAACGCGCGACCAGACCTTCCCTGCGGGCTGGCACTTGTTACAATGGCATCCTGGCGTTTTGCCAGGCAAATCATCACCAAAGAATGAAGAATGGAGTTAATCATGACGGGCCCTTTCAAACACACGCTGGCATGCGCGGCCACCTTGCTGCTCTCGCTGGGGGCCCATGCGGCCGCCCATGCGGGCGATATCACCTTGTTCGAAGACGTTGATCTGCGTGGCCGCGCAGTGAACCTGCGCGAGGCGACGGACGATCTGTCGCGCATGGGCTTCAACGACAAGGCGTCGAGCATCCTGGTGCGTTCGGGTACCTGGGACGTGTGTACCGATGCCGGTTTCCGCGGCAATTGCCGCACCCTGGGGCCGGGCGAATACCGCTCGATGCCGGGCATGAACGACGCCATCAGTTCGGTGCGCGAATCGGGGCGCGGCGATGGCTACAACCCGGGGCGTCCCGGACGCGATCCCGACCGGGGCCATGGCGGCGGCTATGGCCGTGGCGGCACCCTGGAAGTGTATTCGGGCGCGGGCCAGAATGGCGGCTCGGCACGCCTGAACCGCGACACGGACGATTTCGTCAATATCGGTTTCAACGACCGCACCAGCAGCATCGTCATCTATAACGGCTACTGGCAGCTGTGCAGCGATTCGAACTACAACGGCGTATGCCGCATCTTCGGCCCTGGCCGCCACGACGACCTGGGACGCGGCCTCGATGGGCGCGTCTCGTCGGCGCGCATGGTCGACGAGCGCGAAGCGCGCCGCCAGCAGCAGTACGATAACCAGTACCAGCGGCCGCAGTACGATCAGCCGCAATATCCGCAATACCAGCAGCCGCAGTACCAGCAGCGCGGCGCCGTGCTGCTGTTCCCCGAAGCGGGCATGCGCGGCGAACCGCTGGCGCTGGACCGCAATGCGGAAGACCTGGTGCGCTACAACTTCAACGACCGCGCCTCGTCCATCGTCGTCAATGATGGCCAGTGGGAAGTGTGCAGCGATTCGAACTTCCATGGCCGCTGCGAAGTGATCGGGCCGGGCGAATACGGCCGCCTGAACGCCATGGAAAACCAGATTTCCTCGCTGCGCCGCGTACGCTGATTCCTTCCTGCGCCGCGTTGACACGCCGCCTGCCGAGTTCATCCCGCCAGGCGGTTTTTACATTCGCTGCCGTGCGCTGACATTTGCTTGCCCTTTGTTACACTCGCCGCCTGCCGCCTGGTCTACACTGGCGAAAATGTCATCAGTATTGGAGTTGTCATGGTTTTATCTTTCCGGCCCGCGCTGTTGTGCGCCGCCACCTTGCTCGCCCCGCTTGCCGCATCCGCGGGCGAAATCACCCTGTTCGAGGACGCCGGTTTCCGCGGCCGTCCCGTGACCCTGCGTTACGACACGGGCGACCTTTCGCGCATGGGCTTTAACGACAAGGCCTCGAGCATCATCGTGCGCTCGGGCACGTGGGAGGTGTGCAAGGACGCCAATTACCGGGGCAACTGCCGTACCTTCGGACCTGGCCGCTACGGCAGCATGCCGGGCATGAACGACGCCGTTTCCTCCGTGCGCGAAGTGGGCCGCCCGGGCCATGGCGGCGGCGACCACCGACCGTATCCGCCGCGCCCCCCGCGTCCTGAGCCGGAGCGCCCCTATCCCGGTTATCCGGGCCACGGCGGCGGCCACCGTCCCGACGCGAATGGCGCCGTGCTGCTGTTCCCCGACGCCGGCATGCGCGGCCGCCCCGTGCGCCTGGACCGCGAAGTGCACGACTTGAGCCGCTATGGTTTCAATGACCGCGCCGAATCGGTCGTCGTCAATTACGGCCGCTGGGAATTCTGCGTCGACGCCAACTTCCGCGGCCGCTGCGTGGTGATGGGGCCAGGCAGCTACGGCCGCCTGCACGGTGGCCTCGAGCGCCGCATTTCTTCGGTGCGCCGCGTGCGCTGATCCCGCCGCCGGGCGGCGCTGTATTGTGCGCACGCTGTCCTTTGACCAATTCGTGTACTCTTCCCATAGGCACTTCAACCATGGGGAGCAGGCACGGTGGAATACAAGGACTACTACAAGGAACTTGGCGTCGAGAAGACGGCGTCCGAGGCCGATATCAAGAAAGCGTACCGCAAGCTGGTGCGCAAATACCATCCCGACGTGAGCAAGGAGCCGGACGCCGACAAGCGCACCAAGGCCCTCAACGAGGCCTACGGCGTGCTTGGCGACGCGGAAAAGCGCGCCGCCTACGATGAACTGGGCCGCAACCAGGGCGCGCAAGGCCAGCCATTCCGGCCGCCGCCGGACTGGGGTGCCGGTTACGAATCGTCGGGCGCCGACGACAGCGATTTCTTTGCCGACCTGTTCGCCCACGTGGGCGGACGGCGCCGCGCCAACAGCACCTTCCAGATGCAGGGCGAGGACAGCCACGCCGCCATCACCATCGACCTGCAAGACAGCTACCAGGGCGCCAAGCGCCACATCGTCATGCGCGTGCCCGAAGCGGATGCGCAAGGCCACGTGGTGACGCGCGAGCGCACCCTGGAAGTGACGATACCGAAAGGCGTCACGGAAGGGCAGCAGCTGCGCATGAAGGGGCAGGGCAATCCCGGCAGCGGCGGCGCGCCCGCCGGCGATTTATACCTGGAAATCCGCTTCCGTCCCGATGCGCGCTACAAGGTGGAAGGGCGCGACGTCTTCGAGACGGTGCCCGTCACGCCATGGGAAGCGGCGCTGGGCGGCGACATCGACGTGCCCACGCCATCGGGCACGGTGACCGTCACCGTGCCGCCCAATTCGCAGACGGGGCGCAAGCTGCGCCTGAAGGGACGCGGCATTCCCGCTGCCCAGCCGGGCGACCTGTATCTGCTGCTGGAAGTGGTGCTGCCGCCGGCGAACGACGACAAGGCGCGCGAACTGTATGCAACCATGGCGCGCGAGATGGCTTTCAATCCACGCCAGAAGCTGGGAGGCTAAATCATGACAAACAAGGTAATTGGCGAATTGCTGGAAGACCGTGCCCTGAGCCTGGAAGAGCTGGCGCGCGCCTGCGCCGTGGAGCCGGACTGGGTGGTGCAGCACGTGCGGACGGGTGTGCTGCTGCAGGACGGCCCGCCGGCGGGCCAGCTGACGGCCTGGCGCTTCACGAGTCTGGACCTGGTGCGTGCGCGCCGCCTGCATGAAATCGAATCCGTGTTCGACGCGAACGCCGAACTGGCCGCGCTGGTGGTCGACCTGTCGGAAGAAGTGGCGCGCCTGCGCCGGCGCCTGCACGTGCTGGGCGTCGAGTAGTCCTCAGGCAGGCTCGCCGTGCCGCTGCACGGTGATCCTGCCGATATAGAACTGCCCGTCGACGACGACGCGGTGCGGTATGCCGGCCACGTCGAAGCCAGGGCCGCCGTCTTCCATCCACTCCTGCGCCAGCGAGTCGAACTGCTGCGGTGTCATGCGCAGCATCTGCGCCGTGATGACGAAACGCGCGCCAGGTTTTTGTTTGTTGACGAAGTCGTCGATGCCGGCCATGGTGAGTCTCTTCAAGGTTGTATCTGAATTCGGGGTCAGACCCGTCGGGGCAACCAGTCCCAATGGGACGGGTTGCGATTCCGCAGGGACTGACCCCAGCACTTGTTTGGGGTTTGCTGAGGCATGATACCTGTCCCCGCGCGCATCTAAAACCCCTGCACCAGCAACGGCAACTGCTCCGCAAACCGCTCCGTCAGCCACTTGCCCGCCTGCCCCGGCGGCGTGTCGGCGCGCTGGATCAAGTAAATCGGGTAATTCTCGCCATTGTCGACGGCCAGCGGCAGGTGCACCAAACGGCCTTCGGCCAGGTCCTCGCGCACCATCGCTTCGGGCATGTTGCCCCAGCCAAGTCCGGCGCGCAGCAGCGCGTGCTTGGAACCGAGGTCGCCCAGGCGCCAGTTGCGCAATCCCAGCACGCCGAAATCCTGGCCCTCCGTCAGCACGCTGCGGTCGCTGAGCACCAGCTGCACGTGTTCGCGCGCCACGCTCGAGGCAATCGGCCCGGCCAGCTGCGCCAGCGCGTGGCTGGGCGCGGCCACGGGAATCAGGCGCACGTGGCCGACGGCCATACGCTCGAAGACGCTGGCCGTGGCCGTCATCCAGCCACCGAGACCGATGTGGCAGCTGCCATCCATCACCAGTTGCGCCACGGCGCCCATCGCTTCGATGCGCAGGCGCAGGGCGACGGTGGGGAACTGCGCCTGGAACGCTTCGAGCACGCGCACCAGCACGCAGGTGGGAAACATCACGTCGACCACCACCGACACTTCCGCCTCGAGCCCGCCGGCCAGCGCCTTGGCCCGCGCGCGCATGCCGTCGACCTTCAGCGCCACGGCCCGCGCGTCGGCCAGCAGGGCCTTGCCCGCGTCCGTCAGGGTGGGCTTGCGCTTGCCACGGTCGAGCAGCACCACGTTCAGCTGTTCTTCCAGGTTGGCGATGGTGTAGCTGATCACCGATTGCGTGCGGTGCAGCTGGCGCGCCGCGTGGGCGAAACCGCCCGCGTCGATGACGGCGACGAAGACGCGCAACTGGTCGAGCGAAGGCTGGCCCGGTTCTCTCATGACAACTCCATATCTAAAAATTCGATGCTAACCATTTATATTTACACGGTTTCATCGATAGTAGACCCGAACTATGATGTGTGCAAGTGCAGCAAACGCCGCACCCCCATCTATCGTTCTTGAAGGAGTGCATCATGGCAAACGTACTACACATCAATAGCAGCGTGCGCAACAGCGGTTCCCTGTCGCGTCAATTGTCGGGCGAATTCGTCGCCAAACTGGCCGCGCAAGGCGACACCATCGTCGTGCGCGACCTGGCCGCGCAACCGGTGCCGCACCTGACGGAAGAAGTCATGGGCGCGTTCTTCACGCCGGCCGAGCAGCGCAGCGCGCAGGCGGTCGCGGCCGTGCAATTGTCCGATACCCTGGTCGATGAATTGCTGGCCGCCGACGTGCTGGTGCTGGCCGCGCCCATGTACAACTTTTCCGTGCCGTCAGCCCTGAAAGCGTGGATCGACCACGTGGCGCGCGCGGGCCGAACCTTCCAGTACACGGCCAATGGCCCCGTCGGCCTGGCCACGGGCAAGAAAGCCGTGATTTTCACGGCCAGCGGCGGCGTCTACAGCGAAGGCCCGGGCGCCGCGTATGACTACCTGAGCACCTATCTGCGCACGGCGCTGGGCTTCATCGGCATCATGGACATCGAGTTCGTGCAAGCCGAAGGCGTGGCCATGGGCGACGATGCCGTCACCAGCGCGATCGCCAAGGGCCGCGCGTCGATCGAAGCCCTGGCTGCCTGATATACGCCTTCCGAGGGATTGCCAAGCTGGCATGCTTGGCATAAGCTTGCCGGCGGCACGCCCCGTGCCAGGCCGGCGAGCCGTTCGCCATGAAAGTCCCTCATGCACCACAAGTTGGCCAGTGCAGTATTGTTCGGATGTTCTTTGTTTTCAGCAGGTATTGCGCTGGCACAGACCGCGCCTCCCGCGCCGTCCCACGTGGGCCGCCACGCCTCCACGCCCGAGGATATCCGCGCCATTGAAAAAGTCGTCGCCGACTTCCAGGCGGCGCTGATTGCCAAGGATGTCAAGCTGCTGTCGTCGCTGATGCTGCACACGAACATCCTGTTCGCCTCGCCGGCCGATGACGCTTTCATCCAGAAAATGCGCGACACGACGGACGTCCACTTCGACGGCGTCCCGGCGGCCGGCTACGTCGGTTTCGCCAACTACATCAAGCGCGAACCCCTGCGCACGGAAGAAAAATTCTACAACGTCAAGATCACCCAGGACCGCCATGTCGCGTGGGTCAACTTCGACTACGAATTTATCGTCGGCGACACATTGTCCAACTATGGCGTCGAAGCGTGGCAGATGGTCAAGCGCGATGGTCAATGGAAAATCCTCAGCGTCGTCTGGTCCATGCATGCCGCGGCCGAGGCGGCGAAATAGGGCAGGCGCCAGCGGCGTTCAGTACAGAGTTGCCTTCTCATAATTTTTTCGCATCGTCTATACTTTCAGTGGGCGTGCCGCCATGCCTCAAGTGAGGCAGGCGTTCAAGTTTTTCCCTGTGCCGCGTAATAAAAAGCAGATAAGTGAGTCAGTATCCTGAGCAAGCGCGATTGCATGTATTCCAACCCTACGCCGGGTAGGGCCGTTGAGACAGGCTACCCGGGGATGTCATTTTTGGAGCAAACATCGTGCCGATAAAGTACGTTGATACGTATGAAATAAATTACACGGCGGAACCCTTACGCGGTTGCAAACTGTGGGGCGCCTATGTGTCCCTGTACACCCCCTCGAACAATCCCATGCACAGGAACAATATCGTCAAAAAGCACCGCGTGCTGGCCGACCATCCGTTTGCGACGGAAGCCGAAGCCGTCAGCGAAGCGGCCGAGGTGGCATTGAAGCTGGTCGAGCGGCGCCAGCGCCGTTACGTCTTCCACCCCTGATGCCATTGCGCCGCATCCTGCAGCGCGCGCCAGGGCAGGATCTGCACTCTGCCCGAATGCACGGCTTCCAGTTCCACGTGCGTGACGGGTTCATCCGGCGTGGCTGCGGCGCATACCTTGATGACGAGAAAATGTTTTTCCTTGTTGACGGGTGTCACCGCTGTCCATTTGCTGTTGAGTAATTTGTTTGGACGCAAGTTATTGCGATGTGGAAGGTGCATGGCGGGCCCGGGATTGGCGTGATGGCGATGTTGCCATTATCATGCAAGTTCCCGCCACGCACGAGGACCGCCATGAAACGCCAGCTGCACCTGCTTGTCATCGACCCGCAAAACGATTTTTGCGACCTGCCCGCCGAATGGCTGCCTGCCGGCACAGCACCGGCCCTGGCCGTGCCCGGCGCCCACGCCGACATGCTGCGCGTGGCGCAGCTGATCCGTGAAGGGGGCAATGGCCTGACGCAGATCAGCGTGACGCTCGACGCCCACCACCGCTACGACATTGCCCACCCCGCCTTCTGGCGCACGGGCGATGGCGGCGCCGTGCCGCCGTTCACGCAGATCACGGCGCAGCAGGTGCGCGACCGCTTGTTCCTGCCCGCCGCCAGCGATGCCTTGCCGCGCGCGCTGGCCTACCTCGATGCCTTGCAGCAAGCGGGGCGCTATCAGCTGATGGTGTGGCCCGTGCACTGCGAGATCGGCAGCTGGGGCCAGAATATCCACGCGGCCGTGCGCGCCGCCTACAACGCGTGGGAAGTGGATCACCTGCAAGTGGTAGCCAAGCTGAGCAAGGGTTCCAATCCGTGGACCGAGCATTACTCGGCCGTCATGGCGGAAGTGCCCGATGCGCACGATGCGGCCACCCAGCTCAACCTGGATTTCCTCGCCACCTTGCTGCTGGCACAGCAGATTTATGTCACCGGCGAAGCGGGCAGCCACTGCGTGAAAGCCAGCACCGAGCACATCGCCGACTACCTGGAAGCGCAGCAAGGCAAGACGGCCCTGTCGCGGCTGGTGCTGCTGACGGACTGCATGAGCCCCGTCACGGGCTTTGCAACGCAGCAGCGCGACTTCCTTGCCGCCATGCACGAGCGCGGCGTGCGGCTGGCGACATCCACCGACGTTTTGCCCGAGTTGTTGGCAAACGCAGGCGATTAATGCTTTCCTGCAAGCGAACCCTGCCGAAATGCTTGCGGTGGCGTACTATTCTGGCTTCAGGAAGTTGGAGAAAACACACATGACCCCGATAGTGCGCAGTTTGCTGGAAACCGATCTATATAAATTTACAATGTGGCAAGCATTGCTGCACGGTCATCCGAATACCCATACCGAATACGAATTTGTCTGCCGCAACGCCACCGCCTTTCCCCTGGCCGAACTGAAGGGCGAGCTGGAAGAACAGCTCGACCACCTGTGCTCGATGTCGTTTGCCGACGACGAGCTGGCTTATCTGCGCACCCTGCGCTTCATGAAGAGCGACTTCGTTGACTTCCTGACGGTGTTCCGCTTCCAGCGCAAGTTCATCGACGTGAGCACGGATGGCGACACCTTGCTCGTGCACGCGGCCGGGCCGCAGGTGCATGTGATGGGCTTCGAGATTTTCGTGCTGTACATCATCAACGAACTGTATTTCCGCCGCTTCGACCTCGATGCGGCCATGCGCGAAGGGCGCCACCGCCTGGGCTTGAAAGTGGAAGCGGTCAAGGAATTCGGTAAACTGCCGCGGCGCAAGCACCCGTTTGAATTTTCCGACTTCGGCGTGCGCCGGCGTTTTTCCGGCGCCTGGCACGACGAAGTGGTGCAGCGTCTGGCGCGCGAGGTGCCCGAGTACTTCAAGGGCACGTCGAATGTCTACCTGGCGAAAAAGCTCGGCATCGTGCCAATCGGCACCATGGCGCATGAATACATGCAATCATTCCAGTCGTTTGGCGTACGTCTGCGCGACTTTCAAAAGGCGGCACTGGAAGACTGGGTGCAGGAATACCGGGGCGACCTGGGTATTGCCCTGACGGACGTGGTGGGCATGGATGCCTTTTTGGCTGACTTCGACCTGTATTTCGCCAAGCTGTTCGATGGTTTGCGCCACGATTCGGGCGATCCCGTCGAGTGGGGCGAGAAGGCGCTGGCCCACTACGCGGCCCTGCGCATCGACGCCAATACCAAGCGCCTCGTGTTTTCCGACGGCCTGGACCTGGACAAGGCGTTTGCCCTGTACCAGCACTTCGCCGACCGCATCATGACGGGCTTTGGCATCGGCACCAATCTCACCAACGATGTCGGCTTGACGCCGCTCAACATCGTCATGAAACTGGTGCGCTGCAATGGCCAGTCCGTGGCGAAACTGTCGGATTCGCCGGGCAAGACCCTGTGCAAGGATGAGACCTTCCTCGCCTACCTGCGACAGGTCTTTCACCACCCCGCAGTGTAGGTGCCGGTCTAGAAGCCTGTGACCACCGTATCCATGTGCTCGACCTGCGGCGGGGCGGCGAAAAATTCACCGACCAGGCCGCGCCATGCCTGGAAGTCGTCGCTGCCGCGGAAATGCACGGTATGGTCTTCCAGGGTTGTCCAGCCCACCACCAGGCGGTAGGCATCGCTATTTTCGATCGAGCGCTCGAGGCGCATCGACTCGCAGCCGCGTGCGCGCTGGAACAGGGGGACGGCTTTCGTCACGGCCGCTTCGAAGGCTGCGTGCGTGGCCGATTTGATCTGGATGTGGGCAATTTCAAAAATCATGGCAAGTTCCGGTTTTGAAAGAAAGAACGCAGATCTTGCCACAGATTGTGCCCGCTTGCGGGTGGCGCCGGGCCACCTGCCGTTCAGCTGTCGCCGCCGTCCCTGTCCAGCGCTTGCTGCAAATAGGCTTCCAGTTGGGGCACGTTCATGCTGGCGACATCCCTGGCCAGGGCATGGCTGAGCCGTTTTTCCACCTGGGCATCGAGGCTTAGACGCAACTGCCCCAGGAACTTCGGTGCGGCGACCAGGCACAGCTTGTTGTAGCGCTGTTGCTGCAAGCCCTGTTGCAGTACTTGCGCGATATGCCGGGCAAACTGTTCGTTCGCATGCTCGACTGGGGTCACCCGTGGCTCGGTCGTGTGCGCCTGCGTGCCCGCCTGGGTCCCCGCGCGCATGCCGCTGCCGAAGCGTCCGCTGGCGTCGCTGTTCAAGGCGTTCTCGTTTTCGCGGGCCGCCGGATTGACAAAATCTTGCAGCTCGCCCAGCTGGTTTTGCTGTCCCAGCGCAAACAGCCGGGCCCGGCTGCTGTCGGCCACTACCACCCATGTGACGTCCATGCTTGTTCTCCTTGCTGTGCGCGCCAGCTAGCGCGACAGGGCCGCCATGCCGCCGTGCCTGTCCTGGCCGCAGCGGGCCGTGCGCTGTTCGATATCGCTGCCGCCACACGCCTGTACGATGGCGTGCGCGCGCTGCTGTTCCTCGGCGTGGCGCGTGGCCACCACCAGGCGGACCATGCCGCGGAACGCCGTCTTGCCGTAGTTGCGCCGGTACATATGGTTGTCGCCGCCGAACAGGGCATTGATCGCCCGTTCCAGCCGGCTGGTGAGGGTGTCGCAATTGCCGACCGTGAAATTGCCCTGCACGGGGCCAGCCTCGTCGTCGCCCGCGTCCAGCTGCACGGCGTGAGAAGGGAAACCTTCGGCCAGCAACCGGTTGCGGGCGCGCTCGGCATCGGCTAAATGGTCGAAGATACGTATCAGTGTGCTGCTGTCCATGGCCCGGCCTTTCAACGAGGTGTCCTTGATTTGACCGGCAAGGCTGCAAATAATTCCGCCTCAGCCTGTAAAATCCTCGATCAAGGCGCAAAAGTTTGATAAATATCCAGTATGGCTGCCAAGTCGCGCTAAGATACGTCTTGCGGGATCAATCTTTCATAGGAGAACCAAATGGCAGCGAAAAAAATTCTGTTTTTGACCGGCGATTTTGCAGAAGATTATGAAACGATGGTGCCATTCCAGGCCCTGCTGATGCTCGGTCATACCGTGCATGCCGTCTGCCCCGGCAAGAAAAGCGGCGAGACGATCAAGACGGCCATCCACGATTTCGAGGGCGACCAGACCTACACGGAAAAGCCGGGCCATCTGTTCACCCTGAACGCCAGCTTCGACGAGATCGACCCTGCAGACTATGACGCCGTGATGATCGCCGGCGGCCGTGCACCGGAATACCTGCGCCTGAACGAGAAAGTCATCGCCGCCGTGCGCCATTTCGCCGAGGCGGGCAAGCCTGTTGCGGCCGTTTGCCATGGCGCGCAATTGCTGGCTGCCGCCGACGTCATCCGTGGCAAGCGCATTTCCGCCTATCCCGCCTGCGCACCGGAAGTGAAACTGGCGGGTGGCACGTATGCCGATATCGCCGTCACGGACGCCGTCACGGATGGCCAGTTCGTCACGGCGCCCGCCTGGCCCGCGCATCCGGCCTGGCTGGCGCAGTTCGTCAAGCTGCTCGGTACCGAGATTCATTTGTAACCTTCACCAGCCCGGCAGGCCGCAGCGCTTGCCGGGCGCTCCACTTTTCAGATTCGAGTTCTTCATGCATGCGCCGCGCAGTCAACCTTCCCGCAAACAACTTCCAGCCTCGCGCTGGCGCCAGCGCCGCCTGGCGCAAGCCGCATCGGGCCTGAGCGCCGCGCAGGAACGCCAGCTGGCCACCCTGCACGAGATTTCCACCTTGCTGGCGGGACAGCACGCCATCGATGCGCTGTGCCGTGGCTTTTTACGTCACGTGATGGAGTTCGCGCAAGCCGAGGGCGGCACCGTGCGCATCCTCGATCCGCAGCAGGACACCGTGCACATCATCGTGCACGAGGGCATTTCCGAGGCCATGGTGGAAGAGGAACACTGCATCCGCAACAACGATTGCCTGTGCGGCGCGGCCGTGGCGCAGGGCGTGATCCAGATCCGCGATTTCCGCCAGGTCGAAGCCTTGCAGCGCTACCGTTGCCAGGAAGAAGGGTTCATTGCCATCGCCGTCTTTCCCATCCTTGCGCGCGAGCAGGTGGTCGGCAGCTTTTCGCTGCACTTTGCGCAGCCGCAAGCCGTGCAGGCGCAGCAGCAGGGCTGGCTGGAAACCCTGGGCCAGAGCCTGGGCATCGCCATTGAAAACCAGCGCCTGATCGCGCGCGAAAAGGAATTTGCCGTGGCGCGCGAACGCAGCCTGCTGGCCGAAGGCTTGCATGACAGCATCGCGCAAAGCCTGAACTTCATCAGCCTGCAAGTGCAGATGCTCGACGATTCCGTGCGCCGGGGCCAGCTCGACGAAGCGGCCGAAGTGCTGCCGCTGATGCGCATGGGCGTCGAGCAAAGCTACCAGGACGTGCGCGAATTGCTGGTCAATTTCCGCACGCGCTGGCATGGCAGCGACCTCGAAAGCAAGCTGTCGGAAGTGCTGGCCAAGTTCGAGCTGCAGACGGGCGTGATCGGCACCTTGGAGATGAGCGGCAATGGCGCGCCGCTGGCGCCCGAGCAGCAGTTGCAGATCCTGTTCATCGTGCAGGAAGCGCTGTCGAATATCCGCAAGCACGCGCAAGCGAGCAACGTGGCGCTGCGCGTGGACAACGGGCGCGATTTTGCGCTGCAGGTGCGCGACGATGGCGAAGGCTTCGCCGCCAACCTGCGCGACAAGAAAACGGAATTGCAGATCGGCTTGCGTATCATGCAGGAAAGAGCCGAGCGGCTCGGTGCGCAATTTGCCATCGACAGCACGCCCGGCGGCGGCACGACGATCTCGCTGGCCTTGCCGGCAGCCCGGCGCCAGGCCGCGTAACAAATGAATCATCTTTATCAGGCAACAAACACGTGAACGCACCAATCAAAATCCTGCTGGTCGATGACCACACCTTGCTGCGCAGCGGCGTCAAGCTGCTGCTGCAGCGCAATCCTCAATTCCAGGTGGTGGGCGAGGCTTCGAACGGGCTGGACGGCGTGCGCCTGGCGGCCGAACTGCAGCCCGACGTGGTGCTGATGGACTTGAACATGCCCGGGGTGACTGGCGTCGAGGCGCTGCAGCTGATCTTGCAGGACCTGCCGCAAATGGTGGTGCTGATGCTGACCGTGTCGGAAAACGCAGCCGACCTCGGCGCGGCCCTGCGCGCGGGCGCGCGCGGCTACTTGCTGAAAAATATCGAAGCCGAGCAGCTGGGCCAGGCCATTTGCCGCGCCGCCGCCGGCGAATCCGTGATCGCCGACGCCATGACGGCCAAGCTCGTGTCGCAGTTCCGCGCGGGGCAGAATGCGCCCCAGGAAGACTATGACAAATTGACGCCGCGCGAACGCGAAGCCATGGCCTGCCTGGCACAAGGACTGAGCAACAAGGAAATCGCGCGCCAGCTCGACGTGGCTGAAAGCACGGTGAAAATCCACGTGCAAAACATCCTCAAAAAGCTTAAGCTCAGCAGCCGCGTGCAGATCGCCGTCTACGCCGTCGAGCGCGAGTTAAGCAAATAGAGATCAAACAAAGCGCAAATAGTGGGCAAGGAATCCGCGATTGTTTGATCTGCATGGCGTTCCGGCCTAGACAACCCTAGTTCCTTTGACGTATGGCCTTGACCGTGCCTGCGCATTACACTCTTAGTCATTCGCTAATCTAATAAGAGAGTGTCATGCATAAGGTCAACGTCGATGGCTTGCTATCGAGCCAGGCTCTGTTCCGCCATATTTCCCCTTCGCAATTAGAGCAATTGCGCCAGGATGTCGTGCGTGTCGAAGTGGAAAAAGGCAAAGTGCTTTTCCGCAAGGGCGAAGTGGCGGAAGGCGCCTACGTGGTGGTCTTCGGCCTCGTCAAGCTGAGCGTGTTTTCCATGGAAGGGACCGACAAGGTTCTGGAACTGATCCGTCCGGGCCAGAGCTTTGGCGAAGCCATGATTTTCCTCGATGAACCATATCCGTTCTGCGCCGAAGCGCTCGAGCACTGCCTGCTGCTGCGCATCCCGCCACACGCGCTGCTGCGCCTGCTGGACCAGTCGCCCCGCATCGCGCGCCAGATGATGAACAGCCTGTCGCACCACCTGATGGGTTTCATCCGCAACGTGGAGCGCTGCTCCGTGCAGAACGCCACCCAGCGCGTGGTCGAGTATTTGCTGCAGGCATCGGACCAGCAGCGCTCGAACGAGGTCAAGCTGGACCTGAAGAAAAGTTTATTGGCATCGTTCCTGAACCTGGCGCCCGCCACCCTGTCGCGCGTGCTGCACCAGCTGACGGACTTGCACCTGATTAAAGTCAGCGGTTCGCTGATCCAGATCCAGCCCGATGCCTTGAAAACCTATCGCCATGGTTCCGCCACGGCCATGCTGAACTAGGTTTTTTCAGCAGGCAAGGTCAGCCGCCAGAACAGCAGGGCGAGCAAGCTGACCGCCGCGCCCAGCGCGCATACCCCATGCCAGCCCGCCAGCGCATACACGCTGGTGGCGGCAATCGCACCGAGTCCGCTTCCCACCGCATAAAACAGCATGTAGCACGCCACCAGGCGGCTGTGCGCGTCGCTGTCCTGCTTGAAAATCAGGCTCTGGTTCGTCACGTGGATGGCCTGGCCCGCCAGGTCCAGCGCGATGATGCCGACGATCAACGGCCACAGGGCTGCACCGGCAAAGCCCAGCGGCAGCCACGCGGCCAGCAACAGCAGCAGGGCGGCACCCGTCGTCCATTGCGCGCGGCCCTTGTCCGCCATGGCGCCCGCGCGCGCCGCGCCCAGCGCACCGATCACGCCGACCAGGCCAAACGCGCCGATGGCCGCATGGCTATAGCCTTGCGCCGTCAAAGGCAGCACCAGGGCGCTCCAGAAAATATTGAAGACGGCAAACATCAGCAGGGCCAGCATGCCGCGCACGCGCAATACCTTGTTGTGCAGCAGCATGTCCAGCATCGAGGCGAGCAGGGCGCCATAGGCGAGCTTCTGGCCTTGCGACTTGGCCGGCGGCAGCATGCGCCACAGCAGCAGCAACAGGGCGCAAGCGATGGCGGCCGAAACAAAATACACGGCGCGCCAGTCGGCCACATCGGCCACGACACCGGACAGGGTGCGCGCCAGCAGCAAGCCGATCACCACGCCGCCCTGCGCCATGCCGACGACTCTTCCCCGCTCATGGCTGGCCGCCGCGCTGGCCGCGTAGGCGATCAAACCCTGCGTCATGGCCGTGCCCAGCAAACCCACCATCAGCATGCCGCCCAGCAAGGCTGCCGTGGAACGGGCGCAGCCCAGCGCCACCAGGGTGATGGCAAGCATGCCCAGCTGGAACAGGGTCAGGCGGCGCCGGTTCAGCATGTCGCCCAAGGGCACGAGCAGCAGCAGGGCCAGCGCGCAGCCGATCTGCGTGGCCGTGATGACCATGCCGCTGGCCGCCTCCGTCATACCGAACTCGTGCGCCAGCGTGGCGAGTAAAGGTTGGGCGTAATACACATTGGCCACGCTGAGGCCGGCCGCCGTGGCAAACAGCCAGACGAGGGTGGGAGGAAGTGTTGTCGTGATGGGGGAGTTCGTATCGCGCATGGTCTTGTAAGTGGTTTCAAATTAAAACCAGTTGGAGTCTACGCCGAGAAGTTTTAAAATGCAACCACTCAATCCTGGAGAATGCCCGTGGCCAAGCGCAAGAGCCTGAAAACCGACCCCTGTCCCGTGGCGCGCGCGCTCGACGTGATCGGCGAGCGCTGGTCGCTGCTGATCGTGCGCGACGCCTTCGACGGCATGCGCCGCTTTGGCGAATTCCAGAAAAGCCTGGGCGTGGCGAAGAACATTCTGGCCGACCGCCTGCACACCCTGGTGGAAGAGGGCATCTTTACGATTGCGCCCGCCTCGGACGGCACGGCTTACCAGGAGTACGTGCTCACGCAAAAGGGGCTGGCGCTGTTTCCCGTCGTCGTCGGTTTGCGGCAGTGGAGCGAGGCGCAATTGTTTGAAGCGGGCGAGGCGCATTCGACCTTGCTGCAACGCGATACGCACGCGCCCGTGCGCAGGATGGATGTGCTGGCGCCGGACGGCCGCGTGTTGCAGGCGGGCGACACGGTCGTGCACAAGGTGGAGCAGAAAATGGAACCTGAGGCATGAAGCGCGTGGCCGTGCTGGGCGCAGGCATCACGGGTGTGACGACGGCGTATGCGCTGGCCAGGCGGGGCGTGCACGTGACCCTGATCGAACGCCACCGTTATGCTGCCATGGAAACCTCGTATGCGAACGGTGGACAATTGTCGGCCTCGCACGCGGAAGTGTGGAACCACAAGGCAACGATACTAAATGCCCTGAAATGGATGGCGCGGCGCGATGCGCCCTTGCTGCTTCATCCCTGGCCCAGCTGGCACAAGCTGAGCTGGTTTGCCGAGTTTCTCGCCGCCATGCCGGCCTACGAGCGCAACACCATCGCCACGGCCCGCATGGCGATCGCCGCGCGCGAACATCTGTTTGCGTGGGCGCAAGCAGAAAACATCGACTTCGATCACCGCCGCGCCGGCATCCTGCACGTCTACCGTGACAAGGCCAGCTTCGAGCGGGCGGCCGGCGTCTCGCGTTTGCTGGCGCAGGGCGGCTTGCAGCGGCGCGCCGTCACGCCGCAGGAAATGCGCGCCGTCGAACCGGCTTTGCAGGGCGACTTCTACGGCGGCTACTACACGGACAGCGATTCCACGGGCGACATCCACAAATTCACGAGCGGCCTGGCCGACGCCTGCGTGCGCCTGGGCGTGGCGTGCCGCTATGGTGAGGAAGTCACGGCGCTGGCGCGCGAGCACGGCAGGGTGCGCGTCAGCATAGGCGAGGACAGCACTGTGTTCGATGCCGTCGTCATTTGCGCCGGCACGGCCAGCCGCGCCATGGCGGCCATGCTGGGCGACCATGTCAACGTGTATCCCGTGAAAGGCTATTCGATTACCGTGCAATTGGATGACGCCGCCAGCCGCGCGGCGGCGCCGAAGGTCAGCCTGCTCGACGACGCGACCAAGCTGGTCAGCAGCCGCCTCGGCGAAGACCGGCTCAGGGTGGCGGGCACGGCGGAATTCAACGGCGTTAACCACGACATCCGCGCCGACCGCATCCGCCCGCTGCTGCAATGGGTGGAGCAGTGCTTTCCTGGCGTGAATACGCGCAAGGTCGTGCCCTGGGCCGGCTTGCGTCCCATGCTGCCCGACATGCTGCCCAAAGTGGGGCCGGGCAAGGCGCCGGGCGTGTACTACAACACGGGTCACGGCCACCTGGGCTGGACCCTGGCGGCCGCCACGGCGGAGATGGTAGCCGCGATGATTGGTGCTGGCTAGTTCTTCGGCAGCAAGTCGCTGAGCGCGGCGCGCCCCTTGACGGTGAGGAAGGGGCCGACTTTGCTGTAGGGCAGCAGGAAGTCGTTTTCGCAGCCGCTGCCGTTCGGGTCTTGCCAGAACGATACGCCTTCCGGTTTCAATGACAGGTGGAAGCGGCCGCGGCCGTCGTAATCCGTGCCCTTGCATTCGGCGTCGATTTTCACATCCTTGAACAGAGCTTGGCGCAGGCGATCCGGCAATTCGGCCTTGTCGTCGCCATCGCTGGCGCTGGCGCCAAACCAGTTCCACACGTCCGTTTCCTGGCCCGTTTTCACGTCCCAGGTGCGGAACTTGATGGAGATGCCGCTGGCGCCATAGCCGGCCGCCCAGCGGTAGAACTTGACCGTCACCCAGCGCGGCGACCAGTAGGTGGGATCCGCATACACTTCGTCTTCCGTCGTGAAACCGTTGCGGCCCAGGTATTCGCGGCGCGTGGCATAGAAGTCTTCCAGGTCCTTCTTGTTCTTCGCCAGCACGGTGCGCAGCTGTGCATTGATTCTCGCCACGCCATCGCCGGGCGCCATCAGTTCCACGGTGATGGTGTCGCCCACTTGTAGGTTGCGGTATTGCTTGCCTTCAAAGGTAAGGGGTTTACTTACCTTGGTGCCCGGAAAATCTTCCAGCGCCAGGTTGTAGGCATCGCTGGCGCACGATGGATGGTCGTGGTCGCCCGCCGCTTCCAGCAGGCTCAAGGCCAGGGGCAGGCGCTTGCCGCTTTTCGGGTCCGTCCAGGTACCGACGAGTTTTCCGCCTTGCGGCGCGTTCAGCGACCACGTGCCCGTCGTATTACCCTTGGCGTCGAGTTCCTGCCACAGGGTCTTGCCGTTCGGTTTGGCCAGCATGATCGGCGTCTTGTAGCGCGTGTAGTAATAGCTGCCGCTGCGGTCCGCGCCTTGCGTGGTGCTGGGTTGGTTGAAGCAGGCGACGATATTGGCCTTGCCCACAGTGCCCTGCCACACCCCTTGCACGGGCGCATCGCCAGCCATGGCGGCATTCAGGGCGGGCAGGGTCAGGCAAGCAAACAGAAAGCGGCGCATCGGTTAATCCTCTCGTGGGCGAAGGCCGATTCTACATGGCCGCGCCCACGAGATGCCACACCTGAACCTATGCGCCGGGGCGCTCCTGCGCCACGACAGCCATCGCAGCGCCCAGGTACTGCAGCATGGCTGCGTCGACGAAGCTGCCCTCCATCAGACGCGGTTCCTGCTGGTGCGCCTGGCGGAACTTCAGCTGCGTGGCCGGGTCCGTGCCCGCGTAGGAGCGGAACAGTTCCAGCCACTGGCGCGCCAGCTGCAGCACGGCCGGATCGGTGGGCGGCGTGCGCGCATCGATGGCGGCGCGCACGGCGGCGATCAGGGCTGGCCACTCGCCCGAACGCTTGCCGTAGTTGGCCACCAGGTGCGCGTATTCGTGCTCGTCGAGGAAGGGTTTGTACAGCGCCATGCGCGAGGCATTGAAAGCGGCGAGGATGAACTGCATCACGTCCGCGTCGATGCTGGTCGTCGTCTGCATCGATGGTTCCTGCGCATGCATGTCGTTCAGGCGCGCGAACAGGCCCGGATGGGCGCCCGTGTCGCGCACCAGTTTGACCATCCATTCCGTGGCCAGCGCCTGCGCTTGCGCATCGCCGGGGCCCGCGCCCGTGTCCTTGGCGGCGCGCACTCTCATTACCAGTGCTTTCCATTCCTGTTCCACGGCCGCATCGGACAGCAGCGGCAGTTGTTGCAGTTCTTCGTGACTAAAGTATTTGTCGTACATGGTCATCAACTCCATAGTGGTGAGCCACTCGGCCAGTTCCGGCGCCTGCCCCTGCGTCAGTTGCGTTTGCAGGGTGCGCAGGCGTTCACGCAAGGTGGAAGCCTGTGCGATCTGGCGCTCCAGCATGGCGATTTGCCGCGCCACGATGGAGGAGAGCGGCAGCTCCGGGCCGGCGAGGGCGTTGGCGATATCGGCCAGCGACAACCCGAACTTGCGCAGCGCCATGATCCGGTGCAGCCGGTCCATGTCGCCGTGCTGGTACAGGCGGTAGCCAGCTTGCGTGCGCGCCGAAGGCGAGAGCAGGCCGATGCTGTCGTAGTGGTGCAGGGTGCGGATGGTCAGGCCCGTGAGCCTGGCCAGTTCACCGATTTTCAACAGCATCGTCTTCTCCTTGTCTTCAGTGCGTGCCGCCACGATGGCGCCTGACGTAACGTCAGGGTCAAGCAGGAATGTAGCAGAGGCCTCGAAAAAACCCGCAAAAGAATCCGTTGACCTTCATTTTTTTGTACGGTATATTTATAAAACCGAACGACAGCTACAGCAAAACAAACGGGTTCGGGCCAGGCGGTATGACGGATTAATCGTTGTGCGGCGCAGCAAGACGCGCCATTGGCAGGGCTGGAAAGACAATCCGCACAGACGGATTTTTTTCACAGTTGGTTTGTACGTTAAATATAATATGCCACCGGCAAGATCCGGGCGGCGAGAGAGACGACCATGATGAAAAGTATCGTTTGCGATACGCCCGGCAGTTTGCGCATGGAACAGCGCCCCGTGCCCGTGCCCGGCGAGGGTGAAGTGCTGCTGCGCATACGCCGCGTCGGCATCTGCGGCACCGACATGCATATCTTCCGCGGCACCCAGCCTTTCCTCAGCTACCCGCGCGTGATGGGCCATGAATTGTCCGGCCATATCGACAGCGTGCCAGCCGGCTCGCGCCTGGCCGTGGGCGACCAGGTCTACGTGATGCCCTACCTGTCGTGCGGTACCTGCGTGGCCTGCCGCCAGGGCAAGACCAACTGCTGCACCCGCATCGAAGTGCTGGGCGTGCACCGCGACGGCGGCATGACGGAATACCTGGCGCTGCCCGAGCGCTTCGTCTTCAAGACGGAAGGCATCTCGCTCGACGACGCGGCCATGATCGAATTTCTCGCCATCGGCGCGCACGCCGTCAAGCGCGGCGCGGTCGATGCCGGCAAGCGCGTGCTGGTGGTGGGCGCCGGCCCGATCGGCATGGCCGTGATGCTGTTCGCGTCCTTGAAAGGCGCCGACGTCACGGTGCTCGACGGCCGCGCCGACCGTTTGCAGTTCTGCCGCGACGCGCTTGGTGTCACCCGCACGGTGCAGCTGGGCGACGGCGACAAGGAGCAGCTGTCCGATGCCACAGGCGGTGAATTCTTCGACGTGGTGTTTGACGCCACCGGCAATATCGCCGCCATGGAGCGGGGCCTGGACTTTGTCGCCCATGGCGGCTCCTATGTGCTGGTATCCATCGTGCGCGACCGCCTGTCCTTTTCCGACCCGGAATTCCACAAGCGTGAAACGACCCTGCTGGGCAGCCGCAACGCCACCGTCGACGATTTCGAGGAAGTGGTGGCGGCCATGAAGGCGGGGAAAGTCCCTACCGCGCTGCTCAATACCCACCGCACCACGCTCGACGAATTTACGGGCGTGCTCGATCGCTGGATGCAGCCCGAGGCGGGTGTCATCAAGGCCATCGTCGAGGTCTGAGATGAGCGATCTCAACCCTATACTGCAATTTGGCACCAGCCGCTTCCTGCAGGCGCACGCCGACCTGTTCGTCAGCGAAGCGGCGAAGACAGGCGAGGCGCTGGGCCATATCACCATCGTGCAAACCACCGGCAGCGCGCAGGGCGCGGCGCGGGTGGCGGCGTTTCGCCAGGCCGGCGGCTATCCGGTACGCATCCGTGGCTGGCAGGACGGCGCGCAAGTCGATGAAGAGCGCCGCGCCGACGCCGTCACGCAGGCGTGGCAGGCGGGCAGCGACTGGCGGCAGGTGCGCGATGCAGCCGTGGCCGCACGCGTGATCATCTCGAATACGGGCGACACGGGCTACCAGCTCGATGACGGCGACCACGCCGGCATGCTCGATGGCGTTACTGTTCCCGCCAGCTTTCCCGCCAAGCTGCTGGTGCTGCTGCATGACCGCTTCCTGGCCGGCGCCACGCCCATCTCGATTTTTCCGTGCGAACTGGTGGCCGACAACGGTCATGTACTGCGCCAGGTGATCGTGACATTGGCGCAGCAGTGGCGCTGCGATGCCGCGTTCATCGGGTATCTGCAAACGGGCTGCCTGTGGATCAATTCCCTCGTCGACCGCATCGTTTCCGAACCGATTGAACCGATAGGCGCGGTGGCCGAACCCTATGCACTGTGGGCCATCGAGGCGCAGGAAGACATGCTGCTGCCGTGCCGCCACCCGCAGCTGGTGGTGACGGACAGCCTGCGCGAGTATGAGCAGCGCAAGCTGTTCCTGCTCAACCTCGGTCACACTTATCTGGCGCAGCTGTGGATGGAACGGGGCAGCCCGGCCGGCATGACGGTGCGCGAGGCGATGGACGATGGCGCCATGCGCGCCGCGCTGGAAGCCCTATGGCACGAGGAAGTGCTGCCCGTGTTTGCCGCCATGGGCGCGCGGCACGGCGACGCCGCGCTGGCCTATGTGGCGCAGGTCAGGGAACGCTTCGGCAATCCCTTCCTCGCGCACCGCCTGGCCGACATCGCCCAGCACCACGCCGGCAAGATCGAGCGGCGCATGGCGCCCGTGGCGGCGCTGGCGCGGCAGCTGTGTCCCGCCCTGGCGCAGCCGCGCCTGCGCGCCATGCTGGCGCCGGGAGCGCAGCCATGAACGCCCCGCTCAGCGCAGTTGTTTCTTTTCTGGCATGCCGATCCAATCCGATATCGACTAAAATGGCCCACTCATCCACTTTCCCTTTCGCTGGCATAGCGCGTTCATTCATCCATGTCCAAACCCGCCACCGTCTTCAAGCGCAGTACCAATCTGCTGTTGCAATTTCTCGCCGAGAATGTCGCAGTGGGCGAGATGCTGCCGACGGAGCAGTTCCTGACCACGATCTGCCAGGGCAGCCGCACGGCGATCCGCAGCGCGATCGCGTATCTGTCGACGCGGCGCCTGATCGCCAGCCCGGCGGACCGGCGCCTGCTGCGCAAACCCATACCGGGCGACTACTTCGATATCTCCGAATTGCAGTCGGGGGCCGAGCGCATCCAGCAGGTGCTGATGGAACGCGTGTACCAGCGCGACATGCCGCCCGGTGCGGAATTCTCGGAAGCGGAGCTGGCGCGCGAGGCGGGCGCCAGTACCGTCAGCGTGCGCGAATTCCTGATCGGTTTCTCGCGCTTCGGCCTGATCGAAAAGAAACCGCGCGGCGGCTGGCGCCTGTGCGCGTTCGACCGCTCGTTCGCCACGGAACTGGCGGACATGCGGCGCATGTTCGAGATGGCGGCCGTGGAGCAGTTTGCGCACCTGCCGCATGGCGATCCGGCGTATGCGGAACTGGCGCGGCTGATCAAGCAGCACGAGAAGCTGGCGGCCAGGATCGACACGCGCCACAACGCGTTTCCGGCGCTGGACCGCGAGTTCCACACCTTCCTGATCGGCCTGTTGAACAACCGCTTCGCGCAGGGCTTCTACGATATCGTCTCGTTCGTGTTTCACTATCACTACCAGTGGGACAAGGGCGAGGAAAAGGGCCGCAACAAATACGCGGTGCAGGAGCACCTGGCGATCCTGCACGCGCTGGCGGAGCACGACATACCGAAGGCGCTCGAGTGCATGCGTTCGCACCTCGATTCCTCGCGCAGCACCATGCTGTCGTCGATCGGCACGCGGGAAAAACTGAGCCAGCCGGCCGCCTAGCCGTCTTTGCCGGGGAGGGTGCGCCATGAGCCTCGCTTCCCAGCCTAGCAGCCTGCTGCTGATGTCGCCCGAGGATAACTGCCTGATCGCCAGGACAGCCTTGGCCAGCGGCGACGTCGTCGCCATCGACGGCGTGCCCGTCACCCTGGCGCAAAATATCCACATCGGCCACAAGGTGGCGCGCCGCGCGCTGGCCGTCGGCGACAAGGTGCTGCGCTACGGCGCCCTGATCGGCAGCATCACGGCCCCCGTCGCCATCGGCGAACATATCCACACGCACAACCTGGCAAGCGATTACATCCCCACGTTTACCCTGGGCCAGGACGGCCACCATTTCCTGGACAAGGACGACCAAGCATGAACGCTCCCGTAACGACACCCGCCCTGTCGGGCTACCTGCGTGCCGATGGCCGCAAGGGCATCCGCAATATCGTGGTGGTGGCCTATATGGTCGAATGTGCGCACCATGTGGCGCGCCTGATGGTCAACGCTTTTCCCGGCCAGCCCGTGCACCTGATCGGCTTTACGGGCTGCTTCCCGAACGAATACGCGGACCAGGTGATGCGCCGTTTGCTGACGCACCCGAACGTGGGCGCCGTGCTGCTGGTTTCCCTGGGCTGCGAAGGCTTCAACAAATATGGCCTCTCCAGCGCCGTGGCCGACAGCGACCGCCCCGTGCACACGATCACGATCCAGGAAAACAGCGGCACGCGCCCCAGCGTGAGCAGCGGTGTCGAGTGGATCGGCTGGGCGCTGGAACACCTGGCGCGGCAGGAGCGCGTGCCGATGGGGATCGATGAACTGGTCGTCGCTACCATCTGCGGCGGCTCCGACAGCACCAGCGGCATCAGCGCCAACCCGGCCGTCGGCGTCGCGTTCGACACCCTGATCGCGGCCGGCAGCCCCTGCATCTTCGAAGAAACGGGCGAACTGGTGGGCTGCGAATACCATATGCAGCGGCGCGCCGTGAGTCCTGACCTGGGCAACGCCATCGTCGAAACCGTAGCCAAGGCGGCCCGCTACTACACCATCATGGGCCATGGCAGCTTCTCGCCGGGGAACGCCGATGGCGGCCTGACCACGCAGGAAGAAAAGTCGCTGGGCGCCTACGCCAAGAGCGGTTCTTCACCCATCGTCGGCATTTTGAAGCCGGGCGACCAGCCGGCCGGCGGCGGCCTGTACCTGCTCGACGTGGTGCCGGACGGCGAGCCGCGCTTCGGCTTCCCGAATGTGTCGGACAACGCGGAAATCGTCGAACTCATTTCCTGTGGCGCCCACATCACCTTGTTTACCACGGGCCGCGGTTCCGTCGTCGGTTCGGCGATCTCGCCCGTCATCAAGGTGTGCGCCAATCCGCAAACCTTCGAGCGCCTGGCCGACGACATGGATATCAACGCTGGCAAGATCCTCACGGGCGAAGCCAGCCTCGAAGAAGTGGGCGCGGAGATCGTCGCCGCCGTGCTGAACGTCGCCAACGGAGAACTGAGCCGCTCGGAAGACCTGGGCCACCAGGAATTCGTGCTGACCTATAAACAATTCGATGCGGTGGGGCCAGGCTGTTTCCCATTGCGCGCCGCTTGAGGGCCGGATTCATGGATGTCACACAATTGCATACCTTGCTGCGCGGGGGCCTGTCGCTGCCCTGCATCGGCATGGGCTGCGCGCCGATAGGCGGCTTGTACCAGCCCGTCAGCGGCGCGCAGGCGCGCATCACGCTCGATGGCGCGTGGGATGCCGGCGTGCGCTTCTTCGACACGGCGCCGTTCTATGGCTATACCCAGTCCGAACGCCGCGTGGGCGCGGCGCTGCGCGAGCGGCCCCGCCATGAATTTGTGATCAGCACCAAGGTGGGCCGTCTGATGCGACCCGACGCCTCCGTGCGCCCCGGCGACGACGGCTTTGCCGCGCCGCTGCCGTTCCGTCCCCATTACGACTATACGTATGACGGCGTGCTGCGTTCGCACGACGACAGCCTGCAGCGGCTGGGGCTCGACCGGATAGATATCCTGTTCGTGCACGATATCGGCAAGGCCACGCATGGCGAACTCGATCAGCAATACTGGCGCCAGCTGACGGCCGGTGGCGGTTTTCGCGCCCTCGATGAACTGCGCGCCAGCGGCCAGGTGAAGGCCGTGGGCCTCGGTGTCAACGAGTGCGAGATCGTCCTGCGCGCGATGGCGGAATTTGACCTCGATTGCACCTTGCTGGCCGGCCGCTACACCTTGCTGGAACAGGCGTCGCTGTCGCCGTTGCTGGACGCCTGCGTGGAGCGCGGCAACGCCATCGTGATCGGCGGCCCGTTCAACTCGGGCGTGCTGGCCGGGAACGGCAAATTCAACTACGCCGATGCGCCGGCCGCGATACTCAAGCGCGTGGCGCGCCTGGACGCCGTCTGCCGTGAATTCGGCGTGCCGCTGCAGGCTGCGGCACTGCAGTTTCCGCTTGCCCATCCTGCCGTCGCTTCCTGCATCCCGGGCGGCCAGGACCTGGCGCAGCTGCGGCAAAACCTGGACTGGTTTGCCACACCGCTGCCCGACGCCCTGTGGCTGGCGCTGCGGGACGCGGACTTGATCGATGCGCGCGCGCCGCTGCCTGCGGGAGTGGCCGCATGATGCGCATCGACGCCCACCAGCACTTCTGGCAGCTGGCCGCGCGTGCCGGCAGCTGGCCGCCGCCATCGCTGGCCGCCATCCACCGCGATTTTGCGCCGGCCGACCTGGCGCCGCTGCTGGCCGCGCACGGCATCGCCGGCACGGTGCTGGTGCAGTCGCTGCCGACGGCTGCCGATACCGATTACTTGCTGGCGCTGGCGGCAAAGACCAGCTTCATTCGCGCCGTCGTGGGCTGGACCGATTTGCTGGCACCTGACGCAGCGGCGGTGATTGCTCGCCTGGCATCGTACGGCAAGCTCAAAGGCTTGCGCCCCATGCTGCAGGATATCGATGACGATCAGTGGATCGCCAATCCCGCGCTGGCGCCGGCCCTGGCCGCCATGGTGGAACAGGGCTTGCGGCTGGACGCGCTGGTGCTGCCGCGCCACTTGCCCGCGCTGCTGCATTGCGCCCGTGCTTATCCGCAGTTGGCCATCGTGATCGACCATGCGGCCAAGCCGCCGATCGCCGATGCCGGCTTCGGCGCCTGGCGTGAAGACATGGCGTTGCTGGCCGCGCTGCCGAACGTGCACTGCAAGCTGTCCGGACTGGTGACGGAAGCGCGGCCCGGCTGGAACGTGGACGACCTGCGCCCTTATGCCGCACATGTGCTGGACGTGTTCGGCCCCCGGCGCGTGATCTGGGGCAGCGACTGGCCTGTGGTCGACCTGGCCGGCGGCTATGCGGCGTGGCTGGCCGCCAGCGAGGCGCTGCTGGCGCATTTGGGGCAAGAGGACAGGGACGATATTTTCGGACGCAATGCGTGCCGGTTTTATGGTTTTGAATGAGGTGGCGGGCGTGTCTACGAATCACCGCGATGCCAACTGTAGGTTGGCTTAGCCGGTACGGCGTAAGCCAACAAAGGAGTCGTAATGCAAAGAATGGGCATGGTCATCGGCATCGCGCCGGAGCGCATCGTTGAATACAAAACCCTGCACGCCGCCGTCTGGCCGCAGGTGCTGGCCAGACTGGCTGCCGCGCATGTCGGCAATTATTCGATCTTCCTGCGCGAGCCGGAAAACCTGCTGTTCGGCTACTGGGAATACCACGGCGAGGATTTTGAGGCCGACATGGCGACGATTGCCGCCGACCCGGAAACGCAGCGCTGGTGGACCTTTTGCGCACCGTGCCAGGAGCCGCTGGCTTCGCGTGCCGAGGGCGAGCACTGGGCGATGATGGAACAGGTATTCCACGTCAGTTAGCAAAAATCCGGGGTCAGACCCGCCGGGCCTGACCCCAGCCGTTAAGGTGTTGGGTTAAAAAATAAAAGGAGACAACATGACCGCCAGACTACAAGGCAAAATCGCCCTGCTCACCGCCGCCGGCCAGGGCATCGGCCGCGCCACGGCCGAAGCGTTCGTGCGCGAAGGCGCCACCGTGATCGCCACCGATATCAACCAGGCCCAGCTCGACGCGCTGAAGGAAGCGACGGGCTGCACCATCCGCCGGCTCGACGTGACCGATGGCGCGGCGATCACCGCGCTGGCCGACGAGATCGGCCCCGTTGACATCCTGTTCAACTGCGCCGGCTTCGTCGACGGCGGCACCATCCTCGACTGCGACGATGCGGCCTGGGACCGTTCCTTCGACATCAACGCGCGCTCCATGTACCGGTTGATGCGCGCCGTGCTGCCCGGCATGCTGGCCAGGGGCGCCGGCTCCATCGTCAATATGTCGTCCGTGGCGTCGAGCGTGAAGGGCGCGCCGAACCGCTTTATCTATGGCACCTCGAAGGCGGCCGTGGTGGGCATGACGAAATCGGTAGCGGCGGACTTTGTCACGCGCGGCATCCGCTGCAATGCGATCTGTCCCGGCACCATCGAGTCGCCGTCGCTGAAGGAACGCATTGCGGCGCAGGCGGCAGCGACGGGCGTGAGCATCGATGAAGTGCAGGCTGCGTTTGTCGCCCGCCAGCCGATGGGCAGAGTGGGCAGGGCAGAAGAAATCGCCGCGCTGGCCGTCTACCTGGCTTCCGACGAATCCGCCTTTACCACCGGCATGGTCCACGTCATCGACGGCGGCTGGTCCAATTAATTACAACAACGAGAGACACACATGAAACTGATGCGATATGGCGCCAAGGGCGCTGAAAAACCTGCACTGATCGATGCCGATGGCGTCGTGCGCGACCTGTCCGGCGTGCTGTCCGATATCACGGGCGCGACCCTGGGCAAGGATGGCCTGGCGACTTTGGCCGCCCTCGATATCGCCAGCCTGCCGGTGGTGGCGAATCCTGGCCGCATCGCGCCGCCTTGGAAGGGCGTGGGCAAGTTTTTGTGCGTGGGCCTGAACTATGCCGACCATGCGGCCGAATCGGGCATGGCCGTGCCGGCTGAACCGGTGCTGTTCATGAAAGCCACCAGCGCCATCATCGGCGCCAACGATGCCGTGGTGATGCCGCAGGACTCGAAGAAAAGCGACTGGGAAGTGGAGCTGGGCGTGGTGATCGGCACCACCGCGCGCTATGTGAGCGAAGCCGATGCGCTGTCGCACGTGGCCGGCTATTGCGTGGTGAACGATTTGTCCGAACGCGAGTACCAATTGGAGCGCGGCGGCCAGTGGGACAAGGGCAAGGGCTGCGATACCTTCGGCCCGATCGGTCCCTGGATGGTCACAAGCGACGAAGTGGCGGACCCGCAAAACCTGGGCCTGTGGCTGGAAGTGAACGGCAAGCGCGTCCAGGACGGCAATACCAGAACGATGGTCTTCGGCGTGGCCAATCTGGTCAGCTACATCAGCCGCTTCATGACCTTGTACCCGGGCGACATCATCAGCACCGGCACGCCGCCGGGCGTGGGCATGGGCCAGAAGCCGTCGGCCGTGTATCTGAAGCCGGGCGACACCATGCGCCTGGGGATCAGCGGACTTGGTGAACAGCGACAGACCGTGCATGCGTGGAATCCGGAACTGATCGACAGTTAAACGAGTAGCAGACCGGCGTGCCGCCAAGATGCTCAGACATCGGCGCGCCGGCCTATGACAGTGGAGTGGAGGAGACACACCATGAATGAATCCGAAGAGATACTGGCCCTGAACAAGGTCAGCAAGCGCTTTCCCGGCGTGCTGGCGCTCGATAACGTCAGTTTCAGCCTGCGCAAGGGCGAAGCGCATGCGCTGTGCGGCGAAAACGGCGCCGGCAAGTCCACCCTGATGAAGGTGATGAGCGGCGTGTACCAGGCCGACGAGGGAGAACTGGTCTACAAGGGCAAGGTGTGCAGTTTTTCCTGCAGCGTGGATGCGGAGGCGGCTGGCATTGCCATCATCCACCAGGAGCTGAACCTGATCCCGCACCTGAGCGTGGCCGAGAATATTTTTCTCGCGCGCGAACCCGTGCGCGGCATCTTCATCGACCGCAAGAAGATGCGTGCCGATGCGCAGGCGCTGCTGGACCGGTTGAAGCTGCGCATCGACCCGCGCCAGCTGGTGAAAAACCTGTCCTGTGCGCAGCAGCAGATGGTGGAAATCGCCAAGGCGCTGTCGCTCAATACGGAAGTGCTGATCATGGACGAGCCCACGTCGTCGTTGACGGAAAGCGAGACGGGCCAGCTGTTCGACATCATCAATGAACTCAAGCGCAACGGCGTGAGCGTGGTCTACATCTCGCACCGGCTCGAGGAGATGCAGCACATTATCGACAGGGTGACGGTGCTGCGCGACGGTAAATTCGTCTGCACCGACGATTTTGCCGCCACCAGCCTGGACGCCATCGTGGCGAAGATGGTGGGCCGCACCCTCGATGAAAAATTTCCCGACCGCGTCTCGACGCCGACGGCTGAAGTGCTGCTGCGCGTGACCGATTTGCACCGCAAGGATGTCTTCGGTCCGCTGAGCTTCGACTTGCGGCGCGGCGAGATACTCGGCTTTTCCGGCCTGATGGGGGCAGGGCGCACGGAAGTGGCGCGCGCCATCTTCGGCGCCGATCCGCTCACCAGCGGCGCGATCCACCTGGGCGACGTGGCGGTCACGATCGACAGTCCCATCGACGCCATCGGCCACGGCATCGCCTACCTGTCGGAAGACCGCAAGAGCCACGGCCTGGCGATCCGCATGTCGGTGGCGGCCAATCTCACCTTGACGAATGTGTCGGGGCTGGCGAACCGCTTCGGCTTCATCGATTTTGCCAGGGAAGAGGCGGTGGCGCAGCAGTACATCGCGGCGCTGGGCATCAAGACGCCAACCTCGAAACAGATCGCGCGCAACCTCTCGGGCGGCAACCAGCAAAAGATCGTCATCAGCAAATGGCTGTACCGCGAATCGAAAATCATCTTCTTCGACGAACCCACGCGCGGCATCGACGTGGGCGCCAAGTTCGCCATCTACCAGCTGCTCGACAAGCTGGCGTCGGAAGGCATCGGCGTGGTGCTGATCACGTCCGAGCTGCCCGAGATCATGGGCATGACGGACCGGGTGGCCGTGTTCCATGAAGGACGCATCAGCGGCATCGTCAACACGCGCGAGTCGTCGCAGGAAGAGATCATGCATCTCGCATCGGGCCGCCAGGCAGCAATGCATTAACATCAGAAAGCCACAAGAAAATGAACAAAGAACTGATCCAAAAATTCGCCGCGCTGGGCAGCCTGTCGCTGTTGCTGCTCGTGTTTTCGCTGACCAGCAACGCCTTTTTCTCCGTCAGCAACGGCATGAGCGTGGCCTTGCAAGTGACGTCGATCGCCTACCTGGGCATCGCCGCCACCTGCGTCATCATCACGGGCGGCATCGACTTGAGTTCCGGCTCCGTGCTGGCGCTGGCCGGCGTGGCCGCCGCGCTGCTGGTGAAAAGCGGCGTGCCCGTACCGGTCGCCATGCTGGGCGGCGTCGTGGTGGGCGCCATGTGCGGCGCCGTCAACGGTTTCTGCATCACGCAACTGAAGCTGCCGCCCTTCATCGCCACCCTGGGCATGATGCTGATCGCACGCGGCCTGGCGCTGCAGGTGACGGGGGCGCGCGCCATTTCCGGCCTGGGCGAGTCGTTCGGCGAACTCGGTAACGGCGTGCTGTGGCGCATCGAGCGCGACACGGGCGGCACCTTTCCCGAAGTCGTGTTTCCCGGCATTCCGTATCCGGTGGTGCTGATGGTGGTGATCGCCGTGGCCGTCTCCATCATGCTCAGCCGCACCACCTTTGGCCGGCATATCTATGCCGTCGGCTCGAATGCGGAAGCGGCGCGCCTGTCCGGCGTGAAGGTGGGCCGCGTGACCCTGCTCGTGTACACCCTGTCCGGCGCCTTGTCCGGCCTGACGGGCTGCGTCCTGATGTCGCGCCTGGTGACGGCGCAGCCGAACGAGGGCGTGATGTACGAACTCGATGCGATCGCCAGCGCCGTGATCGGCGGCGCCTCGTTGATCGGCGGCATCGGCACCATTTCCGGCACCGTCATCGGTTCCTTCGTCATCGGCATCCTGCGCAACGGCTTGAACATGAACGGGGTATCGAGCTTTATCCAGCAAATCATTATCGGACTGGTCATCTTGCTGACCGTCTGGATCGATCAGAAGCGCAACCGCGCCTGAAGCAGCAAGCAGCACACATGAAGTCAATCCACCAAATCTATAATTATTAAATGAGGACGACAATGAAAACCATCAAAGCCATGTCGCTGGGTCTGTTGACCGCAGCATTTGCCCTGAGCTCCAGCGCCGCCTTCGCCGCCCCGGGCGAGATCGCCGTGATCGTCAAGACAACCAATTCCAACTACTGGCAGAACGTCAAGAAGGGCGCCACGGCCAGCGCGGCAGATGCCAAGGGCTACAGCCTGACCTTCCAGGGACCGGCTTCGGAATCGGCGATTGCCGACCAGGTCAGCATGGTGGAAAACGCCGTCACGCGCAAGGTGGCCGGCATCGTGCTGGCCGCGTCGGACCCGGACGCGCTGGTACCGGCGCTGAAGAAGGCGTGGGAAGCGAAGATTCCCGTCGTGCTGATCGACTCGCTGGTGGCCGACAGCGGCAAGCGCTATTACCAGTCCTTCCTGTCGACCGACAATGAAGCGGCCGGCGAGCAAAGCGCCAAGGCTCTCATTTCGCAGGTCGGCAAGACAGGCAAGATCGCCGTGATGTCGTACGTGGCGGGCGCTGGTTCCGAGACGGGCAGGGTGGGCGGCTTCAAGCGCTATATCGAAAAGAACTCGCAGCTGCAGATCGTCGGCACGTATTACTCGCAGTCGCAGATGGCCACGGCGCTGAACCAGACGACCGACGTGCTGGCCTCGAATCCGGACTTGAAGGGCATCTTCGGCGCCAATGAGCCGACGGCCGTGGGCATGGGCCGCGCCATCGCGCAGGCGGGCAAGGCAGGCAAGGTGATCGCCGTGGGCTTCGACGGCAATGAAGACCTGAAAAATTTCGTCAAGGACGGCACCCTGTATGCGACCGCCGTGCAGGGTTCGTACTCGATGGGCGCGCTGGGCGTGAAAACCCTCGTCAGCCTGATCGAAGGCAAGAAGGTCGCACCGTTCGTCAACACGGGCGTGGTGATCGTCACCAAGGCCAATGTGGAACTGCCGGAAGCGAAGAACGTTTTGTATTGAGTTCCATATTGCGTATCAGCTGATCGTCAGGCGCTGCTTCAATTCAATGAGCAGCGTGCCGGTCTTGGTGGTCAGCTGGCGCGCCAGCGGCCACGCGAGGGACAGCGGCAAGCCTGGCGTGGCGCAGGCCGGCAGGACTTCGACGATGGCGCCGCTGGCCAGGTGCTCGTGCACGAGCCAGGTCGCCTGCTGCGCGATGCCCAGGCCCGCCAGCACGGCGGCCGTCTGCGCTTCGGCGTCCCCCACCGTCAGGCGCGGACTGACCGTCCGCCGTTCCACCCCGTCTTCGCCGGCAAACAGCCATGGCGCCGCCGTGCCATCGCCCCGGCCGTAGGCGATGCAATCGTGGCCATCGAGATCCGCGATGGCGAGCGGCGTGCCGCGCCGCGCCAGGTAGGCGGGGGCCGCGCAAAAGATCAGGCGCTCTTCGCCCAAGGGCATCTGCCCCAGCGTTGGCGGCCAGCTGCCCGGCGCGCCGATGCGCACGGCGATATCGATGCGCTCTTCGAACAGGTCGGCAAAGCGGTCGCTGAAGGCAATCGACGGCTGCAGCTTCGGATACTTTTCGCACAGATCAATCAGCGCCGGCATCACGCGCATGCGGCCATACGACGCGGGCACGCCGATGCGCACCTTGCCTGCCAGTTCCCCATCCTGCTCGGCCAGCACGTTTTCCGCCTCGACCAGTTCCTGCAGCACGCGCTTGCAGGTGGCGTAATAGGCATGCCCCGCGCTGCTCAACTGCAAACGCCGCGTGCTGCGCTCGAACAATATCACGCCCAGGCGGGCTTCCAGGCGCGCCACGCTCTTGCTCACGGCCGAGCTGCTCAGGTGCAGTCTCTCGGCCGCCCTGGTGAAACTGCCGGCATCGGCGGTGGCAAGAAAAGGCGCGATGCCTTTCAAGTGTTCGGACATGATTGCAGAATATTTTTCATGAATAAGGTGAAATACTATCGCGGATAAGAATTTCTGTCCGCTATATCATGGCTTTTTACACAGGCATGGGAGTACGCATGAACAAGCACGGATTGATTATCGGCGCCAGCGGCGTTATCGGCAGCAATCTGGCCACGCACTTGCTGGCGCAGGGCTGGCAGGTGACGGGCGTCTCGCGTGGCCGCACGCCGGTTCCCGCCGGTTGCGCATGCCTGCCGCTCGATGTCACGGATGGCGCGGCGGTCAGCGCCGCCCTGGCGGGCCTGGACGCCAGCCACGTCTTTTTCACGGCCTGGGCGCGCCAGGCCAACGAGCAGGAAAACATCCGCGTCAATGGCGCCATGGTCGCCAATGTGCTGGCTGCGCTGGGACCCGCCGGCCACTTGCGCCATGCGGCGCTGGTCACTGGCCTCAAGCACTACCTGGGACCGTTCGACGCCTATGGCAAGGGCAGCGTGCCCGTCACGCCGTTCCGCGAAGAGCAGGGCCGGCAGGCGGTCGAGAATTTTTACTATGAGCAGGAAGACCGGCTGTTCGACGCGGCCGCGCGGTATGGTTTTACGTGGAGCGTGCACCGCCCGCACACCATCATCGGCTACGCGCTGGGCAATGCCATGAACATGGGCCTGACCCTGGCCGTGTATGCGAATCTGTGCAAGGCCGGCGGCCAGCCCTTCGTCTTTCCCGGTTCGCCCGCGCAATGGCACGGCTTGTCCGACATGACGGACGCGGGGCAGATCGCACGCCACCTGGCATGGGCGGCCGACAGTCCCGCCGCGCGCAACGAAGACTTCAATATCGTCAATGGCGACGTGTTCCGCTGGAAGTGGCTGTGGCCGCGCCTGGCCGCTTATTTCGGCGTCGAGGCGGCCGATCTGCCCGAGGCGATGGCGCCGCTGGCCGACCGCATGCAGGACGCCCCCGAACAGTGGCGCGCCATCGCCGAGCAGCACGGCCTGGTGGAGGCTGATGTCAGCCGCCTAGCTTCCTGGTGGCATACGGATGCGGACCTGGGCCGACCGATGGAAGTGATGACGGACATGGGCAAAAGCCGCAAGGCGGGCTTCCTTGATTACCAGAATACGCAGGATGCCTTCTTCAATCTGTTCGACAAGCTGAAGGCGGAGGGCGTCATTCCTCGCTGACCCGGTCGCGGCCAAGCATGTTGTCGGCTTACGCCGTTCCGGCTAAGCCGACCTACCGGGCCATTGTGGTAAGCCGACATCCCCACATGCTATTCGGGCTAGCGCCGCTCTTGCGCCCGCTGCCATTCCAGGCCCGGGCGGTCGACGCGGAACTGCAGCAGCCGTCCCTGCACCACTTCCGTCACGTAGGCCGTGCGGCCATCGGGGCCGCCGAAGGTGATGTTGCTGGGCTTGGCGCCGGGTACGCTGATTTCGCGCAGGATGCGCCCTTGCGGCGACAATTTGACCACTGTGCCCTTGCCGTAGCGCGTTACGTACAGGTTGCCGTCGACGTCCACGCGCATGCCGTCCATGCCGAAATCGTCGAACTTGATCAGCAATCGCTTGCCGCTCAGGCTGCCGTCCGCGGCGATGTCGTACATCCAGATATTGCGCTGCACGCTTTCATTCACATACAAGATCTTGCCGTCGGGGCTGACCTCGATGCCGTTGGCCGTGCCCATGGTGTCGAGCGCCAGGGTCACCGTGCCGTCGGTCGCGATGCGCCACACGCGGCCCGTGTTTTCCTTCCAGTTCGGGTCGCTCGCATACAGCACGTCATCGGCCGTGATGGCGATGTCGTTCGGCTGCGTCATGCGCGGCTCGCGCGCGTGGATGGTGAGCGCGCGCGTGGCCGGGTCGACCACGTAGATCGTGTGTTCCATGTAGTCGGCCAAATACATCTGCCCGCGGCTGCCGAAGCGGATGCCGTTGGCGATGCTGGTGCCGGGCAGCGTCAGGTACACCTCGCCGGCGCCGCCGGGGCTGACCTTGCCAATGGTTTGCTGGCGCGCAAAGTTGACGGCATAGATATTGCCGTCCGCATCCACGGCCGGGCCTTCGATGCCTTTTGTAAAGGAGTGCGCGGGCGTGAGGGTGGTGGCGAGGAACAGCGCCTCGTGTGCGGGCTGGCTGGCGCAGGCGGACAGGCTGGCCAGCGCGGCGGCCATTACGGCCGTGCGCAGCGACGGCAGGGCATATCGGGATTGGTGCATCGGTGTTCTCTGTATGGCAAAGGTGGCGTATGTTACCCGACGCGCGCCAGCCGGGGCGCCTGGCTAGGCCGCCACGACGACGAGGTCGGGAAAGTCGTCCTGCCAGCCGTCCCATTCATCTTGCAGATGGGCGTGCATGCCGGCGCGCTCTTGCGCCTGATCGAAGGTGTCCGCGCTAGCCAGCAGAAAATGGGCGATGGCGCGCAGGGTGGCCGGGTCGGCGTGGATGGTCACGTCGGAGCAGCGTTTGGGACGTTCTGCGGCCTCGTCTTGCAGATAGCAGTGCAGCGATAAATGTGTACTCATGGGTGTCAGTTGTTGATATAGGCGCCCAGCATGGTGTGTGCGTTCAGTGCGGCGCGGGCCGCTTCCAATTCCCCTGGCTGCAGGTACCAGAAGATCCAGTCGGCATGCTCTTCGCAGCGGCCATACGCCTGCATTGCGTCGCGCAGGGCTTGTCGGCGCTCGGGCGGCAGCGCATCCAGTCGGGCTTGCGTAAAACCATTGATGGGATATACATCGCGCAGGTGCGAGTCTTGCAGTCCGCGCCGCTTGATGGCGGCCCAGTTATTTGCGGGGCAAGGAATGCCAAAGGTCATCGGATGGGCCTCGTCGAGCTGCCGGTAGCCGAGTGCGTAGCCGGTGCCATAGCCCTGCGTTTCAGCGTAGCAGTACATATACTCGCAATGCTCGAACAGACCGGGTATGGCCCGCGCAGCGTCGAACAACGGCGCCAGCGCAAGCTTGCTGGCGCGTATGGCCAGCACGAACAACGAGCCCGATGAATACACGACAAGCGCGTCGCAGTTGGTGGTCTCGTCGGCTTCGTCGGGCGGCACGATGCGCGGTGAAAACAGCTCGATGCTGTCGGTCTCTGGCGCAAACAGCATCTTCTCGTAATTTCGCTGTGAGAATTTGACGACCTTGCCGCGCTTGTTGCCATAGCGCTCGACGGGTTCGCCGATGTGTGCGAACCAGGCAAACAGCTGCGCGCTTGCCGCGGCGGCGATGAAGGGGCTATCTTTCTTGAATTCGCCTACCAGGAAGTGATATTGATCCATGTGTCGTCAGAGTAAATGGGCAACGCGCATGATGCCATGCGCGGCCCCCCTGTGCCTAGCGCGCACGCGAGGAATGGTGCTGGCCATGGATGCATGGTGGCGGTGCCGCGCGGGCGAGGTGGAAAAAGATGCGCGACAGGACAGCGCAATGGCCGGGTTGAGGCGTATGATGGAAATACGGATGTGGTTGCCGCAAGGCAGTGCGACCGGCGCCGGCCGTACCTCTTGCAGGTTTTTTTCGTGGTTTTGGCAGTAGTGACAACGAGGAGACATCATGGACAAACCCGAATTCATCCTGGCCGCCAAGGCCATGGAAACGCTGGAAATGTATCAAACGTTTTATGGCCACTCCAGCGAATACCAGGCGCACCAGCAGGAAGTGCTGAAACTGCTGCGCCACAAGGGCGCCTCCTTGCTCGTTTCCGAGCATGGCCCGGCGAAATTCCTGCTGGCCTTTGCCGATGCGCTGGAAGCGGCCAGCTTGCCGGGGGAATATGTGCCGCTCAGCCGCAGGTAGGGCGAGCCCGTCCCGGCAGGGGATGCAAATATCTGCCGGGATAGTCCTTAGCCGCCGTTTCCCCCGCCGCTCAGCGATACCCTGGGCAGGCGCACGGTAAATATCGTGCCGCTTTCCAGACTGGACTCGGCGCCGATGGTGCCGCCATGCGCGCTGGCGATTTCACGCGCGATAAACAGGCCCAGGCCGATGCTGGTGGCATTGGGCGCCTTCTGATCGTCGGAAATGGCCAGCTGGACCAGGGGATCGAAAATGCTCTTCAGCGACGCTTCCGGGATCTGGCGGCCGAAATTCTTCACTTGCACCACGGTCGTATCGGCATCGCCGAAAGCCGTGATGGTCACCGGCTGGTCGTCAGTGCGGTATTGCGCGGCATTGTTGAGCAAATTGGAAAACAGCTGGGACAGGCGGGCCGCATCGAAGTCGCCAATCATCTCGCCCGTGGTGCTCAGTTCAAACTTGCATTGCGGGTGAGCGGCCGATGCATCCTCGACGGCCGTCTTGCAGATTTCCCCCAGGTCGCCCAAGGCGGGTGAAATGGGCATGTGTCCCCCCAGCTGCGTCCTGGCAAATTCCAGCAAATCGTTCACCATGGTTGTCATGGTGGCCGCGCTGCGGGCCACCCTTGCACCGATCTGCACCGTGGAAGCGGAGGTCGCGCTCGGCCTGCTCAGCAGCGCACCGGCCATCGTCATCGTGCTCAGCGGACTGCGCAGATCGTGGCTGAGGATGGCGAGAAAGGTATTGCGGGTGCGGTCGCTCTGCTGCGAATAGCGTATGGCCGATTCCTGCAGCGCCTGGTCTATCGCTTCATTGAAGCGCAAGATGTCGTCCGTTGCCGTTTTCGACGTTACCTGCACCTGTGCCATCCACAGGCGCAGCACGCTGGCCCGCATCGCGCGAAATTCCGCCGTCAACTGCGGCAGCGTGAAGCCGATCTGCTGGCGCAGCGAGCCGTGCGTGGCGGCGGCCGTTTCCTTGCCCGTTATTTCCGATACGCCCGTGGTCGATTTCTTCTTTCGCTGCGCCGCGTTCTCGATGACGTCCATGTCGCGCACGATGGTTTGCAGCATCTGCTTGGCATGATCGCGCAATTCCGCTTTCGAGATGGCGGCCCCCGGAATGGGCAGCGACCTGGCGAAGAGTTCCCACTCTTCCAGGATCGGCTCCAGATGGCCGGTAATAAAGCGCGATAGTTTCACGGTGGACCAATGCGTTGATGGAAGAGGAGCCAGTGTACGCTGTTGAGCTGAGGGATGGGGGATTGGGTTCTGCTCTGGGTGTCATATGCAGGTAGAGTCGCTCAGGCGGAAGAATTCGGCTGGATGTGCGCCGGTACAAGGAGGAGGGCCCTGGTTGTAGCTGTGCCAGGCAGCGCCCAGGCTAGCAGATTGCGCCATACGTCCCTTTTCCCGTGCGCAGGTCGAGTCCGAAATAGCATTCGTATCCCGCCTCTTTTGTATGAACGCAGGCAATATCTCCCCTGCGCCGCTCACGGTAGTCAGCCGAGGAACTGCACGCCTGTTCCTGTTTTATATCGGGGCCGAGCTGAGCAAACAGTTCCCGTGCCAATTCCCCTTTGACCATGATTGCCACTTTCCGGTCGTTTCGCGTGGGTGGCAGCATTTCGGACAGCGTTCCGCCGTAGATCTGATAGTCACCGCGCAAGGGCCTTGGCTCGCCAGACCACTCCCGCTGCTTGTCTGCCGCGTGTGCCGTTGAGAATAGAGCGAGCGCTATGGCGCAGCATGTAAGCCGAATATTCATCCATGCTCCCTGATTTCAATATGAAGATGGTCGTCGTGTCCTTTCAGAGACCGCACGCGCCCGCCACCGATCGTCTTTTGTATCTCTTCATCGTTAAAGAAGACCTTGGTGACCATTGGGTGCCGCAGAAACAGCTGTATCAATTTGATAGTGGCGCTCCGGTCATACACGCTATCAAAGCGCGACACGCGTGCGGACTGGCCTTGCAGTTTGTCCTTCCGCACGGGGCGTAGATCCATTTCAATGCCTTTTCTGTGGCTGACATGCTTGTCGTACGCTAATCCTTCGGCAATGCTGATATTCCCAATACCAAATTTTCTATCATCAATTGCCTGCCATTCACGTTCGATGTAAAAGATCAGGGATAGCAAGCTGGGGTGCGCATATTGGGCCATATGGCCGGAATTTGGCATCCGGTGCAGATTGCCATAGACGTAATACCCGGCATCTTCCGGAGCTTGCGGCAATATATAAAAACCGCGCTTATCCCTGGGTTGAACTTCAAGCATGGTCAACTCCGCTATGGGCAACGGTGGGGGAGTTGGCATTGTTTCGTATTTCTTTCCATCGGGAATTGCGGTGTCGCAAACTGTGGCGAACACGAACCAGATTCATCAACGCCATGGTGGTAACTTTTTTATATCGTGTTTGTGACGATGTGTGAGTATGTTGCCGCCTATTTGGTGCACACTTTGCCGCATATAAATCCGGGAGTGCCGCCATGACCAGGTCACGCAGCTTGCCGCCACGATTGCTGGGAGCAGGCTTCCGTGGCTTTTCCCTGCTGCCGCTGGCTATCTCATTTGTCGTGCTGGTGTGCCTGTCGCTGCTGGCGATCCAGTTATGGACGACCTTGCGCGCGCGGGAAGGGCAACTGCTTGAAGCGTCCCGTGAAAGTGCCAATCTGGCGCAATCTGTTGCTCAGCATGCCTATGACACCATCAAGGAAGCCGATACGGTGCTGGTCGGACTGGTGGAGAGGGTGGAAACAGACGGTGTTGTCGGTCTTGAACTGGCCCGTATCCACAAATTGCTGGTCAACCGTGTCGCCGAGTTGCCCCAGTTGCACGGTATCTTCATCTATGCCAACGATGGCAGCTGGCTTGTGAACTCTCAGAAAACGCTGTTGAGCAATCTGAATAATTCCGACCGAGATTATTTCAAATATCACCGAACGCATGCTGATCGGGGGCCGTATGTCGGACCTCCCGTGCGCAGCAAATCGACGGGACACTGGATAGTCACGGTGTCACGACGAATCAATTTGCCTGATGGAAGTTTCGGCGGCGTGGCGCTGGCGACCATCGACATGAATTATTTCAGGCTGTTTTATGAACGTTTTTCGATAGGAAAAAAAGGCGCTATTTTTATTGCAAATGGAGGCGGCATTCTTTTATTGAGAAGACCGTTCGATGAGAGTTTGCTGGGGCGCGATATCTCAAAGTTCCCGATATTTCATGATTACCTGCCCAAAAGTCCCGTCGGCACGGCCGTGATCCAGTCGCGGGTCGATGGCGTGACGCGTATCAATAGCTATCGAAGAGTCGAGGAATACCCGCTGGTGGTCTCCGCCGCACTGTCGCAGGATGAAGTGCTCGCTGCGTGGCGGCTCGATACGGTGATGCAAAACGCGGTGGGTGGCGTGCTGGTGCTGCTGATTGCCTTCATCGGATACCGCGTGGTGCGGCAGATCGATTTGCGGGTCAAGAGCGAGGCGGGACTGGTCGAGGCGCGCAATGAACTGGAAATGATCAATGAAACCCTGGCCCGCCTTGCCAGCCAGGATGGATTGACGGGGCTGGCGAACCGGCGCCACTTCGACCAGTCGCTGCTTGCCGAGTTCAGCCGTGCGCAGCGTGAAGACAGCTCACTTGGGCTGGTGTTGATCGATGTCGATTTCTTCAAGCAATACAACGATATCTATGGCCATGTGGCTGGCGACGAGTGCCTGAGAAAAATCGGCAAAGTGGTCGGCTACAGCATGCGCAGGCCGGGCGACCTTGCGGCGCGCTACGGCGGCGAGGAAATGGTCATTTTATTGCCAGGAACGGAGTTGCCGGGCGCATTGGCGGTGGCGGAAGGCGTCCGCCAGGCCGTGCAATCGCTGGGAATCGAGCATAGCGGCAATGCCCTCGGCGTGGTGACGGCCAGCGTCGGCGTGGCGGCATTTATGCCGAAGCACCTTGAAAACCAGGCGGTCGAACTGGTTGAACTGGCTGACACTGCACTGTACAAGGCCAAGGCATTGGGGAGAAATCAGGTCTGTCATGAATCTTCTAGCGAAATTGCCGCCGAACAGGCCGCGACTGCTTTTGCGTTTCGATAGCCATTGTTGATGGCGCATGAGGCAGGGCGGTTTTGCGCTGCGTCCTCGGTGGCGCGTGCGCCAGCCTTGTCCATGTACAATCGGCAACATCCGGATCGACGTATCCGCCCCTTCACTGCGGAGTACGCACTAGCGTGACACCAACATTGCAAACCTGGCTGAGGGCTTGGCGGGAAGCCTTTACGTGCGTCGGCCTGGGCCTGCGCGATGCGCGTCATGCGGGGCTGTGGTGGCGTTCCGCGCTGTGGTGCATGGCGGTCGTGGCGCTGTGGCTGGGACTGTATAGCTACTTTGGCCGTTTTTTTGTCGAGCTGAGCGCCATGCTGGCGCTGGTGTCCGTCACCGGCTTGCTGGGCCTGGGCGTGATGGATGGCGTCGGGGCGCTGGCCAACGGGCCTGCCACCGTGTCGCAGATGGGCAATATCGCCGGCGGCCTGGGCAGCGCTGCCAAGGCCATGCTGTCGATCGGCCAGATCGCTCTGGCATTGCTGGCGCTGGCTGCTTTTTTCTATGTCATGGTCTTCATCGTCGGCGCCATCGGTACGGCGCGCCTGCCGCTGCGCTGGCTGCTGCTGGAGCGTGCCAAGGCGGTGGTGGCGCGGCGCTATGTCGCGTGGGCGCCGCCGGCCGGCCTGGATGCATCCGCCGCGCGCCCTGCCTGGCGGCGTCGCCTGTTGCTGCTGCTTTCCCTCCTGATTCCCGTGTGGGCCATGTGCGTGCTGATTTCGTACTTGCTGGCCTGGAACGTCCAGATGGTCTACGGCGCGGCGGCTGAAGAGGTGCTCGGCGCAGAACAGCAAGCGGCGTTGCGCCGCGCACAGCGTCCGGCGATTTTCGCCCTGGGACTGCTATTGTGCTTGCTGATGCTCGTCCCGGTTCTTAATTTACTGCTGCCAGCCTTGCTGTGCACCAGCGTTTGCCATTTGCAGCGCCGCGGCTGGCGCGCAACGGAAACGTCAATCAACGTGGAGTGAAGATGACTGAAAACGCAAGACGCGGCACCCTCGAGCGCGCGATTGAAATCGCCGCCGCCACCCATGCCGGCCAGACGGACAAGGGCGGTGCGCCGTACATCCTCCACCCCTTGCGCGTCATGCTGCGCGTCGCCCCCGGTGCCCAGCAGATAGTCGCCGTGCTGCATGACGTGGTGGAAGACAGCGACGGCAAAGTCACCTTCGACGACCTGGCGCGCGAAGGATTTTCCCAGGAAGTCATCGACGGCGTGCGCGCCGTGACCAAGGTCGAAGGCGAGTCGTATGAGGCGTTCATCGCCCGCGCGGCATTGAACCCGGTCGGCAAGGCCGTCAAGCTGGCGGATCTGGCGGAGAATAGCGATTTGTCGAGGATAGATAGGCCGACGGAGAAGGATTTGGAGAGGGGGGAGAAGTATCGGAGGGCTATTCAGCAACTCATATCAGAGCAATGATTCTTGAATGCCGAGAGCGTGTCCGGGTGATCTGCCCCGGGGTCACCGGGTACGACCCAGAGCCTTGCGGATAGCCTGTTCGACGGGGCGGTCTATCAGCGCCAGGACGATGACCACGATAGAGGTAACAATCAGTCCCTCCAGTAAAGCAGGATCCGGAAAAAGTTGCTGATTGGCGATGGCAGCGGGCACTGTTGCACGCTTCCAGAGTAGGAGCACCAGAGCGGCGCCAGCGGCGAGCAGCATGGCCGGCCGGCGATGCTGCAAGCGGGCGATTTGCCCCATCAGCAGCAGCGCGATACCCCATGCAAAAGGATAGAAGCCATGGTCGAACAAGATCATGCGCTCGTCATAGTATGTGCCGGTGTACCAGGCAAAATGGGAAAAGCCGAAAAGACCATAAGCGACGAGAGCCACAGCTAGCACGAGGAAACTGGTGGAAAGCAGGCGAGCAATTTTCATGGTTGGGTTTTCTTTGCCAATGCTTCGAGATCGCGCTCGGCCAGGTGGCGTTTTTGCTTGGTTACTTGGATGATCTTGCCTTTGGTGGATGTGGTTCGCTGGCTGCGTCTGTGATTCTGTTTTTCTCGCCGTCGCCATGACTTGTCGATGCGCCCCTGCGTATGATTTCACCGGGCATGAAAGTGTAAGTTTTTAGAATTGGTAAATGTAGCATATTTATTAATTCTATTGACGTCCACCCTGATTCCCAGCAGATACCTGTCGTTCGACGTCTTCAAACGCAAGGCCTTGGACTTCCTGACATTTGGTAGTGCATACATGGAAGACCTGTCCAGCCGCAGCGGCAAGGCGTTGAAGTTTGAGCATGCGCTGAGCAAGCACATGCGACGCGGCGTCGATCTGGATACTTATTATGTCGTGAACGGCTACTAGGTCGCGCACCAGTTCGACAAGGGCCGCGTGTTCTACCTGATGGAACCGGACGTGAACCAGGAGCTGTACGGCGTGCCGCAGTACCTGAGCGCGCTGCAATCGGCCTGGCTCAACGAGGCGGCTACTTTGTTCCGCCGCAAGTACTACAAGAACGGTTCGCACGCCGGTTTCGTCTTTTACATGACAGACGCGGCCGCCAACACCCAGGACGTGGACAACCTGCGCCAGGCCATGCGCGACAGTAAGGGGCCGGGCAACTTTCGCAACCTGTTCATGTACGCGCCGAACGGCAAGAAGGACGACATCTAGATTTTTCCCGTGTCGGACGTAGCCGCGAAAGACGAGTTTTTCAACATCAAGAGCGTCACGCGCGACGACCAGTTGGGACATTCTGACGACGTAATCTATCGTAATACTCGTTTATGCAGTATACAAATTACGTTGTAGCTGATTATTTGATTCCTTGGTTACTCAGAGCTTTAACTGAGTCGGAACTTGGGGTAGGCTATAGGTAATATATTTTTTAACTTATTGGGTGCTGAGATGAACGATGCGGTCACATGTACGAATAGAAATATTCCACTTCCTATTCAGCGAGAGGTACGCCAAAGGTGCGGTTTTGGATGCGTGATCTGTGGAATGCCACTTTATGAGTATGAGCATATGATGGAGTGGGCAGAAGTTAAACGACATGTGGCAGATGAAATAACCTTGCTTTGTGATCAGCATCATAGGGAGAAGACTGGGGGACTCCTTCCACGTGAGGTTGTGGAGAAGGCTAATAGAAATCCATTTAATTTGCGTGAAGGTGTAAAAAAACCCTACGACTTACACTTTCAAGGAGATGAAGCAGAAATAGTTATTGGTGGAAATAGATTTACCTGTAAGGATCAAGGGTATGGAACCGTCATGATACCTGTAAGCGTTGATGGTATCCCTTTGGTAGGTTTTGTACTTACTGATGGACATTTGCTTCTCAATATGGTGGTTTTTAATGAATTTAATGTTCCAGTAATGCACATTAAAAATAACCAATTGTTTCAGTCAGCTATTCCATGGGATATTCAGCTTGTTGGAACGTGCCTTACGATAAGAGAAGGAAAGGGGGATATATTGATTGAAATTATATTCAATCCCCCAAATAAAATAACTATAAATCGAGGTAGATTTTTAAAGAATGGCGTTGAGATTCTGGTTCGGCCAACTAATATTTTAATTGTAAATAATGCATCATTTATATCAAATTGCAGCGCTCATAATTGTTCGGGTGGTCTGATTGTTGGGTATCATGAAAATAGAATTGGTGGGTTTATGGCAATTGAAGGTGTTTCTCGCCTTAACAGGAATTTAGAGGCGGCACTTGCGTTTGAGAAGGAATGTCTTGCAAGAAGGTAGAAATTTAGGAGCGAGATTCACGTCCTCTATTTGTACACGGCCTGAGCCACTGATGTTGTCGTTATGAAAAATCGCCTGCGGCGCAAAACCTAGTCAGAAGAATCGGAGAGGGTTGCGCTTGCAAGCGCAACCCGGTTTTGCGACGCCGAGCTGCGCTCGCCGAAGACCCCGCAAAACCCCCGCGCCCGTACCGGACGCGGATGCGATGCCCGCGCTCTGTATGCATGGAATAAATAAAAAGGGCCTCCCTGCCAAAACGGGGAAGCCCTTTTTATTTATTCAGTGGTGGAGACAGCGGGAATCGAACCTACCGTAAACTTAGATTTTTTAGGTGTCTTGAAGGTTTTGCTGGCAAAATACGTACAATCAACCCGTAACGGCAGCTTTAGTTTATTGTTAATAATGAAATATTCGGCTAGTTCAGCCGAATTGGCGAACCAAAATAAGTGGACGGCTTGCTAATTTTAGTAGTAATTCTTTCACCTAATTTGAAATCGGTAAGCTGGAAATCGAGAGAGTGTAAATATGAGAGTAATAAAAGGTGAACGTGACATGGTTCATCATGGCGAGTCAAAATCTGGAATTGTGATGCATGACTTTCTCTGTCATTTGGATGAAACTTTTAACGCATCAAGTCATGATTTATTTTTGGATTTTTTCAAAAAAAACAAAGGCATATCAAAATGGATGATATTTAGTGACTACGCACTAAACGACAGAAATAAACCGAATGACGCAATTACCTTTTCCATTTTTCCTTACACGTCTAAGTTCACAGAGCTCAGTAAGCTGATTGATAAAATTTCTTTCAAGGATATAAAGAGCCTTAAAAAAGTAAATCTCGAATTCTTGCGATTCATCAACGAAAGCGAGATTTTGAATATATCCATAATAATGGATAAAAATATGAAGCTTGATCCTTTTAACGAGCGCGAGCTGTTAAAGACTTGCTATAGGACAGCCCTTAATCAAATAAGTTTCTGGATAAGCAATGAAGGCGAAAAAGAAAACTACATACGATTACAAAAGGCTTATAAAACTCTACTTCGCGAAGTGTCTAAGCCAGGGGCGAACTTAAGAAATATAAGAAACATTGAAATTGTATCTAATCTCATTGCTTATATAGCATTTCAGGTTTGTAAATCGGTAAATGTTGATATTATTGGTTGGTTTTCTGATAGGGACAGCATTTTAAACCATAAAAAAGTAAAATTTCCCCTGCCGGCAATATTTGATTTGGCCAATAATTTATTTCACAATCTAATGTTGTCAGAAAATAGTGGTTACACGGAAAGGTTCGTTTTTGGGGTGCCCGAAGAAACCGGTAAGATGTGGTATGACTCCTTCAATAGAGTGCCTGACTTAATATCTGCAACGCTTGCGGATTATGATTACAAAAATAATTTCAGCAGCCACGATAAGTTTGTTCCCGTAATCGAGAGTGTACTTACCAATCGAAATAAATGCTTAATATATAAAATATATGCATTTAGCGATGGTTTTCAAGCTGGATATTTGTCTTTATCTCGGGGGAGTGGGGATTGTCAATAGGTTAACCGGGCTCAATAAGTCGAGCCGGTTATTTTCAAAGTTTTTCTGCCAAGAGCTCCCGCTTTTCCATTTTTTCGACAGACCGCTTTTGGACGTTTCCTGCCTATCAGTCAGGATAGGTAATGTTGCACGACAGCCAGCAGATAAACTTTATCCTTAACGGCCGAACACTATTTCCGCTTTTGATCCGGCCGCTTGATCTGCATCCGGCATCCAAGGGGGGGGCGAGGGTCAGGTCCGTCATTCGTACACGGCTTGATCAGATGATGTTGCATATAGGAAAACCGCCTGCGGCGCAAAAGCTGGTCAGAGGAATAGGAGAGGGTTGCGCTTGCAAGCGCAACCCGGTTTTGCGGCGCCGAGCTGCGCTCGCCGAAGTCCCGCAAAACCCCCGCGTCCGTACCGGACGCGGATGCGACGCCCGCGTTCTGCATGCATGGAATAAATAAAAAGGGCCTCCCCGCCAAAACGGGGAAGCCCTTTTTATTTATTCGGTGGTGGAGACGGCGGGAATCGAACCCGCGTCCGCAAGCACTCTACAGACAGTTCTACATACTTAGCACTATCATTTAATTTAACTCAGCCAGCACGGATGTGCACGTTATGGGCAAGCGAGTTACCTATTATTTAGTCGGACGCTAAGTAACCCAGCATACGACGAGTCCCTGTAAATGACTCTAGAGCTTTTGACGGCCCACCCCAGGGACGAGGTGTTCTAGAGCTAACAGCGATTAAGCTGCCAGTGCGTACGAGTTATCGTTTGCAGTTAAGTTTTTTCAGGTTGTATTTACGAGGTAGCCCGCCCTCGGTATGCCCTGCGCTGCTTTGCAACCCACGTCGAAACCAGGTCGTCCCCACAGAACCTTCATTGTAGCGCAATCTGCCCACTCTTGCTTGGTGCATTCGCGGTAAGGAACGAGGCATCTTCGAATCGCTTGAGTCAGACGAATCGGAGAGGCTTGCGCTGGCAGGCGCAAGCCGGTTGTGCGGCGCCGGGCTGTGCCCGCCGAAGTCCCGCACAACCCCCGCGTCCGCAAGCACTCTACATACAGTTCTACATACTTGGCACGATCATTTAATTTGACTCAGTCAGCACGGATGTGCAGGTTATGGGCAAGCGAGTTACCTATTATTTAGTCGGACACCAAATAACCCAGCATCAGACGAGCTCTGCGGTGACTCTGAAGCTTTTGACGGCCCACCCCAGGGACGAGGTGTTCTAGAGCTAACTGCGATCAAGCTGCCAGTGCGTACGAGTTATCGTTTGCAGTTAAGTTTTTTCAGCTTGTATTTACGAGGTCGCCCGCCCTCGGTATGTCCTGCGCTGCTTTGCAATCCACGTCGAAACCAGGTCGTCCCGACAGAAGCTCCTGTAGCGCAATCGGCCCACTCTTGCATGATGCATTCGCGGTAAGGAGCGAGGCAGCTTTGAATCGCTTGAGCCAGACGAATTGGAGGGGCTTGTGCTGGCAGGCGCAAGCCGGTTGTGCGGCTATCGGACGAGCAGTGCTCGTCCCGCATCCCCCCGGGTCTACGAGCACTCTACAGACAGTTCGGACTGGTATTTAATTTTAGAGGTAAGCGTAAGTTCTTACCCCAAAGGCAAGTGCTGGGGTCAGACCCGGCGGGTCTGACCCCAGCTTTCCGCTGCGGAAAGTGATGCTCCTCAAGCCGCCAACTGCCGCTCCTGCGCCGCCTTCACGACGCCAGTCACCAGCTCCAGCAAGGCCAATGGCGTATCGAGCAAATGGTCGGCGTTCCAGTGCTGCGGCTCGACGGGGCCGCAGTAGCCCCAGGCGCAGGCGACCGTGCGCATGCCGGCGGCGCGGCCGGCCTGGATGTCGCGCAGGTCGTCGCCCACGTACCAGCAGTCTTCCGGCGCCAGATCCAGGCGGCGGGCCGCTTCCAGCAGGGGGGCGGGATGCGGTTTCGGGTGGGACATGGTGTCGCCCGAGATCACGCAGCCGGCGGCGCCCAGGCCGATCTGGCCGACTAGCGGGTCGGTGAAGCGGGCGGCTTTGTTGGTGACGACGCCCCAGGCCAGGCCCAGAGCGGTCAAGCCTTCCAGCATGGCGGGGATACCGTCAAATAAACGGCTTTCCACGGCCAGGGCCGCTTCGTAATTGTTCAGGAAACCGTCTTTCAGGGCTTCGTAGCCGCTTTCGCCGGGGGCTATCCCATACGACGCGCCTATCATGCCGCGCGCGCCGGCCGAGGCCGTGGGGCGAAGGATCTCATACGGGGTCGGCGTCAGGCCGGCGCGCGCGCGCAGCAGGTTGATGGCCGCCGCCAGGTCGGGCGCGGTGTCGGCCAGGGTGCCGTCGAGGTCGAACAGGATGGCGCGCGGGGCTGGCAGATGGTCAGTGATCATGGCGGGCAAAGTGTGTCAAGTGGGAATGAAAAATGGCGGCCGCAGCCGCCTTGTATTGTGCGTGATGGTTACAGCGGCCGGGTGCAGGCCACCAGGTAATTGACGCTGGTATCGCTATTAAGTGAGTAAATCTTGGTCAGCGGATTGTAGCCCATGCCGCGCATGCTGTTGACGTCCAGGCCGGCGCTGCGCAGGTATTGCGACAGCTCGGCCGGGGTGATGAATTTGTCATAGTCGTGCGTGCCTTTCGGCAACAAACGCAGCAGGTATTCGGCGCCCAGGATGGCGAACAGATACGCTTTCGGGTTGCGGTTCAGGGTCGACAGGAACACGTGGCCGCCCGGTTTGACCAGCGCGGCGCAAGCCTTGACGATGGCGGCGGGGTCTGGCACGTGCTCGAGCATTTCCATGCACGTCACGACGTCGTACTGGCCCGGCTCTTCCTCGGCCATGGCTTCGGCGGCGATCAGCTTGTAGCGTACCTTGGCGCCCGATTCCAGGCTGTGCAGGTCGGCAACTTTCAAGGCCTTGTCGGACAGGTCGATGCCCGTCACGTCGGCACCCTTGCGGGCCATCGATTCGGCCAGGATGCCGCCGCCGCAGCCGATGTCGATCACGCGCTTGCCGGCCAGCGGCACTTTCGCGTTGATCCATTCCAGGCGCAGGGGGTTAATTTCGTGCAGGGGACGAAACTCGGAAGTGGGGTCCCACCAGCGGTGGGCCAGCTCACTGAATTTTTGGATTTCGAGAGGGTCGGCGTTCATAGGTCGAATAATAGCGGCAATTTTACAATTGGACAGCCACGGACGAAAAAAAACCCCGCCGTAGCGGGGTTTTTCATGCTGTTCTTGACTTGCGCGATGACTTGCGGCAAGTCCAGGGGTTCAGCAATTACTTGTTGCGGGTACCAACAACTTCGATTTCCACGCGACGGTTTTTCGCACGGCCTTCGGCAGTTTTGTTATCAGCAACAGGTTGTTTTTCGCCTTTGCCTTCGGTGTACACGCGGTTGCTTTCAACGCCTTTGTTGACCAGGTAGGCTTTGACAGCATCAGCACGACGTACCGACAGTTTTTGGTTGTAAGCATCGGTGCCGACGGAGTCGGTGTGACCCACAGCGATGATGACTTCCAGGTTGATGCCACCCAGTTGTGCGGCCAGCTCGTCCAGCTTGGACTTGCCTTCTGGCTTCAGCGTAGCTTTGTCGAAATCGAAGAATGCATCAGCAGCGAAGCTGACTTTTTCCGAGGTAGGAGCAACTACGACTGGCACTGGCACGACTGGTGCTGGTGCTGGAGCAGGTACGACTGGTGCTGGAGGAGCCACGCATTTGCCGTCTTGCAGGGTTTCTGGCTCTACGCACAGTGGTACGTCGCAACCTGGCACTGCGTCAGCAGGTGTCCAGTAGCCGGTACGCCAGCACAGGCCGAATGGGTCACGCACGATTACGCCGCGAGCATCTTGCACATAAGCGCTTTTTGGGCTTGGTGCTTTGATGTCAGTGGTAACTGGCGCGAATGGTGGGGAGGTTGGGGTTTGGGCCGAAGCCGAGCCAGCAATCACTGCGGATGCAGCGAAAAACAGCGTTACAAATTTATTCATTCTTTTTTCCTTTCGGGGGGTGATATCCGCAGAACAACACTGCGCTACTGGTGCTACGTGCCAAGATTTTATCATGTAGACCATATGCGCTCGTTTCAGATTGCGAAACTAGCAATTAACTTCCCAGTCATTTTGCCACACGCATCAGGGGCACACGACCGTGGTTAAATCAAAGCTTGCCCGATTTTAGACCGTGCGTTGTTTTTGCGCAACGAAAATGCCCATTTGTAACGCATCTGTAACAATTGATCGCTTTTTTTGCCTCTTTTAAGGGCAGGTGGCTTGAACTGACATTGCCATTGTGCATTATCGACAGGGCAACATGCACGGCTCCGATGCAAACTGCCAATCTTGCCGGTATGGCCAATTTGTACAGGTAGCTGGGCGCGCATGCTAAAATCGTGCGCTTGACTGTTAAGAGTGTCGAGCAAATGCCCACGGCGGCACTGCATGGCCAGCACGTACCCTTGCGGTACGCGTACTGGCCGCGCCGCCAGCCCGCCGATTTGTTCAGGCACTCTGCGACATGGAAACCGGGCCACGCCAGCAGCGCGCGGCGCGGCGTCCACGACGACAGCCACCCAGGATATGCAGTATTGCGTCATACATTGCGTAACAGATAAGTTAACCACAGCCTGAGATCAGTCGAACCGCCAATGGATCAATTCGCAAAAGAAACAATTCCTATTTCCCTCGAAGAAGAGATGCGCAAGAGCTACCTCGATTACGCGATGAGCGTGATCGTCGGTCGCGCCTTGCCCGATGCGCGCGATGGCTTGAAACCAGTGCACCGCCGCGTCTTGTTCGCGATGCATGAAATGAATAACGTGTGGAACCGCCCTTACGTCAAGTGCGCCCGCGTGGTCGGCGAAACCATGGGTAAATACCATCCCCACGGCGATGCCTCGATCTACGACACGCTGGTGCGCATGGCGCAAGATTTTTCGCTGCGCTACATGCTCGTCGATGGCCAGGGCAACTTCGGTTCCGTCGACGGCGACGGCGCCGCGGCAATGCGTTACACCGAGTGCCGCCTGGACAAGATCGCCAGCGAGCTGCTGGCCGATATCGACAAGGACACCGTCGACTTCCAGCCCAACTACGATGGCAAGGAAAAGGAACCGACGGTCTTGCCGACGCGTATCCCGAACCTGCTGATCAATGGCTCGTCCGGTATCGCGGTCGGCATGGCGACGAACATTCCGCCACATAACATCACCGAAGTCATCGACGGTGCGCTGCACGTGCTGCGCAATCCCGAGTGCACGATCGATGAATTGATCGAGCTGATCCCGGCGCCGGACTTCCCGACGGCGGGCATCATCTATGGCGTGTCCGGCGTGCGCGACGGCTACCGCACGGGCCGCGGACGCGTCGTCATGCGCGCCAAGACCCACTTCGAAGAATACGGCAAGGATGGCGGCCGTATCGCCATCATCGTCGACGAGCTGCCATTCCAGGTCAACAAGAAATCCTTGCTGGAACGTATCGCTGAAAACGTGCGCGACAAGAAGCTCGACGGCATTTCCGACATCCGCGACGAATCCGACAAGTCGGGCATGCGCGTGGTGATCGAGCTGAAACGGGGCGAAGTGCCGGAAGTGGTGCTGAACAACCTGTACAAGCAGACCCAGTTGCAAGACACCTTCGGCATGAACATGGTGGCTCTGGTCGATGGCCAGCCCAAGCTGCTGAACCTCAAGCAGATGCTGCAATGCTTCCTGTCGCACCGCCGCGAAGTGGTCACGCGCCGTACCGTGTTCGAACTGCGCAAGGCGCGCGAACGCGGCCACGTGCTCGAAGGCCTGGCGGTCGCGCTGGCCAACATCGATGACTTCATCGCCATCATCAAGGCCGCGCCGACGCCGCCGATCGCCAAGGTCGAGCTGATGGCCAAGGCCTGGGATTCGTCCGTCGTGCGCGAAATGCTGGCCCGCACGGGCGACGGCACGACGCCGGGCGGCGTGGATGCCTACCGTCCGGAAAACCTGCCGAAGCACTACGGCATGCAGACGGATGGCCTGTACAAGCTGTCGGACGACCAGGCGCAGGAAATTTTGCAGATGCGCCTGCAGCGCCTGACCGGCCTGGAACAGGACAAGATCGTCAACGAGTACAAGGACGTGATGGAACATATCGCCGACTTGCTCGACATCCTGGCCAAGCCGGAACGCGTCACCGTCATCATCACCGATGAAATGACGGCCGCGAAGAACGAATACGGCGCAGGCAACAAGGACGTGCGCCGCTCGCAGATCGAGCTGAATGCGACCGACCTGGAAACGGAAGACCTGATCACGCCGCAGGACATGGTCGTGACCCTGTCGCACACCGGTTACATGAAGGCCCAGCCGATCACCGAATACCGCGCGCAGAAGCGCGGTGGCCGCGGCAAGCAGGCGATGGCGACGAAAGAGGAAGACTGGATCGACCAGCTGTTCATCGCCAATACGCACGACTACATCCTGTGCTTCTCGGATCGTGGCCGCATGTACTGGCTGAAGGTGTGGGAAGTGCCGCAAGGCTCGCGCAATTCGCGCGGCAAGCCGATCGTCAACATGTTCCCGCTGCAGGACAACGAAAAGATCACCGTGATCCTGCCGCTGTCGGGCGAGAACCGCACGTTCCCGGAAGACCATTATGTGTTCATGTCGACCAGCCTGGGCACCGTCAAGAAGACGCCGCTGAAGGACTTCAGCAATCCACGCAAGGCCGGCATCATCGCGGTCGACCTGGACGACGGCGACTTCCTGATCGGCGCGGCGCTGACCGATGGCCAGCACGACGTGATGCTGTTCTCCGATTCGGGCAAGGCAGTGCGCTTCGACGAAAACGACGTGCGTCCGATGGGCCGTACGGCGCGCGGCGTGCGCGGCATGAACCTGGAAGAAGGCCAGCACGTGATCGCCCTGCTGGTGGCCGAGAACGAGCAGCAGTCGGTGCTGACGGCCACGGAAAACGGTTACGGCAAGCGTACGCCGATCACCGAGTACACGCGCCATGGCCGTGGCACGAAAGGCATGATCGCCATCCAGACCAGTGAGCGCAACGGTAAAGTGGTTGCCGCGACCCTGGTCGATACCAGCGATGAAATCATGCTGATCACCACCGGTGGCGTATTGATCCGCACCCGCGTGTCGGAAATCCGCGAGATGGGCCGCGCGACGCAGGGCGTGACCCTGATCGCCGTGGAAGACGGCACCAAGCTGTCCGGCCTGCAGCGCGTGGTGGAAACGGATATCGACGAAGTCGAGCTGACGACGGAGGCGGATACCGCGCCTGCGCCGGCAGCGGCTGAACCGGCCGATCCTGTCGATCCGGCCCAGCCGGAGTAAGATGATTGGGGCTCTTTCGGGAGCCCCAATTGCTATTGGCGCGTGCTTATGCCGCCAGCAGAATTGCGTAGGTCGGCTTAGCCCGTCGGGCGTAAGCCGACAGGTCTTCCGGCCGCCACCCTTTTACCAGTCATTCAAGACCCCGCATGCCATGAGAAAAATCGTCGCCACCTTCTTCGCCGCGTTTTCGCTGGCCTTCCTCGCGACCCTGCCCGCCCTGGCCCAGAGCACGCAAGCCACGCCCGTGCGCCAAGCGGCGCCCAGCCCCGCCATGAAAGTGGCCGTGCGGCGCATGCTCGACGCGATGCAGTTCCCGCAACTGACGCGCAGCATCTTCGACCAGATGCTGCAATCGGTGCCCGCCATGATCCGCCAGTCGGCGCAGCAGCAAATCAACAGCAACCCGAAACTGGACGAGCAGCGCAAGGCGCGCGCGCTGGCCAGCGCCGAGGAAGAAATCCCCCTGGCTATCGCCACCCTGACGCAGGTACTGGCCGACCCTACCCTGATCGACGAGCTGGGCGACGAAATGGTGCCCCTGTACGCGCGCTTTTACACGGTGCAGGAAGTCGAGCAGCTGACGGCCTTCTACAAGACGCCGCTGGGCCGCAAGATGCTGGCGACCATGCCGCAACTGTCCGCCGAATCGATGGCCATCAGCCAGCGCGTGCTGATCCCCCGCGTGAATGCCGTGCTTGACCAGGTCATGCGGGCGGCCACGCAGTCGCCCCAATAAGATTTTCATTTTTGCCAAGGATCGTATCGTGACCCATATCTACAATTTTTCAGCCGGCCCCGCCGTCTTGCCCAAGGAAGTGCTGGCGCAAGCGGCCGCCGAGATGCAGGACTGGCATGGCAGTGGCATGTCGGTGATGGAAATGAGCCACCGTGGTCCCGAATTCATCTCCATCTACAAGCAGGCCGTGGCCGACCTGCGCGAACTGCTGGCCGTGCCCGACAACTACAAGATCCTGTTCCTGCAGGGCGGTGGCTTGGGCGAAAACGCCATCATCCCGATGAACCTGGCGGGCCTGGCCGCGCAGCAGCCGGCCACCGTCGACTTCGTGCATACGGGTTCGTGGTCGGGCAAGTCGATCGAGGAAGCGGCCAAGTACGCCAACGTCAACGTGGCCGCGTCGTCCAAGGCCGCCCATTTCACGGGCGTGCCGCCCGTCTCCGAATGGAAGCTGACGCCAGGCGCCGCCTACCTGCACATCTGCACCAATGAAACCATCGACGGCGTGGAATTCCAGCAGGCGCCGAACGTGCCGGCAGGGACCACCATCGTGGCCGACATGTCCTCGCACATCCTGTCGCGCGTGATCGACGTGTCGCAATATGGCGTCATCTTCGGCGGCGCGCAGAAAAATATCGGCCCGGCCGGCCTGACCCTGGTCATCGTGCGCGAAGACTTGCTGGGCAAGGCGCTGCCGATCTGCCCGTCGGCTTTCGACTGGACCATCGTGGCCGAACATGAGTCGATGTACAACACGCCGCCCACCTACGGCATCTATATCGCCGGCCTGGTTTTCCAGTGGCTCAAACGCCAGGGTGGCGTTGCGGCCATGGAACAGCGTAATATTGAGAAAGCGGCTCTGCTGTACGCAGCGCTCGATGCGGACGACTTCTACCAGAACTGGGTCGAGCCCGCATACCGCTCGCGCATGACCATCCCGTTCTATCTGCGCGATGAAAGTCTGAACGACGCATTCCTGGCCGGCGCCAAGCAGCGCGGCCTGCTGCAACTGAAGGGCCACAAGTCCGTCGGCGGCATGCGTGCATCGATCTATAACGCGATGCCGATCGAAGGCGTGCAAGCCTTAGTCAATTATTTGAACGAGTTTGCCGGACGCTAGAATGCCTGCCAAAAAGTCCAGGGCGTTGTTGCATTGCCTTGTCGTACATTCGTACTGCCAGCGGCAACGCGCCTAGCCCTGATCATTTTGTCCGGCATTCTCATGAGCAAGCGCGCCGGCCCGCCGCCGGCGCAGGCCGTGCGGCCATGATTGAAGTACAGCTGACGAAACAAACCACCATGACCGATAAATTGAAACCGCTGCGCGAACAGATCGATGCGATCGACGCGCAAATCCTCGAGCTGCTGAACCGCCGCGCGCAAATCGCCCAGCAGGTGGGCCACGTGAAGGCCGAGACGCAGGCGCCCGTGTTCCGTCCCGAGCGCGAAGCGCAGGTGCTGCGCGGCGTGGCCGAGCGCAATCCCGGCCCCATGGGCGACCGCGAGGTGCAGACCATCTTCCGTGAAATCATGTCGTCGTGCCGCTCGCTGGAAAAGAGGGTCACCGTGGCGTATCTGGGCCCGGCCGGCACCTTCAGCGAACAAGCCGTGTATCAGCAGTTCGGCAGCGCCGTCGAAGGCTTGCCGTGCGCGTCCATCGATGAAGTATTCCGTTCCGCCGAAGCGGGCACGGCGGACTTCGGCGTCGTGCCGATCGAAAATTCCTCGGAAGGCGCCGTCAACCGCACGCTGGACATGATGCTGCAGACTAGCCTCATCATCAGCGGCGAGGTGGCCATTGCCGTGCACCACAGCCTGATGACGAAGAGCGGCAACATGGAGGGCGTCACGTCCATCTGCGCCCATTCTCAGGCGCTGGCGCAGTGCCAGGTGTGGCTGAACCAGAATTATCCGCACGTGGCGCGCCACGCCGTCGCTTCGAACGCGGAAGCGGCCCGCATGGCCGGCGAAGATGGCACGGTGGCCGCGATTGCCAGCGAACTGGCCGGTGCGCAGTACAAGCTGGGCGTGGTCAAGGGCCATATCCAGGACGACCCGCACAACCGCACGCGCTTTGCCGTCGTCGGCACCTTGCAGACGGCGCCGTCGGGCAAGGACCAGACCTCGCTGGTATTGGCCGTGCCGAACAAGGCGGGCGCCGTGTACCAGTTGCTGGCGCCATTGGCCAAGCACGGCGTGTCGATGACGCGCTTCGAGTCGCGCCCGGCGCGCATGGGCAGCTGGGAGTATTATTTCTATGTCGACGTGGAGGGCCACGTGCATGACGCCGCCGTGGCACAGGCGCTGGCCGAGCTGCAGAGCAATGCGGCGTTTTTCAAGGTGCTGGGGTCGTATCCGGTCAGTCTGTGACTTCGATTGATGCCTGTGGTGGTGTCGGATTACGCTCCGCTAATCCGACCTACCCGACATACGGTAAGCTGTAGCTTGGGTTAGCGCAGCGTAACCCAACAAACCATCTCCATTGACTGCCATTCATTCACCAACTTTTAAAGAACACCATGTCTAAAAATATCGGTCCAGAATACGTCCGCGCCATCGCCCCTTACCAGAGCGGCAAGCCGATCGCGGAAGTCGCGCGCGAATTCGGCCTCGACGAGGCAGCCATCGTCAAGCTGGCATCGAATGAAAACCCGTACGGCATGCCGGAATCGGCGAAGCAGGCGATGATCGCCGCCATTGATGACCTGGGCCGCTATCCGGACGCCAACGGCTTCGACTTGAAAGCCGTGCTATCCAAGCGCTACGACGTGCCGGCCGACTGGATCACCCTGGGCAATGGCAGCAACGACATCCTGGAAATCGCCGCGCACGCGTTCGTGCAGCATGGCCAATCCGTCGTCTACTCGCAGTACTCGTTCGCCGTGTACGCGCTGGCCACGCAAGGCCTGGGCGCGCGTCATATCGTCGTGCCGGCGCAAGCCTACGGCCATGACCTGGACGCCATGGCGGCGGCCATTGCCGACGACACGCGTCTGGTCTTCATCGCCAACCCGAACAACCCGACCGGCACCTTCCTGACGGCCGCGCAGCTGGAAGCGTTCCTGCAAAAAGTGCCGGCACATGTCGTCGTCGTGCTGGATGAAGCCTACAACGAATTCCTGTCCGCCGACGACCAGTACGAGTCGACGGCGTGGGTGCGCCAGTATCCGAACCTGGTGGTATCGCGTACCCTGTCGAAGGCCTACGGCCTGGCCGGCCTGCGCATCGGCTTTGCCATCGCCCAGCCCGTGCTGACGGACCTGATGAACCGCATCCGCCAGCCGTTCAACGTCAACTCGCTGGCGCAGGCGGCCGCGATTGCCGCCCTGAACGACAAGGCCTTCCTCGAGCAAAGCGCGCGCAACAACGCGGCCGGCTACCAGCAGTTCACGGAAGCGTTTGCGCAATTGGGCCTGGAATACGTGCCATCGCACGGCAATTTCGTGCTGGTGAAAGTGGGCGACGACGATGAAGCGGGCGCGCGCGTGAACCTGGCGCTGCTCAAGCAGGGCGTGATCGTGCGTCCCGTCGGCAGCTACGGCTTGCCGCAATGGCTGCGCATTTCCATCGGCCTGCCGCAGGAAAACGCCATCTTCATCGCCGCGCTGACGAAAGCGCTGGCCTGACGATATGACGACGCCTGCACTGAAAAAAATTGTCATCTTCGGCGTAGGCCTGATCGGGGGCTCGTTCGCGCGCGCCTTGAAACACGCGGGCGCGGTTCAAACCGTGGTCGGCATGGGCCGCTCGCCAGCGTCGATGGCGCGCGCGCTCGAGCTGGGCATCATCGATGAAATCGGCGGCGACATGGCGCAAGCCTTGCATGGCGCCGACCTGGTGCTGCTGGCCGCGCCCGTGGCGCAGACGGGCGCTATTTTGACGTCCATCGCGCCGCATCTGCAGCCGGGCACCATCGTGACCGATGCGGGCAGCACGAAGAGCGACGTGGTGGCGGCCGCGCGCGCGGCGCTCGGTGGCAAGGTGGGGCAATTCGTGCCCGGCCACCCGATCGCGGGGCGCGAGACGAATGGTCCCGATGCCGCCATCATCGACCTGTATCAAGGCAAGAAAGTGGTGCTCACGCCGCTGGCGGAAAACGCCGCGGACGACGTGGAACGGGTGGCGGCCGCGTGGCGCGCCTGCGGCGCCATCCTGCACACCTTGAGCCCCGAAGAACATGACAAGGTGTTTGCCGCCGTCAGCCATCTGCCGCATCTGCTGGCCTTTGCGCTGGTCGACGACATCGCCAACAAACCGCACGCGGGCCTGCTGTTCCAATACGCGGCCAGCGGCTTTCGCGACTTTACGCGCATCGCCGGTTCATCGCCGGAAATGTGGCGCGACATCAGCCTGGCCAACCAGCCGGCGCTGCTGCACGAACTGGACGCCTACCTGGCGCAGTTGACGACCTTGCGCGCCCACCTGGCCGCGAACGACGGCGCCGCCATCGAGGGCGTGTATGCGAACGCCCAGCACGCGCGGCAGCAATGGATCGAGGCGATTGAAACGGCGGAAGTACCGGCCGCGCCCACACGATAAATACTCAAGGATTCCAGCATGACCCAGACCAAGCACTACCCCCACCATATCGATCTGAAACCGGTGATGCACGCCGAAGGCACGGTGCGCCTGCCCGGCTCGAAAAGCATTTCCAACCGCGTGCTGCTGCTGGCCGCGCTGGCCAAGGGCACGACGAAGATCATCGACCTGCTCGCCTCCGACGACACCTTCGTCATGCTGACGGCCTTGACGTCGCTGGGCGTGAAATGGACGCAGGATGAATTGACGGGCGACCCGGCCACCGCCCACCAGGTGCACCACGTGGAAGGCTGCGGCGGCGTGTTCCCGCACCACGAGGCGGACCTGTTCATGGGCAACGCCGGCACGGCCATCCGTCCGCTGACGGCGGCCCTGGCCGTCATCGGCGGCGACTACACCCTGCACGGCGTGTCGCGCATGCACGAGCGTCCGATCGGCGACCTGGTCGACGCGCTGAACGCCGTCGGCACGCAGATCGAATACACGGGCGAGCAGGGCTTCCCGCCGCTGCGCATCCGCCGCGGCCACATCCACGCGCAGCGCATCGCCGTGCGCGGCAACGTGTCGAGCCAATTCTTGACGGCCTTGCTGATGGTGGCGCCGCTGATGGCGCGCGACCATGCTGTCACCATCGACGTGACGGGCGAGCTGATTTCGAAGCCGTACATCGAGATCACCCTGAACCTGATGCGCCGTTTCGGCGTGACGGTCGAGCATGACGGCTGGCAGTCGTTCACCGTGCAGCCGGGCCAGCAATACCAGAGCCCGGGCACGATCCACGTGGAAGGCGACGCCTCGTCGGCCTCGTATTTCCTGGCGGCCGGCGCCATCGGCGGCGGTCCCGTGCGCGTGGAAGGCGTTGGGCGCGACAGCATCCAGGGCGACGTGCGCTTCGTCGAAGCTTTGCAGCAGATGGGCGCGACCATCACCATGGGCGAGAATTGGATCGAAGCGCGCTCAAACGGCGTGCTGAAAGCCGTCGACATGGATTTCAACCACATTCCCGACGCGGCCATGACGATCGCCGTGGCCGCCCTGTACGCGGACGGCACCTCGACCTTGCGCAATATCGCCAGCTGGCGGGTGAAGGAAACGGACCGCCTGGCCGCCATGGCTACGGAATTGCGCAAACTCGGTGCCGAAGTGGAAGAGGGCGCCGACTACCTGCGCGTGACGCCACCGGCCGAGATCCAGGCCGCCACCATCGACACCTATGACGACCACCGCATGGCCATGTGCTTTTCGCTGGCCTCGCTCGATGGCGCCGCGCGCCGCGGCAACGAGATGCGCATCAACGACCCGAAATGCGTGGCCAAGACCTTCCCCGAGTATTTCGCCGCGTTTGCGGGGATTGCCAAAGACAGTCTTATTTAACCGAAGGCAAATTTGGGGTCAGACCCGTCGGGTCTGACCCCAGCTCTTGTTTTTGGGTTTAGTTTTTTTAAAGTGACAAAATAATGCCGACCTCCCACATCCCAGTCATCGCCATCGACGGCCCCACCGCTTCCGGCAAGGGCACGGTGGCGCACCGCGTGGCCGACAAGCTGGGCTTTCATTACCTGGACTCGGGCGCGCTGTACCGCCTGACGGCCTTGAGCGCGCTGCGCCGCGGCACGGACTTGCGCGACGAGCACGCGCTGGCCAAGCTGGCCGAACACTTGCCTTGCCACTTTGCCAATGGCGAGATCCTGCTGGCGCAGGAAAACGTTACCGAGCAGATCCGTGCCGAAGAAGTGGGCAATACGGCGTCGAAGATTGCCGTGTTGCCAACGGTGCGCCAGGCCCTGGTCAGCTTGCAGCTGGGCTTTCGCAAGACGCCGGGCCTGGTGGCCGACGGGCGCGACATGGGCACGGTGATCTTCCCGCACGCCCAATTGAAGGTGTTCCTGACGGCCAGCGTCGAGGCGCGCGCGCAACGGCGCTACAAGCAATTGATAGACAAGGGTTTTTCTGCTAATATGGAAGACCTTCTGATGGATTTGCAGGCGCGGGACGAACGTGATACTCACCGTGCGATTGCGCCGCTGGTCCCTGCGGAAGGGGCGCATGTCCTCGATACGTCGGAAATGACGGCAGATGTTGCCGTTGAAACCGTGTTGAAATGGTATGCCGCCGCAGCAAAATAGCGTGTTGTTGTGCTATGTGGTGCCCGTTGACGGCTCCTGGCCTGTCCGGGTGTGTCAAAAACCTAACCCAGTTTAAGTCGCATCGTGCGATCTCTGCTGGATAACCTGTGTGAACCCTATGTCTACTGTTACAACTAACGAATCTACCGGTATGGAAAGTTTTGCTGCGCTCTTCGAGGAATCGTTGTCGCGTCAAGATATGCGCTCCGGCGAAGTTATTTCCGCTGAAGTCGTGCGCCTCGACCACAATTTCGTGATCGTGAACGCTGGCCTCAAATCCGAAGCATTCATCCCTGTCGAAGAATTCAAGAACGACCACGGCGAACTGGAAGTCAAAGTTGGTGACTTCGTTTCCGTGGCGATCGAATCGCTGGAAAACGGTTTCGGCGATACCATCCTGTCGCGCGATAAAGCCAAGCGTCTGGCTTCGTGGCTGGCTCTGGAAAAAGCGATGGAATCGGGCGAAATCGTCGTCGGTACCGTCAATGGTAAAGTCAAAGGCGGTCTGACCGTGTTGACCAACGGCATCCGCGCATTCCTGCCGGGCTCGCTGGTTGATACCCGTCCTGTCAAAGACACCACCCCATTCGAAGGCAAAACCCTCGAATTCAAAGTGATCAAGCTGGATCGCAAGCGTAACAACGTGGTTCTGTCCCGCCGCGCCGTCATCGAAGCTTCGATGGGCGAAGAGCGTCAGAAACTGATGGAAACGCTGAAAGAAGGCACGGTCGTGACCGGCGTCGTCAAAAATATCACCGACTACGGCGCGTTCGTGGATCTGGGCGGTATCGATGGCCTGCTGCACATCACCGACCTGGCATGGCGCCGTGTACGTCACCCGTCGGAAGTTCTGACGGTTGGCCAGGAAATCACCGCCAAAGTCCTGAAATACGATCAAGAGAAAAACCGTGTTTCGCTGGGCGTGAAACAACTGGGCGACGATCCTTGGACCGGTCTGTCCCGTCGTTACCCACAAAGCACCCGTCTGTTCGGTAAAGTAACGAACCTGACCGACTACGGCGCGTTCGTTGAAGTGGAACAGGGTATCGAAGGTCTGGTACACGTTTCCGAAATGGACTGGACGAACAAAAACGTTGCTCCTAACAAAGTTGTCCAACTGGGCGACGAAGTAGAAGTGATGGTTCTGGAAATCGACGAAGAGCGTCGTCGTATCTCGCTGGGTATGAAACAGTGCAAAGCCAACCCTTGGGATGACTTTGGCGTTACCCACAAGAAGGGCGATAAAGTCCGCGGCGCGATCAAATCGATCACCGACTTCGGCGTGTTCATCGGCCTGGCCGGCAACATCGACGGTCTGGTGCACCTGTCCGACCTGTCCTGGACCGAAACCGGCGAAGAAGCCGTGCGTCGCTTCAAGAAAGGTGACGAACTGGAAGCCATCGTTCTGGCCATCGACGTTGAGCGCGAGCGCGTTTCCCTGGGCGTCAAGCAACTGGAAGGTGACCCATTCAACAACTTCGCAGCCATGAACGACAAAGGCTCGCTGGTAACCGGTACCGTTAAATCGGTTGAGCCTAAAGGCGCCGTGATCCAACTGTCCGAAGAAGTTGAAGGCTACCTGCGCGCTTCCGAAATCTCGCGCGACCGCGTTGAAGATGCTGGTACGCACCTGAAAGTCGGCGACACCGTTGAAGCAATGGTGCTGAACATCGACCGCAAAGCCCGTGGTATCCAACTGTCGATCAAAGCGAAAGACAACGTTGAAACCCAGGAAGCCATGCAGAAGATGGCAGCTACCGACAACAACGCAGCTTCGGGCACCACCAGCCTGGGCGCCTTGTTGAAAGCTAAGTTCGATAACAAGAACTAAGACTTCGCGGATACTGGCAGATGACAAAGTCCGAGCTGATCAACCGCCTCGCTGAGCGTTATTCTCAGCTGGTGGCGAAAGATGCGGAGTATGCCGTCAAGACCATTCTCGATGCGATGACCAACGCCCTGGCGACTGGTCAGCGTATCGAGATCCGCGGTTTTGGCAGTTTTGCCCTGAACAGCAGGCCCCCGCGCATCGGCCGCAACCCGAAATCCGGCGACAAGGTGATGGTTCCCGAAAAACGGGTACCCCACTTCAAACCGGGCAAACAGTTGCGCGAGCGCGTGGACGCGATGGTCGGGCAACCGATCATCGAGGATTAATCGTCTGCTGGAAGGCGGAAAATAAAGAGCGGCGTCCTTGGATGCCGCTTTTTTTTGTTAATATGCTGTAGAGCACTGCTTAAACCTACTGTGCGGCGCGCTTTGCGGCCGGCGATGCTCACCGTACTTCAGTACGGTTGCGCTTCTCGGCCACAAATCACTGCCGCTCGCTACGGTTTGATCAGCACTCTACGTTTGCGCCATTTGCCATTTGCCATGTCGCACTGGTATTTTTTTGTTCACTCTGGACCTATCGATGAAAATCATCTCCACCATCGTTGGCTGTGTTCTTTTCGTCCTGTTCTTCAGTTTTGCGCTGAAGAATGCGCAGGTTGTCGACCTGCATGTTTTCCTCAATTATGAAATTCGCGGCCCCCTGGTCCTGATGCTGCTGGGCTTTTTTGTCGCTGGCGCGAGCCTGGGCGTACTGGCCCTGACGCCGACCGTGTTCCGTCACCGCCGCGAAGCGACCAAGCAAAAAACCACCATTGCCGCGCTGCAGACCGTTGGCGTGGCCAGCAATGTCCAGCCGCAACCGGACAGCGTGAGCGCGCAGTAAGCGCCGCCGTCGCTCCTATCTCTCTTACTCGAATAAAAACAATCGCATGGATTTTGAACTCTGGTGGCTCTTGGGTATCCCGATGTTTTTCGCGCTGGGCTGGATTGCCGCGCGTGTGGACATTCATCAACTGGTGTCCGAATCGCGCAGCCTGCCGCGCAATTATTTCAAGGGCTTGAATTTCCTGCTCAATGAGCAGCATGACAAGGCCATCGACGCCTTCATCGAAGTCGTCAAGCTGGACCCGGAATCGGCCGATATGCACTTCGCGCTGGGCAACCTGTTCCGCCGCCGCGGCGAAACGGAGCGCGCGATTCGCGTGCACCAGAACTTGCTGGCGCGCCCGGACTTGCCGCTGGAACAGCAGGGCCACGCCGCCTACGAGTTGGGCATGGATTACCTGAAGGCGGGCTTGCTGGACCGCGCCGAAGAAACCTTCAACAGCCTGATCGACACGCAATATGCGGCCCAGGCGCGCCGCGCGCTGCTGGAAATCTACCAGCGCGAAAAGGAATGGCCACGCGCCATCGAAGCGGCCGTGGGCTTGCAGGAATCGGGCGCCGGTGCGCGCCAGAAGGAAATCGCCCAGTTCTATTGCGAGCTGGCGCATGACGCCCTCGTGCACATGAAGCCGGACGATGCCATGCCGCTGCTGGAAAAAGCCCTGCAGACGGACCGCAAGAGCGTGCGCGCCACCATCCTGACGGGCGACGTGCTGCTGGCGCGTGGCGACGTGGAAGGCGCGCTGACCACCTGGCGCCGCGTGGAGCAGCAAAGCGTGCCGCACGTGGCCCTGGTGGCGCAGCGCCTGATGGATGGCTATACCAAGCTGGGCCGTCCACAGGAAGGCGTCAACCTGCTGCGTTCCTACCTGGAAGAGGCGTCGTCGATCGACCTGATCGAAGTCGTCTTCAAGGCCGTCATCGAGCTCGACGGTGTGGAGGCGGCGAAGCAGCTGGTCAGCGCCGAGCTGCGCCGCACGCCGACCCTGCTGGGCCTCGATAAACTGCTGGAAGCGCGCATGATGGACGCGCCGGCCGCGATCTGGTCCGAGCTGTCGATGGTGAAAAACCTCGTGCACGGCTACACGCAGAAGCTGGCCCGCTACCAGTGCAGCCACTGCGGTTTCAAGGCCCGCCAGTTCTACTGGCACTGCCCTGGCTGCAACAAGTGGGAGACTTACCCACCACGCCGCACAGAAGAACTCAATGTCATGAACTGATTCGTACACGTCACCTTGCCCTGAGCAATGTGGCGTGTACTTCTATGTAAGACCTGCTTTTTATCCATACGGTACATCCATGAAAATCACTATTATCGGCACCGGCTATGTTGGCCTCGTGACCGGCGCCTGCCTGGCGGAGCTGGGCAACGACGTCTTTTGCCTCGACCTGGACGCACAGAAGGTCGCCTTGCTCAACAGCGGCGGCATTCCCATCCATGAACCGGGCCTGGAAGAAGTCGTGGCGCGCAACCGCGCCGCCGGGCGCATGACCTTTTCCACCGACATTGAAGCGGCGGCAGCACACGGCGTGATGCAATTCATCGCCGTCGGCACGCCGCCCGACGAAGACGGCTCGGCCGACCTGCAATACGTGCTGGCTGCGGCGCGCGGCATCGGCAAGTACATGACGGACTTCAAGGTCATCGTCGACAAGTCCACCGTGCCCGTCGGCACGGCCGAAAAAGTGCGCGCCGCCATCCAGGGCGAACTCGATGCGCGCGGCGTGGCCGCCACGTTCTCGGTCGCGTCGAACCCGGAATTCCTCAAGGAAGGCGCGGCCGTCGAAGACTTCATGCGCCCCGACCGCATCGTCATCGGCGTCGACGCCACGCCGGAAGGCGAACGCGCGCGCGAACTGCTGAAAAGCCTGTACGCGCCGTTCAACCGCAACCACGAGCGCACCTACTGGATGGACGTGCGCTCGGCCGAATTCACGAAGTATGCGGCGAACGCCATGCTGGCCACGCGCATCTCGTTCATGAATGAACTGGCGAACCTGGCCGACAAGGTCGGCGTCGACATCGAAGCCGTGCGCCACGGCATCGGTTCCGACCCGCGCATCGGCTACAGCTTCCTGTACGCCGGCTGCGGCTATGGCGGTTCATGCTTCCCGAAAGACGTGCAGGCGCTTGAGCGCACGGCGCGCGGCCACGGCCAGGAATTGCTGATCCTGCGCGCCGTCGAAGCCGTCAACGACCAGCAGAAGCAGGTGCTGGGACGCAAAGTGGTCACTCGCTTCGGTGAAGATCTGACGGGCCGGCATTTCGCCGTGTGGGGACTGGCCTTCAAGCCGAATACGGACGACATGCGCGAAGCGTCGGCCCGCGTGCTGCTGGCCGACTTGCTGGCGCGCGGCGCCACCGTGGCTGTGTACGACCCCGTCGCCATGGCCGAGGCGCGCCGCGTACTGCAGCTGGACTTGACGCCGGAGCAATTGGCCAAGGTGCGTTTTGCCGACAGTTCGAAGGATGCGCTGCAGGACGCCGATGCGCTGGTCATCGTGACCGAATGGAAAGCATTCCGCAGCCCCGACTTCGAGCAGGTCAAGGCGCGCCTGAAGCAGGCCGTGATCTTTGATGGACGCAATCTGTTCGAGCCGGCCGTCATGGCCGAGAATGGCATCGAATACCACGGGATCGGTCGCTCGATCCTGACGCGCGCATGAGCGCCCAAGAGGTGGTCGCCTTGACGGCGCCAGCCGCATTGGCCCAGGTACGCCTGCTGGTGGTGGGCGATGTGATGCTGGACCGCTACTGGTTTGGCGACGTCAGCCGTATTTCGCCGGAAGCGCCCGTGCCCATCGTGCGCATCGAGAAGCGCGAAGAGCGCCTGGGCGGTGCTGCCAACGTGGCGCGCAACGCGGCCGCGCTGGGAGCGAAGACGAGCTTGCTGGGCGTGGTCGGCGACGACGAGGCCGGCAGCCAGGTCGAACGCCTGCTCGAGGGCGGCGGCATCCACAGCTATCTGCAGCGCGATGCGGCCATTTCCACCATCATCAAGCTGCGCGTGATCGGCCGCCAGCAGCAGATGCTGCGCATCGATTTCGAGGATGCGCCCAGCGATACGGTGCTGCGCGACAAGCTGGCGCAGTTCAATGCCCTGTTGCCGCACTACGATGTGGTGATCCTGTCGGACTACGCCAAGGGCAGCCTGGTGAACGTGGCCGAGATGATCAAGGCGGCCCGTGCCGCCGGCAAGATCGTCATGGTCGACCCGAAAGGCGATGATTTCAGCCGCTATACGGGAGCGTCAGTGCTCACTCCGAATAAATCGGAACTGCGCCGCGTGATCGGCAACTGGAGCACGGAAGAGCAATTGACGGAACGCGCGCAGCAGATGCGCGCGCAGCTGGGCCTGGACGCCTTGCTGCTGACCCGTTCGGAAGAAGGCATGAGCTTGTACACGGCCGATGAGGTGCTGCACATGCCCACCGATGCGCGCGAAGTGTTCGACGTCTCGGGCGCCGGCGACACGGTGATCGCCACCATGGCGGCCATGCTGGGCGCCGGCATGGGCCTGGGCGAGGCCGTGCGCACGGCCAACCGGGCCGGCGGCATCGTCGTCGGCAAGCTGGGCACGGCCACCGTCACCCGTGACGAGCTGTTCCCGCAGTAACTATGCCGCTGTATTCCGCATATCACCTGCGCCAGTCTGTTTGATCTGGCGCAGGTTTTCCCCTCCTTCCGCTGTCCCGTCTTGTCAACCGTATCACGCCACAGCCGTTAAAGCCGTTAAGGCGCTGCTCTTCCCTTGCGTTCGAGTCAACTTGAAACCACACCACGGAGAGATACCCATGTTCAAAAAAATACTGCTGGCCATCGCCACCTTGATTGCGACGATGGGCTTTGCCTTTGCCCAGGTCGATGTCAACAAGGCGGACCAGGCGGCACTCGACAGCGTCAAGGGCATCGGCCCCGTCACGTCGAAAGCCATCATCGATGAACGTGCCAAGGGCGGCGCCTTCAAGGATTGGGCCGATTTCGAAACCCGCGTGAAGGGCATCGGCCCGAAAAGTTCCGTGAAACTGTCGGAAGCGGGCTTGCAAGTGAATGGCCAGTCCATGTCCGGCGCGCCAGCGGCGCCCGCTCCGGCGCCGAAAGCTGCCGCACCTAAAAAGGAAGCTGCTGTGAAGGAAGTTGCAGCGAAAGAAGCCGCAGCGAAGCCAGCTGCTGCGACCGACACCGCTGCGGCGCCAGCCAAGACAGCCGCTGAAACGAAGAAAGAAGCTGCTGCCGCGAAGAAAGAAGCCAAGGCCGCCGCTGCTGCCGCCAAGAAAGAAGCCGCCGCCGCCAAGGCCGTGCCTGCCGCCGCTACCGCGCCAGCCGCCGCCGATGCCGCCCCCGTGAAAACGGCGGCCGAAACGAAGAAGGAAGCGGCTGCCGCGAAGAAGGCGGCTACTGCAGCGAAAAAAGAAGCCAAGGCTGCGGAAGCGGCTGCGAAGAAGGAAGCCAAGCTGGCTGCGGCCGATGCGAAGAAGGCCGAAGCCGAGAAAAAGTAAGCGTGTTGCTGTAAGGCGTGCTGCGTGGTGGTGCCGCGCAGCACGAGAAGAAAACCCCGCGTGGTACCGGCCGCGCGGGGTTTTTTTATTCTGCAGCCGGGACTTCCCGCTTGCCAGTGCGCCGGAATGGCGCCACCAGTTGGCCCGCCAGCGTCTTCGGCATGGGCGCTTCGATGCCGCAGGCGGCGGGCCAGGCGCGCGGCAGGTGATAGGTGCCGAACAGCCGGTCCAGCACGGGCAATGTGGAAGCGTAGTTGCGGTTGATGTGCTCGAACTTGCTGTGGTGCCAGTGGTGGAAGGCGGGCGTGGCCACCAGCCATTCCAGCGGGCCGAAGCGCCAGCGCAGGTTGGCGTGGATGAAGAAGCCCCAGACGGTACCGATCAGCAACAGCAGCACGGGGGCGGCGCTGCCTGCCGCACCGGGTCCTGCCAGGCCCAGCAGATACAAAGGTGTCAGGCCGAACAGGCGCGTGACGACCATGTCGACCGGATGGGTGCGGGTATTGGCGAGGAAATACAGCTGTTCCGTGCTGTGGTGCACGGCATGGTAGCGCCATAGCCATGGAATTTCATGGCTGAGCCTATGCCCCCAGTAAGTGCCGACTTCGCCGATCAGCAAGCCGAGCAGCAGCTTGCCCCACAGGGGCAGGGCAGACAGGGTGGCGGGGATGGCGTCCGGCAGCAAGCGCTGGCCAGCGATGGCGACCAGGGCCAGCGGCACGGCCAGCAAGGCGGCCGGCAGCAGGCTGCTGATGAAATAAAAGCCCAGGTCGCTGAACAGCTCCGTGCGTGAGCGCCCCGCATGCCGTTCGCCAAAGAAGCGCTCGAGCGGCACGAAGATAACAGCCAGTAACACCAGCCACAGGCTCAGGCGCAGCACGTCGATGACGATGCCGGGCAGCTGGGTTTGCAGGGTGTGCAGCAAGCTCATTTTGCTCCATCAAGCAGTAAGCAGTGCTGCTGTCTCAGGCCGCGACGGCAGCCTTGCGGCGGCGCGCCATAAAGCCCAGCAAGCCCAGGCCGCCGATCAGCATGCCCCAGGTCGACGGTTCCGGCACGGCCGACACCAGCGACACGCCATCGAGCAGCATGAACGGTGGCGCGCCCGTCGGGCTGCCCTTGGCCATGAACGACAGCAATTCGCTGCTGTTTGCGGCCGTGAAGGTCATGCTGGTCTGGTGCCAGCCCGTGAAGCCCTGGCTGACGTTGGCGAGCGAGGCCGTTTGCTGCTTGCTGTTGCCCAGCGCAACGTCCCAGTAATTGACCAGGTTGTCGCCACGGAAGCCCACTTGCTGGCCTGCGCCATACGAAAAGCTCAGGGTGTACGCCTGGCCGGCCACCAGGCCGCTGACCAGTTGCGTGACGGGACCTGGGAAATAATCCCAGTCGGCCGCCAGCACATTGCCGCCCGTGGGACTGACGCCCAGGCCGTTTTTCGGGCCGCGGCCGCTGTAGGAATTCGGACCCCACAAGGCCAGCGCCGTCTTGGCGTTGGTGTCGTCGATGTTGTTGCCGTTCAAGACGAAGTTGTAGCCTTTGCTGGACCAGTCGGTCAGGTAGGTGCGGTCGTCGCGGGCGTAGTTGCCTTCGTTCAGCTGTTTCGAAGTGCCGTTGCTGGTCAGTTCGAAATCGCCATTCTTGACCAGGTTGGCCGTGGCGGCCTGGGCGGCAGTGACGCACAGGGAAGCGGCGGCCAGCGCCAGCAAGGTAAATGTTTTACGCATGATAAAGCTCCAAAAGTGACAGGATAGTGTTGCAGTCTGTCGGCGAGCTTTTGGCCAACGTTCGATTCAATCGCGGAAGGGGCGAGAAAGTGTTTCAGAGACAACGGTGGTGTCTTGTTGACGCGATTATAGCAGCGTTTGGCAAAACGGCATCTAACATGTCTCGAAAACAACAAATATTTTTAAATGGCAATCTTGTCAGGATTAAAGTTTTTATATGCCATGCACGCTTACAGCTGCGACTCGATCGGCAGCCAGCGCATCACCGACACCAGCATGCGGCGCCAGAAGCCTGTTTCCGGATCCTGCGTCCACACTTTGGCGGGCTCTTCGGTAGCGTCGGACCAGCGCAGGGCGCCGTTATCGAGGAACAATCGGTAGCTGGTGTCGCTCGCCGTCGAGTGCAGGAACAGCGTGCGCATGTCCGCCGCCAGCGCGGCATCGTCGAACAGCACGCCCATTTCCGTGTTCAGCTGGGCCGAGCGCGGGTCGAGGTTGAAGGAGCCGACGAAGCCCCGCTGGCCATCGACCACCACGGCCTTGGTGTGCAGGCTGGCGCGGCTCGACCCCATCAGGCTGATGCGCTTGCGGTGCTGGGTCTTCAATTCAAACAGGTCGACGCCGCCGCCCAGCAGCATCTGGCGGTAGCGCGCATAGCCCGCATGCACGAGGGCCACGTCGGTGGCGGCCAGCGAGTTGGTCAGTACCTGGACCTTGACGCCGGCGGCGACCTTGCCGGCCAGGGTCTGCGTCAGCTCCGCGCCGGGCACAAAATAGGGTGAGGTCAGCAGCGCTTCCTCGCGTGCGTCCGTCAGCAGGGGCAGCAAGCTGTGCATCAGCCAGTGCTCGCTGCGCTGCAAACTGGCTATGGGTGCGGCTTTTTCCGGCGGGTCCGACAATACTTGCACTTGGGTACTCCAGTGCAGGCGCAGGCGGCCATCGAGGTGGGCCTGCAGCTGGCCCGCATCGGTCAGCTGGCGCAGATAGGGCGAGGCGCCCAGTTCGCCTGTGAGTGCGTCGAGGCGGGCGCGTACCGCCTGCAGTTCAGCCGCGCCCGCGTCCTTGCCTTCGTGCAAGGCGCCGATGGGGATGACGGCGCGGCTGTTCCAGAAGCGGTCGAAGATGTCGCTCGTCTGCCGCACGGCCGGACCCACCAGCAGCAGGTCGGCATCCTGGAAATTGACTTGTTCGGCGGCATCGAAGTATTCATCGCCGATATTGCGCCCGCCGACGAGGGCGACCCGGCCGTCGACGATCCAGGCCTTGTTGTGCATGCGCCGGTTCAGGCTGACGGCGCGCAAGGCCATTTCCACGGCGCGCATCCAGATGCCGTCGCGGTTGCGGCCCGGATTGAAGATGCGCACGTCGATCAGTGGATGGCTGTCGAGCGCGAGGATGGCCGTGTCCTGGCCCCGTGCGTTGATATCGTCGAGCAATACGCGCACGCGCACGCCGCGGTCGGCCGCGCGCAGCAGTTCGCGCACCAGTAGGCGTCCCGTGACGTCGTTATGCCAGATGTAGTATTGCAGGTCGAGACTGCGGCCCGCTTCGCGCGCGCTCAGGGCGCGCAGGGCGAACGCTTCCAGATTGTCGTCGATCAGGGCCGTGCCGCTGTGGTCCGGGCGCTGCGCCAGCTGCGGCGCCAGCACGCGGTCGAGCAGGGTGGCATCGATCGCCACGGGCAAGGCCGTGCCCGGCGCCCCCAGCGAGCGTTCGGCGAAGCGTCCGTAGCTGTACAGGGCGGCGATGCTGAGCACGGCAAACAAGGTGGCCAGCAGCAGCAATTTGACGAGCATGCGGCGCACCGTCAGCGGACCGCGCGCAGGCTGAGGCTGCGGTGTGCGGAGTGATGGGTGGTCAGGCGCATGCGGTGTCTTTCGTGAGCGGGGCAGTGGCCGATTGTAGCAGTTTCTATAACGCACGATTTTCGTCCAGGAACATCCTTGCCCGTCGTCAAAAATGCGAGAATGGCCAGCTCAATCAATCACCGGGGGATGCACGCATGGGACGGATTTTGACGGCAATGACGGCAATGACGGCAATGACGGCAGCCCTGCTGTCGGCGGGCGCGGCGGCGGCGCCGGGCGCCGAACCGGCGCAGCAGCAGATCAGGCAGGTGGTGGCCGACATTTCGCCGCAGCGCATCGAGGCGCATGTGCGCAAGCTCGTGGGCTTCCAGACGCGCCACACGATGTCCGATACCGTGTCCGACACGCGCGGCATCGGCGCGGCCAGGCGCTGGATCAAGGCCGAGCTGGAGCGCTGCGGCGCGCAGGCGGGCGGGCGGCTGCAGGTGGCGTTCGACAGCCATATCGCACCCGTGTCGAAGCGCATTGCGCGGCCGACGGACATCGTCAACGTGGTGGCGACCTTGCCGGGCAGCCAGCCGCAGTCGGCCGCGCGTATCTATGTCGTCAGTGGCCATTACGATTCGCGTGCCACCGACGTGATGGATGCGCAGAGCGACGCGCCTGGCGCCAATGACGACGCGTCGGGTACGGCGGCCGTGATCGAGATGGCTTGCGCGATGGCGCGCTACCGCTTCGACGCCACCATCGTCTTCATGGCCGTGGCGGCCGAGGAACAGGGACTATTGGGTTCCGGCCATTGGGCGCAGCAGGCAAAATTGAAAAATCTCAATATCGCCGGCATGCTCAACAACGACATCATCGGCAGTTCTCGCGCGGAAGACGGCACGGTCGATGGCAGCCAGGTGCGCCTGTTTGCCGAAGGCATCCCGGCCGTGAAGGAGATGAGCGACGGCGTGCGTGCCCTGGTGGCGACGGGCGGCGAAAACGATTCGATTTCGCGCCAGCTGGCGCGCCATGTGAAACAGGTGGGCGAGCGCTATGTGCCCGGCTTTACGGTCAACGTCATCCAGCGTGCCGACCGCTACCTGCGCGGCGGCGACCATATGCCTTTCCTCGCACAAGGGTATGCAGCGCTGCGTTTCACGGAACCGCACGAGGATTTTGCCCATCAGCACCAGGATGTGCGCGTGGAAAACGGCGTGCAGTACGGCGACTTGCCGCAATTCGTCGACTATGACTACGTGGCGAAAGTGGCGCGCGTAAATGCGGCGGCGCTCGCGTCGCTGGCCCTGGCGCCGGCCGCGCCCGCCGGCGTGCAGGTGCGCACGGCCCAGCTGGAAAACGCCACCTCGCTGGTCTGGCAGCCGAATACGGAACCGGACCTGGCCGGCTACCGCATCGTCTGGCGCGCCACGACGGCGGACCAGTGGCAGGGCGCACAGGACGTGGGCAATGTCACCGAAGCCAGGGTCAAGCTGTCGAAAGACAACTATTTCTTTGGCGTCCAGGCCATCGACCGCGACGGTAATGTCAGCGTGGCCACGTATCCCATGCCCTTGCGTTAGGCGCTGTTGACGGGCAGGCGCGCAAGAAAGCCGTGAATCTGGGAAACGACGGCAGCGCCTTCGCCGACGGCGGCGGCCACGCGCTTGGTGGAGCCGGCCCGCACGTCGCCGATGGCGAACACGCCCGGCACGCTCGTTTCCAGCGCGGCCCGGTCGGGCAAGTCTGGCGGATAGATTGCGTGGTCGTGGGCGCGGCACTCGGCGCGCGTGACATCGAAGCCCGTGCGGATAAAGCCCTGTTCGTCGACGGCCACGGCGCAGTCGTGCAGCCAGTCCGTGTTCGGGTCGGCGCCGACGAAAAGAAACACGCGGCGCACGGCGCAATCGGCTTCCTCGCCCGTGCGGTTGTTGCGCCAGCGCACCTCCGTCAAGCCATCGTCGTCGCCTTCGAGGGCGATGATTTCCGTGTGCGTGTGCAAGGTGATGTTGGGCGTGGCGGCGATGCGCTCGATCAGGTAGCTCGACATGCTGGCCGCCAGGCCTTCGCCGCGGATCACCATGTGGACCTTGGCGGCGTGGCCGGATAGAAACACGGCCGCCTGGCCGGCCGAGTTGCCGCCGCCAACGAGGATGATCTCTTCCTGCCGGCACAGCTTGGCTTCGATGGGCGAAGCCCAGTAATACACGCCCCGTCCTTCATATGTTTTCAGGTTGGCCAGCGAGGGGCGGCGATAGCGCGCGCCGCACGACAGCACGACCGTGCGGGCGCGTACCTGCGTACCGTCGCACAGATTGACGCGCAGGGGCCAGGTGTCGCACAGCAAGTTGGCGGCACTGGCCGGGGTGGCGATTTCGACGCCGAACTTTTGTGCCTGCACATAGGCGCGCCCCGCCAGCGCGCGGCCGGAGATGCCTGTCGGAAAGCCCAGGTAATTTTCGATGCGCGCGCTGGCGCCGGCCTGGCCACCGTACGCGCGCTGCTCGAGCGCCAGCACGCTCAAGCCTTCGGAGGCCGCATACACGGCCGTGGCCAGGCCGGCCGGTCCGGCGCCCACCACCAGCACGTCGAAAATCTTGTTGCCGGACAAATCGGGCAGCATGCCCAGGCAGCGTCCGAGCTCCGCATTGCCGGGATTCTTCATGATCTTGCCGTCAGGGCAGACGACCAGCGGCCATTCCTGCGGCGTGGGCTGGTAGCGTTCGGCCAGCGCGGCGGCGGCCGCATCCGTGGCTGGATCGAGCACCGTGTGCGGGTGGCCATTGCTCGATAAGAAACTTTGCAGGTGGAACAGATTGCCATTGCCGCGCGGTCCCACCAGCACGGGGCCGCCTGAATTCGATTCGATCAGCGCGACGCGGCGCAGGATCAGGGCGCGCACGATGCGTTCGCCCATTTCGGCCTCGGCCACGATCAATGCGCGCAGCGATTCCGAACTGATGTCGAGCAATTCCACGGCGCCGACGGCGCTGCCGTTGACGAGGGTGGGGCGGCCCGACAATTGCGCCACCTCGGCAATGAAGTGACCAACGCCCACTTCGCGCAGCACGGACGCCTGTCCCATCACTTCATGGCGCTTGATGCTGACCCGTCCGGACAGTATCACCAGCATGCCGAAGCTGCTGCTGCCCGCCTCGAACAGCGTCTCGCCATCGGCAAAGTGATGGCGCGTGCCATAACGCTGCAAGCGCTGCAGTTCGGGTCCAGTGAAGACGGGCGAGATCTGATGGCTGCGGCCATGCAAGTCAAGCGTGGCGAACTGGACGGGATCGTCCTGCGTCGTTTCGGGAATGAATTCGGGTGTGCTGCTGGCCATGGCGAGTCCGTTCGGAGGCTGAATAAGCAAATAACAAAAATAACTAACAGTGACGAGTCTAGCGCATGCGGTGCGCGCCTGCCGCAATACCCCTTGCGCACGCCCGGAAATGGCAGCGCGGCAGGCGCCATGCGGCAAGTGGCGGCGCAGCCGGACGCACAAACGGGCCCGGCTGCTGCTGCCGATCAGCGATACGCCGTCCAGCATCTCATATTAGAATGGGTCTTTGTTGAATCTACTCAAACAGACACGATGGCTTACAAGACACTTGAAGATACGATAGGCAATACCCCGCTGGTGCAGCTGACGCGCTTGCCGGGTGCCGATGCGCTTGCGCGCAACAACGTCATCCTGGGCAAGCTGGAGGGCAATAATCCGGCTGGCTCCGTGAAGGACCGCGCGGCGATGTCCATGCTCAAGCGCGCTGAAGAGCGCGGCGTCATCAAGCCCGGCGACACCCTGATCGAGGCGACCAGCGGCAATACGGGCATTGCGCTGGCCATGGCCGCCGCCTTGCGCGGCTACAAGATGCTGCTCTTGATGCCTGATAACCTGAGCGTGGAGCGTCGCCAGAGCATGGCCGCCTACGGCGCCGACATTTTATTGACGCCGAAGACGGGCGGCATGGAATATGCGCGCGACCTGGCCGAACAGATGCAGAAGGATGGCCGCGGCGTGATCCTCGACCAGTTCGCCAACGAAGACAATTCGCGCGCCCACTATGAAAGCACGGGCCCGGAAATCTGGCGCGATACGGAAGGCCGCGTCACGCACTTCGTCAGCGCCATGGGCACGACGGGCACCATCATGGGCGTGTCGCGCTATTTGAAGGAACAGAATCCCGCCATCCAGATCATCGGCGCCCAGCCCGAGGAAGGTTCGCAGATTCCCGGCATCCGCAAGTGGCCGGAAGCGTACTTGCCGAAAATCTACGACAAGTCGCGCGTGGACCAGGTGGAATACGTAAGCCAGGGCGTGGCCGAGCGCATGGCGCGCAGCCTGGCGGCGGAAGAGGGCTTGTTCTGCGGCATCTCTGCAGCCGGCGCGTGCGAAATCGCGCTGCGCATCTCGCAAACGGTGGAAAACGCGACGATCGTGTTCGTCGTGTGCGACCGCGGCGACCGCTATCTCTCGACGGGCGTGTTTCCTGCCTGATAGTTAATACGGGAAATATATCGGCCAGAACGGCCTGAGAACTGCTGGAAAGACCCCCTCCCCATGGCGGGGAGGGAAAACCTGCAAAACTGGCAGGATCAGCCTTGTGGCGTTTCGCCTTCTTTTGGCTTGAATTGCTTGTCGCTGATACGGAATTTGTTACGACGGTCACCCATCAGGTAACGCAGGTCGCGGATGCTCAGGTCGCTGACTTCGTGCATGCGGATCAGCAGCGATGCGCCGACCGGCAGGCGGTGGTGGCGGATTTTACTGATGACCGGTGGCGCCACTTCCAGCGCGCGGGACAAGGCTGCGTCGTTTTTCAGGCGCAGGTTTTCGATCAGGGTATCGAGCAGTCTGTTTGGGTTGTACTGAAGCAGATCGTCGGAGTCCGAATCGCTGTTCATATCAATGCCGACTTGGTTTGTCATGATGTTATTGTTCCTTCTGTAGTTGCACTGCAAAGTAAAAAACACTCGGAGCTCGCTCTTGCTGCGTTCATGTTCATTCTTTACTAAAAGGAACGAATTCACACACGGTACGATCCGGGATACAGTTTTTCATGATATATACACAATTGTACAACAGGATTCAATTTCAGGCGGGAAAGCCCAATAATCTTGCTTGGTACAGAACCGGTGTTGTCTAGCTGCAACACCTATTTATTCTTTATTATGCTCTATGATAGAACAAAAATTGTACTTTGACAAAAGTTAAGTATAAAACCATTACTGCATTCCGTGCCGCACAAAGGCTGGCGAGCGAGGCTGGCACATGTTATCGGGCCTACCATAGACCTGTTTGCTGGTCGATTCAATATCCCTTACGCTTTCTTACAAGTAATATTATAACTTTACACTGACTTTCGGTTAGCGTGCGCGCACTTGACTGATGGCTTTGCCCAAATCGATCACCGACATGGCATAAAAATAACTTCTGTTGTACTGAGTTATAGCAAAGAAGTTATTGGTTGCCAAGTGATACTCAGTTGCTTCTGAACCATTTTGCAAGTCGATCAAGCCGAACAGCATGTTCTGGGGCGTGGACGGGGCGGCACTCACGCCGGCTTCCTGCAATTCCCCCAGCCGGTACTTCGCTTGCAAGCCCTGGCCAATGAACTTTTCCCACGCGCGGCTGGCCGAGACGGTGACGGGATAGGTGCTGATGGCTGGATCATCGCGGCGCCAGCCGTGCTCGACGAGGAAGTGCGCGACGCTGCCGATGGCGTCGGATGTGGAATTGCGCAGGTCGATGTGGCTATCGCCATCGAAATCCACCGCATATTTCATGATGCTGCTAGGCATGAACTGGGGCAAGCCGATGGCGCCCGCATACGAGCCGAGCAGGGTCAGGGGATCGATGCCATCCTTGCGCGCGTACAGCAGCGCGTTTTCCAGCTCTCCCTTGAAAAATTCCATGCGCGCGGCGCGGGTCGGGCTTTCCGGATAGGAAAACGCGAGGGTCGTCAGCGCGTCGAGCACGCGGAAACGGCCCGTGTTGCGTCCGTACACGGTTTCCACGCCGATGATGCCGACGATGATCTCGGCCGGCACGCCATTTTCGCGTTCGGCGCGTGCCAGCGCTTCCGCGTTCTCTTCCCAGAATTTCACGCCCGCATTGATGCGCACCGGTTCGATGAAGCGGGAGCTGTACGCTTGCCAGTTCTTCGGCTTGCCGGGCGGCGCGGGCTTCATCAGTTGCACGGTTGACTCGACATAGCGCACCTTGCCGATCAGGGTATCGAGTTCGGCGCGGTCAAAGCCGTGTTTGGCGGACATGTCGTCGAGAAAGGCGCGTACTTCCTTCCAGTTGGCATAGTCGACAAATTCGCCTTCGAAGTCGAATTTCGCCGGTGCCTTTTTGGCTGCTGCCTTGGCGGGCGGCGCTTTGGCCGCGCGCACGGCACGGGCGCGGTCGGCAGCGGAAATATTGCTGTTTTCGCCAGCGTGCGCGGTGGCCAGGCACAGGGGAAGGGAGAGGAGCAGGGACAGGGCGGGGTATTTGATCGGTAACAAGGAGCGTCTCATCGGCATTGGGTTAACAGGCGGCGCAAGTGGCGCCGCGCGCGGAGTTGTTCGTCTGGGCTGGCATTACCATACTTCATCGCGGCATAGATTGCCAGAAACTGTGCGATGGCGGCGTGTGCCTCTTGTGTGGCCTTGCCCGCGGCCAACCGCGCAGCATAACCGTGCGGGCCTTCGTGCGGCGCACGGCTGTACCCGCGCCGCGCCTGTAAATGGCAAAACTGCGCATACAGGGCGTCAAGCGGATCGCCTTGCCGCGCCTGCCGCCACCAGACCAGTGCGCCCGCCACGGCGGACAGCAGGGCCAGCACGGCGCACGCGAGTGCCAGCTTTTTCGCCGGCACGTTTTTCAAGCCATCGAGCATGGCGCGCTGGCGCTGCGGCGTGGTGTCGAGCACCCAGCTGCTCCAGGCGTGCTCGGCCTGCTGCCATTGCTGGCGCCACGCGGCAACCGCCCCTTGCGCGCCGCCATCGAGGCCGGCCAAGGCGCGCCACGCCGTGAGCGGCGACGGGGCCGGCGGCAGCGCGGCGTCGAGGTTGCGCTGCGTGCGCAGGGGGGCGACGGCGCTTGTCGGGTCGACGCGCCCCCAGCCTCGGCCCGCCAGCCACACTTCGCTCCACGCATGGGCGTCGGACTGGCGAACCGTCAAGCTGTTGTCCGTACCGTTGCGCACGCCGCCCTGGTAACCGGTGACGACGCGCGCGGGTATGCCCATGGCGCGCATCAGCACGACAAAGCTGCCCGCGTAATGTTCGCAAAAGCCCGCCTGCGTGCCAAACAGGAAGTCGTCGACGCCCTGCTTGCCCAGCAGCGGCGGCTGCAGGGTGTAGCGGAACGGCGCGCGGCGGAAGTGCTCAAGCACGGCGGCGATCGCGCCGGCGGGCGCCAGCGCTTGCGCGCCGCTGCCGCGCAATGCACGGGCCCAGGCCACGCTGCGCGGGTTGCTGCCAGCGGGCAAGGCCAGCCATGGCTGCTGCTGTTCTGGCGACAGGTTTGCCTGCAGCCGGTAGCGCGGCTGGGAACTGACGCGGTAACGCACGGTCGAAGTAATAGGCTGTATGGTCAGCACTTCCAGCGCGGACGACACGACGTACGGATTGCCGGGCAAGCGTTCGATGCTGCGCGGCACGTCGAGCGCGAAGATGCGCCGCTGGCCGCTTGCTTGCAGGGTGACTTCGTAGTGGCTGGGCTGGCCTTCCAGCGCGATATCTATCCGGCTGTCGCTGGCAGGCGCGCGGCCCTTTGCGCCCCGGCGCGTCCAGGTGGCGCCGTCGAAGTCGCCCAGCACCACGCCGCGCCAATACAGCTGGTCTTGCGGCGGGAGCGGTGTGGAAAATCGGGCCGTGAAGACGGGTTCGCTTGACAGGGCCAGCGAGGCGATGGCGCCCGGCTGCATGCTGTCGGACAAGCCCGTGCGCGCCTGCGCGCCTTCCGGTGCCGTACCCCACAGGGGGCCGTCCACGCGCGGCAGGGCAAAAAACATCACGGCCGACAGGGGGATGGCCAGCGCCAGCATGCGTCCCAGTAAATTTAACCGTTGCGCCAGGCGGGGCTGCACGGCGCCGTACTGGGCTGACAGCAGGGCGGCCAGCAAGACGATGACGGTGGCCAGCATCCAGGCGGCGCTGAGGATGCCTTGCGCATGGAAGAAATTTGCCAGCAGGAGGAAAAAACTGAGGAAAACAAAGACGAAGATGTCGCGCCGGCCATGCATTTCCAGCGATTTCAAGGCCAGCAGCAAGGCCAGCATGGCCACGCCGGGATCGCGTCCCAGCACGGTGCCATAGCTGGCGTAGACGCCGGCGATACCGAGCAAGGCCATCGGCGCGAGCAGGGCCAGCCGCGGCTGGCGCTTGCCCCGCACGGTGATGACGGCGCGCCACAGCAGAAGGGCTGCTGCGGCGGCCGACAGCCACGGAGGCAGGTGCAGCGCGTGCGGAGCCAGCACCATGGCGGCGGACAGCAACAGCAGCACGATGTCGGCCTTGTCGCGCGGCAAGTTGCTCAGCCAGGCTTTCATGGCGTCGCCTGCGCTGGCGGAAAATCGTGCCGCCAATCGTGTGGCGAACCGTGCAGGGCCAGTGCGCGCAGGCAGGCGTCGCGGTGGCTGGCGCCCAGGGCCGGCGCGACAGTTAGCGGGCCCAGGCGCAAGCCATATGGCAGGCCCGTGCGTTCCGCCTGCAGCACCCAGGCGGCCAGGCGCGACAAACGCGCTTCCGGCGCCAGCGCGTGCAGGGCGGCATGCTCGAGCATGATGCTGCCATGGGCTGCGCCTGCGGGAGCGTCGGCGGCAGGCTGGAATTGTTTGCTGAATACATGCTCGCCATCATGGCGGGCGATCTGGCGCCAGGCCAGGCGGTGCAAGGGATCGCCGGGCTGGTAGGCGCGCACGCCTGCCAGCTCCAGGGCGCCATCTTGCGTACGTGGCTGCCGTGCCTGCTGTAGCGTGCCGGCAGGCAAGGGCAGCGGCGGCGCATTGTGTTCGGGCTGCGGATACACGAGCACGCGCGCCTCTGGCTGCCAGTGGCACCAGGCAAGGAACAGACCGAGCGGAAAACTGCCGGACAGGCGCACGGGCGGGGCAATCAGCCATCCCCGTTGCGGCGCGGCCACGACGATGTTGACGGCCGTTTCCCCGTGGGCGGCGATGTCGGCCAGACCGGGTGCTGCAGCCAAATCGCGGATGGCCACGTGGATGGCATGGCGCGGGCGCGCGCTGCGGTTGATCAGGCGCAAGGTGAACGTGGCCGGGCTGCCCGCGAACACGGGGCTGCCCGGCGTGGCGGCCAGGGCCAGGCCCGCCAGGTTGCGGCTGGCAAACAGCATGTCGGCGATGGCGCAGGCGGCCGCGAAATACGTGAGCGCATAGCCCAGGCCCAGGCGGTAATTGACGGCGGCGATCCACAGCGCCAGCAGCAGCGCGGCAAACGCCAGGCCTGCGCCCGAGGGACGGATGTGCACGCGCTCCGCGCCCAGCCAGGGGCGCGCCGGCAGCCATTGGATAGTGCGCCAGCGCATGCCGCTCAGACGGGAATACTCAACAGCATGTGCTGCAGCAGGCTGCGGCTATCGACGGACCCTTGCGCGGCATGCAGGCGGTGGGCGCAGACGGGCAGCAGCACGGCTTGCACGTCGTCGGGCGTGACATGGTCGCGGCCTTCCAGGGCGGCCCAGGCGCGCGCCGCCTGCAGCAGGGCCAGCGCGGCGCGCGGGCTCAGGCCATCGGCAAACACGCCCGGCGCGCGCGTGGCATGCACGAGGGCCAGCACGTAGTCGACGACGGCAGGCGCGGTGTGGATGGCGCGCAAGCCCGCTTGCGCTTGCAGCAATTCTTCCGCGTTCATGACGGCAGGCAAGGTGTGGAGCATGGCGCGGCGGTCGGCGCCCAGCAGCAGCGCCCGTTCCGCGGCCGCATCGGGGTAGCCGAGGGTCACGCACATGAGAAAGCGGTCGAGCTGCGATTCGGGCAAGGGGAAGGTGCCCAGCTGGTGCGCGCAGTTCTGCGTGGCGATGACGAAAAACGGCTGCGGCAGCGCGTGCGTGACGCCATCGAGCGTCACTTGCCGCTCTTCCATCGCTTCGAGCAAGCCCGATTGCGTCTTCGGCGTGGCGCGGTTGATCTCGTCGGCCAGCAGCACTTGCGTGAACAGGGGGCCGGGATGAAACACGAAGCTGCCGCTGCCCCGGTCATACACGCTCATGCCGGCCACGTCGGCGGGCAGCAGGTCGCTCGTGAATTGCTGGCGCTTCCATTGCAGGCCCAGCGAGATGGCCAGCGCGTGGGCCAAAGTCGTCTTGCCCACGCCGGGCACGTCTTCGATCAGCAGGTGGCCGCCGGCCAGCACGCAGGCGAGGGTCTGGCGGATCTGCAAGTGTTTGCCGACGAGAACTTCGCCGATCTGCTGTGCGGCCTGGTGTATTTTCGAAAACATGCTATTTCTATCACAGTAAGACGGATTATTTAATTTACAATCGCTTTGGCCAGGTCAAGCCGTGCCGCCCGCCCGTGCCGTGCACGTGGTAGATTAGTGCGGTAGCGGCACAGACCGGCCAGTGATTTTATGCGAGAACGCGCAGGGCGAACAGGAATGCCATGCAGTGTTCCCGGAGAATGGACAGAGACAGAGGTAACCAGTACAGCGCATGAGCACAGCCATTTATACCCATCCCGATTGCCAGCGCCATGAAATGGGCGACTGGCACCCTGAATCGCCGGCCCGCTTGCAGGCCATCAATGACCAGTTGATACTCGCGCACATCAGCGACCTGGTTGAGCACCGCGATGGCGTGCGCGCGCAATTGTCCGATATCGAGCGCAACCACAGCGCCACGGCCATCGGCCTCGTGCGCGACAATGTGCCGCAGGAGGGCGACTACTATCCGCTCGACGGCGACACCCTGCTTAACGCGCACAGTTACGAGGCGGCGCTGGCCGCCGCCGGCTCGGCCGTGGCGGCCACGGACGCCGTCATTGATGGCGAGATCAGCAACGCCTTCTGCGCGATCCGCCCGCCCGGCCACCATGCGCGGCCCAGCGAACCGATGGGTTTTTGCCTGTTCAATAATGTCGCCATCGCCGCCAAGCATGCGCTCGACGTGCGCGGGCTTGAACGGGTCGCCATCGTCGACTTCGACGTCCACCATGGCAATGGCACGGCCGAATCCGTGGCGCATGATCCGCGCATCCTGATGGTGAGCTTTTTCCAGCACCCGTTCTATCCGTACAGCGATGTCGAGTCCTATACGGACACGCGCGTCAACGTGCCCGTGCCGGCCCGCTCGAAGGGCGACGCCGTGCGCCAGCTGGTGCTCGACCACTGGCTGCCGGCGCTGCACCGCCAGCAGCCGCAGATGATTTTCATTTCCGCCGGTTTCGACGCCCACCGCGAAGACGACGTGGGCGGCATGGGCCTGGTGGAGGCCGACTATACGTGGATGACGCAGCAGATGATGGCCGTGGCCAGCCAGTATGGCAAAGGCCGTATCGTCAGCTGCCTCGAAGGGGGCTACAACCTGTCGTCGCTGGGCCGCAGCGTGGCGGCGCACGTGAAGGCGCTGGCGGAACTGTAAGGACCCCGCGCGCTACAGCAAGGTGGGGCGGCTGCTGGAATTCGTGTGGCGGTGCGTCTGGTAGTCGAGCGCATCGCCGGCCATGAAGCGGTGCCAGGCTTGCGTGTAGACGAGCGATGATTTATCCGCATCAAAACTGTCGAGTTGCAACATGTCGCGGTGGTGCTTGATTTCATTGACCAGTTGGTCATACAGCATTTGCAAGCCATAGCTGTCGGCGCTCTGGCGTTTCAGGCGCTCTTCCAGCTGCGCCACTTGCTGCTGCAACTGCCGGCATTCCTTCTTCCAGTCATTGCGCGGCACGCGCTCGGGCGCCTTGCCAGTGTGTTCCATCATCATATCGAGCTATTCCCCATCGCCTATCTCCCTGCATCTGGCGGGAGCCAGCCTGGAAAATTATTGCTTTTCATTTAAGAGGCGATATTAGAGCATACTTTTTTATTACTCTCAGTAAATAAAAGAATCCATGTGGAAATATTTGACCTGGCTTCCAGCGCGCGTATCACTGGCGCAGTGCCCCCGCAGGGGTAGCTTGCGCCATGTTGCCGTCATCGGCATACGTGAGGGTCAGCAGGGTATTGTCGTCCCAACTCAAGTCGTGCAGCGGCGGCACGTAGCGCTGGCGGTCTTCCGTGATGCGGACGTCCAGCGTGCGCTCGCCCGAGCGGGCCTGCACGGCAAGCAGCTTGCGGAACACGGGATACGGCACGTGGATCAGCGACGAGTGGCACGGTCCGCCCGCCAGGCGGAACAGGTTGCGCCGCACGAACGGCAAGTCATCCTGCTCGACGGCCCAGCGGATTTCGCATTCCAGGCGCAAGTCGCCCAGGCGGCGCACGTTGTGGGGCAGGCCCGGCGTGTGGATGTCGGCGCGCCAGCGCAGGGTGGCACGCTTCTTGTTGCTGACCAGGTCGGCATTCGCATCGTAGGCGGTCTTGTCGCGCGTCAGGATGAAGCCGCCGTCCGCCGCCAGCGGCACGGGGATCGACAGATTGTCGGCCGACAGGTGCAGGGTCACGCCATCGAGCTTGGCCTTCGGCGTGGCGGGGATCAGCATGAAGCGCAGCGGCGCGTCCGGCGCCAGGCGCTGGTGGTCGGCATACGCGTCGAGTCCCTTGAGCATGGTGCGGTAGGGACGCAGGTCGGGATCGCGTGTGCCTTGCACATCGACAATCTGCTGCATTTCCTGGTTCACCGGGTCGCCTGGCGCCGCTGCTTGTTCCTGGGCCATGGCGGGCAGCAGGCAAGTGGAAAGGGAGGCAAGGAGGCAAAAGCGGGGAAGATGCATGGAATGCGTGCCAGGTTGAGCGTGCAATGGGGAAACCGTCCAGGCTGGACGGACTGCGGATCTTATCATTCGAGTAACTGCTAAATTATCACCAATTGTCTCGTTCGCGTCGCACGGCTGGCGCTGGCGGCGGAAAATGGGACGTCGTGGCGGCAACCACGTAAAATAGCGGATTGACTGAACGATTTTGAAAGCAAGAGCATGGCGATACAATGGTACCCAGGACACATGAACGCGGCCCGCAAGAAAGCGGCCGAAACCATGGAAAACACCGATCTGGTGATTGAAGTGGTGGACGCGCGCCTGCCGGCAGCCAGCTGCAATCCCATGGTGGACGAGCTGCGCCTGTTCCGCCAGCGCCCTTGCCTGAAAATCCTCAACAAGACCGACCTGGCCGATCCTGCCGCGACCGCCGCCTGGGTGGCGTATTTCAATGCCCAGGAAGGCGTGACCGCGTATGCGATGACGACCAAGAAGCCGGGCGACGTGGCGCGCATTCCGGACCTGGCCAAGTCGCTGGCGCCGCACCGCGGCGTGCCGACGAAGCCGCTGCGCATCATGATCATGGGCATCCCCAACGTGGGCAAGTCGACCCTGATGAACGCGCTGCTGAAAAAGCGCGTGGCCAAGGTGGGCGACGAGCCGGCCGTGACGAAGATGCAGCAAAAGCTGTACCTGGACAAGAACACCATCCTCGTCGATACGCCCGGCATGCTGTGGCCGAAGATCGCCATCCCCAGCGATGGCCTGATGCTGGCCGCCAGCCACGCCATCGGCTCGAACGCGCTGATCGAAGAGGAAGTGGCCGTGTTCCTGGCCGAGGAATTGCTCAAGCGCTACCCGGACTTGCTGGCAACCCGCTACGGCACCAAGATCGGTGAAGTCGACGCCATCGGCGTGGTCGAAGGCATCGCCGCCAAGCGCGGCTTCCGCATCAAGGGCGGCGACTACGATTTCGAGAAGGCGTCGCACACCCTGCTGCTCGACTACCGCAGCGGTATCCTGGGACGCATCTCGCTGGAAACGCCGGACACGCGCGCGGCTCTGATGGCCCAGCACGCGGCCGAGATGGCGGAAAAAGCGGCCAAGGCGGCCGAGATCGCTGCCGAGAAGGCGAAGAATGCGGCGCGGGGCAAGCGCGGGACGTAATTCACGGCCGCTGACTCACCCCAAAGCAAATTCTGGGGTCAGACCCCCGGTGACGTTGGCGCTGAACCAGCCGTTAGCGGTGTCGAGGGACTCGGCGTCCCCGTCTGACCCCGGCTCGTTGCTAATTTCCGCCAGTCGCTCCAAACCGGAAACTCGTCACCGCCAGCGCTCCAAAAAAATCCTCCTCGTGATACGCCACGTGCGCCGCTTCCTGCTCGGCCGCGCCGAGCGCCACCATCAGCGGCAGCAAATGGTCTTCCTGCGGATGGGCCTGGCGTGCGCCCGGTGCCCGGTCCCAGGCTAGCAGTTGCTCCAATCTCTGTTCCGGCGGCAAGGACATCGTCTGGCGCAGCCAGGCGTCGAACTGGTGCGAGGCGACGGCGCCCGCCTGGCCGAACTGGCGCAGGTTATGGTAGGACAGGCCGCTGCCCAGTATCAGCACGCCTTGCCGACGCAGGCTGGCCAGCGCGCGGCCCACCTCGATGTGCGTGAGCGGGTCGTAGCCGTGTTTCAGCGACAGCTGCACCAGCGGCACGTCCGCCTGCGGGTAGATGGGGAACAGGGCGCTGAAGGTGCCATGGTCGAAACCGCGCTCGTGGTCGAGGCGCGCCGGATGGCCGGCCGCGTCCAGCAACTGTTTTACCTGCACAGCCAGCTCCGGCGCGCCCGGTGCCGGGTACTGGATCTGGTACGTGTGCGGCGGAAAGCCCGAGTAATCGTAGATCATGCCCGGCCGGGGGCTGGCCGAGACGAGAAATTGCGGCCCTTCCCAGTGCGCCGTGACGACCAGCACGGCTTTCGGACGCGCGCCGATCTGGCGCGGGATATCCTGCAACGACGCTTCGAGCACGTCGTAGCGGCCGCCGAACTGGTCTTTCATGAACGGCCACGGGCCGCCGCCATGTGACAGGAAGTAGGTGGGGAAGGTGTGTTCTTGCATGGCGGCTCCGCAGTGGAATGGCTGATGCTATCGATGATAGTCATGGCCAGCCAGTTGATCAAGATCGCCATTATTGATATATCATTTCCATTTTGTTGATGATCGGGCAGTCATGGATACCTTGCGCAGCATGCGCGTGTTTCGCGCCGTGGTGGAACTGGACAGTTTCGTGCGCGCCAGCGAGCGCCTCGATCTGTCGCCGGCCATGGTCAGCAAGCACGTGATGCATCTGGAGCGCCACCTGGGCGCGCGATTGCTGAACCGCAGCAGCCGCCACCTGAGCCTGACGGAAATCGGCAAGGTGTATTTTGAACAGTGCCGCGACATGCTCGACAACCTCGACGAGGTGGAAGCGACGGTGGGCCGCACGACGGTGGTGCCGCGCGGCATGCTGCGCCTGAGCGCCCCCGTCTGGTTCGCCAACGCCATCTTTACGCGCACCCTCGTGGCCTACCGCGAGCGCTTTCCGGAAGTGACGTTCGACATCGACTTGAGCGGGCGAGTGGTCAACCTGGTGGAAGAGGGCTTCGACCTGGCCCTGCGCGTGAGCCAGGCGCCGTCGCCGGCCCTGATTGCGCGGCCCATCGGCAGCATCGCCTTTCACCTGGTGGCCGCGCCCGCCTATCTGGCGCGCGCCGGCCAGCCGCAGCTGCCGCAAGACCTGGCGCAGCACGCGATGATCAGCTATTCCTTGTTGGCGAACGGCAATGAGCTGGCCTTCGACGGGCCGCAGGGGCGCGAGACGGTGAAGTTCTCGCCCGTCCTGCAATGCAATAACGAAAGCCTGCTGCACGCGGCCGCGCTCGACGGCATGGGCATCGCGCTGCTGCCATCGTGGCAGACGGATGCGGACCTGGCGGCCGGACGGCTGGTGCGCCTTTTCGACGCTTACCAGCTGGCGGGCGGCAAGGTGTATGCCGTCTACACGAGCCGCCGCTACCTGTCCTCGAAAGTGCGCACCTTCATCGACTTCCTCGCCGATGAAGGGCGCCTGGGAGCTTGATTACGCGAGCGAGCGCTTGACGCCGATCAGCGCGAACAGGCGCGCACTGCGCATCCAGGCCAGCACCAGCGCCGCCAGCTGCGTTGCCAGCAAGCCGGCCACGATGGCCAGCGGACCCGGGCCGGCCAGGTTCAGGCGCGCCACGCCCAGCAGCGCATACAGGGCCAGTCCCAGCACGGTGATGGCGAGGTAGATGGCCAGGCTGGCCAGCGGACGCCGGCGCAGCATGCCCAGGCCGCGCCACCACGCCTTGACGGCCGACGTACGGCGCCGGTCGACGGCCAGCGCCGCGCGGCCCGCATCGAGCGTGGCGCAGGCCAGCAGGAACAGCACGCCCGCGAACAGCAAGGCCAGGTGACGGGCCAGGTCGGCGTCCGCTTCCAGGATGGCTGTCGCCGCGTGCTTGTCGGCCAGTTTCAGCGCGCCGGCGCCGATCGCCAGCGCCAGGCCCAGCGGCACGATGCTCCACAACAGCATGCGCAGCATGCGGCCGTATGCGCTGAAGGCGCCCGTCAGCAGCGCGCCGAAGCCCAGTGGCGCCGGCGCGCGCGCGGCCGTCACCACCAGGCCGCTCAGCAGCGGCGACAGCAGCAGGGTCAGGACGATGCCGGCGATGGCGGCCTGGCTGATGGCGGCGCCATTGCGGCTGGCGTTGGCGGCCAGGTCCGCCAGGGTCATCAGGTCGAGCTGCTGCGCCAGGGCCGCCGCATGCACGGCCTGATCGAGGCTGGCGCTCAAGGTGCGCCAGATGGGGATGACGGCAACGATGGCGGGGATCAGCAGCAGGCCGGCCCACAGCAGCAGCAAGCGCCATTGCAGGGCGGCGCGGCTGGCGCGCGTGGTCAGGGCCAGGCCGCTGGCCCGTGTCGTGGAAATGGCGTTCATACGGTGGCAATCAGGGAAAAGAGATATTGGAAGGCGGCGGCGAGGTCGATGCTCCAGCGCCGCGCGGCGGACTTGTCGGCTTTCAGGGTGCGGCTGTCATCGAGCTTGTTGACGTCGAGGTAGTGCACGCGGTCGGGGTCCAGTTCGGCCGAGACGGCCTTCACGGGCTTGCTCCAGGTGTAGCGCTGCCACAGCTGGTCGTTGTCCCACACCACGCGTTCGGACGTGCCGTCGGCGAACTTCACCAGCAGCACCTGCGGCACGGGCGCGCCGCGGCGGCGCAGCACCACGCTGGTCAGATACGGATAGGGGCCCGTGCCGGGCTTGGCGTCCGGGTGCGCCTTGTCCCACGCTTCGCGCACCTTGTCCTCTTCTTGTTCCAGCGCCTCGGGCGTGCGTTCCACGCGCTTGCCGTTCACCAGCGCCAGGCCGGCCAGCGGCGTCTGCTCGTCGCTGGTAAAGCTGCCGATGCGGTCGTCGATATTCGCGCTGGCATACACTTGCTGCGCGAAGACCTGTTCCACGATGCGCCGCTGGCCCGTCGCTTCGGCCAGCGCTTCGCGCAAGTCGGCCACGCTCGGGTGGCGGAATTTCCACTGTTCATAGTAGGCCTTGAAGCCCCGTTCCATGGCTTCGCTGCCGATGCGCGCTTCCAGGTCGCGCAGGGTGGTGGCTGTGCGGGTGTAGACGGGGCCCACGCCCTGCAGGCGGTCCCACGCGTTCTGGCCCAGCGGGTCGGCCGCGTCCTGGCGCGGCGCGGCCGTGCGCTCGAACTCGAAGACCTTGAAGGCGGGAGCGAAGCCCAGACGCTTGAGCAGGGGCGTGGTGGCGTGGATATCCTGGCCGCGCGCGCGCAGCATGTGCTGGTCCCAGTACTCGTTCAAGCCTTCGTCGAGGATCGGTTCCTCGAACTCGTTCGAAGCCAGGATGCCGTAGAAATAGCCATGGCCGAATTCATGGATGGTGACGAAATCGAGGCCGAATTCGGCCGCCGTCTTCGGCTGCAGGCCGGCGTAGCCCGAGGCCGTGAAGAAGGTCGGGTATTCCATGCCGCCCGCTTCGGCCGCGTTAAATGGCGGAATCACCACCGTCAGGGTCTTGTACGGATACGGGCCCAGGGTGCGCGAAAAATACGTGAGTGTATCCTTGGCAGCCTGCAGCGCGGGCGCCGCGTTCGACGCGTACTCGGGTGGATACAGGACCTTGATGGCCACGGGCGGGCTGCCAGGGCCGTTCCAGCTGTCCAGCAGCGGCGGCGCGCTGCGCTTGTCGGCCGTCCAGGCGAAATCGTGCACGTCGCCCTGCACATAGTGATGCGTGAGCATGCCGTTCTTTTCCTGTGGCGTGCCCTGCAGTTCGCCCGTGGCGCCCACCGTGTATTCCTTGGGCACGGTCAGCTTCACGTCGTAGTGGCCGAAGTCGGCGTAGAACTCCGAGTTCAGGTGGAATTCATGCGCATTCCAGCGCGGCGCCGTGGCGCCCCGTTCGCCGGGCAGTTCCAGCACGGCGATCTTGGGGAACCACTGGCCCACCAGGTGGAAGCTGCCGAAATAGCCGGTGCGCGCGATGACGCGCGGCAGCTGGTCGAAGAAGCCGATGTCGAGCGTCGTCTCGGCGCCCGGCGCGACGGCCTGCGGCAAGTCGACGCGCACCACCGTGCGGTCGGTGGCCGGGCCGTTGTCGGGCTGGACGAAATGCCAGGGCGCCCTGGCGCCGTTCTGCGTCATGCTGCGCAGTTCGATGTAGCCCCACTCGCCGTCGCGCGTGTCGACGCCCGAGCGGAAGCCCGTGTCGAGCTTGCGCTTCTCGGTGAAGAAAGTCGAATGCTCGCCTTCGAAGGCGTTCAGGTACAGGTGCAGGTAGACGCTGCTGACGGCTTGCGCGCTGCGGTTGCGCCAGCGCAGTTTCTGCCGGCCGTCGATCGTGTGCTTGACGGGATCGAGCGTCGCTTCGATCCGGTAGTCGACCACGCGGTCCGACAGGGTCGCTTGCGCGCCCGTGCGCGCACCGCCCCAGGCGTTGCTGGCGCTGGGCGTGGTGACGGCCGACGCATGCGGCGAAGCGAGGGCGATGCCGTCGGCCGATGGCGCCAGCGGCAGGGGCGCGCTGGCGGGCTTGCCCTGATCCGGCTGGGCGAACAGGTCGGCTTGCAGGGCCAGGCCGGCCAGCAGCAGGGCGGCGATGGAAAGGACTTTGAGCTTGTCCGGGATGAAGGAAATGCGGCGGCGCGGTGTGCTACGACTTTCCATGCGTGACTCCCACAGTGACTTCTGATTGATGATCTTCAAATGCAGTCGGCTGCGCCCAGGATCGCCGGGCGTTCCTTAATATACCTGTAAAAATTACAAATAAGCAATGAATTGTGCTGGCAGCTTTGCCGGCTGTTGCGGCGCCGCGCGCCGTGCGTATAATGATTCGCTTTTGCCATCCCTCCTGCTGCCGTGCGTGCGCGCCCCGGTGGCGCACCCAGCTTTCCGCCATGATGCCTGCCCCTTCCGCCCTGACCATCGCCATGCGCACCCTGCTGTTGTGCGCCCTGGCCATGCCGGCGTGCGCGCAGGAAGGCGCCGATGCCAGCGCGCCCGGCGTCACGCATGGCGACTTGTCCGCCGAACTGGCGCAGGGCGGCCAGCACAGCGTGCGCGGCGCCCTGTCGCGCGACCAGGGCGGCATGGTGCTCGATGTGGCCATCGATGGTCTGCGCAACGGCAATTACCGCGATGGCAGCGTGTTTCACCAGCGCGGCTTCAACGGCGGCGCGGAATGGAAGCTGCGCCAGGGCCGCTTCGGTTTCAGCGCCGACCAGCTGAACCAGGACACCCGCTATCCCGCGCCCGAGGCGCCGTTCCTGGCCTTGCTGGCGGCCCGCCCGGAAGACCTGTACCGCTATGAAGTGCGGCGCGCCAGCGCCTTCGTGCAGCGCTATGTGGGCAGTTTCGAGCTGGGCGTGGAACTGTCGCAGCGGGAAAAGCGCGCCACGGCCCACTATGCGGGCGAGGACGGCAGCAGCGAATCGACGTACAGCAGCCGCCGCCGGCAGCTGGCGCCACGCCTGCGCCATTACGGCAAGGTGGGCGGCGTGGGCACGGATACGGAAGTGGGCCTGGACCTGATGCAGTGGCAGCGGCGCTCGGGCCGCGCGGGCGATGCGCAGCGCCGCCAGTATTCGCGCGCGCTGCTGCTGCGCGAAGAGCTGGCCTTTGGCGGTGCGTATGCGCCGCGCCTGCTGCTGGGACTGCGGCATGAACAGTTCCAGCTCGACCCGGCCGACATGCCCGCCGGCGGCAGCGACTGGGAAAACCAGAATGCCTGGGACGTGCAGGGCAGCCTGCAGCTGCGCCCGCAACTGAGCGTGTATGCAAAGGCCGCGCGCAGCTACCGCATCGACGACGATGGCTATACCCGCGCCGGCTACCGCCCGCTGGCGGGACAGCTGCGGCGCGAAATGGAAGTGGGCGCCACCTTTGGCGATGCGGCGCGCAGCGCTTCCGTGCGCGTGTTCAGCGAGCGCCTGAGCAACCAGATCGTCTTCGACCAGAACCTGGGCCAGCTGGGCTTTGCGGGCAACCTCGATCCCTCGCGCCGCGACGGCGTCGCCATCGAGGCCAGCATGGCGCTGGCGCGCGACTGGCGTCTTGACGGGCAGTTGCGGCAAGTGCATGCGCGCTATGACGATTACGCCTACGATGGCCCGGACATCGCTCTCGTGCCCAAGACCCTGGCCAGCCTGCGCCTGTACTGGACGGGGCAGGCGGGCGCCAGTGCCGATGTGGGCGTGCAATGGCTGCGCGCGCTGCGCTATGGTCCCGATTTCGCCAGCAGCTGCCTGGCGCAGGTGCCCGCGTTTGCCACCGTGGACGGACGCTATGTGCGCAAGCTGGGCGCCTGGGAGCTGGAACTGGCCGGCAGCAACCTGGCCAACCGCCGCCATTACGGCGATGCGCCGGGCTGCCGCTCGAGCATTTACCTCAATGACGCGCGCCAGTTGCGCGTGTCGGCGCGCTACCATTTCTGAGGCAGGGGCGCGGCGGGGCTTAAATGCGGCTTAAGCGGGCGCAAACGGAGCGGATAAAAGCGCTTTTTTTCCGGCCGGGCGACATCGTCCGGCGCAAAAAGTGGTAATCTCGCCCCGTTCACGACCACTTATGATGAAGGATTTATATGCGTTTTCTGCGTTTCTTGCGTCCCCTGCTTGCCGCCGTCACCCTGGTGGCGGCCACCGGCGGCGCCATGGCGGCCGATACCGGCTTTACCACGCTCACGACGCCAGTGCGCACGGACACGGGCAAGAAGGTGGAAGTGGTCGAGTACTTCATGTATTCGTGCCCGCACTGCTACGTGCTCGATCCACTGATGCACGACTGGGTCAAGAAGCAGGGCGACAAGATCGCCTTCCGCCGCGTCCACCTGGCCGCCACCGGCCCGAAAGACCCGCAGGCGCACGCCTATGCCACGCTTGAAGCGATGGGCCAGCTGGACCAGTTCCACGACAAGATCTTCCGCGCCATCCACGTCGAGCGCAACCGCCTGAACCGCGATGACGCCATCCTCGACCTGCTGGTGAAGAACGGCATCGACAAGGCGAAATACCTGGACATGTTCAACTCGTTCGGCGTGCAGACCAAGCTGAAACGCAACGAGCAGCTGATCACCGCCAGCAAGATCGAGAGCGCGCCGACCATCGTCATCGATGGCCGCTTCGTGACGTCGCCGGCGCAGCTGTCGCGCCCGGGCCAGTCCGAGCCGCAAACCCAGGCCGCGACCCTGCGCGTGATGGATGAACTGGTGGCGCGCGTGCTGAAAGAGCGCGCTCCCGCGCCAGCGAAGAAGTAAGCGGAGACCTCATGAAACAGCTGCCCTGGACCCTGTGCGTACTGGCCCTCGCCCTCGTGGCGTGGCTGGCGATTGCCATCGTCAACGTGGAAAACCAGCGCAATGCGCTGGCCAGCAAGGCTTGCGTGGACCCCGCGTTCAAGAACGAGGTCGATGCGAAATGCCTGGCGTCCGTGCGGTCGCGCGAACACTGGTGGCAGCATCTGACTTACGCCATGACGCATTTCCGGAATTGAATGTATCAGTACGAAAAACCCGCCGCGCGCGGGTTTTTTTTCGTCCGCGTATGATGAAGCCACAACTATTCAGGAGGGACGATGAAGGAAGTGATCTTGATTACCGGTAGCAGCCGCGGCATCGGCGCGGCGACGGCGCTGCTGGCGGCGCGCCAGGGCTATGCCGTGTGCATCAACTATGTGCGCGATGCGCAGGCGGCCGACGCGCTGTGCGCGCGCATCGTGGCCGACGGGGGCGAGGCCATCGCCGTGCAGGCCGATGCCAGCGACGAAGCGGACGTGGCGCGCCTGTTTGCGGAAGTCGACGCGCGCCTGGGGAAGCTCACGGCGCTGGTCAACAATGTGGGCGTGCTGGAGCAGAAATGCCGGCTCGTCGACATGTCCGCGCAGCGCCTCGAACGCGTGCTGCGCACCAACGTGATCAGTTATTTCCTGTGCTGCCAGCAGGCCGTGCGGCGTATGTCGACGGCCCATGGCGGGCAGGGCGGGCGCATCGTGAATGTGTCGTCGGCGGCGGCCCGCCTCGGCTCTCCGGACGAATACATCGATTACGCGGCCTCGAAAGGCGCCGTCGATACCCTGACCCTCGGCCTGGCGAAGGAAGTGGCGGCAGAAGGCATCCGCGTCAACGGCGTGCGGCCCGGCATCATCTATACGGAGATACACGCTTCGGGCGGCGAGCCGGGACGGGTGGCGCGCCTGGCACCCGGCGTGCCGATGCAGCGGGGCGGCCAGCCCGAAGAAATCGCCGACGCCATTTTGTACCTGCTGGGGCCGGGCGCCAGCTATGTGACGGGCAGCATCCTCGACGTGGCGGGCGGACGCTGATTTTCAACTTCAGTAAGCGACTGATTCAAGCACGGGGCCAATTATCAAGCGCGGCAAGCGGGTCCAGAATGGCGGTGTGCCATGTGCACGCCGATCAACTCATTTGGAACTACTATGCCCGCTTTTGCCCCCGCCATCCTAGCCCTGTCGCTGCTGGCCGCCGCGCCAGCCCATGCCGCCATGGATTTGCCCATGCCGGCCCACCTGTCCGGCGCGAAAGCCGATGCCACCGTGGCGCTGGCCGCGCGCCGCTATGCCGCGTTCTGGCAAAGCGGCGACCCGGCCCTGGCGCGGCTGGCGCTGGCCGACGATTTCACCGACCGCACCTTGCCCGCCGGCCGGCCGCAGGGATTGGCCGGCCCGTTGCAGGCGTCGCAAGTATTCCATGCCGCCGTGCCGGATTTGAAAGTCGCCATCGAGCAGATGCTGGTGGTGGGCGACCGGGTCAGCCTGCGCCTGCATTTCACGGGCCGCTTCACGGGCGTCTTCCCCACGCCGCAGGGCCCCTTGCAGGGACAGGGCCAAGCCATCGATTTCCATGCGTTTGATTTGTACCGGGTCAATGCGCAGGGACGCATCAGCGACAACTGGCATCTGGAAGATAATCTGACCCTGCTGCGCCAGATGGGCGTGCTGGCGCCGTGAGGGGGGCTGGCTAGCCGTGCGCCGGCAACGCGGCGAATTGCCGCAGCAGGAACTCGACCAGCAGGGCGACGCGCGGCGGCTGGAAGCGGCTGCGCCGGTACAGCAGGTTCAGGGGGACGCTATTGGCAAAGTAATCGTCTAGCACTGTTTGCAAGCGTCCCGCGCGCAGGTCGTCACCGATGTCGAGCAGGGATTTGTAGGCATAGCCATGGCCGGCCACGGCCCAGCGGCGGATGATTTCACCGTCGTTGCTGTGCCAGTCCCCCTGCAGGCGCAGGCCGTGGCGCTTGCCATTTTCGCGGTAGCGCCATTCCTGCGGCGCGCCGTCGCCGGCCTTGAGCACGAGGGTCGGCAGCGACGCCAGGTCGCGCGGCGCGGCCGGCACGCCGACCCTGGCGGCCAGCGCGGGCGCCACGCACACGACGCGGCGGCCCGGGTGCAGCAGGCGCGCCACCATGTCGCTGTCGGACAGCTCGCCGTAGCGGATGGCAAGGTCGACGTCGTCCTGCACCAGGTTGGCCGTGGCGTCCGTCAGGGTCAGCGCATGGCGCACCTGCGGGTGCAGCGCGGCAAAGCGGTCGAGCATGGACAGCAGCAGCTGGCGGCCGATGTCGGACGGCGCCGAAATGCGCACCACGCCGCGCACGGCGCCGCCGTCCGCGTGCAAGCCGTCTTCGGCCTGCGCCAGCAAGTCCAGCGCCTGTTCGCTGTAGCGGCGGTAGTGCAGGCCTTCTTCCGTCAGGCGCAGCTGGCGCGTGGTGCGTTCGAACAGGGTGGCGCCCAGCGCCGCTTCCAGGCGCGCGATGGCGGCGCTGGCGGCGGCCGGCGACAGGCCGTGCTTGCGGCCGGCCGCGGAAAAGCTGCCCAGCGCCGCGGCGTCGAGGAACAGGGCGATTTCCGCCAGGCGTCCGGCGCCGCCGCGTATCATGCCGGGTGCGCGGCCGCTGGTTTCGGCGCCGGTGCAGAGTGGGGCGTGATCACCACGGTGCACGTGGTGCCGGCCACCAGCAGTTGTCCTTTCGGCTGCTCGTCGATGTGGATGCGCACGGGCACGCGCTGCGCCAGGCGCACCCAGTTGAACGTGGGGTTGACGTCGGCCAGCAGTTCGCGGCCCGTGGCGGCGTCGCGGTCGGTGATGCCGCGCGCGATGCTCTCGATGTGGCCGTGCAGGGTGCCGCCGCTCATCAGATTCATTTCCGCCTTGTCGTCCTGCGCCAGCATGCCCAGCTTGGTCTCTTCGAAGTAGCCGACGACGTAGTACGAGGCGCTGTCGATGACGGCCAGCTTGGCCGCGCCGACGGCGGCAAAGTCGCCCTTGTGCACGTTCAAGTTCGTCACGTAGCCGCTGACGGGCGCACGCACGGTGGTGCGCTCCAGGTTCAATTGCGCCAGCGCGCGGGCGGCCATGGCGGCCTGCACTTGCGAGGTGGCCGAGGTGGCGGCGAACGCCGCGCTTTCGCGGCTTTCCGTCGAGATGATGCTGGCGTCAAGGCCTGCGCGGCGCTGCGCTTCCTTGCCGCGGCGGCCCTGTTCCGTTTTTTGCGCTGCCAGCACGGCGTCGGCCTGCGCCAGCGCGCTCGCATAGCGTTCCTTGTCGACGACGAACAGGATATCTCCCTTTTGCACGACCTGGTTGTCGCGTACCAGCACGTCCGTGACGGTGCCGGCCACGTCGGCGCTGATGTTGACGATGTCGGCCTTGATGCGGCCGTCGCGCGTCCACGGCGACTCCATGTAGCGGTCCCAGACAGTCTTGCCTATCCACAGGGCGGCTGCCAATAGCAGCACGGTGATTGCATAACGGGTCAGTTTGCTTACCATGTCGGCAGCCTTTCCTTGATCGGGTTGAACGGTTTTTTTTATTTGTATAGCGATAAAGCCAGCGCGCCGAAGATGGCGATGAAGATGCACAGCCGCGCCAGCGACGGGTGCCACACCATGCGGTACACGCCCAGCCAGCCCAGCACGCGGTCGAGCAGGGTTTGCAGGGCTATGCTGAGGAGGAACAAGGGCAGCAGGGTAGGAATCAGAATTCCGAACAGGGCGAATTCACGCGGCATGGTGGTCTCCGGCGCCAGGCGCCATGTGGTCGAGCAATGAGGTATAGATCGAGTGCAGATCGGCCAGCGCCGTCTGCAGGCGCGCGCTGCGCTCGCCGGTGGCATCGGCTTCCGTCTGGGCCGTGCGCACGACGGCGCCCGCCTGCAGGGTGGCCGCCAGCGCCGCCTGCAGTGCCGTATCGCCGCGCGTGCGCAGCCAGCCGGCGATGTGGTCCACGCATTGCTGCAGCGCGTGGCGCGTGGCGCCTGGCCTGGCGGTGGCGATCAGTTCGCGCAGTTCGATCACGGAGTGGCCGATTTCCAGCAGGGTCAATGCCTGGCGCACGACGGCGCGCGTGGCTTCGCCCGGCGCCGGGCCGGCCGCCGCGTTGAGCTGGCTGAGCAAGTCGCGCACGCGGTTGTCGAAACGGTGTTTGACACGGCGCGCGGGCGCCGTGCACGCATGCAGCGCTTCGCGCCACAGGGCACGGCCGATATGGTCCTTGTGGCCCATCGTGTGCTCGGGCAGCAGCACGGCAAACACGAGGGCGGCCAGCATCAGGCCCACGATCAGGGCCATGCCCGTGTTGAGGAAAGCCGCGCCATCGACATGCATCACATTCGTCGGCGCCATCTGCGTGATGAAGGTCGACACGCCCAGGCCCACGCCCAGCTTGGCGGGATTCGTCATCAGGTACAGGCCGACGGCGAGAAACGGCGCAAAACTGAGTACCAGCATGGGGAAGCCGTCGCCGTGCACCAGCACGAAATACACGCAGATGAGCGACAGCGGCATGGCGATCAGAAAGCCCGCCAGCACCTGGCGGATCATCATGATCGGGCGCGGCGAGGACGAGGCCAGCGCGCAGAACACGGCCGCCATCAGCATCGCCGTGCTGGCGTAGGGCCAGGCGAGGAAGTAGGCGCCCAGCGCCAGCAGGGCCAGGCTGATGCCGGCGCGTGCGCCGCTGGCAAGCACCAGTGCGGGCGGCGTCTTCGGCGCATATGCCTGCGGCGTGCTCACGTCCAGCGGCGTGTCGTGCACGAGGCTGAAATACACTTCGTGAAAGCGGCTCATGTCGCGCGCGAAGCGCTCGAGCAATTCGCACACGGTGTCGAAATCGATGCGCTGCGCATGCGCGATGGCGGCGCCGTCGATGTCCGCGCGCGCCTGGCCCAGCGCCGTCTGCAGATGCCGCTGCATGGTGTCGAGCGAGTCTTGCGAAGGCGTCGCTTGCAGCGCTTCGGCGACGATGGCGTACAGGGGCGCGCAGGCCTGCATGACCTGGGTTTCGCCATCGCGCTGCAGGCGGTCGAACAGGCGGTGGAAGGTATAGAAGGTGGTCAGCGCCGTCATGAAGGTGGCGTTGAAGGCGTGCAGCTTGCGGTTTTGCGCACGCACGTGACTGACCTTGCTCGTCACTTCGAACAGGGCGGCCGAGCGGCCCAGTTCCAGCGCCGCCACGTCGGCGGCAAACTGCAGATGCGTCAGTTCCACTTGCGCCGGCGTGAGTTTTTGCTGCAGCACATCCTGGCAAAAGGTGAGGAATTTGCCGTAGCGCGCCTGCACCGTGCGCATCACCTGCGTGCCCTGGTGGCGCGGCAGCAGCACGCTGGAGACGGCCGCCGAGCAGATGATGCCCAGGCTCACTTCAGCCACGCGCGTGACGGCCAGCGAGAAGACCTGCATCGGCTGCTCGATGGCGGGCAGCACGATCATGCAAGCCGTGTAGCCGGCCAGTACGTACACATATGACTGGGCGTTGCGGTGCAGGGCCGAGCCGCTCGTGCACAGGCCCACCCACAGGGCCAGGCCGGCGAACAGCAGCACGGGCTGCTGCGGGAACAGGCCGATCAGGGTCAGCGCGGCCGTGCAGCCGAGCAGGGTGCCGCACAGGCGGTAAAAGCTTTTTTCCAGCACCATGCCGCTGCTGGGCAGGGCCAGGATGATGGTGGTGGTCATCGCCGTGCTCGGCGAATCGAGGCCCAGGCGGTAAGCCAGCCACAGCGCGCAGAACGCGGCGATCAGGGTCTTGCCGACGTAGATCCAGCGTTCGCCTTCCGTCGCGCGCCAGTCCTGCAGCGCCAGCGCCAGCCAGCGGGCCGCCCGGGGCAGGGGGCCGTCTATAGGTGTGGTTGCTGTGGCTGGCGTCATCGATAGGCTATCAGTTCTGGTTGTTGAGATTGTTCAAATTGCGCAGCTGGCGCATGTACAGCTTGTCGAGCACTTGCAGCTCTTCTTCCGTGAATCCTTCGTACAGTGCCGAGGTTTCCTGGTACACGTCGGGCAGCGCCGTTTCGATCAGCGCGCGGCCCTTGTCGGTCAGCGAGATCATTACCGAACGGCGGTCGCCGGGACGCGTGCCCCGATGGATCAGGCCGCGCGTTTCCAGGTCGTTGCACACGCGCGTCAGGTTGGCCGGCTTTTCATGGCAGGCCATGCCCAGGGTGCAGGCGTTCGAGGTTTCGTCGTCCGTGCCGTACAGCACGGCCAGCACCATGTAGCTGGCATCGACCAGGTCGTGCTTTTTCAGCGCGGCGTTGGTCAGGTCCTTCATGCCTTTTTGAATGTGGTACGTCATGCGCAACAGGCGCATCAGTTCCATGGGGAAGCCTGGCATGCGCGTGCGGATGTTTTGCAGCCGCTTGGCGGTGGCGTCAAAAGCGGTCATGTCATATTCCTTCATGTGTGAATAAAGTTCCGATTGTATCTTGTTGAGCTAGGGCAATGCCAGGATTGCAAGCTTATATGCCGCCTCCCAGTGCATTCATCAAGGAAACGTACAGATCGAGCTCGCGCGCCCCATTTTGCGCCTGCTGCTGTTCTTCCGCCAGCAGCGCCACTTGCGTGTTGAGCATGGCGATGGCGTCGCTCATGCCCGCCTTGTACGCCTTTTCCGCCAGGTCGCGCGCGCGTTGCGCCGTGGCCAGCGCCTGCGCGGTCAGCTCGTGTTGCTTGGCCAGCGACTGCGCCTTGGTGACGGCGTTGGCCACGTCCGACATGGCGTTGATGACGGTGGCGTTGTACTGCTCCACGGCGCCGTCGTACACGGCCGTCTGGCTGCCCAGCTGGGCGCGCAAACGGGCGCCGGCAAAGATGGGCAGGCTCAGCGCGGGCGAAGCGCCGCGCACCTGCGAATTGGCGTCAAGAAAATGGCTGAAGCCGAAGGCCTGGAAGCCGGCAAACGCCACCAGGTTCACGTTCGGGTAAAACTCGGCCTTGGCCGCGTCGATGCGCTGCGCCGCCGCTTCCACCCGCCAGCGCTGGGCGGCGATGTCGGGCCGGCGGCCGATCAGATCGGCCGGCAGGGCGGCGGGAATGGCCAGCGGCTGGTCCAGGCGCAGCACGGGACGCGTGAGCGCCGCACCGGCTGCCGGGCCCTTGCCCGCCAGGGCCGCCAGCTGGTTGCGCAGCAGGGCCAGCGATTCGGCCGACTGTTCCAGCTGGCGGCGTCCGGCCGGCAAGGTGGTTTCGATCTGCGCCACGTCGATGTCGGTACCGATACCGGCCGCCTTGCGCTGGCGCGTGATGTCGAGGATGCGGGCGCGCTGCGCCAGGCTGCGTTCGATCACGTCCTGCAGCTGGAATTCATACGACAGCTGGATGTAGGTGCGCACCAGCGCCGTTTCCAGCGCCAGGCGGGCCATCTGCGATTCGGCCGACGCCATCTGCACGTCGCCCAGGGCGGCGGACAGGGCGGCGCGGTTGCGGCCCCACAGGTCCAGGTCGTACGAAGCCGTGACGGTGGCCTGGTTGCGCCACGCGTAATTGCCGGCCAGCGGCGCTGGCGTGCTGCCATGCTGGGAATACAGTTCGCGGTTGATGGAAACATTCGCGTCGGCCTGCGGGCGGGTCTTGTCCTCGGCGGCGCCGGCCAGCGCCTCGGCCTGGCGCACGCGCGCCTGGGCGCCGCGCAGGGTGGGGCTGTCGGCCAGGGCCTGGTCCATCAGGCGGTTCAATTGGGGGTCATGCAAGTCTTGCCACCATTGCGTGCGCGGCCAGGCGATCGCTGCGCTGGCGGCGGCATCCATGGCCTGGCTCGCTTGCAGCTTGTTGGCGTCGAGCATGGCCGATTGCGGCGCGATATGGCCCATGTCGGCGCACGCGCTCACGGCAAGGATCAGGCTGGCGGCAAGCAAACGGCGGTGCAGGGACATGCAGGAACTCCGGAAGAAGGTGTTGGGGTACTGCTGACAGCTCGCCGCGGTGAGCGCCGGGAGTGGCCCGGGTGCTGCGCCGCAACTGAGTTGTTACTGACTGAAACCGGCTGACTGGTTTCTTATTGCACGACGTGTTTTGCCGTTTGCGCGACGTCAAAGTCCGCTTCCGTTTGCGGGATCAGGCCAGCTTTGCGGGCGGCGTAGAACTCGGCCATGACTTGCTCGCGCGTCACTTGGCTGGCGGCGGTGGCCGGTGTTTTCGGATAGTCGACTTCGCTGGGGGCGATTTCGCCGGCGTTGCGGGCACGGACGTATTCGGCCGTGACTTGTTCGCGCGACAATTGCTGGCCCGTGGTGGCAGGCACGGCGCTTTGGGCGAAAGCCGAGGTGGCGGTGGTGACGGCAAACAATGCTGCGATAAGGGATTTGGCTTGCATGATAAGACTCCAAAATGTGCTTGATGGCTGGGTGGATGGGCCGGATCGCCACGTACCGGTCGGTTCGGCGGCATGGCGCTGGTGGGCGCCGTGCCATCGATGAAGCAGTTTCTGGGTGAGAAGATGCTTACTTGAATTAACTATAGCAATGAATAGTACATTTGTGAAGTAATTTATGAAAATAGTTGTGTGCCGCCGCATTCCCTGGGGGAAAGGCCGTGCAGGCGTGCGCCGCTGGCCGGGCCAGGGGAGTAAGCTGGTTTTTTTGTTAACGGAGGCCGCCATGAGCAGCAGTTCACTCGATCCGGACAATTTGCCCGTCATCCCCGACCGCGTCCTGGGCAGCGGCCATGGCAAGGGGGCGCTGGGCCCCAGCGACAGTTCCGACAGCGGCAGCGACATGCAGGGCGTACCGGGCCAGGACCCGGAAGAGCTCGATAACGACAGCGATGCCGCGGGCACGGGCGAGCGGGCCGGCGTGGAGCCGCGCAATACGGCGCCCGACGGCGGCGATATCGACGTCGACCACGTGGAAAGCATGGCGCCCGTGCGGCCGGCAGAGGACGGCGATGGCGAACCCGGCGCTCCCCAGGCGCCAGTGCCACGGCCCTGATGCCAGAGGCCGGCCGCAAATTGCCGCCGCTGTGGCGCCATCAGCGTAAAATGGCGGCAAGGCGGCGTGCGCGCCGCCATGGCCAGCCGGCCGGCACAGGATAGGATGTCACAGGATGCAAACGCAGATGTCGCAAGAGAAAGAAAAAGACTTGATGTCGATGTACCGCGAGACGCGGCCACGCGAGTTTTTTGGCGAAAAAAGTAATACCAACCACCTGGCCTGGAGTTTGCTGGTGGTCTTGCTGGCGCTGGCGTTCTGGCTGATCGTGGCCCTGGCGGCGGCGGAAAACCAGCGCTATGCCCTGGAAACGAAGGCTTGCCAGGATCACGTGTTTCCCACGGAAATCGACACGTCTTGCCTGAAACAGGTCAAGTCGCGCGATCACTGGTGGCAGCACGTGGGCCATGCGCTGGTGCGCATGGGCGCCTGACCCTGGCGCAAGCTGGCTGAACGATCTGGCTGAACTTGGCGGCGGCGAAGGCCGCTGCGGTGATGGAGCGATAGTGCGGGAGGCGCCATGCCACGCGATCACTCGCGCGAGCAGCCGCAATGGCTGCTCGCGCGCCACAGTGCCTTGACGGCGCGCCAGTTGCTGCGCGCCTATGGCTTGCTATGCCTGTTTTCCCTCGTCATTGCCGCCGCCTTTGCGCTGCGCGGCCTCTGGTACATTCCCGTCTTTTCGTTCGTTGAACTGGGCTTGGTGGCCACCGCCCTGCTGCATTACCTGCGCCACGCGCGCGACTATGAACACATCGCCCTGCGCGATGGCGAGCTGATCATCGAACAGGTCAGCGGCGGGCATTGCCGGCGCCACCACTTTGCGCCGTGGCGCACGCGCATCGCCATGCCGCAAGGGCCGCGCCAATTGATACACATCAACGATATGTATGATGCTACCCGGCACGTGGCGGTGGGCGTCTTCGCCACGCCGGAACGGCGCCGGCAAGTCGCGCAGGAACTGGGCGCGTTGCTGCCGCCCTATTTGGGCCCGTAAAACTGGAATGTCTGTACCACCAGCAAGGTGGTGGGGAAGCCCGTGATGGTCTTGAATTCCTTCACGCCCGTGATCTTGTAGGCGCCGGCCTGGAACGCTTCCCCTTCCGCCCAGCTGTGATCTTTCATCGCAAACTGCAGCAGGCGCTTGTCGTTGTAGCGGTAGCTGAAGATGGTGTAGGCGCCGACGCGGCTGGTGACGACGAAGTTTTCATCCTGCGCGTCGGCGATGAGCAGGATGCCCGGATAGCGCCCGATGCCCGCCTCCTCGTTCTGGATTCTCAGGATCACATCGGTAAAACTGCATTCGGCGTCGCGGATCTTGTCGCGCTTCGTGGCGATCTGCATCACCTCGTCGTAGCTCTTGTTGTGCACGATCGACCATTGCGGCGAGTCGCAATAATTGGCCGCGCGGACGCTGGCCGCACAGGACAGCAGCAGGCAAAAGGTGATGGCGGGGATGGCGTGCATGGAACCTTGTGATAAATGTTGGACGGCGGCGGCAGTCTACCTGCCCGCTGCCGCCGCCACAAGCGCAGGACGGGTGATCAGGTCGCCCGCGACGGACCTTCCCACAGATTGATATGGCCTTCGCGCGCCTGCACGTCGATGGCGGCCAGTTCGTCGGCCGTGAACGACAGTTGCTGCAGCGCGGCTACGTTTTCGCGGATTTGCGCGCTGCTGCTCGCGCCGATCAGGGTCGAAGTGACGCGGGGATCGCGCAGCACCCAGGCCAGCGCCATCTGCGCGAGGGTTTGCCCACGCTGCGCGGCGATCTGGTTCAGGGCGCACACGCGGGCCAGGTTTTCCGCGCTCAGATGCTGTTGCATCAGCGAGCCGCCGCCGGGCCGGTTGACGCGCGCATCCTGCGGCACGCCATCGAGGTACTTGTCGCTGAGCAACCCCTGCGCCAGCGCCGTGAACGTGATGCAGCCGATGCCTTCCTGCTGCAGGGTGTCGAGCAAGCCGTCTTCCTCGATCCAGCGGTTGAGCATGTTGTAGGCTGGCTGGTGGATCAGACACGGCACTTTCCACTCCTTCAGCAGGGCGGCCGCCTCGGCCGTCTTTTGCGGCGAATACGACGACAGGCCCACGTACAGCGCCTTGCCCTGCTGCACGGCGGTGGCCAGCGCGCCCATGGTTTCTTCCAGCGGCGTGTCGGCGTCGTAACGGTGCGAGTAAAAGATGTCGACGTAATCGAGGCCCAGGCGCCGCAAGCTCTGGTCCAGGCTGGCCAGCACGTATTTGCGCGAACCGCCGCCCTGGCCGTACGGGCCCGGCCACATGTCCCAGCCCGCCTTGGTGGAAATGATCAGCTCATCGCGATAGGGCAGAAAATCGTCGCGCAGCAGCTTGCCGAAATTGCTTTCCGCGCTGCCATACGGCGGGCCGTAGTTATTGGCCAGGTCGAAATGCGTGATGCCCAGGTCGAACGCCGTGCGCAGCATGTCGCGCTGCGAAGCCAGATTGTTGCTGTCGCCAAAGTTATGCCACAGTCCCAGGGACAGCAGCGGCAGTTTCAGCCCGCTGCGCCCGCAAGTGCGGTATTGCATGCTGTCGTAGCGGTTCTCGGCGGCGTGGTAGGTCATGGCATCTCCTCGTTGAATGAAGCGCTTATTTTCGCGCAAAATCAAGGTCCGTGTGCGTGCGCCGTACGCGTGGCCGGACGCGCCTTACAATGGGCGATCAGGAGTCTCGCAAGGAGTGGTCATGGAAATTGAATTGAAATTGTTGCTGGCACAGCAAGATGTACCGCGTTTGCGCGCGCACCCGCTGCTGGCGCAATCCACGCAAGGCGAGCCGCAACTGCTGCGGATGCACGATATCTATGTCGACACACCCGATCTGCAGCTGTGCCGCCACCAGGCGGGCTTGCGCGTGCGCCAGGTGGACGGACGCTGGGTGCAAACCCTGAAGGCCGGCGGCACGGTCAGCGGCGGTTTGCACAGCCGCCACGAATGGGAGGGCGAGGTGCCGGGGCCGCAACCGGATCTGGCCGCGCTCGACTCGGCCATCGGCCGCAAGCAGCCCATCCGCGCGCTGCTGCGCCAGGACGCCATCCGCGACGCCTTGCAGCCCGTGTTTACCACGCGCATGGAGCGCACCGTATGGCAGCTGCGCACGCCGCAGGGCGACCAGATCGAATGCGTGCTGGACCAGGGTGTCATCGAAAGCGGCGCGGATGGCGCCGCGCGCAGCGTGCCCGTGAGCGAGATCGAACTGGAATTGAAGCAGGGGCAGGCGTCCAGCCTGTTCGACGTGGCGCTGGCCCTGCTGCAAGACGTGCCGCTGCAGCTGGGCCACATGAGCAAGGCGGAGCGCGGTTACCGGCTGGCGGCGTCACAGCCTCTGCAGGCGGTCAAGGCGCAGCCTTTGCGGCTCGATGACGGCATGACGGTGCAGCAAGCCTTCATCGACATCTGCGGCAATTGCCTCGAGCAGGTGAGCGGCAACCAGGATGGCGTGGCGGGGGGCGAGGACGTGGAAAGCGTACACCAGATGCGCGTGGGCCTGCGCCGTCTGCGTTCGGCGCTGGGCATGTTCAAGTCCCTGCTGGCGCTGCCCGATGCCTTGAAGGGCGAACTCGAGTGGCTGGGCGGCGCGCTGGGCGAGGCGCGCGACTGGGATGTGTTGGCGGGCAATACCCTGGCGCAGCTCGATGGCGAGGCGGCCACGGATGCGGCGGCGCTGGCGGAGGCGGCGCACGCGCAGGCGCGCATCAAGCACGAACTGGCTGCCCAGGCCGTCACCTCGGCGCGCTACACGGCTTGCATGCTGGGCTTGCAGCGCTGGCTGCAGGCGCGCGCCTGGCGCGACAGCTGTTCCGCGCGCCAATTGCGGCGCCTGGACGCGCGCGTTTCGCCATTTGCCCGTGCCACCCTGCGCAAGGACCAGCGCCGCCTGATGCAGCGCGGCAAGCGCCTGCTGCATGCGACGCCGCAGCAGCGCCACCGGGTGCGCATCGCGGCCAAGAAGACGCGCTATGCGACGGAATTTTTTGCCTCGCTGTTTGCGGGCAGGGCCGTGCATCCGTATGTGGGGCGGCTGTCGGCCTTGCAGGATGAACTGGGCTGGCTCAACGACGTGCAGGTGGCCGACCGGCTGCTGCAGGAATTGCCCGAAGTTCCGGCCGACCAGACCGGCCAGACTGACCAGTCGGCCCAGGACCGGTTGCGGCTGCATGCTGCCTTCGTGCGCGGCTATTTGGCGGCGCGCGCGCAGGCGCAAGGCAGCGATGGCCGCATGCACAAGGCCTGGCGGCGCTTCAAGGCGGTCCGCTTGCCAGCCTGAGCCCGGCTAGGTCAGCGGACGTTGCAACTGGCGCTCGAGGATGGCCAGCGGCGACTTGTGCGGAGCGGCCATGGCGCGCACGGGCAGCAGCCAGGTTTGCTCCAGCGCATGCTGTCCCCGCAGGGCCGCGTGCGATACGGCGTCGCTGAAGACGATCCACGTCTGGCCCGGCGCGAACGCATGCGTGTGCTGTTCCACCTGCGCCTGGTAGCCGAGGTCGGCCTTCATGGCGTCGTGCAGCTGCAGCATATAGTGATCGTAGGCCGTGCGCCGCGACTTGGTGACGCGCAGCCATTGCAGCAGGGCCGCCAGCGCCGGTTGCGGACCTTTCGCGACGGGCAGGAAATGCCGCGCCACTTGCTCGAATGGCGCGCCCAGTTTCCACACGCGGGGTGCGTCGCGCGGATGGATGTTGGTGAAGACGCGCAGGATGCGCCGGCCCTGCGTGGGCGAGGAGGGAAAGCTGTCGACGTGCAGGCGCGTATCGTCCTTGCGCCAGGAAGTTACGCGGCCGGCGATTTCCACGGGCCGAAAGCTGCCCTTGCCTTGCTGCAGATGAGCCGAATAGCCAGGCAGCAAGCCGGCCAGCAGGCGCTGCGTGTGCCGCGCATAGCGCTGCATCAGCGCGGCCAGCAGGGTCGCATCGTAGGCGTCGCCATGGCCGCGCACGCCGCGCACCGGTTCCCAGCTGATGTTCTTGGCGCTGCTGGCGCTACCCACAGCGCCGTTCAGCAGCGCATGCTCTTCCTGTCGCAGGGGAAAGCCCAGCGCGGGCAGCAGCAGCACCTGCCCATCTTCGAGTGCCTGCTGCGCCGCCGCCTGCTGCGCGGCGTTGCCGCGGGCGTCCCACCGGTCCAGGGAAATATCGATGAGTTTGCTCATGGCACAAACGGGTAAGACATCGGAGCGGCCAGTATGGGCGCTTGCCGCCCGCTCCCGTTTGCGCTGGCGCAGATGCAGTTCACGGTGCGGCGCGATCGCGGCTCACATAAAGCCAGCCCGGCGGCCGGCGCGCCCTCAGTAAGCGAGGCGGCCCGGCACGCTTACTTCGATCTGCGTGCCGGCACCGGGCCGGCTGTCGATGCGCAGGCTGGCCGCGATGCCGGCGGCGCGCTCGCGCATGCCGACCAGGCCCCAGTGGCCGGGCCGCTGGCCCGCTTGCGCCACCGCGTCATCGAGGCCGCAGCCGTCGTCGCGCACGCGCAGGGTGAATGCCTGCTCCGCATAGTCGAGTTCCAGCACGATGTTGGCCGCTTCGGCATAGCGCGAGGCGTTGAACAGCGCTTCGCGCGCGATCGCATAGATCTCGTCATGCACGCGCGGCTGCAGGCGCCGGCAGGTGCCGCTCACATGCACGGTGAACGCGTGCGCGCGGTGCTCGGCCAGGCCCTTGCCGAATTGCTGCAGCGCCAGGCGCAGTTCGTCCGGTTCGGCCGAGGCGCGCAAGTCCATGATCTGGTCGCGTCCTTCGATCAGCAGCTGGTCGGCCAGGTTGAGCGTGCCGTCGAGGCGCGCCCGTTCGCGCGTGCCCTTGGGCAGCATGTCCGCATGCGCATGGAACGACAGGATCAGGCCCTGCACGCTTTGCAGCAGGGTGTCGTGCAGCGAACGGGCGATGCGCGAGCGTTCGGCCAGGCGTTCCTGCAAGCGTTCCTGCAGCCGCTCCTGCATGTTGCGCGTCAGGTGGCGGATGCGCAGCACATAGCCGCCATACAGCAGCAGCGCGGCGCCCAGCGCCAGCAGCACGACGAACCACGGCGTTTGCACGAAGGCGGGCGCGATGACGATGGCTAGCCCTGTCCCTTGCGTGTTCCACACGCCGTCTTCGTTGGCGGCCGTGACCTCGAAGCGGTAGCTGCCGGGCGCGAGGTTGGTATAGTAGGCTTCGCGGCGTCCGACCGCTTCTTGCCAGCCGGCGTCCACGCCCGTCAGTTTGTAGCGCAGGCGCACGCGTTCCGGCATCGACAGGCTCAGGGCCGTGAAGCCGATCTGCAGGGTCTTGCTGCCTTGCGGCAGGTGCTGCGGCTTGCCATCGTCCAGCGTGTAACGCACGCCATTGGCCAGCAGGCTGTGGATCTGCACGGGCGGCGCCAGGGCGTTGCGGCGGATATGCAGCGGGTCGAGCATGCCGATGGTGGCCGAGGTGGAAAACCACAGCTTGCCATCGGGCGCATGGATCAGCGACGGCACGGGGCGCAGCTGCGAGGCATGGCCCTGCAAGCCGTCGAGCGCGTCGAAGCGTTCGGAGGCGACGGCGCTGCCGTCGCGCATCCACGCGGCCAGGCTGGCGGCGCCGATATGGGCTATGCCGTCCGCGCCATGCAGCCACAGGTCGCCGTCCGGCAGGCGCACGATGCCCGACACGCCGCGAAATACCGTGCCGCGCGCGCCGCGCAAGGTGTGGAAGCGGCCGGCGCGGTACAGGGCCACGCCGTTTTCACCGCCGGCCCACATCGCGTCGCCATCGCGGTACAGCTGCAGCACGGTGCCCACTTGCAGGCCCTCGGGCGCGCCAAGCCGCTTGACGGCGCCCGCGCGCTGGCCGTCGGCCACCAGGCTGATGGTATTGTCGGCATGGCCCAGCCAGACGGTGCCCGCGCCATCCATCGCCATGGCTGTCGTCAGCACCGTCGGCAAGCCCGAGAGGCCTCCGTTGGCGCTCCATTTTCCTTCGTTCAGGCGAAACAGGCCGCCACCGGAAAACGAGGCCCACAGGGCGCCCGAGCGGTCTTGCTGCAGCGCCTGCGGATCGAGTCCCTGCACGGGCGTCGCCACGCGCGTCATGGCGCCGTTGCGCGCGCGATGGTGGAGTTCCTGCTCGTTGCCCAGCCACAGCGTGCCGTCGGGCGCCCAGTGGCTGGCCGCCAGCGCCCCCTTCAATATCACTTTTTTCATGCCATCGGCCGTAAAGCTGCGCACGTCGCTCACGTAGTCGCCGATCCACACGTCGCCATCGGGCCCCGGCAGCATGCCGGGATGGTCGAAGGGCACGGCAACGCTCAGGGTCTTCAGGCGGTTCGGCCGCAGCCGGTCCAGGCCCGTCGAGGTGCCGAACCACAGATTGCCTTCGCGGTCCTGGAACGAGGTTTGCGGCAGCGGGCCGCTGATGCCGTTCTGGCGCGTCAGGCGCTGGGCCGGCAGGCTGGGGCCGGAAGGGTCGAACTTGCGTTCGATGCCATCGGGCTGCATCAGCCACATGGTGCCGGCGCGGTCGAAGCGGATGCTGTTGCCCCTGGCGTCGGGCCGGATGGGCGCATCGCCGCGCGGCGCGCTGGTGCGCACGCGGTAGTAATTGCTTTGCGCGTCGACGGCCCAGATGGCGCCGTCGGGCGCTTCATCCATGCCGGTGAGGATGGTGCGCGGCCAGGCGAGGGAAAAGCGTGTCTCGCCCGGCCTGCGGAAATAGGCGCCATGCATGGTGCCCATCCACTGCGTGCCATCGCGGGCGAACAGGATCTGGTAGACGCGCTTGTCGGGCAGTCCCACGTTGGCCGCTTGCGCAACGAAACGGTCCGCACCCGGCGCTAGGCGCGCCGCGCCATCGCGCGTGCCGACCCAGATGGCGCCGTCGGGTGCCACTTCGATGTGGAACACGGCGCCCGGCGGCAAGCCGTCCGCTTCGCGGTAGGTGCGCGTGCCATCCTTGCGAAAGACGCTGACGCCGCCGAGGCGGTAGCCGACCCACACGGCGCCGTCGGCCGGCGTGGCCAGGCCCAGCACATTGCTCGACGGCAGGCGGTGGCCGTACACGCTGTCGACCCTGTCGAAGCGCACGCCGTCGTAGCGGTACAAGCCGGTGGCCGTGGCGATCCACAGCCAGCCATCGTTGCCTTGGGCGAATTTGAGCACATCGACGGGCGCGCCTTGCAGGGCGCCCCAGGCGTTGTGGGTGTAGTCGGACAGCAGGGGCGATGGGGCGGCCGCGCACGCGTGCAGGTGGCACGCCAGCAGGGGCAGGATCAACAGGCGGCGCAGCAGGCGAGCGGACATCGTGGCAGAGGGAGATAGCGGTGGCGGGGCAGTGATTGTAGCGCAGCGCCGTGCCTTTCAGCAGGCAAAAAAAAGCCTGCGCGGGGTGGCGCAGGCTTCTTTTCGCCCTACGTTGACAAGGTTCCGCGCTTACGCGAAGTTCTTGGCAACGAAGTCCCAGTTGACCAGGCCCCAGAACGTTTCCACGTACTTGGCGCGCAGGTTGCGGTAGTCGATATAGTAGGCGTGTTCCCAGACGTCGCAGGTCAGCAGCGGCTTGTCGCCGGTGGTCAGCGGGCAGCCGGCGTTCGAGGTGTTGACGATGTCGACGGAGCCGTCGGCTTTTTGCACCAGCCAGGTCCAGCCCGAACCGAAGTTGCCCACGCACGACTTGGTGAATTCTTCCTTGAACTTGTCGAACGACGACCATTTGGCGTTGATCGCGTCAGCCACGGCACCCGCAGGCGCGCCGCCGCCGGCCGGCTTCATGCCGTTCCAGTAGAAGGTGTGGTTCCATACCTGGGCTGCATTGTTGAAGATGCCGCCCGACGATTTCTTGATGATTTCTTCCAGCGACAGGTTCTCGAACTCGGTACCCTTGATCAGGTTGTTCAAGTTGGTGACATACGCCTGGTGATGCTTGGCATAGTGGTATTCCAGGGTTTCTTTCGAAATATGCGGCGCCAGAGCGTCCATTTCATATGGCAGTGGTGGCAGAGTATGTTCCATGTGATGTCCCTTTATGGTGAGTGTTCGGAGTCTTCCAGCCTGTGGCCGGAGGGTTGAGCCAAGCTTGCTTGAAGCAGGCATTCTTGCTGAACGAGCCACTATTGTAAAGCGGATGCGCCATTGCTGCAGATTCCGGCACGCGTCGCGGATGCCTTTGGCGTAGTGATTCTCGTTCAGCCTGAATCGGGCGGAAAAGTTCCCGGTCGCAAGCCTCAACGGATGCGCCGGGTGGTCTCGCGAACGATCAGTTCGAGCGGTGGAATGGCCGCCTGCACGGCCTCGCCATTGATCAGCCCCAGCAGCGCTTCCGTGGCGATGCGGCCGATGTCGTACAGGGGCTGGTGGATGGTCGTCAGCGGCGGCGTCGTATAGGACGAGCCGGGCAAGTCATCGAAACCGACGAGCGAGATATCGTCGGGCACGCGGATGCCCTTGCGGTACAGGCACAGGCGCACGCCGTAGGCGGACAGATCGTTGGCGGCGAAGACGGCGCTGAATTGCTGCTGGGTATCGAACAAATGGTTCATGGCCAGCATCCCGCTTGCCTCATGGAAATCACCTTCCACCATCAGCTTCGGGTCGATGGCGATGTCCGCTTCGCGCAGCGCGCGCTGGTAGCCCGTCAGGCGCTCGGCCGCATCCGTGTTGTTGGCGGGGCCGGCCACGAAGGCGATGCGGCGGTGGCCCAGTTCCACCAGGTGGCGCACGGCCAGGTAGGCGCCGTATTCGTTGTCGAGCTTGAAGCCGATGGCGCTTTTCGTGGCCAGCAGGCGGCCCGTCGAGACGATGGGGCGCTGCTGCGAGAAATCGAGCACGCTCTCGTCCGAGATGCGCCCCGACAGCAGGATGATGCCGTCGACCTTCCGCGCCAGCAGCAAGCGGATGCGGTCCGCCTCTTCCTGGGCATTCCAGTGCCCGCTGACGATGACGGACGCGTAGCCCGTGTCCTTCAAGCCGTCGTCCACGCCGCGCAGGCTTTCGTCGAAGAAGGGGCTGGAAATATCCTGCACCACGATGCCGATGGTCATCGAGCGGCCCTTCTTCAGCCCCTGCGCCATCTGGTTCGGCGCGAATTTCATGTGCGCGATGGCCGCCAGCACGGCGTCGCGCTTGTCGTCGGAGACCCTGGCCGTGCCATTGAGGATGCGCGAGACGGTGCTGGGCGACACGCCGGCCTGGCGGGCCACGTCGAGCAGGGTGGAAGGGGGAGCAGCGTGGGCGCTATCGTTCAAGGTGATTCCTGGATATCAAGATGGCTGGTTCTCAGTGCTCTGAAAACCTTTTCATCGAAAGATTACCATAAATGGCTACAGGGCCGTCGGTCGGGGTAGGTCGGAGTAGGTCGGGTTAGCCCGCAGGGCGTAAGCCGACACAGCGCAGCCAACAATGCGTCGGGACCATGCCTCTTGCGCCAACAATGTTGTCGGATTACGCGCGTAGCGCTAATCCGATCTACGCTTGAAAACGTTTTCACGAAAAACAACAGCATCTTGAAATGGCGGATTTTTGTGTCTTTTCATAGGAGAACACGCGCCATGGCATGGACCTTGCCACGCTGCCCTCAATAAAAATGACAACTTTTTCGATTGACTTGATTTTCTTTGCGGTGTTAAATGAGCACATGTTGTGAAAACGTTTTCAAGATAGAAGACGCTCAATAAACGGAGATGAAATAATGAAGTCAAGCATCCTTGGCGCCGCCCCTCTGGCGGCGCTGACCCTGGCCGCCGGTGTGGCCGCCGCGCCCGCAGCCGTTCCGCCGGCCGCCGCCCTGCCGGCGCTGGCCCCGGCCACGATTACCGTCGCTTCGTTCCCTGACCTGGACCGCGCCGTGAAAACAGCCTTGCCCCTGTGGGAAAAGCTGTATCCGCAAGTGAAGGTCAAGCTGGTCAGCCTGCAGATCGACGACCACCATAACTCGATGACGACGGCGCTGGCGGCCGGCGCGCGCCTGCCCGACGTGATGGCCATCGACTTCCGCTATGTCGGCAGCTTCGCCGAATCGAAGGGCATGGAAGATTTGCTGCAGCCGCCATACGGGGCAGGGCAGTACCGCGCCCAGTTCGTGCCGTTCACGTTCGTGCAGGCGACCAGTTCCCGCGGCACCCTGGGCGCCATGCCGGCCGACCTGGGACCGGGCACGCTGTTCTACCGCAAGGACTTGATGGACAAGGCGGGCATCAAGGAAACCGATCTGACGCAATCGTGGGAGTCATATATCGCCGCCGGCAAGAAGCTCAAGGCCGCCACCGGCACCTATCTGCTGGCCGGCGCCAGCGACCTGGCCGATATCTATATCCGCGCCAATTTGAAAGATGGCGAAGGCATCTATTTTGGCGACAAGGGCCAGGTGCTGGTCGACTCGCCCCGCTTCGTCAAGGCGTTCGAACTGGCCAAGGCGGCGCGGGTCGCCGGCATCGATGCGCGCACCGTGGCCTGGACGGGCGAGTGGGCCGAAGGCTTCAAGCGTGACAAGGTGGCCAGCCAGATGATGGGTTCGTGGTTGAGCGGCCACCTGGCCAAGTGGCTGGCGCCCGATTCCAAGGGCCAGTGGCGCGCGGCGAACCTGCCGGCCGGCGCGCTGGCGTCGTACGGCGGCTCCTTCTATGGCATCCCGAAAAAGGCGGCGAATAAAACCCAGGCCTGGGAATTCATCAAGTTCATGACCGTCAACAAGGATATCCAGTTGCACTCGCTCAAAGAGATCGGCGCTTTCCCCGCCCTCAAGGCCGCGTATGCGGACCCGATAATGGACGAGCCGCAGCCGTATTTCGGCGGCCAGAAGACGCGCCTGCTGGCGCGCGACACGGCGGCGAAAATCCCCGTCATCCGCGTCGACAAATTCGACGCCGTGGCGCGCGACATCGTCAACATGGAGCTGGAAAGCGTGCTGGCGCAAAACAAGGATATCAAGACGGCCCTGGCCGACGCCAAGGCCCTGATCACCCACCGCGCGCGGCGCTAGGAGCAGCATGACTACCTCCATGCCTTGTACCGATGGCGCGCCCGCTGCTGCTGCAGCGAGGCCTGCCAGGAAACGCTTCAACATGAAGAAGTGGGCGCCGTATATTTTCATCAGCCCCTTCTTCATCCTGTTCGCCGTCTTCAGCCTGTTCCCGCTGCTGTTTTCCATCTATCTGTCGTTCAACCAGTGGGAAGCGGCCAGCGGCGTGGAAGCCATGCAGTGGGTGGGGCTGGACAACTACAAGTATGCCTTGAGCGACCCGTGGTTCTTGCGCTCGCTGGGCAATACCGTCTGGCTGGCGCTGGCCTCGGGCGTGCCGCAGCACCTGGTGGCCATTCCGCTGGCAGCGTTCATCCACAACAGCTTCAAGCGCTCGCGCAACCTGGTGATCGGCATTTACTTTTTACCGTTCATCACGTCCAGCGTGGCCATCGCCATGGTCTTCAATACCCTGTTCTCGCGCGACTATGGCCAGATCAATGTGCTGATCCAATGGTGCGCCAGCCTGCCGCTCGTCGGCGGCCTGTTTCCGGCGGAATCGATCGACTGGCTGGGCAGCTCGCTGTTCATCAAGCCGGCCGTCGCCTTCGTCATTTTCTGGCGCTACCTGGGCTGGAACCTGGTGCTGTATCTGTCCGCGCTGCAGGTGATCCCCAAGGATTTGTATGAAGCGGCCACCATCGACGGTGCGTCGAAACGCCAGCAGTTCTGGTACATCACCTTGCCGCAGCTGCGCCCCATGATCTACCTGGCCGTGACACTCACCATCATGGGCAACCTGCAGCTGTTCGAGGAACCGTTCGTGCTGGTGGCCGAATCGAGCGGCGTGAGCCAGTCGGTGATGACGACGGCCATCTTCGTCTACAAGACGGCGTTTTCCTCGGGCGACTTCGGCACGGCGTCGGCCATTTCCTGGCTGCTGTTCCTGATCATCGCCAGCACCACCTGGGTCAACAACCGCATCTTCAGCCGCAATGAACGCAAGGAGGTCCGATGAAAACCACCCGCTGGACGGCCTACGCCATGGTGGCCATCGGCGCCCTGATCATGGTCGCGCCGTTCTACTTCATGTTCGTCTTCGCCACGCACACGAGCGCCGAGATCTACAGCCTGCCGCCGCCGCGCTGGTTCGGCACGGCCCTGCTCAACAACATCGAGCTGCTGCAGGAGCGCCTGCCGTTCTGGCGCAATATCGGCATCAGCCTGTACGTGGCCCTGATGACGACGGCGCTGACCTTGTTCTTTTGCTCGCTGGGCGGCTATGCGTTCGCCATGTACGAGTTCCGCTTCAAGCGGCCCCTGTTCACCCTCGTGATGGCGTCGATGATCATCCCGTCTTTCATGAACATGATTCCGACCTTCATGCTGATGGATTTCCTCGGATGGCTGGACCAGCCGCGCGCCCTGTACGTGCCTGGCGCGGCCGGCGCGCTGGGGATTTTCCTCATGCGCCAGTACATCGGCACGGCGATCCCGAAGGATCTGATCGAGGCGGCGCGCATCGACGGCTGCGGCGAATTCGCCATCTACTGGAGAGTCGTGCTGCCGCTGATCGGTCCCGCCATGGGCACCCTGGGCCTGATCACCTTCATCAACTCGTGGAACAACTTCATCACGCCGCTGGTCGTCATGCGCTCGGTCGAGAACTACACGATCCCGCTGGCCCTGCGCAGCATGCAGGCGCCGAACAACACGGAGTGGGGCGCGCTGATGACGGGCGCCGCCATCGCCGTGCTGCCGCTGCTGCTCATGTTTTTTGTCGCCTCGAAGCGTTTAATTGAAGGACTGACCCAGGGCGCCGTCAAAGGCTAGCACTTTTTTTCATCCACTCACACTGACATGACCACCATGCATAACGACGATATTGACACCAACTTTCCCGCCACCTTCACCTGGGGCGTGGCCACCAGCGCCTACCAGATCGAGGGCGCCGCCGCCATCGACGGCCGCGGCCCTTCCATCTGGGATACCTTCAGCCATACGGATGGCAAGATCATCGACGGCAGCAATGGCGACGTGGCCTGCGACCACTATCACCGCTACGCGGAGGACGTGGAGCTGATCGCCAGCCTGGGCGTGAACGCCTACCGCTTTTCCATGTCCTGGTCGCGCGTGCAGCCCACGGGTTCCGGCGCCTGGAACGAGGCCGGCTTCGATTTCTATGGGTGCCTGCTCGACGCCCTGGCCGCCAAGGGGCTCGATGCCCATCTGACCCTGTACCACTGGGACTTGCCGCAAGCCTTGCAGGACGAGGGCGGCTGGCTCAATCGCGCCACCTGCTACCACTTTGCCGCCTACGCGGCCGAAGTGGCGCGCCGCTTCGGCCACAAGGTCGCCAGCATCGCTACCCATAACGAACCGTGGTGCACGGCCGTGCTGGGCCACGGCACGGGCCAGTTCGCGCCCGGCATGGCCGACCCGGCCGCCGCCGTGCAAGTGTCGCACCATCTGCTGCTGTCGCACGGCCTGGCCATGCAGGCGATGCGCGCCGTCAATCCGCCCGCGAAACTGGGCATCGTGCTCAATCAATGGACGGCCACCCCGGCCACCGACAGCGCCCAGGACCGCGAGCTGGCCGAACTCGAATATGCGCGCTCGGTGCAGTGGTATATGGACGCCATCTTCAAGGGCCGCTACCCGGCGCTGGCCCTGAAACACGTCGACGCTTCTGCTTTATCCATCTTTGAAAACGATTTCATAGATATCAAGCAACCCATCGACTTCCTTGGCGTGAACTACTACACGCGCGCTTTCATGAGCGCCGAGACGCCGCCGCGCAAGCCCGAGTGCAAGCTCGGTGTCAACGACATGGGCTGGGAAACCTATCCGCAGGGCTTGACGGAACTGCTCGTCGGCCTGCACCGCGAATACCGGCTGCCGCCCGTCTACATCACGGAAAACGGCATGGCCGTGGCCGACAAGCCCGTCGACGGCAAGATCCACGACGCGCCGCGCATCGAGTACGTGCAGCTGCACCTGGACGCCTTGCGCGCCGTGATCGCGCAGGGCATCGACGTACGCGGCTATTTCTACTGGAGCCTGATGGACAACTTCGAGTGGAACTCGGGCTACGCCAAGCGCTTCGGCATGGTGTACGTCGATTACGCCACGCAGCAGCGCAGCTTCAAGGACAGCGCCCTGTGGTACCGCGATTTCATCGCCGCGCAGCGCGCATCCCACGCCGCCGTCCTGGCCGAGGAGCACTGACATGGCCGCCATCTCCCTGCGCGGCATCCGCAAGACCTATGGCGACGGCCCGGAAATCGTCAAGGGCCTGGACCTCGATATCCACGACGGCGAATTCATGGTCTTCGTCGGGCCATCCGGCTGCGGCAAGTCGACGCTGCTGCGCATGATCGCGGGACTGGAAGACATCAGCGCGGGCCAGCTGCGCATCGGCGACCTGCTGGCCAACGACGTGGCGCCGGCCGAGCGGGGCATCGCCATGGTCTTCCAGAGCTACGCGCTGTACCCGCACATGACGGCGCGCGACAACATGGGCTTTGCCTTGAAACTGGCGGGCAAGCCGGAAGCGGAAGTGCGCGCGGCCGTGGGCAAGGTGGCCGAGATCTTGCAGATCACGCACCTGCTCGACCGCAAGCCCAAGGCCTTGTCGGGCGGCGAACGCCAGCGCGTGGCCATCGGCCGCTCCATCGTGCGCCAGCCCAAGGTGTTCCTGTTTGACGAGCCGCTGTCCAACCTTGACGCCTCGCTGCGCGTGCAGACGCGCATCGAACTGGCCAAGCTGCACCAGGAACTGGGTACCACCATGATCTACGTGACGCACGACCAGGTCGAAGCCATGACCCTCGGTGACCGGGTCGCCGTCTTCCACGGCGGCCACCTGGAGCAGGTGGGTGCGCCGCTGGACCTGTACCGCCAGCCGGCCAGCCAGTTCGTGGCCGGCTTCATCGGCGCGCTGCGCATGAATTTCTTGCCGTGCGCCGCCGTCCCCGCGCTGGCCAGCCAGCTTGGCGGCGAGGCGGGCATGCTGGTTGGCATACGCCCCGAACACCTGCGCCTGGTGCCGCGCCACGAAGGCTACGGCGCCACGGTGACCCTGATCGAGCAGCTGGGCGATGCGCAGATCATCCACGCGACGCTCGACGGCAGTTCGCACGCGGTGGCCATCAAGCTGCATGGCGAGGCGCGCCACAGTCTGGCGCAGGGCAGCGCCATCGGCTTTGCGCCGGAAGAGGGCCATGCCTTTCTATTCGACACGGCCGGGCGCGCCGTGGCTACCCATTGACCCCGCACGGAGGCGACATGACTTCAGATTGACACCCAAAAAATGTGCAGCAATAGCCAAAGAGCTATGTGATCATCAATCAACCAGCGGTACAGGAGACAACAACAATGCAACAGCTCAAACGCAATACCATCGCCCTCAGCCTGGCGCATGCGACCTTCGCCCAGTTCATCTTGCTGGGCAGCGGCGCCGCCATGGCCCAGGAGGCTGCAGCCACCGACGCGGCAAAGCCGGCCGCCGAACAGATGGACCGCATCGTCGTCACGGCCACGCGCCGCAATACCTTCGTGCAGGAGACGCCGCTGGCCGTCACCGCCTTCAACCAGGACACCCTGCAAAACAACCAGGTCAAGGATCTGGCCTCGCTGGCCACCATGGTGCCCAGCCTCGTCGTCGAGCAGCATGGCGACTCGGGCGGCGTGCACGTCTACATGCGCGGCGTCGGTTCGGCCAACCACACGGAGCTGGGCGACCCGGCCGTCGCCTTTTATGTCGATGGCGTGTATTCGCCGCGTCCCCAGGGCGCCACGGCGCTGATGTACGACCTGTCGCACGTCGAGGTGGCGCGCGGACCGCAGGGCACGCTGAACGGCCGTAATTCGACTGCCGGCGCCGTCAACCTCGTGTCGGCCGCGCCTAGCACGGCCAAGTTCATGGGTTCGGCCGGCATCACGGTGGGCGACTACCGCCACCTGCAGACGCAGGGCATGATCAATATTCCGTTTTCCGACGACGTGGCGCTGCGCATCGCCGCCATCAAGGATAGCCATGACGGCACGGTGGACTTCCGCCGCGGCTCGAACGTCATGCCGGGCACGGCCAAGTATGGCGCCGGCGATCAGATGGGCGTGCGCGCCTCGCTGCTGTGGAAGTTCACGCCGCAGCTGCGCGGCACCTTCATCGCCGACTACTTCCTCGACCAGGGCGCCGGCAACGTCTACCTGGCGGCCGAACCGAAACGGGGCGAGAAGCTGCGTTCGGCCCTGATCGACACGCCGGGCACCCTGGACCAGTCGATTCTGACCTACAAGGGCAAGCTCAATTACAAGCCGACGGACGCGCTGGACTTCACGTACCTAGGCAGCTGGAGCCGCTACAAGCGCCAGAACAGCAACGACTCGGATGCGGGCCTGTTCCCTGGCTTCAAGTCGGAAAACCGCACGGACTGGGCGCAGTTCGACAGCTATTCGCACGAGCTGCAGGCGCGCTCGGACGACGACGCGCCGTTCCAGTGGGTGGCCGGCCTGTTCCTGTTCAATGAAAAGAACAAGGTGCGCTTCGATATCGACCGCAGCCAGATTTCGCAGGCTGCCGTGCAGCAGGATATCGCCAATGGCGCCGTGATCTTCGTGCAGCCGACCGTGGGCCAGTACGCCTCGTCGATGTCCTTCATCCAGGGCGACCGCCAGCTCAAATCGAAAGCCGTGTTCGGCCAGGTCAGCCAGCAAGTGACGGACCAGATCAAGCTGACGGCCGGCGCGCGCTACACGAAAGACCATAAATTCGACATCGGCGGCAAGAACTGGGCATGCCCGAACTGGCCGGCCAACACCCCGTTGGGCACCACGGTCCTCACCGCCGACCAGCTGCGCCAGCTCGTCACGCCGGGCACGGGCCTGGCCAACACGCACAATATCGGCCCGGGCGGCGCCATCACGGCCGCCACCTGCGGCAATACGCCAGGCGACAATACGGCCGACCTGAAATACGGCCAGGCCACCTGGCTGGGCCGCATCGAGTACAAGCTGCGCCCGGACATTCTGCTGTTCGGTTCCGTGACGACGGGCTTCCATTCGCCGGCCATCGGCGACGGCGGCGCTACCACCAAGCCGGAAAAGCTGACCAGCTATGAAATCGGCTTCAAGTCGGACTTGCTGAACCGCGAACTGACCCTGAACCTCGACGCCTTCCTGATGAAGTACAAGGACAAGCTCGAGTCGCAGGTGGTCAACAGCGTGCTGGCCAACTTCAACGCGGCCGGCGCCACCGTCAAGGGCCTGGAAGCGGAGTGGGTGTGGCGGCCAACGAAGGTCGACCGCCTGACGGGCAACGCCACCTGGCTGAAAGCCGTGTATGACGACTTCATGTCCTGCGACGTCGATGCGGCGCGCGCGAATGGCCAGTCCTGCGGCTCGACGGCGCCACTGGTGAACGTGGGCGGCAGCACCATGAAGCATGCGCCGAAGTTTTCCACCACCGTGCAGTACGAGCATGATTTCAATGTCGCCGGCGGCCAGATCACGCCGCGCGCTTCGGTGCACTATGAAACCATGTCGTATGTGGGGGCGGGGGCGTTCAACGGCGACGTGCCGGGCCATGCCGGCGTCAAGCGCCAGGAAGCCTACACGACCCTGGACCTGAGCCTGCGCTTCCAGCCGGCCAACAAGGCCTACACGGTCGAAGCGTTCGTGCAGAACGCCACGGACAAGGCGGTCAAGCTGGACGTCAATGAAATCTGCACGGACGTGGGCATGCCATGCCAGCCGACGCAGCAGATCTACGGCGCCTTCTACAACGCGCCGCGCACGTTTGGCGCGCGCGTGTCGATGAAGTTCTAAGTCAGGTAGTGTGAAAGGGCAGTTGCGGTAGCAGTCCACTCAGTAGGGAAGGTGTTGGGCCGGGGTTCTTCCCCGGCCTTTTTTATTCCAACGCTTATTCCAGGCTGGCTTGCACGCTGGCAATGCCGACCTGCGCGCTGCCTTCGGCCAGGCGCACGTTGACGTTCTGGCGCGCCTGCAGCTGCGCCGGCGAGCGCACGATATTCCCTTTTTCATCGCGCAGTATCGCGTAGCCGCGCTCCAGGGTGCGCTGGGGATTCAGCAGTTCCAGCTGCGCCGCCAGGCCGTCGAGGCGGTGGCGCCGCTGGCCCAGCTGCTGCGCCATGGCCGCGCCGCTGCGCCGCTGGGCTTCCACCAGCCGCGTGCGCGATGCCGTGACGTCGGGCCGCAGGTTGGCCCAGCGCGAGCGCAGGCGTTCGAGCGCGTACTGCGACTGGTTCACGGGCGCGCGCGCCGCATGCGTCATGGCCGTCGACAGGGCCAGCAGCTGCAATCGCTGCTGCTGCAGCTGCGCCTTCGGGTTGAGCAGGCGGCGGCTGTGGCGGTCCAGGGTTTGCGCCGCGTCATCGAGGCTGCGGCGCATGGCGCGGCGCAGGTCCGTCGCGTCGGCGCGCAGGGATGCCATCCAGTCGGCGCGCGGCGTGGCCGCCAGTTCGGCCGCCGCCGTCGGCGTGGCCGCGCGCAGGTCGGCCGCGAAGTCGGCGATGGTGAAATCCGTCTCGTGTCCCACGCCGCTGATGACGGGCATGGAGCAATCGGCAATCGCATGGGCCACGGCTTCATCGTTGAACGACCATAAATCCTCGATGCTGCCGCCGCCACGGCACACGAGCAGCACGTCGCACTCGGCCCTTGTCGATGCCGTGCGGATGGCGTGCGCGATCTTTTCCGGCGCCTGCTGTCCCTGCACGGGCGTCGGGTACAGGATGATGTTGACGTGCGGCGCGCGGCGCTTGAGCGCGATCAGCACGTCGCGCAGGGCGGCCGCCTGCGGGCTGGTGACGATGCCGATGCTGCGCGCGAACATGGGGATGGCGCGCTTGCGTTCCTGGTCGAACAGGCCTTGCGCTGCCAGCTTTTCCTTCAGGCGCTGGAACGCTTCGTACAGGGCGCCCACGCCGGCGCGGCGGATGGCTTCCACATTGATCTGGTAATCGCCGCGCGCGCCATACAGGGTGACGAGGGCGCGCACTTCGACCTTGTCGCCTTCGCGCGGCGTGAAGCCCGCGTACTGGGCGCGGCCGCGGAACATCACGGCACGGACCTGGGCGCCATCGTCCTTCAAGGTGAAGTACCAGTGGCCGGAAGCGGCGCGCGTGAAGTTGGAAATCTCGCCGGCGATCCAGGTCAGGGGGAACGAGCGCTCGAGCAGGCGCGCGACGGCCTGGTTCAGGGCGCTGACGGTCAGCACGGGCGGGGCGGCAAAACCGCTGTCAGTCGGGTTGTCGGTCATCATAAAGCTGGGAGCGGGAAGGGAACTGTCCACATATTATCGGCGAGGTCATGCTTATGTCATATATCGCGCAAAACAACAAGTTCTATTTCTAAGTAATTGATTTCATGACGAATTCCTGTATGCCTGATTTGCGTGCACAGGGAAAAAATCCTTTAATATCAAGCACATCAGTGTAGCCCCTGCCACTTACGCACAAAGTTATCCACAGAAAGTGTGCGGAACTTTTTGCCTTGGATAAACATGGCTGGGCTGGCCTTGTCCGAGCGATAAAAGTGCCTTGCTACATTTTTGCGCACGGAAATAAAGTGCCTATGAATCAAGCGCTTAGTATGCCATGCATGGCCTTGCGCACAATCTTATCCACAAAAAATGTGCAGAACTCTGGCGCGGCACCGGATTTATCCACGGGAAGGCCCATGGCATGGCTTGCCTTAATTTTGCGCAGCATAAAAATAGTCTTACAAATCAAGGGTGTAGCATCGCACCGTACGCCTTGCTCACAATCTTATCCACAGAATGTGTGCAAAACTGCATAAACCGTTTCGTGGTTTATCCGGGTTTTCCACCGTGTGAGCATGTTGAATTGCTGCCTTATTTTTCAGCAGAGAAAAAAATCCCTTTAAAATCAATGCTCTTGCATGGAGTCAATCGGCTTGCTCACAATCTTATCCACACTTTATGTGTGGAACTGCGCTGGCGGTGGAAAACTGCCGTTTTGAAGTGGAATCGGGCCGTGAAAAACACGCTTTTCAGCCAATGCCACATTTTTATGCATGGCAATAAAAACGATATAAATCAATGTACTTGGCGCCTATCCGTACGCTTGCGCACAATCTTGTCCACAGATTGTGTGCAGAACTTTGAGGGCCTGTCTGGCGCCGATTGCGCGCTTGCTGCCACTTTTTTACGCATTGATTTAATTTCCTTTAAAATCAATGGCTTGATTACATTCCTCGGCTTTGCGCACAATCTTGTCCACAGTAAATGTGCAGAACTCTTCAAGTATTAACTTATTGACATTGACTACTGTCGATAAGCTGCTATGCCTGTATTTTGCGCAGCACGATAATTCCCATGTAAATCAATGACTTGCATGTTGGACTTCATGCTTGCTCACAATCTTATCCACACAAAGTGTGCAAAACTGGGCTCCCGCCAGCGCGCTGGGGACAAGTACCATGCAGGCGCCACTTGCCGCCGGCGCGGCAACGCGCTACATTGCGCCATTCCTGCGCGCACGTACAATCGGTCTTCGGCGCTCGGTACAATACAGGCTGTTCGGGCGCTCCATCGCCTTCCCTTTACCAGGAGTTTCTTTTGCTCGCTATATTTCAAGCCGCTGGCTGGCCCATCTGGCTGTTGTTGATCGCTTCCATCGTCGCCCTGGCCCTGATCATCGAGCGCCTGCTGTATTTGCGCCGCGCCAAGATACTGCCCCGCAAGCTGTTCGATGAAGTGGTGCAGGTGTATCGCAGCGGCAAGATCACGCCGGACACGGTGGCCAAGCTGGAAAGCAATTCGCCGCTGGGCGTGGTGCTGGCCGCCGCCTTGCGCAATGTCGACGCGCCGCGCGAGGTGATGAAGGAATCGATCGAAGAGGCGGGCAGCGGCGTGGCCCACACGCTGGAACGTTTCCTGACGACTCTGGGCACGATCGCCACCCTGGCGCCGCTGATGGGCCTGTTCGGCACGGTGGTGGGCATGATCGAAATCTTCGGTTCGCAAAACGCCAGCGGCTCGAATCCCGCACAATTGGCGCACGGTATCTCGGTGGCCCTGTATAACACGGGTTTCGGCCTGGCCATCGCCATGCCGACCCTCGTCTTCTACCGCCACTTCCGCGCCCTCGTCGACAGCTTCGTCATTGACATGGAGCAGCAAGCGGTCAAGTTCGTCGACATCGTCCACAGTGGCCGCAAATGAACTTCCGCAAAGGCAAGGGGCGTGAAGACCCCGAAATCAACCTGATCCCGTTCATCGACGTGCTGCTGGTGATCCTGATCTTCCTCATGGTCAGCACCACCTACAGCAAGTTTACGGAGCTGCAGATCACCTTGCCGACGGCCGACGCCGAGCAGGCGAAGGAGAAGCCGCAGCAGATCGATGTCACCATCGATGCCAAGGGCAACTACACGGTCAACCGCGAACCCGTGTCGTTCCGCGACGTGGCCGGCCTGGCCGACGCCCTGCAGAACGCGGCGAAAGCGGCCAACGGCGGCAAGGCGCCCGCGCAGACGCCCGTGGTCGTGGTCAACGCCGACCAGTTCGCCATGCACCAGATGGTCATCCACGTGATGGAAGCGGCCCGCCTGGCCGGCTATGAAAAGCTGACGTTCGCGGCGCAAGCTGGGGGCAAGTAAGCTTCGACCGTTACCGGCAACAAAATTGGGGTCTGACCCGCCGGGTCAGACCCCAGCCCTTTACTCCTCCCCCCCCCATGCCCACATCCTCCCCCGCCAAGCTTGAAACCACATTGACCCGCGCCTGGCTGACGCGCGGCCCGCTGGCGTGCGCGCTGTGGCCCGTCTCCCTGCTGTTCGGCGCTTTGAGCAGTGTCAGGCGAGGCCTGTACCAGGCAAACCTCTTGACATCCGCGCGACTGCCCGTGCCCGTCGTCGTCGTCGGCAACATTTTTATCGGTGGCACGGGCAAGACGCCGCTGACGATCTGGCTGGTGCAAGCCTTGCGCGACGCGGGCATGCGTCCGGGCGTCATTTCGCGCGGCCATGGCAGCGCCGACCGTTCGCCGCGCGCCGTCACCGCTGCTTCCACGCCGCAGCAGGTGGGCGACGAGCCGCTGCTGATCTTCCAGCGCGGCGGCTGCCCCGTGATGGTGGGGCGCGACCGCGCGCAAGCGGGCAGGGCGCTGCTGGCCGCGCACCCGGACGTCGACGTGCTGGTGACGGACGACGGCTTGCAGCATTACGCCTTGCGGCGCGACGTGGAAATCGTGCTGTTCGACGGCCGCGGCGCGGGCAATGGCTGGCTGCTGCCGGCGGGGCCTTTGCGTGAATCGCCGCGCCGCCGGCGCGACGTGACGGTGATCAATGCGCCCGAGCTGGCGCCGGATCTGGTGGCCAGGGTCGCGCCGCAGGGCGGGCTGGTGGTGCAGATGCTGCTGGCCGGCGGCGTGGCCGAGCGCATGGTGAACCGCAGTGAAAGCGTGGCGCTTGCAACCCTGGCGGCCAGCGGCCGGCGCATCGTGGCGGCGGCCGGCATCGGCAACCCGCAGCGCTTCTTTGCCATGCTGCGCGGCGCCGGATTGGACTTCACGGAACTGCCCTTGCCCGATCATCACGACTTCCTCGACCAGCCATTTGCGGCGCTCGACACGGATGTGATCTTGATCACCGAGAAGGATGCAGTAAAATGTGCGCAAATTGAATATCTCAAAGATGACCCGAGACTGTGGGTCGTCCCCGTCAGTGCGCGCATCGATAGCGCGCTGGCCCAACAAATTGTGGAGAAATGTCGTGGACGCTCGACTGCTTGATATCCTGGTCTGCCCTGTTTGCAAGGGTCCGCTTGAACACGATAAGAAGGCGCAGGAACTGATTTGCCGCGCCGACCGCCTGGCCTATCCGATCCGCGATGGCATCCCCATCATGTGGGCGGACGAAGCGCGCACCCTGCAAGACGCAGTGGAATAACGATGGCGTTCATCGTCATCATCCCGGCCCGCCTGGCCTCGACGCGCCTGCCGGGCAAGCCGCTGGCTGACCTGGGCGGCAAACCCATGGTGGTGCGCGTGGCCGAGCAGGCAGCCTTGTCGGGCGCCGCGCGCGTCATCGTCGCCACCGACCATGAATCCATTCGCGCCGCCTGCGCCGCGCATGGCGTGGAAGTGTGCATGACGCGCAGCGACCATCCGTCGGGCACGGACCGCATCGCCGAAGTGGCGCGCACGCTCGAGCTGCCGCTCGATGCCGTCGTCGTCAATTTGCAGGGCGACGAACCGCTGATCGATCCGGCCCTGCTGGCCGCATGCGCGGCGCAGATCAGCGCCGCCGTCCCCATGGCCACGTGCGCCCATCCGCTGCACGATGTGGCCGATGCGTTCAACCCGAACGTGGTCAAGGTCGTGCTGGATAAAAATGGCCGCGCCTTGTATTTCTCGCGCGCGACGATTCCGTGGCACCGCGACGGCTTCGCGCAGTCGAAAGACAGCTTGCCGGCCGGCTATGTGCCGCTGCGCCATATCGGTCTGTATGCATACAGCAATGCATTCCTGCAAGCATATCCGCAACTGTCCGCGTCGCCGCTGGAAGCGATCGAGGCGCTGGAGCAGTTGCGCGTGCTGTGGCATGGCGTTGCCATCGCCGTGCATGTTACGGACTCGGCCCCAGCCGCCGGTGTCGACACGCCGGAAGATCTTGCCAGGGTGCAATCCCACTACGGTGCCCTGTAAGCGCTACCCGTAAAACGGCAGGCGTGCAAATAAAGTTTTGTGCGCCTGCAGTAAAAACCACATTTTGAAACGTCTGCCTCGCGAATTGCTGGCTTTGATCAATCAGGGCATAGCAATTCGATAGCAAACTGGCGTTCCGGGGATTTTTTGTGGTAAGTTTCGTACGGAAAGATAGCCTTGGCAACACCATCTAAAAATAATTACACATACCACCATCCAAAATCTGTTTTTTAGGAACTTTTCAATGCGTCTGATACTTTTAGGAGCACCCGGTGCCGGCAAGGGCACCCAAGCTAACTTCATCAAAGAAAAATACAATATTCCACAAATCTCCACGGGCGACATGCTGCGCGCGGCGATCAAGGAAGGCACGGAACTGGGCCTGGCAGCGAAAAAAGTCATGGATGCGGGCGGCCTCGTGTCGGACGACATCATGATCGGCCTGGTCAAGAACCGCCTGCAAGAAGCCGATTGCGCCAATGGCTACCTGTTCGACGGCTTCCCGCGCACCATCGCGCAAGCGGACGCCATGAAAGATGCCGGCATCAATGTGGACTATGTGCTGGAAATCGACGTGCCTGACGCGTCGATCATCGAGCGCATGGACGGCCGCCGCAGCCACCCGGGTTCGGGCCGCGTGTACCACGTCAAATTCAATCCGCCAAAAGTCGACGGCGTCGACGACATCACGGGCGAGCCGCTGATCCAGCGCGACGACGACAAGGCGGAAACCGTCAAGAAGCGCCTGGACGTGTACCACAACCAGACCAAGGTTTTGCTCAACTACTACAATGACTGGGCCAAGTCCGGCCTGCCAGGCGCGCCGAAATACCGCCGCATCGCCGGCGTCGGTCCGGTCGAGCAAATCCGCGACAGCGCATTTGCCGCCCTGGCGGAATAAGCAGTGTTTGAAAAGCGGACCTCAGTGTCCGCTTTTTTTGTGCCCGCGCTACAGGCGGGCGCCGTATCGTTTTCGTGGTTCAGTTTTTTTGCAGGTCGTGTTTTCCTGGCTGCGCGTGCCTACCCGGTGCGGTCTGCAGCTGTTGGCAATGACGTCGGATAAAAACAGAAGGGGACGATATGGCAGCCAGTTTGTGGTTTGCGGTAGCCTGCGGCGTGGTCGCAGTCATTTACGGTTTGGTGTCGCGTAGCTGGATTCTGAGGCAGGATCCCGGCAACGCGCGCATGCAGGAAATCGCGCTGGCCATCCAGCAGGGCGCGGCCGCCTACCTGGCGCGCCAGTACCGCACCATCGCCATCGTCGGCGTGGTGCTCCTGATCGCCATCTATCTGCTGCTCGGCCTGCACACGGCGCTGGGCTTCCTGATCGGTGCCGTGCTGTCGGGGGCCTGCGGCTTCATCGGCATGAATGTCTCGGTACGGGCCAATGTGCGCACGGCGCAGGCGGCGACCCTGGGCATCAACCAGGCGCTGAACGTGGCTTTCAAGGGCGGGGCGATCACGGGCATGCTGGTCGTCGGCCTGGGCCTGCTGGGCGTAACCCTGTTCTACTGGCTGCTGGTGACGACGGGCGCGCCCGGCCTGACCCAGCATGATTTGATCAAGCCGTTGATCGGCCTGGCCTTCGGCGCTTCGCTCATTTCCATCTTCGCGCGGCTCGGCGGCGGCATCTTCACCAAGGGCGCCGACGTGGGCGCGGACCTGGTGGGCAAGGTCGAGGCGGGCATTCCCGAAGACGACCCGCGCAACCCGGCCGTCATCGCCGACAACGTGGGCGACAACGTGGGCGACTGCGCCGGCATGGCGGCCGACCTGTTTGAAACCTATGTCGTGACCCTGATCGCCACCATGCTGCTGGGCGCCTTGCTGATGGCTGAAGCGAGCAGCGTGGCCATCATCTACCCGCTGCTGCTGGGCGCCGTCTCCATTCTCGCCTCCATCGTCGGCTGCTCGATGGTGAAGACCAAGCCGGGCGCGAAAATCATGTCGGCCCTGTACACGGGCCTGTGGTGGGCCGCCGGCCTGTCGCTGGTCGGCTTCGCCGTGGTAACGTGGCTGCTGTGGCCCGACGACGCCATGCGCTACAAGATGCTGGGCGCCACCGTCGTCGGCATCGTGCTCACGGGGCTGATGGTGTACATCACCGAGTATTACACGGGCACGGATTTCAAGCCCGTGCGCCACATCGCCGAAGCGTCGACGACGGGCCACGGCACCAACATCATCGCCGGCCTGGGCGTATCGATGAAGTCCACCGCGTATCCGGTGCTGGCCGTCTGCATCGCCATCCTCGTCTCGTATCAATTGGCGGGCCTGTACGGCATCGCCATTGCGGCCACGGCCATGCTGTCGATGGCGGGCATCATCGTCGCGCTCGACGCGTATGGCCCCATCACGGACAACGCGGGCGGCATCGCGGAAATGTCGGGCTTGCCCGACTCCGTGCGCGCCATTACCGATCCGCTCGACGCCGTCGGCAACACGACCAAGGCCGTCACCAAGGGCTATGCCATCGGCTCGGCAGGCCTGGCCGCGCTGGTGCTGTTTGCCGACTACACGCATGCGCTCGAATCCGTGGGCCAGCACATCACCTTCGATCTGTCGAACCCCATGGTCATCGTCGGCCTGTTCATCGGCGGGCTGATACCGTATTTGTTCGGCGCCATGGCGATGGAAGCCGTGGGCCGTGCGGCCGGCGCCGTGGTGGTCGAGGTGCGGCGGCAGTTCCGCGACATCAAGGGCATCATGGAAGGCACGGCGCGGCCCGAATACGACAAGGCCGTCGACATGCTGACGGCGTCGGCCATCCGCGAAATGATCGTGCCCTCCTTGCTGCCCGTGGTGGTGCCCATCGTCGTGGGCATGCTGCTGGGGCCTGCGGCGCTGGGCGGCCTCTTGATGGGGACGATCGTCACGGGCCTGTTCGTGGCCATTTCGATGACCACGGGCGGCGGCGCCTGGGACAATGCGAAGAAATATATTGAGGATGGCCACTTCGGCGGCAAGGGTTCCGATGCGCACAAGGCGGCCGTCACGGGCGACACGGTGGGCGACCCGTACAAGGACACCGCCGGTCCGGCAGTGAACCCCCTGATCAAGATCATCAATATCGTCGCCCTGCTGCTGGTGCCGCTGCTGCCGGCCACGGGCTGGCTGGCGGTCAAGGCGCCGGCACCGATCCACGCGCCCGTGCCGCCCATCCTGGCGCCGGCCACACCGGTGCAAAGCTTGCCGGCGCAATAAACCCCACGTCAAACAGCCCCGTTTCCAGGGGCTGTTTTTACGTCGGGCATGTCAAAATTTCCTGATTTCCATATCGTGTACGTATCAAAAGTGAGCAAATGTTACAGCGCCTTGCCTGCGGCGGCCGTCTGCCAATAATGAGGGAATCACTTCAGGCAGCAGAAGGCAGGAGGCATCATGGACAAGGCAGACAAACGGCGCTGGCTGATGCGGGGGCTGGCCGTGGCGGTGGGGCTGGCGCTGGCCGGCAGCGCCTGGGCCGATCCTGGCAGGCATGGACGGCACGGTGGACACGGCTTCCATGGCCATCATGGTCATCACGGACACGGCCATTTCCGTGGCCGCTCGCATGTCGGCGTGTGGCTGGGTTCTAGCTGGGGCTACGGGCCGGGGTGGTACGGCGACCCGTGGTACCGCCATCCGTACGGACGGACGGTCGTGGTACAGCCGCTGCCCGTCGCGCCGCCCGTGTATGTCGAGCAGGGCGGGGTGCCGACGGCGCCGATGTGGTACTACTGCCGTCAGCCGCAAGGCTATTATCCCTACGTGACAAGTTGTACATTGCCGTGGCGCGCCGTGGCGCCGGGCAGTGTGCGCTGAAAGCGAGGTGCGACATGAACGGGAAAACAAGCGCAGTGTGCGGGGGCGTGCTGGCGCCCCTTGTGCTGGCGGCATGCACGGTGATGCCGCAAGGGCCATCGGCCATGGTGTTGCCCGGCACGGGCAAGAGTTTCGCGCAATTTCAGGGCGATGACGCCCAGTGCCGCGGGTATGCGCAGGCGCAGCTGGGCGGCAGTTCGGCGCAGCAGGCTGCGGCCGACAGCGGCGTGCGCAGTGCGGCCCTGGGCACCTTGCTCGGTGCGGTGGCCGGCGCCGCCATCGATGGCGGCCATGGCGCCGGCGTGGGTGCCGGCACTGGGCTGGTCTTTGGCGCGCTGGCCGGCACGGGCGCGGCCGACAGTTCGGCGTATGGCATGCAGCGCCGCTATGACTACGCCTACCAGCAATGCATGTACGCGAGCGGCCACAAGGTGCCCGTGGCCGGGCAGATGCTGAGCAGCGTGCCGGCCAATGCCGCCACGCCGCCGCCAAATACGCCGCCGCCCCGCTATTAGAAGCGCGACGTCAGGCCGACGAACATGCGCCGTCCCGGCACGTAATAGTCGACCAGTCCATCGGCCAGCGGGCCTTTCTTGAACAGGTTTTCCACGCCGCCGCGCACGGTCCATTGTGGCGTGACCTTGTACGACACGACCGTGTCGACGATGGTGTAGGCCTTGTTGGCCGCCTGGCCCGCGTCGAGTTCCTTGCCCGTGTACTGGGCCGATACTTCGCCGAACAGCTGGTCGTTGACTTGCCAGCCCAGCGCCGAGTACCACGACAGTTTTGGCGTCGACAGCAGGTTGGCGCCCGTCGTCAGGTTTTTCGCTTCCGCCATGTAGGTCACATTGTTACGCCAGTTCAGGTTTTTCGTCAGCGGGATGGTGGCCGTCGCTTCCACGCCGCTGGTGCGCGCTTTCTGGATATTCGTCATCTTGGTCCACCACTGCTTCTGGTAAAAGCCCAGCGGCGCGTAGTCGATCTTGTTCTTGAAATCCGTGTGGAAGTACGTCACGCCCACGTCCCAGCCATTCTGTTCCCACGCCACGCCGATTTCGCCGGCCGTGCTCGTTTCGGGCTTCAAGTCCGCATTGCCGGCCATGTAGCAGCCGCCCGTGATGTAGCCCAGGGGTTTGAGGCTGCCGCAACCGCGTCCGCCCGACTGCGTGGCCGCCGCCGGCGAGTTTTCCTTCAGGCTCGGGGCGCGGAAGCCTTGCGACACGCCGCCCTTGATGGTCCAGGCGGGGGCAGGGTGGTACACCAGGTACAGGCGCGGGCTGTAATGGTTGCCGAACTTGCTGTGGTGGTCGAGGCGCAGGCCAGCCGTGGCCGTCAGGTTGTCGCGCAGGAACAGCTGGTCTTCCGCAAACAGGGCCGACGTGGTGCCGGACAGGGTGGCGCCGCTGACGGGGTTGCCCAAGTAGTCGGTGGGGATGGTGCCGATGGTGTCCGTGTTCGTCAGTTCCTGGTGCTTCCACTGGCCGCCCATCACCAGCATCTGCTCGATGCCGCCCCAGCCGACCCGTTTTTCCAGGCTGGCGTCGAGGGTGCTGTCCTTGGATTTGGCCACCGTGCCGACGACTTCGTTGTCGAAATCGTTGTGGTACAGGTTGACCATGGCCTTGCCGAAGTCCCAGCGGCCTTCATAGCCGATGCTGGCGCTCTTGCGTATCAGCTTGCTCGCGCCCCAGGCGCCGAACAGCGGGTAGCCGTCGGCGTCGAGCGTGGTCGAATCCGTCGATTGCTGCTTGCCGTAGCTGGCGTCCAGCGTCAGGTTCTGTTTCTTGTCCAGCGCCCAGCTCAGCTGGCCCGTGACAGTCTGGTTGCGTTCGCCGCCGATGCCGCCCGATTTTCCGATGGCTTTTTCATCGGGATTCTGGCGCGTCTGGCCCACGCCCAGGCGCATGCCGACCGTGTCCGACAGGGGACCTGCCAGGTTCACGCCCAGCTGGTGCGCCGTGCCGCGGCCGCTGTCCTGCGGCTGCGTGTAGTTGGCCGTGGCCGAACCGTTCCACTTGCCCGGTACCTTGCGCGTGATGATGTTGATCACGCCGCCCATGGCGTCCGAGCCGTACAGCGACGACATGGGTCCGCGCACCACTTCGATGCGCTCGATCATGTCGGGCGAGATCCAGTTCAAGTCCTGGCGGCCCAGGTCGGGGCGGTAAGCCGTGTCGGCCGAGCTGCCCACGCGCTTGCCGTCGACGAGGATCAGGGTGTATTTGTCGGGCAAGCCGCGCAGCTTGATCTTCGATTCTTCGCCCACGGGGCTGGTGCCGCCCGTGACGCCGGGGATGCGGCGCAGCAGGGTGTTGAGGTCGTACACGGGCTGGCGCTCGATTTCCTCGCGCGTGATGACGCTGATGCTGGCCGGCGCATCCTTGATGTCGATGGCCGTGCCCGACGCGGTAACGACCACGGTGTTCATGGTCGGGTCGGCGGCCACATTGCCTTCGGCCCAGGCGCTGCTGACGGCCAAGGACAGCAGGCAGGGCAGGAGCAGGGTGGCGCAATGGCGGGGACGGGCGGGAGTGGCGGCGGGGACTGCGAAGGATGTGAAGGCGGGACTGCGCTTGGTCATGGTGAACTTTCCGGATGTTGTTTTTTCCTGGCTGCCTTCCGGGTGGCTCGGGTATGAATGATTGAAAATGCAATAAACTGCGCTCCCATTCTGCCAATGAGAATAAGAATCGTTCTTATTGTAATGCTATCCTGGCAAGAAGGAAAGTGATGAAAGGAAATAAAACACCGTTGCAGCATATGCATGGCATCTGGCGCCGCGTGTGCCAATAATGAAAGCGGTATGATCGATGCATGGGGAGGTGGCATGAAGACGATGATCAAAACCATACCGGCGCTGGCCTGCGCCCTGCTGCTCGTTGGCGGCCATGCAGGCGCCCAGGAGCAGGCCGTTTCCGATGATTTGCCCGTGTGTCAGCTCGATCCGCGCGACAGCGGCAAGCTGGCCGTCGAACCTTGCCGCCCGGCGCCGCCCGTGCAGCCGCGCCGTTCCGTGCCGCAAGTGATCGGCCGCATGCCGGCGCAGCCCGCGCCTCCCGTCGTGCCCATGGCGCCCCTGCCGCCCAGCCCGGCCGTGCCCATGCCCCGTGCGCCGCAGCCGATCGGCGCCTGCGACACGGGCGGTTGCCGCGATGCGGCCGGCGCGCGCTACAACGGCGCGGGCAATGCCACGCTCGACGCCAACGGGCGCATCTGCCACCGCAATGGGGCGTTCATCCAGTGTTTTTAGTCCTGCCATAGGCTGGTCCTGCAAGTTTTCGCGCGGTGCGCTCAAAAATGGCTACAATTGTCGCCGACATTACGTTTACGTAAACGTAACTATGGCACCATGTAACCATCAGGCGCCGGGAACACGGCGCTTATCACTCAGGAGATTTCATGCAGATTCAAGACAATGTATTCATCATCACGGGCGGCGCATCGGGACTGGGCGCGGCCACGGCGCGCATGCTGACGGCGGCCGGCGGCAAGGTCGTGCTGGCCGACGTGCAGACGGAGGCGGGCCAGGCGCTGGCCGCGGAATTGAACGGTGTGTTCGTGCAGTGCGACGTGACGTCGGAAGAAGACGGCCTGGCCGTGGTGGCGGCCGCTACCAAGCTGGGCACTTTACGTGGCCTCGTCAACTGCGCCGGTGTGGCGCCGGCCGTGAAAACCGTGGGCAAGGATGGTCCGCATCCGCTGGCCCTGTTCCAGAAAGTCGTCAACATCAACCTGGTGGGCACCTTCAATATGTGCCGCCTGGCGGCCGACGCCATGGCCAAGCAGGATGCCACCGTTGAAGGCGAGCGCGGCATCATCATCAACACGGCGTCCGTGGCGGCCTACGATGGCCAGATCGGCCAGGCGGCTTACGCCTCGTCGAAGGCGGCCGTGGTGGGACTGACCCTGCCGATGGCGCGCGACCTGTCGCGCAACGGCATCCGCGTGATGACGGTGGCGCCCGGCATTTTCGAAACGCCGATGCTGCTGGGCATGCCGGCCGAAGTGCAGGATGCGCTGGGCAAGATGGTGCCGTTCCCATCGCGCCTGGGCAAGCCCGGCGAATACGCGCAGCTGGTGAAAGCCATCGTGGAAAACGTCATGCTCAATGGCGAAACGATCCGCCTGGACGGCGCGATCCGCATGCAACCGAAGTAAGCCCTAGACGAGGGTGCAGCGCCGTGGCCGGCATTTGAGGTAGCATACCCGGGTATCTTTACCGGAGTAAGCATGATCACATTGAAGCCGCTGGCGCTGAGCCTGACCTTGCTGGGAGCACTCGCTGCCAGTCCCGTATTTGCCGAGGTGCCGCAAAAGGCGCCGGAAGTCGCCACCGCGTATGCGGAAAAATCGGGTTGGGCGGCGCAGAAATTCATGGTCGCCGCCGCCAATCCGCTGGCTGCCGATGCGGGCTATCAGATGCTGAAAAAGGGCGGCAGCGCCATCGACGCGGCCATCGCCACGCAGCTGGTGCTGACCCTGGTCGAGCCGCAATCGTCGGGCATCGGCGGCGGCGCCTTTTTGCTGTATTCCACAGCCAAGGGCGTGCAGGCGTTCGACGGGCGCGAAACGGCGCCGGCCACCGCCGATGAACACCTGTTCCAGAATCCGGACGGCAGTCCCGTCTCGCGCGCCACGGGCGTGGTGGGCGGGCGTTCCGTGGGCGCGCCGGGCGTGCTGCGCATGCTGGAACTGGCGCACAAGGAACATGGCAAGCTGCCGTGGGCGACCCTGTTCGGCCCCGCCATCAAGCTGGCGCACGGCGGCTTTCCCGTCAGCCAGCGCCTCAACGGCTTGCTGAACTGGGACCAGGCCTTGAAGCGCGACCCTGTCGCCGCCGCGTATTTCTATGACAAAGAGGGCAAGGCCTGGTCCGTCGGCCACGTGCTGAAGAATCCCGAACTGGCGCGCACCTTGCGCGAGATCGCCCGCGGCGGCGCCGACGCTTTTTACAACGGCCGCATCGCGCGCGACATCGCCGCCAAGGTGGCGTCTCACCCGACCAACCCGGGCAAGCTGACGGCGACCGACATCGCCGGCTACAAGGCCAAGGTGCGCGAGCCCGTCTGCAGCGATTACAAGGCCTGGACCGTGTGCGGCATGCCGCCGCCATCGTCGGGCGGCATCGCCATCGCGCAGATGCTGGGCATCCTGGAGGTCAAAGACATCCGTCCGTATGCGCCCGTCGACGGCGTGCTCGATACGCAAGCGATCCACCTGTTCTCGGAAGCGGGGCGCCTGGCCTACGCGGACCGCAACCGCTACGTGGCCGACACGGACTTCGTGCCGCTGCCGGGCAATGGCGTCGCCTCGATGCTCGATAAAACCTACCTTGCCCAGCGCGCCGCGCTGATCGGTGAAAAATCCATGGGCAAGGCCAAACCTGGCACGCCGCCCGGCATGCAGGTGGCGTGGGGCATGGACAACGCCTTGCAGCGCCCGTCGACCTCGCACCTGGTGGCCGTCGACGCTTTTGGCGGCGGCCTGTCGATGACCACCAGCGTGGAAGACGCGTTCGGTTCGCGCCAGATGGTCGACGGCTTTTTGCTCAATAACCAGCTGACGGATTTCTCGTTCGATTCGCGCGATGCGGACGGCCCGATCGCCAACCGGGTCGAAGCGGGCAAGCGGCCGCGCAGCGCCATGTCGCCCACCCTCGTGTTCGAGAAGGGCACGCACAAGCTGGTGCTGGCCACGGGTTCGCCCGGCGGCTCGTCCATCATCAATTATGTGGCCAAGGTCCTGGTCGGCACCATGGACTGGGGCTTGAACGTGCAACAGGCGATCAGCCTGCCGAACTTCGGCAGCCGCAACGGCCCGACGGAACTGGAAAAGGGCCGCGCGCCGGCAGCCCAAGTCGAGGCGCTGCAGGCGATGGGCCACGAGGTGCGTGTGATCGAGCAGAACTCGGGCTTGCAGGGCATCATGCGCCTGAATGCGCATGGCAAGGATTTCTGGTTTGGGGGGGCAGATCCACGGCGTGAAGGCATGGTCAGGGGCGATTAGGGGCACCGGACCAAACCTACTGCGCGTCGGTATAGGCGGCCTGCGATGCTCACCGTACTAGAGTACGGTTGCGCTTCTTAGCCGCCTCTCCCTTCCGCTCGCTACGATTTTGTCCGGCGCCGTGCTGCCAACAATATACCTGCAGGAACTGGCGTCTACCTTCCAAACTTTTCCACAAAGCATCCAGACCCTGCTAATCTGCCGGCATGGGAATGCAAAATAAAACAGGCTTGATACTCACGGGAGGAGGCGCCCGTGCCGCCTACCAGGTGGGCGTGCTGCAGGCGATTTCCGCAATACTGTGGGAAGCGGGCTGGGCGCCGGCGCGCAATCCGTTCGACATCATCTGCGGCACCTCGGCCGGCGCCATCAACGCCACGGCGCTGGCCTGCCGTGCCGATAACTTCGGCGAAGGCGTGCAAAAGCTGCTCGACGTGTGGCAGCACATCGAAGTTGAGCAAGTGTACCGCGCCGATTCGCTGGGCGTGATCCGCTCGGGCGCGCGCTGGCTGTCTCTGCTGTCGTTCGGCTGGCTGCTGCGCCAGTGGCATGCGTCGCCGCCCAGTTCCCTGCTCGACAATACCCCGCTGGTCAGCCTGCTGCACCGCATGCTCGACCTGCCGCGCCTGGACGCGGCCTTGGCCGACGGCCTGCTGCATGCGCTGGCCGTGACGGCGTCGTCGTATTCGGGCAGCCGCCACATGACGTTTTACCAGACGGCCGAGGATATCGCGCCGTGGGTACGCACGCAGCGCCTGGCCCTGCCGGACCAGATCGGCGTGGAGCATTTGCTGGCATCGGCCGCCATCCCCTTCATCTTCCCTGCCGTGCCCCTGTACGTGGGCGGCCAGCGCGAATACTGCGGTGACGGTTCCATGCGCCAGTTGGCGCCGATCTCGCCGGCGATTCACCTGGGCGCGAACAAGGTGCTGGTGGTGGGGGCCGGGCGCATGACGGAACCGGCGCCCGCTGCGTCCGAAGCGGCGCGCTACCCGAGCCTGGCGCAGATCGCCGGCCACGCGCTCTCGTCGATCTTCCTCGACGGCCTGGCCGTCGACATCGAACGTTTGAACCGCATCAACCTGACCCTGTCGATGCTGCCGCCCGAATTGCTGGGCAAGACGGCCTTGCGGCCGGTGGAATTGCTCGTCATCGCGCCGTCCGAACGGCTCGACGCCATTGCCAGCCGGCATATCGGCAGTTTGCCGCGTCCCATCCGCACCATGTTGTCGGGCATCGGCGCGGCCGAAGCGCGGGGCGCGGCGCTGGCATCGTATTTATTGTTCGAATCGACGTATACTAACGAGCTGATCCGTCTTGGACAGCGCGATACGCAAGCCCGCAAGGACGATGTACTGGCGTTTTTTGGTTCTTGAGACGGCCCTTGGAGCGGCGTGCGGGTTTTTCGCGTTTTTTTGACAGGACGATTGTGCGGGTATTTCGACGTGTTTGCGATGTTGCCTTACTGTTAATTTTGATGGCGGGCGGATGGGCCGTGGCGGCGCCTGCGCCCACCCTGCGTTTCGACCAGCTCAGCGTCGACCAGGGCCTGGCGCAGGAATCGGTGCTGGCCATCGCCCAGGACCGGCAAGGCTATATGTGGTTCGGCAGCCAGTCCGGCTTGAGCCGCTACGACGGCTACCGCATGGTCATCTACAAGAATATCGAGGGCGACAAGACCAGCCTGGCCGATAACTGGGTCGGCGAGCTGCACGTCGATAGCCAGGGCCAGCTGTGGGTGGGCACGGACAATGGCCTGGACCGCTTCGACGCCGCCAGCCAGACCTTCATCCATTACGGCCCGGCCGAAAAGAGCAAGCGCGGCAACGGCAACCGGCATATCCACGCCATTCTCGACGATGGCGCGCGCGGCTTCTGGATCGCCACCTCGGACGGCTTGCAGCATTTCGACCCCGCCACGGGCCGCTTCCGCACCTGGCACCATGAAGAGGGCAACCCGCACAGCCTGGGCGACAATGAAATCAAGGCGCTGGCGCTGGATGCGCAGCAGCGCCTGTGGATAGGCACGGTGACGGGCCTGGACATGCTGGCGCCGGGCAGCGAGCGCTTCGAGCATTTCGCCGTCGATGCGACGCCCGGCTCGAAGTACAACGTGATCCAGTCGCTGCTGATCGACCGCCAGCAGAACCTGTGGATCGGCACCATGGCCGGTGCCGAGCGCTGGCGCCTGGGCGCCGCCGGCCAGCCGCCGCAATCGAGAGTGCGCTTAGGCGAGAAACATGGCTTCTCCGCCATCCGCGTGGCCAGCCTGTACCAGGATGTCGACGCCACCGTCTGGCTGGGCAGCAATGCCGATGGCCTGTTCCGCTGGCTGCCCGAAAGCGACACCTTCCTGCAATACCGCCACCAGACGGGCGACAAGTTCAGCGTGGCCGACAACCAGCTGTCGTCCCTGTACCGCGACCGCGCCGGCACCTTCTGGGTCGGCTCCTGGTACAACGGCGTGAGCCGGGTCGACCTGGGCAGCGGCGGCTTTTCGCGCATGGCGCGCGCGCCCGGCGACGTGGGCGCGCTGGCGGACAAGAAAGTGCGCGCCGTGGCCGACGCGGGCAATGGAAAGCTGTGGCTGGCCACCAAGGGCGGCCTGAAACTGTACGACACGCGCGACGGCAGCTCGCGCCTGTTCGACCTGCGCAGCGCGCCCGGCATGTCGCGCGACGAGCAGGTCACGACCCTGTACAAGGCGCCGGACGGCGTGCTGTGGGTGGGCGGCTCGACGGGCTTGCACCGCTTCGATCCGTCCTTGGGGCGTTTCTTCACCATGCGCTTTGCCGCCGGCGACCCGAACAGCGACACCATCCGCAATATCGTCAGCGACCGCAGCGGCATGCTGTGGGTCTCGACGCGGGGCGGCGTGCACCGCTTCGACCCGGCCAGCAAGCGTTTTACCACGTACCGCCACGACCCGGCCGACCCGAACAGCCTGTCCGACAATATGGTGCGGCCCGTGCTGGAAGACGGCAAGGGGCGGCTGTGGATAGGTTCCTTCCACGGCCTGGACTTGCTGGACCGCGCCAGCGGCCGCTTCCGCCATTTCCGCCACGACCCGCAAAATCCGCAGAGCCTGAGCCACGACGAAGTGCATTTCCTGCACGAGGACAAGCGCGGCGTGCTGTGGGTGGGCACGGCCAATGGCCTGAACCGCATGGACATCGATGCCAAGGGCGAGATCCGTTTCCGCCGTTTCCTGCGCAAGGATGGCATGGCCGACGATGCCGTCGCCAGCATCCTCGGCGACGACAACGAGCAGCTGTGGCTGAGCACGAATAGCGGCATCACGCGGCTCGACATGCGCAGCGGCCTGTTTCGCAACTACGACAGCGCCGACGGCACGGTGGAAGGCTCGTACTTCGATGGCGCGGCCCTGCGCGCGTCCGATGGCACCATGTATTTCGGCGGCTTCAACGGCATGACGGCGTTCATGCCGCAGGATATCCACGACAACCGCGTGCCGCCGCTGGTGGCCGTCACGGAACTGCAGATCTTCAACAAGCCGGTGGGCATTGGCCGCGGCGAGTTCGCGCATGTGCTCAAGACGGCCATCGACCATACGCGCGAGCTGGTGCTGACCAGCCGCGAAAGCGTCTTTTCGCTGGAATTCGCGGCCCTGCATTTCGCCGCGCCCCAGCGCAATATGTTCGCCTACCGGCTCGAAGGCTTTGACCAGGACTGGGTCATGACCGATGCGGGGCGGCGCTTTGCCACCTACACCAACCTCGATGCGGGCAACTATGTGTTTCGCGTCAAGGCGGCCAACAAGGACGGCGTGTGGAACGAGAGCGGCACCACTTTGGCCATCACGATCTTGCCGCCGTTCTGGAAAACCTGGTGGTTCCGCACCCTGATGGCGGCGCTGCTGCTGGGCGCCGTGTATGGCGCCTACCGCCAGCGCGTGCGCACGCTGCGGCGCCAGCAGAACGAACTGGAAAAACTGGTCGGCGAACGCACGGCCGAGTTGCAGAGTAAGGAAATCGAAGTGCTGGCCCAGTCGGAAAAGCTGGCGCAGGTCAACAGCAGCCTGACGAAAAACGAGGAAAGCCTGCGCCAGGCCAAGCGCAAGGCCGAAGATGCGACGCGCCAGAAATCGGAATTTTTGGCCAACATGAGCCACGAGATGCGCACGCCGCTGGCCGGCGTGATCGGCATGCTGGGCTTTGCCCTGCGCGACGAGCAGCTGCACGACGCCACGCGCGAGCAGATCCTGCGCGGCCAGGCCAATGCCCAGTCGCTGCTGGTGATCATCAACGACTTGCTCGATTTCTCGAAGATCGAGGCGGGCAAGCTGAGTATCGAAAACATCGACTTCGCGCTCGGCGCGGCCATCGAGACGGTCGTCACCCTGTTCGAAGAGCAGGCGGCCGCGCGCAGCATCGGTTTCTCCATCGATTTCGCGCCCGACCTGCCGCCTTTCGTGGTGGGCGACCCGACCCGTTTGCGCCAGGTGCTGGTCAACCTGGTCGGCAATGCCTTCAAGTTCACCCAGCGCGGCGGCGTCAGCGTGTGCGTCGAGCGGGCCGGCGTGGCCAGCGGCAGGGGTGGGCGCCGTGTCAACCTGATCCGCTTTACCGTCAGCGACAGCGGCATCGGCATCGATGCGGATGCGATGGCGCGCCTGTTCCAGAAGTTCGAGCAGGCCGACGCCAGCACCACGCGGCGCTACGGCGGCACGGGGCTGGGTCTGGCCATCTGCCGCCAGCTGGTCGAACTGATGGATGGCGAGATCGAGGTGGCCAGCACGCCGGGGCAGGGCAGCACGTTTGCCTTCACCTTGCCCCTGGCCGATGGCGTGGCGCCGCCGCTGGTGCCGCAGGTGGCACTGGCGCCGCACAGCCACCAGCTGCGCGTGCTGTGCGCGGAAGACTTCCCCACCAACCAGATCATCATCCGCGTGATGCTCGAGGAACTGGGACACCGGGTCGACGTGGTCGCCAACGGCGTGCTGGCGGTGGCGGCCTGCGTGCATACGCGCTATGACCTGATCCTGATGGACGGGCGCATGCCGGAGATGGACGGCGCCACGGCGACGCGCTTGATCCGCGTGGGCGGCTGGCCGGACCAGCCCGTGCGCGACCAGGAGCTGATGATCGTGGCCCTGACGGCGAACGCCAGCGAAGAAGACCGCAGCCGCTATCTGGGCGTCGGCATGGATGATTTCCTCAGCAAGCCGGTGGACGAGGCGGCGCTGCATGGCTTGCTGGCGCGCGCCATCGAGCGCCAGCTGCAGCGCGGTTTCATGCTGCCGCGCATGCCGTCGAACGCGCCGCGCGGCGCCGCGCGGGGGCAGGCCGAACTCGATGCCCTGTTCGGCATCGCGCCGGCAGTTCCTGTTCCGGCGCCTTCCCAGTCCATCCGCAGCGGCGAGCTGCAACGGCGCATCCGTGTCGCCTTCGTCGCCGACCTGGAAGGGCGCTTGCGCGAACTCGACGCCGCCCTGGCGGCGCAGGACCGCGATAACGCCGGGCGCCTGCTGCACGGCTTGAAGGGCAGCGCCGCCTATCTCGATGAAACGCAGCTGCACATGCTGTGCACGGAAATGGAAGAGGCGGCGGATGGCGGGCGCTGGACGCAGGTGGCCCTGCATTTGCCGCAATTGCGCGCACTGTTGGCGCAAATAGCCGTTTCGGGTCAAGAAATGTAAAATAGGCAATGCCGGCCATCGGGCGCGCGGCGAAACTGGGTAGAATACGGCCAGGCACCTTGACGCTGCCGCCAATGGAGAAAGCAATGAAAGTACTGGTGGTTGACGATGATGTCGTGTCGCGCATGGTATTGATGCATTTGATCGACAGCTGCGGCGTGCACGATATTGTGGAAGCCGAAGATGGCGCGGCGGCGTGGGAGCAGCTTGAAGGCGGCTTGCGTCCCTCGCTGTGCTTTTGCGACTTGCGCATGCCGCGCCTGTCCGGCATGGAGCTGCTGCAGAAAATCCGCTCCGACAGCGCGCTTGACGCCATGCCGCTGGTGCTCGTCTCGTCGGCCAATGACCAGGACACGGTGCGCGACGCCGTGCAGGCCGGCGCCGCCGGCTACATCGTGAAACCCTTCCAGCCGGAGCAGGTGCGCCAGCATATCGACGCCTGCTTCGACGTTTCCGCCTTGCCGGCCGAGGCGCCGCGCGATACCTTGCAGCGGCTGGGTATCGACGGCGAACGCCTGCTGGCCTACTTGACGGGCTTTCAGGGACAGATCGGCGCCGCCAGCGAACAGGTCGACGCCTTGCTGGCACGCGGCGAACCGGCCCAGGCGCGCCAGCAGCTGGAACGGCTGCACCTCGGTTGCCGCACCTTGGGACTGCATGGCGCGGAAGCCGGTATGAGCGCGCTGCTGCAATCGGCGGTGCTTGACGGCGGCCAGATGCAAACGGCCCTGGCCGCGCTGGCGCGCAGCGTGGCACAGCAGGCGCGTTTGCTGCAGCAACAGGACAGAGACGACTGAATCTGCTGTTTTTCGCTTGCCGGAAAAATACTTTAGGTTTAAAGTATCTGCTTCCGGGCCTTGTGCACGCGCCCGCTACCCGCCAGGATGAGCATGAGCAGCGACCCTTCGCCTACCACAGCATCTCCCCAGGACGACTTTGCGCGCACGCATTTGCCGCCGCGCGCACTCTGGCCGCAGCTGTGCCTTGATTTGCCCGAGCTCCAGTATCCGGCGCGCCTCAATTGCGTCGCCGCGCTGCTTGATGCGGCCGTGGCCAACGGCGGCGGCGAGCGTACCGCCATCCTTGCCGACGGCCAGCGCTGGAGCTACGCCGAGCTGGCGCGGCAAGTCGACCGCATCGCCCACGTGCTGCGCAGCGATTTACGCCTGATCCCCGGCAACCGCGTGCTGCTGCGCGGCGCGAATACGCCCATGATGGCCGCCTGCCTGCTCGCCGTGCTGAAAGCCGGCTGCATCGCCGTGCCCACCATGCCGCTGCTGCGCGCACGCGAACTGTCCATCATCCTGTCCAAAGCTGAAGTGAATGCCGTGCTGTGCGCGCAGAGCTTGCGCGCGGAACTCGATGGCGTGCCCGGCTTGCCGCCCATGCTGTGCTTTGGCGCCGCCGACGCGGAACTGGAACGGCGCATGGCGGCCCACGCTGCGCCATTTTCCGCATGCGACACGGCGGCTGACGACGTCTGTCTGATCAGCTTTACCTCGGGCACGACGGGCGTCCCCAAAGGCACCATGCACATGCACCGCGACCTGCTGGCCATCTGCGACTGTTTTCCCCGCTCCATGCTGCAGGTGCGCGCCGGCGATATCTTCATCGGCACGCCGCCGCTGGCGTTCACCTTCGGCCTCGGTGGCTTGCTGCTGTTCCCGCTGCGCTTTGGCGCGGCCACCGTGCTGCTGGAAAAACTCACGCCCGACGGCCTGCTGCGCGCCATCGGCGCCTATCAAGCCACGATCTGCTTCACGGCGCCCACCTTTTACCGTCAGATGGCACCCCTGGCAGCCAGCCACGACCTGCGCAGCCTGCGCTTGTCCGTGTCGGCCGGCGAAGCGCTGCCGCTGGCCACGCGCGACGCCTGGCAGGCGGCCACCGGGCTGGCCATGACGGACGGCATCGGCGCCACCGAAATGCTGCACATCTTCATTTCCGCCACGGGCGAGGGCATCCGCCGCGGCGCCATCGGCAAGGCCATTCCCGGCTACCAGGCATGCATCGTCGACGATGCGGGCGTACCGCAGCCGCCCGGCGTGACAGGCCGCCTGGCCGTAAAAGGCCCCACCGGTTGCCGCTATCTGTCCGACCCGCGCCAGCGCGATTACGTGCAGAATGGCTGGAACCTGACGGGCGACACCTTCGAGATGGATGCCGACGGCTATTTTTATTACCGCTCGCGCAGCGACGACATGATCGTCTCGGCCGGCTACAACATCGCCGGCCCGGAAGTGGAAGAGGCGCTGCTGCGCCACCCTGCCGTGGCCGAATGCGGCGTGGTCGGGCGCGCCGATGCCGAGCGTGGCCAGATCGTCGAGGCGCACGTGGTGCTGAAAGACGGCAGCCAGGCCAGCGATGCGCTGGCGGCCGAACTGCAGGACTTCGTGCGCCAGCAGATCGCTCCCTATAAATATCCGCGCGCCATCCGCTTCCTGCCTTCGCTGCCGCGCACGGAAACGGGCAAGCTGCAGCGCTTCAAACTTCGCACGGACACCCCATGAATATTGTCTGCATCGGCGGCGGCCCCGCCGGCCTGTATTTCAGCCTGCTCATGAAAAAGCAGAACCCCGGTCACCGCATCACCGTCATCGAGCGCAACCGCCCGTACGACACGTTTGGCTGGGGCGTCGTGTTTTCCGACCAGACCCTGGGCAACCTGGCCAACGCGGACGAGCCGACGGCGCGCGCCATCCTGCAAGCGTTCAACCACTGGGACGATATCGAAATCCACTTCAAGGGCGAGACCGTGCGCTCGGGCGGCCATGGCTTTTGCGGCATCGGCCGCAAGCGCCTGCTCAACATCCTGCAGGCGCGCTGCGAGGAGCTTGGCGTACAGCTGGTGTTCGAGACGGAAGTGCAGGACGATCAGGCCATCGCGAAGCAGTACGGCGCCGACCTGGTGATCGCCAGCGATGGCTTGAACAGCCGCATCCGCACGCGCTATGCGGCCAGCTACCAGCCCGAGATCGACCAGCGCCATTGCCGCTTTATCTGGCTGGGCACGCGCAAGAAATTCGAGGCGTTCACGTTTGCCTTCCGCCAGACGCCGCACGGCTGGTTCCAGGCGCATATCTATCAATACGATGGCGACACTTCCACCTTCATCGTCGAGACGCCCGAACACGTGTGGCGCGCCGCGGGCTTGGACAGCATGAGCCAGGAAGCAGGCATCGCCTTTTGCGAAGCGCTGTTCGCCGAGGAACTCGACGGGCACGGTTTGCTGAGCAATTCGCCGCACTTGCGCGGTTCGGCGCAGTGGATCACCTTCCCCCGCATCGTCTGCCGGCAATGGGTGCATCACGAGGATGGCGTGCCCGTCGTGCTGATGGGCGACGCTGCCCATACGGCCCATTATTCGATCGGCTCCGGCACCAAGCTGGCGCTGGAAGACGCGATCGAGCTGGCGCGCTGCTTCGGCCAGCATGACGGTACCGCTGCCGCGCTGGCCGAATACCAGCAGCTGCGCGCCATCGAGGTGCTGAAAATCCAGAGCGCGGCGCGCAATTCCATGGAGTGGTTTGAAAACGTCGAGCGCTACAGCGCCATGGAAGCGCCGCAGTTCGCCTATTCCATGCTCACGCGCAGCCAGCGCATTTCGCATGAAAACCTGCGCCTGCGCGACCCTGCGTATGTGGCCGATTATGAACAGTGGCTGGCGCGGCGCGCGGGCGAGCAGGCCGGCGTGGAGATGGGGGACGAAGCCTTGCCGCCCATGCTTACACCGTTCCGCCTGCGCGGCGTGCTGCTGAAAAACCGGATCGCCGTCTCGCCCATGGCGCAGTACAGCGCCGTCGATGGCGTGGCAGGCGACTATCATTTGATGCATTTGGGCGCGCGCGCCATGGGCGGCGCGGGACTCGTGTTTGCCGAGATGACATGCGTGTCGGCCGATGCGCGCATCACGCCCGCCTGTCCCGGCATGTACAGCGAAGCGCACACGCAGGCGTGGCGCCGCATCGTCGATTTCGTGCATGCGAACAGCGATGCGAAGATCGCCCTGCAACTGGGCCACGCGGGCGCGAAAGGCTCGACGCGGCCCATGTGGGACGGCATCGACCTGCCGCTCAGCGAGGGCAACTGGCCTTTGATCTCGGCCTCGGAACAGCAGTACCTGGCCGGCGTGTCGCAAACGGCGCGCGCGGCCACGGAAAGCGACCTGGCGCGCATCGAACAGGACTTCGTGCGCGCCACCCTGGCGGCGGCCGTCGCCGGATTCGACTGGCTGGAACTGCATTGTGCGCACGGTTACCTGCTGTCGAGTTTTATCTCGCCGCTGACCAACCGCCGCAGCGACGAATATGGCGGCAGCCTGGAAAACCGCTGCCGCTATCCGCTGCGCGTATTCCGCGCCATGCGCGCGGCCTGGCCGCAGGACAAGCCGATGAGCGTGCGCATCTCGGCCCACGACTGGGTCGAAGGCGGCATCACGCCCGATGATGCGGTGCGCATCGCGCGCCTGTTCAAGCAGGCCGGCGCCGACCTGATCGACTGTTCCTCGGGCCAGGTGAGTAAACTCGAACAGCCCGTGTACGGACGCATGTTCCAGGCGCCGTTCGCCGACCGCGTGCGCAACGAGGCGGGCATCGCCAGCATGGCTGTCGGCTCGATCTTCGAAGCCGACCACGCCAACAGCATCATCGCCGCCGGGCGCGCCGACCTGTGCGCCGTGGGCCGGCCGCACCTGGCCAACCCCGCCTGGACCTTGACGGAAATGGCGCGCATCGGCTACAGCGGCACCGGTGCCGCGTGGCCGAAACAGTACCGTCCGGGCCAGCAGCAGCTGGAACGCAATCTGCAGCGCGAGCGCCAGCTGGCCGCCGCCAACACGGGCCTCACCCCGCAACAGGTGGCCGCGCGGCTGCTGGAAGGATGACATGAGCAAGGAACGACTGGACGGTGCATTGGCCAACAAGCACGCGCTGGTGACGGGCGCCGGCAGTGGCATTGGCCTCGCTTGCGCGGGCGCCTTGCTGGATATGGGCGCCAGGGTCACCCTGGCCGGGCGCGACGGCGCGCGGCTGGCGCGCGCGCGCATGCAGCTGGAAGAGGCGGGCCACGTGGGCAGGGTCGCCATCTGCGTGCTCGACGTGGCCGTGGAAACGTCCGTGCAGGCAGGGTTTGCGCAGGCGGCCGCGCATTTCGGCCGCGTCGATATCCTGGTCAATAACGCGGGCCAAGCGCATGCGGCGCCATTCGGCAAGACGGATGCCGCCATCTGGCAGCAGATGCTGGCCGTGAACCTGACGGGCGTGTACCACTGCTGCCATGCCGCCATGCCGGCCATGCTGGAAGCGGGCTGGGGGCGCATTGTCAACGTGGCGTCGACGGCGGGTTTGAAGGGTTATCGCTATGTCAGCGCCTATGTCGCCGCCAAGCATGGCGTGATCGGCCTGACGCGTGCGCTGGCGCTGGAAGTGGCGCCGCGCGGCCTCACCGTCAACGCCGTCTGCCCCGGCTACACGGAAACGGACATGGTGGCGCAGGCCGTGCAAAACATCGTGCGCAAGACGGGGCGCGGCGAAGACGCGGCGCGCGCGGAACTGGCGGCTGGCAATCCGCAGCAGCGGCTGGTGCAGCCGCAGGAAGTGGCCGATGCGGTGGCGTGGCTATGCCTGCCCGCGTCGTCCGCCATGAATGGACAATCGATCGCCGTCGCCGGCGGCGAAGTCATGTAACTGAATGAAGACCATGGATAAAGAACCCGAAAATTTGCACGACGAACCCGTGCTGGACCTGGCCAGCCGGCTGACGCAGGACCACCACCAGTCGCTGAAATTGTGGCTGCGCATGCTCTCGTGCACGGTGAAGATTGAAAATGAGGTGCGCACGCGCTTGCGCGCCACCTTCGGCATCACCTTGCCCCGCTTCGACTTGATGGCGCAGCTCGAGCGCTTTCCCGATGGTTTGCGCATGGGCGAACTGTCCAAGCGCATGATGGTCACGGGCGGCAATATCACGGGCATCACCGACCAGCTGGAGCAGGAAAAGCTGGTGGTACGCGTGGTCGATCCGAAGGACCGTCGTTCGTACAGCGTCAAGCTGACGCCAGCGGGCCGGCGCGCCTTCGACGAGATGGCGCGCGTGCACGAAGGCTGGATCGCGGAACTGCTGCACGGCGTGACGCCCGACGACAAAACCCAGTTGATCGACCTGCTGTCGCACATGAAGCAGCAACTGAATGACACCTCAATAAAGGACTGACCATGCGCCACCTCCCCGGCCAGCCGCAAGACCTGCCAGGCAACCGTGCCAGCCTGACCCATTACGCCGCGCGGCATTTTCTGTTTGCCGTCGACGCAGGCGTTGCCACACTGACCCTGCACCGCCCTGAGCGCAAGAATCCGCTCACTTTTGACTCGTATGCGGAATTGCGCGAGCTGTTTCGCGCGCTCGCGCATGCGGACGACGTCAAGGCCGTCATCATCACGGGCAGCGGCGGCAATTTCTGTTCGGGCGGCGACGTGCACGACATCATCGGCCCGCTGACGAAGCTCGACATGCCTGGCCTGCTGGCGTTTACCCGCATGACGGGCGACGTGGTGAAAGCCATGCGCGCCTGTCCGCAGCCCATCATCGCCGCCATCGACGGCATATGCGCGGGCGCCGGTGCCATGCTGGCGCTGGCTTCCGATATCCGCATCGGCACGGCGCGCAGCAAGACGGCATTTTTGTTTACCCGCGTGGGCCTGGCCGGCTGCGACATGGGCGCCTGTGCCTTGCTGCCGCGCGTGATTGGCCAGGGCCGCGCCGCCGAGCTGCTGTACACGGGACGTTCCCTGGCCGGCGCCGAGGCCGAGCGCTGGGGCTGGCTCAACCGCCTCGTCGAACCGGAAGAATTGGCGGAGGCGGCGCAGCTGTTCGCCGCCGGCCTGGCCAGCGGTCCCACGTTTGCGCACGGCATGACGAAAAAAATGCTGCAGCAGGAGTGGAACATGGGCGTCGATGAAGCGATTGAGGCGGAAGCGCAGGCGCAGGCCATTTGCATGGCCACCAACGATTTCCACCGCGCCTATCACGCTTTCGTGGCGAAGGAAAAACCACAATTCGAGGGTAACTGACATGCGTGACATGAGCTATCTGGACTGGCCATTTTTCGAGGCGCATCATGCAAAGCTTGAGTCCGAGCTCGATGCGTGGGCGACGCAGCACCTGGACGACGCCCATGATGCCGATGTCGATGCGGCTTGCCGCGCGCTGGTGGCGCAACTGGGGCAGGGAGGCTGGCTCGCGCATGCCACAAGCGCCGATGGCAAGATCGATACGCGTGCCATTTGCCTGATCCGCGAAACCCTGGCGCGCCACGACGGCCTGGCCGATTTCGCCTTTGCCATGCAGGGACTCGGTTCGGGCGCCATCGGCCTGTTCGGCAGCTTGAACAACAAGGCGCGCTATCTGCCGGACGTGGCCAGCGGCAAGCGCATCGCCGCCTTTGCCCTGTCCGAGCCGCAGGCCGGGTCCGACGTGGCGGCCATGGCGTGCGCGGCGCGCCGCGATGGCGACGACTACGTGCTCGACGGCGAAAAGACGTGGATCTCGAACGGCGGCATCGCCGACTTTTACGTGGTGTTTGCGCGCACGGGCGAGGCGCCCGGTGCGCGCGGCATCAGCGCCTTCATCGTCGACGCCGACAATCCCGGTCTGGAAATCGCCGAACGCATCGCCGTCATCGCCCCGCATCCGCTGGCGCGCCTGCGTTTTGCCAATTGTCGCGTGCCCGTGTCGCAGCGTCTGGGCGAAGCGGGGCAGGGTTTCAAGGTGGCCATGGCGACACTCGACGTGTTCCGCACGTCGGTGGCCGCCGCGGCGCTGGGCTTTGCACGGCGGGCGTTCGACGAAGCGCTGCGCCACGCGACGGCGCGCCAGATGTTCGGCCAGACCCTGGCGGACTTCCAGCTGACGCAGGCAAAATTGGCGCAGATGGCCACCGGCATCGATGCGGCCGCGCTGCTCACCTACCGCGCCGCCTGGCAGCGCGACCAGGGCCGCAAGGTGACGAAGGAAGCGGCCATGGCCAAGCTGACGGCCACGGAAACGGCGCAGCAGGTGATCGATGCGGCCGTGCAACTGTTTGGCGGCATGGGCGTCGTCAGCGGGCATCCGGTCGAGCGCCTGTACCGCGAAATTCGCGCCTTGCGCATCTACGAGGGCGCCAGCGAAGTACAGCAATTGATCATCGCGCGCGAACTGCTGCGCGAGGCGGGGAACGCATGAGCAGCATGAACCGCATGAACAACGAGGAAAACAATATGCAAGTGTTACAACCAGCGGGCTGGGCCAGGCCGCGCGGCTATGCGAACGGCATCGCCGCCAGCGGGCGCACGGTGTACGTCAGCGGCATGATAGGCTGGGATGCGCAGGGGCAATTTCATACGGACGATTTTGCGGGGCAGGTGCGCCAGGCCTTGCAAAATATCGTCGCCGTGCTGGCCGAGGCGGGCGCCTTGCCCGAACACATCGTGCGCATGAACTGGTATGTGCTGGACAAGAAGGAATATGTGGCGGCATATCCACAAATTGGCGTTGCCTACAGGGAAATCATCGGCAAGCATTTCCCGGCCATGACGGCGGTACAGGTGGCGGGACTGATCGAGGACAGAGCGAGAGTTGAGATCGAGGTCACGGCGGTGTTGCCACCATCTTGTTAAATGTCAAATATGATAATATAGTTACACTTAATGGATGCATTAAATGCATCTCTCATGCTATATTGGAATGCCGAAAATTTCTGGCTCCAATCAAGGATGTGCGATGCGAAAAATAATCAAGAGTAACATCGAAAAAGCCCGTCCGGTGCTGTGCTGTGCTGGCCTGCTCATGTGCCTCGGTCATGCGCCCGCTGTTTTTGCGCAATCACTACTTGATAGTGCGAGTCAGGCGCAATTGGCATCTTGGCTCGGCGAAGGGCCATTATCGCTCAAGGCAATCTATACCAAGTCCGTCGGTGATACTTCGTTGGATTTTCACAAAGCCTCCGATGGAAAAGGGCGCACGTTCTCCGTGATGGAAGCGCGCAATGAGTCCGGGCAGACCTGGCTGGTCGGCGGTTACAATCCTCAAAGCTGGAATTCATCTGGCACATATAACATGACTCCGGAAGATAGTCAGCGAACTGCTTTCATCTTCAATCTGAGTACTGGACAGCGTCATATCCAGACGCCGAAGAGCTATGCTCTGGATTCCATCGGTGCCTATCAGACTCTTAACGATATCAACGCTGGTCCCACGTTTGGCATCGGTGCTGATCTTGGCGTTTCTTCCGATCTGACGACAAAAGGCGTCTCTTACCGGTATTCGTATATTGATCCGGATCAGGGCGTCTTCGGTATCAGCTTACTTGACGGCAAACCTTATTCCTCCCATCCGAATGTGACCTTTGGCGCGATCCAGGTATTTTCCATCAGCGCCGTGCCCGAGCCAGCAAACTATGCCCTGATGGTGCTTGGTCTGGCGCTGATTGGCGGCATCCAGGCACGCAAACGCCACTTGGACAGCCACTTGGCTTGAGTCTGCAAAGACGTCCGCTATGGTGGCTGACGGGCGGCATCCATGCGCCTGCCTGGTGCGGTGAAACGCCGGGCCAGACCGTTGCCACGCTACAGGCGACGACATGGCATTGATGCGCGTTGCCTGTCTGATGAGGTCCGTTTTAGCGACAAATCCCCCCCGTTGATACAATAAAATTGCTATAATTATATTATTTTGTGATTGAAATTTTTGCATGAGTCACCTTCCTCTTTTGGGATAGCGCTGTGTTATTTAACTCATTTCCTTTTTTTCTGGTGTTTCTGCCATTGGCGTTGCTCGGCTATTTTGTTTTGTCAAAATATTCATTGCGCCTGTCAATCGTCTTCCTGCTATTTGCCTCGATTGCTTTCTACTGCTACTGGGATATCACATTTCTGCCTTTGCTGGCATTGTCTGTCTGCAGCAATTTCGCGATCGGCCGTGGCATTTCGCAGCGCCAGGAGCAGGGCCAGGCGCAGAGTGCCAAGGCATGGCTGATATCCGGTCTCGTCTTCAACTTGTCCCTGCTCCTCTTTTTCAAGTATTTTGACTTCTTGCTCAGCAATATCGCAGCGCTGACGGGCGCGCCGATCGAGCCGATCGGCATCACGCTGCCAATTGGCATTTCATTTTTTACTTTCACGCAAATCGCCTATCTCGTCGATTGTCACGCAGGCAAGGTGAAAGACTACCAGCCTGAAAGCTACGGTCTCTTTGTTACCTATTTTCCACACCTGATTGCCGGTCCTATCCTGCATCACAAGGAGATGATGCCGCAATTCGTAGCGCCCGAGTCGCATGTCTTCAGCCGCGGCAGGTTGATTGTGGGCTTGTCGTTCTTTACCATCGGCCTGTTCAAGAAGGTGATCCTGGCCGATGGCGTGGCACGGTATGTGAGCCCTGTATTCGATCTGCATCACCAACATCTGAGCATGCTGGAAGCCTGGGCTGGCGCATTGGCCTATACCTTCCAGCTGTACTTTGATTTTTCTGCCTATTCCGACATGGCATACGGCCTCTCATATATGTTTGGCATCATTTTGCCCATCAACTTCAATTCGCCCTACAAGGCCGCTTCCATCATCGATTTCTGGCGTCGCTGGCATATTACCTTGTCTAATTTTTTGCGCGATTATCTGTATATTCCCCTTGGCGGCAACCGCCAGGGCGCTTTCCAGCGTTACCGCAACCTGCTGTTGACCATGTTGCTGGGTGGCCTGTGGCATGGTGCCAACTGGACTTTCTTGGTATGGGGCACCCTGCATGGCGTTTATCTGATCATCAATCATGCTCTGCGACATCTTCTGGGGGGGCGTAGCAACCTGTTGATTCGTCTCGGCGGTTGCGCGGGTACTTTTTTGGCGGTCGTGCTGGCCTGGGTTTTCTTTCGCGCCAGTTCAGTGGGCGTAGCATTCGATGTGTTGCGCGGCATGGTTGGCGGCACGCTAACGCCGCAGATGCGCGAAGGTGCGCTGGGTGTTAACCGCATCATGGAACTGGGGAACTGTTTGTGGTGGCTGGGTGCTTGCGCTGCAATTACCTTTTTCTTGCCGAATGCCTATCAATTGCTGGGACGCGGTTTGCGGCGCGAGCAGGAGGTGCGACTGAGCGGCGGCCGTGGCGATATCTTGCTTGGTGCTATGTTGATGCTGTGCTTGTTATTGCTGGCGATCAGTGAAACGCGCGGCGTTTCCGAATTCTTGTACTTTAATTTCTAACTCATCCTATGCGCTCCATATTCGCAATCGGCCTCGGTGTCGCGGCCACGGCGCTGGCACTGGAAATTTTCTTGCAATGCATGCCGGTTGTGTCTGGCTTGCGCATGGAAAATACCAGTTCTGCGGTACCTTTTAATCGTTACCTGCCGCGCCAGCACTATGTATATTCTCACGGCTGGGCCATGGCGAATGCCAGGCGCGGCGCGACCAGCCAGCAGGGGTATAACAATTCGGCCGACTTTCAGGATGGCGCTGCCGTGATGGTCGTCGGCGACAGCTTTATTGAAAGCCTGATGCTGAATTATCCCGATACCGTGCAAGGCAGACTCGACAAAGTATTGGGTGGCAGCGTCTATGCCGCTGCCAGTTCCGGCAACGGCCTTGCCGATGCCCTGGAAATGGTCCGCTACTATCAACCACGTCTGCATCCGCGCAATGTGGTGTTGTTCGTCGATTCCGGTGACTTGAGCGATATGCTGGCGCCAGCGCCGCGCGGACACAGTAATTTTGTGGTGAGCGGGCAGGGCGTGGCGGTGGTACATAATCCGTATACCGAATCGAAGATCAAGCGCCTGGTATCGTATTCTGCATTGGCGCGGTATGTGTATTACAACTTGAAATTGTCCGATTGGATCATGTCCAAGATGCGGAGCGGCCGGTCAGGCGGTGCGGCAGTGGCTGATGCGTCCGCCGCGCGCGGAGAGGTGTTGGAGTATTACCTGACGCAACTGCGCCAAGTGGGTGGTGGCGCGGCAACGCGGTTTATCTTCCTGGTCGACGGCGACCGTAACACGCTGTACGGTTCTGGCTCGGCCAAACCCCTATGGCATGGCGATGACCGCGAATTTTTCATGGATCGTGTCAGGAAGCATGGTTTTGCGGTGGTCGACATGCAGCCTGTGTTCGCGCAGCATTGGGCGTTGCGGCGCGAACGCATGGATTTCCTGCCCATGGATGGGCACTGGAACAAGGTGGCACATGGCCTGGCGGCACAACAGATATTGCCGCTATTAAATACGGCTTCGTCATCGCTGCCGGCAGGCCCGACGGCCAGGAATTGAGGATCCCTGCCTTGCACATGTCGGCTTGCCGGACTATTAATAGGTGGGACTAGCCTGTATAATGCCGCTGCGCGTGTCGCCATCGTACAATGGATAGTACAAGGTCCTCCTAAGACTTAAATGCAGGTTCGATTCCTGCTGGCGACACCACGTTTCCACGCAACGCGCGTCGGCAGCCTGTGATATTCCAGGCGGTAGTTACTGGTCGATGGCGATTGAAGTCCGAGTTATCGGTACAATGCGTGCTTCATTCATCCAATCGGCGGCTGTTTTGCACACCACGCGGTGTGCGCGAGACGGCGCCCGAGCACTCTTACTCATTATGGCTGTCATTTCTCTTTCATCGGCGCAACTTGCGTTCGGTCACGTCGCGCTGCTCGATCACGCGGAATTTTCACTGGAAACCTCGGAGCGGGTCGGCTTGATCGGCCGCAACGGCACGGGTAAATCGTCGCTGTTGAAGGTTATTTCGGGCAAGTTCAAGCTCGATGACGGTTTGTTGGTGATGCAGCAAGGCATCAAGATCGCGTATGTGGAGCAGGAGCCGCAATTCGACCCGGAGATGTCCGTGTTCGACGCCGTCGCTTCCGGCATGGGCGAATCGCAGGCGTGGCTGAAGGAGTACGATGCGCTGACCGGTCAGTTTGGCCAGGGCAATGACGACGAACTGATGGAACGCATGCACGACATCCAGGTCAAACTCGATGCGGCCGATGCGTGGAGCTTGCCGAACAAGGTGGAAACCGTGCTCGACCGTTTGAACCTGACGGGCGACATGCTGATGAAAACCCTGTCCGGTGGGATGCAAAAGCGCGTGGCCCTGGCGCGTGCGCTGGTGTCGGCGCCCGACGTGCTGCTGCTCGATGAGCCGACCAACCATCTGGACTTCAGCTCCATCCTGTGGCTGGAAGGCTTGTTGCGCGACTTCAAGGGCAGCGTGCTGTTCATTACCCATGACCGCTCCTTCCTCGACAACGTCGCCACGCGCATCATCGAACTCGACCGCGGCCGTTTGCTGTCGTATCCGGGCAACTTCACGGCTTACCAGACCCGCAAGGCGGAGCAGCTGGAAATCGAGGAAGTGGAAAACGCCAAGTTCGACAAGTTCCTGGCGCAGGAAGAAGTGTGGATACGCAAGGGCGTCAAGGCCCGCCGCGTGCGCGACGAAGGCCGCGTGCGCCGCCTGGAAGCGCTGCGCCTGACGCGCAATGCGCGCCGCGAACAGCAGGGGCAAGTGAAACTGGACGTATCGGCCGGCGAACGCTCGGGCAAGATCGTGGCGGACCTGGAAAACGTCTCGAAGATCTATGGCGACAAGGTCATCGTCAAGGATTTCAGCGCCACCATCCTGCGTGGCGACAAGGTCGGCCTGATCGGCGCCAACGGTGCCGGCAAGACCACCTTGCTGAAGATGATCCTGGGCCAGGAAGAGTCGGACACGGGCACCATCCGCCTGGGCACCAAGCTGCAGGTCGCGTATTTCGACCAGATGCGCACGCAGCTGAACGAAGAGGCGAACCTGATGGAAACCATCGCGCCAGGCAGCGACTGGGTCGAGATCAATGGCCAGCGCCGCCACGTGATGACGTATCTGAACGACTTCCTGTTCGCGCCGGAACGTGCCCGCTCGCCCGTCAAGTCGCTGTCTGGTGGCGAGCGCAACCGCTTGCTGCTGGCCCGTCTGTTCGCCAAGCCGGCCAACGTGCTGGTGCTCGATGAGCCGACCAATGACTTGGATATCGATACCCTGGAATTGCTGGAAGAGTTGCTGGAAGAATACACCGGCACCGTCTTCCTCGTCAGCCATGACCGTACCTTCCTCGACAACGTGGTCACGCAAGTGATCGTCGCCGAAGGCGAGGGCAAATGGCGCGAATTCGTCGGCGGCTACACGGATTGGGAGCGCGTGCGCACCTTGCCGATCGCCACGGCGCCCGCCAGCAAGCCGGCCGTGAAGGTCGAGGCAGCCGCACCGGCCGCCAAGCAGAAAAAGCTCAGCTACAAGGAACAGCGCGAGCTGGAAGAGTTGCCGAAACTGATCGCCAGGCTGGAAGACGAGCAATCGGTGCTGGCCGCCGAACTGTCGCATCCGGACTTCTACAAAAAGACGCCGGCCGAAGGCAAGCGCCTGAACGCGCGCGTGGCCGAGATCGAAGGTGAACTGCTGGAAGCGTTGGAAAAGTGGGAGCAGATCGAAGCGCGCAGCAATGCCTGATTGGTTTCTTGCATCCTCTGTTGTAATTTAAGTTAGGATTACTTGCCACGGCAACGGTTCCGCTTGATATAATTATATAATTATATTTTTTACATCGGAGGATGCATGTTTGTTATCGAAAACACGCGCTCCGGACCACTGCGTCCGGCGCGTGGTTCCACCTCCGGTGCGCATCAGCATGTTTGACCGCGCTGCCTTGCCCCGCGTAGCGCCGTTCCTGGCCTACCTCTCCTTTATCTTTATCGCCGACATGCTGGGCCGGGCGGGCTATGCCGCGCACGATTTGCGCTGGCTGTACGCCGTCAAGATCGGCGTCGTGCTGGGCATGTTGTTGTACTGGCGCCGCAGCTATACGGAACTGGCCTGGGTGCCATTGGGTGCGCGCGCGCTCGCCGTGGCGCTGGCGACCGGCATTGTTGTTTTTCTGCTGTGGATCAACCTGAACGCAGGCTGGATGATGATCGGCAGCGCCGACGGCTTCGACCCCCGCAATGACGGCCGCATCGAGTGGACGCTGGTGGTGCTGCGCATCGCCGGCGCGGCGCTCGTGGTGCCCGTGATGGAAGAGCTGTTCTGGCGCTCCTTCCTGTTGCGCTGGATCGATGCCCCTGACTTTCTGCGGTTCAACCCGCGCCTGGCGAGTGCGAAGGCCTTTGTTATCACCGTGGTACTGTTTGGCTTCGAACACAATTTGTGGCTGGCCGGTATCGTTGCGGGCGCCGCCTATAGCTTGCTGTACATGCGCAGCCAAACGCTATGGTCGCCCATCCTCGCCCATGGCGTGACGAATGGCGTGCTGGGCCTCTGGATTGTTTCCGGTGGACACTGGACTTACTGGTAATATTACCAACTAACTGTTTGCTCTTTCAAAGACAATACCCATGTTGAATACCTTGCGTAAGAAATATCGCCTGTCAGGTACTTGCGCCTTGCCGCACCCGCGCTTGGCACGGTTGCCTGCTGCCGTGCTGCTGCTTGGTAGTACCGCGTTTAGCTTGCCGGCGGTGGCGGCAATTAGCGATACCATCGCGCCATTTATCGCCACGTCGTATTCCTATGACGATAATCTTTTCCGCTTGCCCGATAATTCGCCGGGTTTTGATGGCTCTCGTTCGGATACTTCGCGGCAATTGCAAGTGGGCCTACTATTCAATCGCCCGATCGGACGGCAATTACTCACCGGGCAGGTGAAGTGGTCGCGCGTGTCATTCGATCACTTCGATCAGCTGAACTACAGCGGCAAGGATTACCTCGCCGATCTGGAATGGCATATCGCGAATCATCTGGAAGGACATGTGGGTGTGAGCTATGCGCAGACCCTGACGCCGTTTAATGACTTGCGCACCACGGACCGCAATTTGCGCGTGGTGCAGCGCGAGTATGCTAACGGTGCCTGGCGTTTTCATCCCAGCTGGCGGGTGCGTGCTGGCTTCACGCGCGAGCGCTATTCCTATGATGCCGTCGCGCAGCGCTACGCCAACCGACGCGAAGATGCGACTGAACTGGGCGTTGATTACCTGGCACCCAGCGATAGCCGGATCGGCCTGCAGTTGCGCCATCTGAAAGGGAGTTATCCGAATCGCTCCGATCCGATCTTTTCCAACATCGAGCACGGATACGAGCAGGATGAAATCAAGGCTAATATCTACTGGCGCTTTAGCGGAGTTACCCAGATTCAACTGTTGGGTGGCTGGGTGAAGCGTAAAAATGAGGTATTTTCCGGCCGCGATTCGAGCGGCGCCAATGGTAGGCTGATCGTCTACTGGGCACCGCTGGGCAAGGTTCGTTTCACGGGCAGCCTGTGGCATGAGTTTGCTGCAGTGGAAAATTCCCTGATTTCCAGCAGTTTGAACAATGGAGCCAGTCTGGCCGCCGCCTGGGATGTTTCAGCCAAGGTGCGCGTGGATGCGCAGGTGCGGCGTGAAAAGCGCGATTTTTCTGCCGCCAGCGGCCTGACTTTGCCCGGCGATGTCAGTGATACGACGCGCACGGCATCGCTAGGTGTGACGTATTCACCGAAGCAGAATATTCAGCTTGGTATTAATGCCTTCCGCGATGCACGTAGCGGAGCGCCTGTGATCAACACTGGCAGTTATCATGCCAAAGGCATTTCGTTTAATGCCAGCGCCCAGTTTTAAAGAGCATCATGACGGTTAACGATATACCCCTAATTTCGTTCTTTCAGCGTATTCTGGACCCGCTCATCATCATGGGCACCCTGTATTTGCTGTCGCTTTTGTCCGGCACACCATTTACCGGATATTCGCTGGTGTTGATGATCCTGGCTTTTTTTATTTCATCGTCGGTGTTCCAGTATGTCGACCCCTATCGTACATGGCGCAGCGGCCGCATGCTGGCCTACGCCCGCGATGTTTTTGTCAGCTGGGCCATCACCGCCCTGATTCTGATCTTTCTTGGCTCGGCGACGGGGCTGGCGTTTCATTTTGAACGCGAACTGGTGCTGGCGTGGTTCCTGCTGACGCCATTCATATTGCTGCTCAGTCATCTTGCCGCGCGTCGCATGGTGGCCGATCCCGGCCGCGATAGCGAAGTGCGTTCGGTCGTCATCATTGGCGCCAATGATGCCAGCCTGAAGTTTGCCGCCACCGTCGAGCGTAATCCGAACCTGTTCATGAGCGTGCGCGGTTTTTTTGACGACCGCACCGATGACCGCTGGCCCGAGACGATGCGCGAACCCATGCTGGGCAAGATGGCCGATATCGCCGCCTATGTACGCGAGCACAATATCAAGATGATATTCATCAGCCAGCCCATTTCGGCCCAGCCACGTATCCGCAAGATGCTCGATGAATTGCAGGATACGACGGCGTCCGTGTATTTCCTGCCTGATATTTATATCTTCGACCTGATGCAGGCACGCTTCGACAACGTGGGTGGCATGCCGGTCATTGCCATCCGCGAATCGCCGTTCACAGGCTTTAACAGCATGGTCAAGCGCGGTAGCGATATCGTGCTGGGCCTGCTGATCCAGGTCATGCTGTTGCCAGTGATGCTGGTCATCGCCATCGCTGTCAAGATGACATCGAAGGGACCGGTGATTTTTCGCCAGCGCCGCTACGGTCTGTATGGCGAGGAGATCATTGTGTATAAATTCCGTTCCATGACTGTCAGCGAGGATGGTGACAAGGTGGTGCAGGCAACCAAGGATGACCAGCGCGTCACGCGCATCGGAGGGTTTTTGCGCCGCAGTTCACTCGATGAATTGCCACAGTTTATCAATGTGCTGCAGGGGCGTATGAGTATCGTGGGGCCGCGTCCACACGCGGTGGCACACAATGAACAGTACCGTAAGTTGATCAAGGGCTACATGTTGCGTCACAAGGTGAAGCCTGGCATCACTGGATGGGCGCAGGTGAATGGCTTGCGGGGGGAGACGGAAACCCTGGACAAGATGGAGGCGCGCATTCATTTCGACCTCGACTACCTGCGCAACTGGTCGTTATGGCTGGATCTGTGGATTATCATGCGCACGGTGAAAGTCGTGCTGAAGCGGGACAATGCTCATTGAATGAAGTGCTCAAGCAACACTGTATGGAATTTGTTTTGCGCCAGATCAATACGCGTTAAAATGAAGCAAGCATTCGAAGTGCGGGTCCATGGCCCGCACAGGCAAACCAGGCGGTAATGCAAAGAATATATGAGACAGGCGCGACAACATCATGTGAAGGCAGGTGGCGACGCGTGTTGCTCCCGATGCCATACCAGGCCAGCTTGGCCTGCGCTTGGCTTTACCCACAAGCCTGTGTTTCTTCATGTAGCGCCTCAGATTACGGCCCCATCTTCGCCGGTCCTGGGCGGTAGCGCGATACGACAGCGCTCCCGCAAAAAACTACAATCGTACCAAGCGCAAGAAATGCTATCTTGTTAAAGCTTTGCGCTGACGATAAACGTTTCTTATATCTAAGTTTTCGTGGAAACAGTTGTTTTTAAACCTTCTTAATGGATTTTTAAGCAAATAATTCCCGACGACTCTTATACATTGTGTATCATATTTATAATATTGACAATTATGTGGTCAAGCGGCATAATTTCGCGGGAAATTTGTGTTTTTTGCCAATATTTTCGTGTGTAAATATTGTTTCAATGTTTATCGTTGGCGGCATCCGATTTCCTTACCTGAACTGAAGGAGCAATTTTGAACCATACGCACCACACACGTTTGATCACGCCCATCTCCACATTTTCCCCGCGTTTGCTGTGTGCGGGCTTGGTCTTGCTCACAGCGGTCAGCTTGTCTGCTTGTGGCGGCAAGGAAAAAAAACCTGGCCAGGCTCTGGCCAGCGTGAACGGTGAGGAAGTGACCGTGTTGCAGCTGAATGAAGAATTGCAACGCGCCAATATTCAAGCTGCTCAGCAAGAAGTAGCCAGCAAGCAGCTGCTGGAATCCCTGATCGACCGTCAGTTACTGCTGAATGAAGCCGTCAAGGAGAAATTGGATCGTGATCCGAAAGTGGTGCAGGCCGTCGAGCGCGCCAAGGCGCTGATTATTGCGCAAGCGTATATGCAAAAACGCATCGGTACCATCGCGCGGCCGACAAAAGAGGAAGTGGAAGACTACTTCAACAAGAATCCGCAGTTTTTCAGCCAGCGCAAGCAGTTTGACATGCGCGAGCTGGTGATTGCCAGCGCCGACATGAATGATCAGCTCAAAGCCGCGATGGACGCAGCCAAGTCGCTGGATGACGTGGCAGCCTGGCTGGAGAGCAACAAGGTCAAGTATGCACGTACGCAATTGTCACGTACCAGCGCCGACCTGGCACCGGAACTGACCGCGAAATTGCTGGCGATGCCGAAAGGGCAGTTGTTCATCATTCGCGAAGGCGACCGCACGCTGCTGATCTCGCTGGCAGACATTCGTGATAACCCGGCCACTCTGGCGCAGGCGGCACCGCAGATCGAACAATTCCTGTTCAATAAAAAGAACAAGGATACTGCCGATGCCGAACTGAAGCGCCTGCGTGCCGCTGCCAAGGTCGAGTATCTGAACAAGGAGGCGGACAGCAAGCCGGCAGCCAGCGCCCCTGTGGTGGCTGCACCTGCACCGGCAAGTGTTCCCCTGCCAGTCGCACCAGTGCCGGCGGCGTCCGCTTCCACGGAAGCTAATGAGCGTGGCGTTGCCGGGTTGAAGTAAATCGCGGCTTTTTTTGGTTATTAATTTATTATTGAAATGAGCGAATCATGAAACGACTTTCGATGTGGTGTATGGCGCTCCTGCTGACGCTGAGCGCCGGATTCGCCGGCGCGGCCGACGTGTTGCTGGGCGCTGGTGATGTATTAAAGATTTCTGTGTACGGCAATCCTGACTTGGCACTCGAGACGCGCGTGAGCGAAGCCGGTGAAATTACTTTTCCACTGATAGGCAATGTGGCGCTCGGCGGCTTGTCCGTCTCGGCCGCGGAAAAGAAAATCGGCGGATTGCTTGAAAGCGGTAATTTCCTGCGCAAGGCGCAAGTGAACATCATTGTCACGTCCTTGCAAAGCCAGCAGGTATCCGTGCTGGGGCAGGTAAATCGCCCTGGCCGCTATCCGATCGAAGGCAAGCGCAGCATGATGGATTTGCTGGCGATGGCCGGCGGTATCGGTGCTGAAGGGGGCGATACGGTTAGCCTGATCCGTAAACGGGGTGGCAAGTCGACCAAGGAAGATATCGACATCATCGACATGGTGCGCAACGCGAACTTGAACCGGGACTTTGATTTGGCCGGCAACGACGTCATTTATGTTGAGCGCGCGCCGCGTTTCTACATTTATGGCGAAGTGCAGCGCCCCGGCGCCTTTCGTCTGGAACGCAGCATGACTGTGTTGCAAGCCCTGTCGGTCGGCGGTGGCCTGACGCCGCGTGGTACCGAGCGCAACATGCGCATCAAGCGCCGCGACGCGAACGGGGTGATGCAGGTGATCACAGCCAAGCACGACGATTTGCTGCAGGTGGACGATGTCGTCTATGTGCAGGAAAGTCTGTTCTGACCCACGACCATCGCAGGGCTTTCACGGCGGTACGGCTGGCATTTTTAGAGAGTTGAGAGTTAGATTATGAATTTTTCCCAAATTTTACTGATTCTGCGAGCGCGTATGCGGATCGTGGTGATCACGTTGCTGATCACTGTGGCGACGACGTTGTTGGTCAGTTTGCTGCTGCCGAAGACATATCAGGCAACTAGTTCGCTGGTGCTCAATTACAAGGGTGTCGATCCGTTGACCGGCCTGACCATGCCTGGCCAGCTGTTGCCTGGTTATATGGCCACGCAAATTGACATTATCAGCAGCAAAAATGTGGCCTTGCGCGTCGTTGATAGCTTGGGCCTGGCCCAGAGTCCGGCCGTTATTGAACAGTTCCGCCAGGCGACCGAGGGCAAGGGTACAGTACGCGACTGGCTTGCCGACCTGTTGCTGAAAAAACTCGAAGTGGTACCGTCGCGCGAAAGCAGCGTGGTCGATATCAGCTTTAAGGGGGCGGATCCGCAATTTGTTGCAGCCATTGCCAACGCTTTTGCGGATGAATACCAGAAGATCAATATTCAGCTCAAAGTTGATCCGATGAAAAAGGCGGCTTTGTATTTCGACTCGCAGATCAAGCTCTTGCGTGACAACGTGGAAGTGGCACAAAGCAAATTGTCCAAGTATCAGCAAGACAATGGCATTGTCAGTCTGGATAATCGCCTGGACGTGGAATCAAACCGCCTCAATGATCTGTCCGCGCAACTCGTCGTTGCACAGGGACAGTCCATGGAAGCAATGTCGCGCCAAAATATGGCAGCGGGTAGCCGGTTTGCCGATTCGCCGGATGTTGCTTCGAATCCTTTGATACAGAACCTGAAAATTGGCTTGGGCAACGCTGAGTCCAAGTTTGCCGAGGTGTCGCAGCGTTTGAGCAGCAATCATCCACAATACCTGAGCGCCAAGGCTGAGGTGGAGAAACTGCGCGCCGATTTGCGTGAGCAAATGGCGGTCGCTTCGCGTAGCGTCGGTAACAACGCGCAGATATTCCAGCAACGCGAAGGCGCTATCCGTGCGGCCATGCAGGCTCAGAAGACACGCGTGCTGGAATTAAACCGGACTCGCGATGAAATGAATGTGCTGAGCAAGGACGTTGAAAATGCCCAGCGCGCGTTTGATATCGCTTCCCAGCGTTTTTCGCAAACCCGCATCGAAGGACAGTCCGACCAATCCGATGTGGCCGTGCTCAATCCCGCCGCGGCGCCAATCGAGCCATCGGGACCAAGGGTGCTACTCAATACAATGCTGTCGTTCTTCCTAGGAACCATGCTGGGCCTGGGCCTGGCAATGCTGGCGGAAATGTTGGACCGCCGCGTGCGCTCCGACAGTGATTTGTCCGAGAGCGCGCAAATTCCCGTGTTGGGCGTCATCGACTGGAATGGCAAACCACGCAAGCGTTTCGGTTTGTTCAAATCGCTTGCTCCACGCCGCCTTCGCTTAAATTAGGATTTTTATGGATACAACGTTGAACCATACGGCAATGACAGCCCCCGCGCCCGCCGCGGCTCCAGGACGCGGTGATTCGAGCATCGGCCGTCTGCTGCTGGAATCGGGCAAGATCACGCCTGAAAATGCCGAGCGCGTCCTGCGCATGCAGAAGGAGCTGGGTATCCGCTTTGGCGAAGCTGCATTGCGTTTGGGCTTGATTACCGAAGCCGATATCCAGCAAGTGCTGGCGCAGCAATTCGATTACCCGTATCTGCAACCGGGCGAGGCCAAATTTTCCAACAAGCTGGTGGCGGCCTATGAGCCTTTCAGCCGGCAGGTGGAAACCTTGCGCGCCGTGCGCAGCCAGCTGATGCTGCGCTGGTTCTCAAGGGGCAACAAGTCGCTTGTCATCGCCAGTATCGACCCAGGCGATGGCGCCAGCCTGTTTGCCGCCAACCTGGCCGTGGTATTTTCCCAGTTGGGCGAAAATACGCTGCTGGTCGATGCCAACTTGCGCCAGCCCAGCCAACATGAAATCTTTGACCTGAAGGGCAAGCAGGGCTTGTCCGACGTGCTTGCCGGCCGCGCCGATCTGCATGCGGTGGCGAAGGTCGAATCGTTTGTCTCCCTGTCAGTGCTGGGTGCTGGCACACTGCCGCCGAATCCGCAAGAATTGTTAAGCCGCTCGTCCTTCGGCGGACTGGTTACCCAGCTCGAGACGCAGCACGACATCGTGCTGTACGACGCGTCTGCCTTTACCGCAGGCGCAGATGCGCTGGCCGTCGCCGGACGCGCGCACGGTGTGTTGCTGGTGGTGCGCAAGAATAAGACCTTGCTCGATGACGTAGCCGCGGTTGGCGAGCAGCTGGCCAATTCTGGCGCAGAGCTTGTGGGCTCTGTCCTGGTTGACTTCTGATGGCACGCGATATCCTGCCCTGGCCCGTTGCGCCGCTCACCGGCTTGCGCCTGGCATTGCCGGAATGGTGGCCTGTGCTGTTGGGCCTAGCCTGCCTGTTCATTCCTACTTTCTACACGCTGTTTACGGGTATGTGGACCACGGAAGAGCAAGCGCATGGACCGATCATCCTCTTCCTGTCGCTGTGGCTGGGCTATCGCACTTGGCCGGCCGTGCTCGCCGCGCCTGTCAAACCGTCCGCAGCCGGCTGGCCGCTGGCCGTGCTGGCGATGCTGCTGTACATCGTTGGCCGTTCGCAGCAGATCACGGCCTTCGAGATCCTGTCCTTCATTCTGGCGCTGGCAGCCGTCCTGCTGATAAAACGGGGTACACGCGCGTTGGCGCTACTGTGGTTTCCCTTCTTTTTCATGCTGTTTATGGTCCCGCTTCCCGGACCACTGGTGAGCATGCTGACGATGCCGATGAAGATGGCGGTATCCTATGTAACCGAGCACTTGCTGTTCCTGGCCGGCTATCCGATTGCCCGTAGTGGCGTGATTCTTCAGATCGGTCAATACCAGTTGCTCGTGGCTGATGCGTGCGCAGGTTTGCAAACCTTGCTGACACTTGAAGCGCTGGGCCTGTTCTATCTGAATCTGGTACGTCATACTTCGGCGTTCCGCAATGTGATGCTGGCCCTGCTTATCATTCCGATTTCGTTCTCTGCGAACGTTATCCGCGTCATCGTCTTGTGCCTGATTACCTATTATTTCGGTGATGCCGCAGGGCAGGGTTTTCTGCATGGTTTTGCCGGCATGGTGCTGTTCCTCACTGCGCTGATGCTGATATTGAGCATGGATTCCTTTTTGCAATGGATTGTCAAGAAGCGTGCGGCCAAGACCGGCCGCAGCGCCGGGAGCGAGCAATGATCACCAAACCCCTTTCCGTCAGCCTGATCCTGTGTGCATTGATGCTGGCCTCGGCTGGCATGACGAAAGCCTTGACGCCAACGGCCAAGCAGGCCGATTCGCAGCCGCGCTTCAACCTGGACGCTATGATCCCCACCCGCTTTGCGGAATGGCAGGTCGACACCAGCATGGTGCCCCTCAAACTCGATCCTGAAGTGCAAGCAAAGCTCGACAAGCTGTATAACCAAACTGTTACTCGTACATACGTCAATCGCGATGGCAGCCGAGTCATGCTGTCGATTGCCTATGGCGGTGATCAGAGCGAAGGCCTGGGCCTGCATCGTCCCGAGGTGTGCTATGCGGCGCAGGGATTTTCGGTAGAGTCGGACAAGGTGGAGGATTTGGGCACCGCCTTTGGCCGTCTGCCTGTCAAGCGCCTGATGGCGGTAAACGGCGAACGTCATGAACCTATCAGTTACTGGATTACCATCGGTGACGAACTCATCAAACCCGGTATCGGACAGAAACTGACTCAGATTCGCCTGGGGTTGACGGGAACCGTCCCCGATGGCATGTTGGTGCGAGTGTCTTCCATCGGTACAGATACGGCTGTTGGCTATCGCCTGCAGGATAAGTTTGTGAATGATCTGTTGAATTCAGTGAACCAGGAAACGCGTACCAGACTGATAGGCGCACCCGGTGTTTAGACGAGGGAAACCATCATGAAATTTGCGTTTGGAATCCGGCGTGCTGCAGCACCGGCGGCGCGCAAGCGTGCGCGCTCGTCCGCGTCGCGCGGTGCGCCAGTTCTGCTATTTTTTGTCATCGTAATTCTGGCTCTTTTCATGGGCGCCATCATCGGCCTGGATTCGCCTGTGCTCGTCACCCTGTTCGGTGGCGCCATTTTTGTTGCTCTGGTTTTTTTCATGCTGAACGCCTACCAGCTACTGCTGGCGGTCTTCGTGCTGACTTTCCTTGTACAGGGGTCGGCAGTGTATTTCCTTAGCAATCGGCAAGCGCCCTGGGTCGTGGTCGGCCTGACGGGATTGTTTGCGTTGCGTGCCTTGATGGAGCTGATGTTCTCGCGGACGGGCAAGGTCAAGCCGGATACGGGCACAGCCGATACGGGCGTGATGGTGTCGCTTCTGGTGTATGCCATGTGTTTCTGCGCCAGCACGGTGCTGAACCGTCCCTCGACGGCGCAGCTGATCGTTGCCATAAAGTCTTCCTGGCCCATGTTCGGGCTGCTGCTGGCCTTCGCCTGGGGGCGATGGCATCCAGAGCGCTTGAGCCGTCTATGGTGGATACTCATTGTGGTGGCGATGGTGCAGTTGCCAGTCACGATATATCAGCATTTCTTTATTTCCAGCGGACGCACGTTTGCCGCGCATGACGCTGTGGTCGGCACGTTTGGCGGCAATCCCCTGGGCGGCGGTAATAGCGCGCTTCTGGTCATGTTTGTCATTGCCGTGATGAGCTATAGCCTGGCGCTGTGGAACCGCGGCCTGATGACGGGCATGCGCGCCGGCCTCATTTGTGCCGTGTGCCTGGCAGTGATTTTGCTGGGCGAAGTGAAGGCTGCTTTTATCTGGATGCCTATTGCGCTGTTTTTTGTACTGCGCAAGCGCATCATGAAGAACTTACTGACCCTCATCTGGTATGGCTTGCTTGCCGTGGTGCTGGGCGGTACGATTTACCTAACCTATAACGCTCTTTACTGGGGCAAGCAGCTCGATAGCCAGCACACGCTCAGCGGTAAGCTGAAGGCCGGGGGCGGTTATTTCTTCGATCCGAACAGCGTCAGCTATGAAACGGGTGAGGTCGGGCGCGGCGCCTCGATTGCGATCTGGGCGCAGGATCATCTGGCTACCACACCAACTCGCCTGATCGGCTATGGTCCCGGTGCGGTCAAATCCGGTCCTGGCCTGGGCGCTGGGCCGCTGTATCAACGTTTTGCACCACTGCACGTCGATTCGATTGCCATTTCCGTCTTGCTGTGGGACTTGGGGCTGGTCGGATGCCTGGCATATGTCTCGATGATGTTGTTCGGTATCCGCGCCGGATGGCGCTATGTCAAGGAGGCGCGCGGCAGCCCGCTGCAGATGGCGATCGTGGAAACGTCCACCGGCTTGCTGGTGCTGTTCGCCTCCCTGCTGATTTATAACCGTACCCTGATGGACGACCCGGGTAGCCAGCTATTGTTCGTTTTCTGTCTGTCTTGCATCTTGCAGATCGTGCGTTTTGGCGCCCAGAGCGATGCGCCGCCGCAATTGCACGGCGTGCAAGCAATCCCGCACGGTAGGGCATGGGACAAGCCGCGGCACGTGGCGGCTGTGAGTGCGCCGCATGGCTGAGAGTCCATATCACGCTGCGCGGGTGATATTGCAGGCAAAGTGGTTCGCGATAGCAAAGATAGGCGTGGCACTGGCCGCCTTGTGGTTCCAGTTTGTGCTGATACGCAATCTCAGTGTGGCCGACTATGTGTCGTTTACGATCTTTACGGCTGCCAACGGCTTACTGGTCTTCGCTACAATGTTTGGCATGGACCGGGTCGTTTATCGCTTCATGCCTCCGCTGCGCGAGGCTATGCGCTGGCGCGAGATGCTGCTGCTGATGGCCGGCTTGATCGGCGTGCGCCAGTTGGTGGTCTTGCTGTTGCTGTTGCTCTTCTGGGGCGCGGGCCAGCTGATCCTGCCTGTGCCCATCTTGGCGGAAGTGCGCTTGATGTCGGTGCAATACGCGCTGTTCGCCGTAGCCACGGCGTTTACGGATACCTTCGCCATCTTCTGCAATAGCCTGGGGCAGCAGGGGCGACAGGCTATGTTGCAGACCAGCATGACCTTTCTGCGTATTGCCGTCATTATCGGCTGGCTGGCATGGCACGGTGCGCTCGATGCCTTCATGGTGGCCGACGTCATGATCGTTACGGAAAGCCTGCTCGCCGCCACCATGCTGGCGGTGCTGGCGCGGGAGTTTTTTGCCTTGCGCGGCAAGGCGCCAGCGGCGGGCCCACTGGTCTTTGGCTTTACCTGGAAAATGCTGATCGGCGACAGTCTCGGCACGCAAATGACGTATATGCTGAGCTTGCCATTCCGTGGTGGATTGCTGAAGCTCATTGTTGGTGCCATTGCCACACCGGTGGCGACAGCTTCCTTCGGTTTCTTTCAGACGATCGCCGACCGCGCATATCAGTTCATGCCGATTTTCATGATGAAGGGGATGATTGAGCCGGCGCTGGCCAGCGATTTTGCCGTGCGCGGCGACTTTGCCCGTATCCGGCTAATGGTCTCGCTGCTGATCCGGCTGAACTTTGTCATTCTCGGGCTTGGCATGGCGATCCTGCTTGGTTGTGGCGTGCCGCTGGTCGACTGGATGACGCATGGACGCTATGGTTCTGAAAGCTGGATCGCCATCATGCTGTTGCTGCAACTGGGCGCCATGACCTTGGGCGAGGCGCTGTGGATCGGGCTGAATCCTATCGGCCGCATCGGACCACATAATCGCATCTGGATATGGGTTTCCATGGTTTGCTACGCAGCGATCGGCCTGGCCGCCTGGCTGCGCAATATTCCGTTGCTGATCGTGGTCAGCGCCATTCCTTATCTGCTCGTGTTCGCTACTCTGCGCTGGATTCAGCGTGAACCGCTCCTGCTCGGCGGCCTGGGCATGGGCGCTATCGTGCGCCTGGCCGTGCCGGTAGCGGCTGCCGCCATGACGGCGCGCCTGGCCTGCTGGTTACTGGCGGCCTGGCCGGTATGGGGTGTGTTGACGGCTGTTGTCGGCAGCGTGTTAGTTTATTATCTGGTATTGCGTAAGATGTCTTTGTTTTATCGTGATGAAGTCGACAGCGTCTCCACCGTGTCGCCGCGCCTGGCGCGTATGTTCATGCTTATTTCGGCCAGGTGAGCCCGGGGGCGATATTGTCCCGGCAGCTTGTTGTTGAACTGGAGAATGAATGAAAATAGCTTATTTGATTCTGGCGCACGACCAGCCGGCCTTGTTTGCGCGCCTGGCTGGCGCGCTGGCTGGCGCGGATGCGCGTCTTTTTGCACATATCGATGCTAAGGCCGATGCCGCGCCGTTTCGCGCCGCCGTGTCCGCGCACCCTGTGCATTTCGTGGCGGCGCCGGTGAGCGTGAACTGGGGCGGGTATTCCCAGGTCGCGGCTATGTTGAGCTTGCTACAACTGGCCGCGCAACATGGACCCCACGATTATTATGTTTTCCTCAGCGGACGCGATTATCCACTGCGTAGCCAGCGAGCAATCAGCGCTCACTTGGCTGCCAGCGGAGGCAAAAGCTACATGAATTTTTATGCATTGACGGATGGTGTCGATTTTGTCGACAAAGTGCGCCGCTACTGCTATTACGATATCTATGCCCGCCTGCCTGGCCGTTGGCTGCAACGCGTGGCCAATCGTATGGTGCGCGACATCAGCAATGCCTTACCCGCACGTACCTTTATATCCGGCATGCAGCCGTATCGCGGCTCCACTTCATGGTGCCTGTCGCAGTCCGTCGTGGCCTACCTGCTGGCCTTTGTCGCCGATCCCGCCAATCAGGCCTATCTGAAATTCTTCCACTCGGTCAATTGCGCGGACGAGATTTTTTTCCAGACCATCGTCCTTAATTCACCATGGGCGGCCACCTTGGAAAATTTCGAGGAGGATGTGCTGAGGCGCGTGCCTGGCGACATGAAAAACGAAAATAAAGTGTCCCTGCATTACATAGACTGGAATCCCGCGCGTGAAGATCCTGCCGTCTTTGATGCCAGCGATTTTCCGGCGCTGGCCACATCGGGAAAATTTTTTGCGCGTAAATTCGATATCGTCAAATCAGCCGCCGTGCTCGACATGCTTGATGCCGCGCGCCGCGCGCATAGCGAAGAAAACTGAGATGCCGAACTCGCCGCAGAACGTTGCCAAGCTCGCCATATGTGCGTGTAGCCCGCATTAATACTCACTCTTCCTGCTTTGTTTCGTTTTTGCCACAGCCCTGTGCATGCCGCTAAAGCGGCGGCAGCGGCAGCCTTTTCGAACTTGTGGAACGGGAATATTTGAGGTAGCTTGTAAGCTGTCTCAGAGGAAATAAACGTATCTCCGGCTTGTCATTATTGTTTGTACATAGTTGCCCTAGGATGGTTGTTACGCATAAAAACATCTAATCCGTCAGCACTATTGCTATATCTCAAATTAACATAATCGTGGATCAACGTTTCTTACTCTGGCGAGGCAATTGAGCTATTGAGACGTGGTCCGGCCGACAGGCTTGGACCGGGTCCATCCTATTTTTGTTGTTCCGGAGGTTATGAAATGAAACCCGCTAAAATCATACTGCACTGCGCATTGTTAGGATTAATACCAGCCTGCGGTCAAGTGCATGCGGATTGGGCGCAGGCGGTCACGCCCCTTGAGATAAAAACGGTGCCGGAGAATAATCTCATCCAGCCACAGAATCCCCCTACATTTTCCTGGTCGCGTAATCCGAAGAACCCGGCCGCGTATGTGCTGGAGCTGAAACTGAATGGTACTGTCGTGCGTACGTTTACCAGTTCCCGCAGTTGGTACCTGCCCTCGAAGGCGCTGCCGTTGGGCGAGTACACGTGGCGTGTGCGTCCATCGACTACTACCGAGTGGTCTTCCGAGCGCAAGTTTGTCATCAATGCGGCTTCGGTTGTATATGAAGTGCCGGAGAACGCTGACTTGCGCGCGCGCGCGCTGATGAAGACGCGTCCGCGCGGCTTGCAGACGGGCCTGCCGCTGGTAAAAAACTGGGATACCACCCTGAGCGCTCAGCGCGGGGCCGCCGTTACCCAACTGACTAAGGAAGTTGTCTGGAATATTACCGCGCTCCCGCTCATCAGCGACGCCAACTGGCCACTCGATACGACGACGGTGATTACCGCCGCTGCGGCGGCGCAAGTGGCCGATATCCGGAAGCAGCTCAATATGCGCACCCGGCAACTTGAATCGACAGTCTTGCTGTACCGTTTGACGGGCGAGGAACGTTTCCTGGTCGAGGCGCTCAAGCGTGGTGACGAACTGGCCGGCTTCAATCCAATCGGGCCAACGAATTACAGCAAGCAGGATCAAGCGCCTTTCGCCATCGCCTCTTCGCTTATTCGCGCCTTTGATACCTTGGGCAGCAATCTCGACGACACGCGTCGTGTGAAATGGCTGCGGTCGGTGACGGCGTATGGCAATCAGATTTATGCCGACTTGTCTCAGGACAATGGACGCAACGACCAGTATCCGTACGACTCGCATGCGATCAGTAATACTGCAGGATTGGCGCTGATTTCGATTCTCGCTCTGGGCGACATACCAGCCGCCAATGCCTGGTTCGATTTCTCGTTCCGTTCATACGTCAGTTCGCTGAGCGTGTGGAGCGGCCCGGAGGGCGGTTTTGCCAATGGCACGGCGTATGGCGAGTTTGCGGTCGATTTGTACATGCAGGTGTGGCAACCGACAGCGCAGGCGATGAATGTCAACCTGTATGCCAAACCTTGGTCGCAGGGTTTCCTGAACTTCTTCATGTATTTCGTCCCGCCTGGCGCGCAGACGCACGTCTTCGGCGACGGCCATGAAGTGGCACCAACGGCTAAGATCATGCGGGCATACGCATCAAACTTTGCCACACCGGAGGCAGCCTGGTATGTGAAGAACATGCCAGCCGCCGACGATGCGCTGACTTTGCTCAAGGCATATTACCCTTTGCCCGCGACGACAGTGGCACCGCAGGCGCCGACAGTCAGCGCGGTCATGCTGCCCAGTATCGGCTGGAGCGCCATGCATAGCAGCATGGCTGATCCCGCGCGCACTTCCGTGTACTTCAAGTCGAGTCCCTATGGCTCCTACAACCATAGCCACGGAGACCAGAACAGTTTTGTTATAACCAGTGCGGGTGTGCCGCTGCTGGCAGAAGGCGGCTGGTACGATTACTATGGCTCCCCCCTGTGGAGTTCCTGGTACCGCCAGACCAAGGCGCACAACGGCCTGACTTTTGACGGTGGTATCGGACAGACCATTGACGGTGGCAATGTCGCCATGATCACCAATAACGGCAAAATCACCGCCTTTGCCACCACCCGTGGCCTCGATTACGTCGAGGGTGATGCCACGGCGGCGTACGGTGGAAAGCTGACCTCGGCCATCCGCAAGCTGTGGTACGTACGTGATACAGATTCCGTTGTGGTCTATGACAAGGCGAAGTCAGCCACGGCACGCACGTGGGAGTGGAATATGCACGCCATGGCGCCGATCGTGACGGCAGCCGACGGTAGTGTATCGATCACCAACAAGGGACGCACGGCATGCATTCGCCCTCTGATCACCAACGGCGTACGCTTTGAGAAGCGCACCGGTGTGCCACTCATGCCTGGCCGCGTGGAGGATCAGGCAGTGTTTGTCTCCACCGCCAAGTCGACCAGCGGCGAGTTCCTGGTGTTGATCGACGTGGGGTGCAAGAATCCGGCCGTATCGCTGACCAGCGGAGCTACAGGAAGGACCTTGAAAGTGGGGCCTCAGACTATGATTGTGCCGAACTAGGTGCGATTGGGGGAGGCTGCGCGCAAGCGGCTGGCCAGGCCGCGGTAGCATGTTGCCAGTGCTGCGGACAGCACGCGATAGCTGCGTTGCCGCTCGATGTAGGCTATTCCTGCGTTTGCCTTCTGCCGCGCCGCGCTGCTGTCATCGAGAACGTCGGCCAGTGCCGCGGCCAGCGCTTCCGGCGTACTGGCGCTCAGCCAGCCGGCGCCGCTGTCGTTCAGTACCTGGGCCTGGTCGGGGCTGTCATTGCCGACGGCAGGCATACCCAGGGCCAGGTATTCCAGCAGCTTGGTGGGCGAGCTGACATCGAACAGAGCGCCGCGTGGGATATACGATACTGCGACATCGGCGCCCAGCAGCAAGGGCAGGGCGCAAGTGCTGTCGAGCCAGCCCGTCATGTGTATGGCGTCTTCCAGGTTCAAGTTGCGTGCATGGATACGCAACAGTTCAATGTCGGATGGCGTCGGCGAACTGCCGATCAGCAGCAGGCGTGCCGCCGGATGGCGCTGCCGTACGATCACTAGCGCATCGAGCAGCTCTTCGATGCGGCGCGAACGGTCCAGCGTGCCAAGATAGGCGATTACCGGAAGCGCTTCCCATTGCGCAAGGCGGCGCGGGGTAATGGCGTGCGCGCGCAGCGTTTCCGTGTCCACGCCCATTGGCACGGCCGTCAGTTTCCCAGCCTCGATGCCGCGCGCGATCATTAGCTGTTTCATGGCCTCGCTTTGCACAAAGACATGGTCGGCATGTGCCAGAACAATCTTGTAAAACAGCACTTTTTCAACTAAACCCTTCCACAAGGCTAGCCGGTAATGCAGGCTTCCCGGCCGTCGCGCCAATTCGGCACGCGAGCGCTCGATACGTCCATCGCACATGAGAAACGATACCCAGTACGTGAAGGGAATACCCTTAACGCGGGCAATAAGCATGCTGAGTAAACCAATGGACACCATATCCCTGACCTGGATGACATCGCATCGCGCGGACGCGGCGCGCCATACTTTGCTCAGGCACAGGGCCAGGAACGCCAACTCCTGGCGCCAGCGGCGCGCATGTCTCGCCGGCGTGCTGTGCGAGACGAAACCGTCCGGCGTACCGCTGCCGTCGCCTGGCTTGCCGACGATATCGCAATACACCTGATGACGTGGCAGATACTTGCCGAACAGCGTGGAAACGTCGGCACGGTATGAGGGCAGCGGTTCCGGGACCAGTTGTAAAATATGCAGCGTCTGCGAAGGAGTCAATTTTTACTTTCATTAAGTAGCGCACGTCGATACGCTGAATGTTGCTATTGCCAAATGGTTTTGCACGCGATGGCGAACACACGTAAGCTTGCGCAGTGTGCAACGATACAAAGAATTCAAGTGTACTAGAAATGTTTTCCTGGATGTTGTGTATAATATGCATCAATATTGTTTTATTGATACTCAGTTATGCGAAAGAAAATGCGCATGACACCGTCGTGCCAGGTGGGCGTTCCCGCGCACGGCGGCCTTGAATTGACAGGCGAAAGCATGATTAAAGTATTCCGCATCGCCGCTTGGCTGCATCACCTTGGCCTTCCCCTGATCCCGCGTTGTCTGTATGTACTCAACCGCCTGTTGTTTGCCGTGGTATTGCCGCCCGGTGCCGTGGTGGGAAGGGACGTGCGTTTCGCCTATAGCGGCCTGGGTATTGTGGTGCATGCGCGCGCGCGTATTGGCGACCGCGTCAAGATAGCGCAAAATGTCACGATAGGTGGGCGAGCCGGGCACTTTGCAGTCCCCGTCATCGAAGACGATGTCGAGATTGGTGCCGGTGCCTGCATACTCGGCCCCGTTGTGATCGGGCGCGGCGCGCGCATCGGCGCAAATGCCGTGGTGCTGGATCACGTCGCCCCTGGTGCCATCGCGGTGGGTGTGCCGGCGCGCTCCAAGCCTCCGAAAGGTGCGCCCCATGCGTAATTCAGCTTGGCAATACGTTGCCGCTGCACCCATCCACGGGCGCACCTTCCATTCCAGCACGGGTATCTGATGGCTGCGACCAAGGAATTTCATTTGCCGTCGCTCGACGGTTTGCGGGCTTTTGCCGCGCTGGCGGTATTTGCCAGCCATGCTGGCTTGGGACATGTGGTGCCAGGTGGCTTTGGCGTCACCGTGTTTTTTTTCCTCAGCGGGTATCTCATTACTACTTTGTTGCGGCGTGAGCTGGAGCAGCGAGGAGACATCAATTTCCGCCACTTTTACCTGCGTCGCATCTACCGCATCCTGCCACCCATGTACCTGGTGCTGTTCGCCATCCTGATTCTGTGCCTGACCGGCGTGATTGCACATAGCGTGACGGCAGGCGGCCTGCTGGCGCAAATCCTGCAGGTTACCAATTATTATCTACTCTACGCGGACTCTCCTGGCGTCGTGCCTTTCACTGGCATTTTTTGGTCGCTGGCAGTGGAGGAACATTTTTACCTGCTCTTCCCCCTGCTGTTTGTCTTTTGCATGCGGCGCTGGAGCCGGCATAGCGTGGCGGGGATCTTTCTCGCGCTTTGCGTACTGGTGCTGGCCTGGCGTTGCGCGCTGGTTTTCCTGCTCGAGGCGGAGCCGGCGCGCACCTACCTTGCCAGTGATACCCGCATGGATAGCCTGTTGTTTGGCTGCATCATGGGTGTATGGCGTAATCCGGCGTTGGACGCCCAGGTGTTTTTCAAGTCGGTCTGGGCCAACGCATTGCTGCTGGCGGGGGCCGTGGGCGTGCTGGTCTTTGCTTTCCTCTACCGCGACGCGGCGTTTCGCGAGACGGCGCGCTATACCGTGCAGGGCCTGGCCCTGTTCCCAGTCTTCTGGCTGGCCGTCAGATATCCGGGCTGGCCGGTGTTTCGCGTGCTGAACTGGCGCCCCGTGCGCCTCCTGGGCGTGATCTCCTATGTGTTCTATCTGTCGCACCTGTTCTGGATGTATTGCGGCCATATGATTTTTGGCGAACGCCCGCTTGCCGCCGGCCTGTGCGGTCTGACGCTTACGATCATGTTTTCCTACGTCGTGCACCTCGTGGTGGAGCTGCCGTTTGCGCGTTTGCGGCGCAAGTTGCACGAATGAGCGCGATAGCTGGAAAGCCCTCCGATTTTCTACGTTTCTTCTGTTAGGCGAATGAAAAAAATTATCATGATAGGCACGTCCTTCGACACCATGGGGGGTATCTCCGCAGTGGTCAATGTATACCGTTCGGCAGGCTTGTTCGAACGCTATCCTGTCGAGTATATCGCCACGCATTGCGATGGCAGCGCTTTTGCCAAGCTGCGTATGGCTGTCTCTGCCCTAGGGCGCTTTCTGGTGCTGCTGTGCAGTGGCCGAGTCGGGCTGCTGCATATGCATGTCTCATCGCGCGCCAGTTTCTGGCGCAAGATGCCGTTCTTCCTGCTCGCTACCCTTTGCCGCCGGCCGACCATCGTACATGTGCACAGCGGCGCCTTTCATCTGTTTTACGAGCGTTGCGGCGGCGTGGGGAAAGCGCTTATCCGCCATGTATTCGACCGCGCGTCGCGTGTCGTGGTGTTGTCCGAAATGTGGAAGGAGTGGGTGCACAGCATCAGCCGCAATGGGCACGTCGTCGCCATCTATAATCCCGTGATGTTGCCGCCGTTGCACACGCGGGACGAGGCGGCACAGGGCAGCACGGTATTGATGCTGGGGCGGCTGGGCAAACCGAAGGGTACCTACGACCTGCTCGAGGCGGCACGCGGCGTGTGCGATGAGTTTCCCTCCATGCAATTGGCGCTGGGTGGTGACGGAGAGCATGACAAGGTCGTGGCCGCTGCGGCGCAAATGGGCATCGGCAGCCATGTACATCTGCTGGGCTGGATCACCGGGGGCGACAAGGAACAGGCGTTGCGCAACGCGCGAATTTATGTGCTGCCATCTTATAACGAAGGTTTACCCATGAGCGTGTTGGAGGCGATGGCCGCCGGACTGCCCGTCATTTCGACGCCTGTCGGCGGCATTCCCGAAGCCATCAGCGAAGGAGTTGAAGGCTTCCTCGTGCCGCCTGGCGACGTGGCTCTGCTGACTCAGCGTTTACGCCTGCTGCTTGCCAACGCGCCACTCGCGCACAGTATGGGCCTGGCTGGACGCGCCAAGATCGAGCGCCAGTTTTCCGCCGCCGCGATCGTGCCGCACATCGAAGCCCTGTACCGCGCTCTTGGTGCGCAGCCCGGGAGTACCGCGCCATGACGACGCTTGCCTGGAAACTGAACCGTGTCAGATTGATGGGAGCCGCTGAAATCATATGGCGTGTCCAGCAAATCGCGCAAAAGAAAGCGGCTAAATATGGCCTGGGCCTGGTGTCAAAGGCGCCCGCCCCACGTTTTCCTGTCGCCGAGCGACATTTCATCGAGGAAGGCAACCTGCCGGACACTACTGCGCTGATGGCCGCCGCCGAGCGCATCCTTGCCGGGCGCTGGCGGGTTTTTGCCTTGCATGACGCGGCACTGGGGTTTCCGCCGGAATGGAACCGCGATCCAAAGACGGCGACCTTGGCCCCCATGATAATCGGCAAGGCAATTGATTATCGTAGCGAAGCAGTAGTGGGCGATATCAAATACTTGTGGGAGCCCAGCCGTCACTTGGAACTGGCCACCCTTGCCCTGGCAGCGCGCGCCAGCGGCGATGTGCGCTATGCCCAGGCGGCGCGCGCACTGCTTGAGTCGTGGCTGGCGCAGTGCCCCTATCCGCTGGGCGTACATTGGACCAGTTCGCTGGAACTGGCGGTGCGCCTGCTGAACTGGAGCGTTGCATGGCAGCTGCTTGGTGGCGCAGACTCGCTTTTGTTTCAAGATGCAGAGGGCCAGGCTTTCCAGCGCCGCTGGCTCGATGCCATTTACCAGCATTGCCATTTCATTGTCGGCTATTTCTCACGCCATTCCTCTGCGAACAACCATTTGCTGGGCGAGTACATGGGGCTGTATATCGCCAGCGTGACTTGGCCTTGCTGGCCGGAAAGCAAGCGCTGGCACCGGGTGGCCAAGGCCGGCCTGGAAGACGAGGCACTCAAGCAGAACTTTGCCGATGGCGTGAACAAGGAACAGGCCGTGTATTACCAGCACGAGGTAATGGATATGCTGATCCTGTGCCAGCGCGCCGCCAGCGCGCGCGGAGATACGTTCTCCGCCGCCTATCTGCAGCGCCTGGAGCGTTTGGCAGACTTCATCTGTTCCATGATGGATGCCGGCGGTAATGTGCCTATGACGGGCGATGCCGACGATGCGCAAATGGTGCGGTTGTCGTATGAGGCGGGCTGGAATCCCTACCGCTCGCTGCTGGCCAGCTGTGCCGTGTTGTTTGGCCGCGCCGACTTCAAGCGCAAGGCCGGCCATTTTGACGACAAGAACCGCTGGCTGTTCGGTGCGGCGGGTTTGCGACAATGGCAGGCGCTCGACGCCAGCGGGGCCGAAGCGCCCGTCATGGCGTTTCCCGAAGGCGGCTATTTCCTGCTTGGCAGCCATTTCGGCACACCCGATGAGGTGCGCCTAGTGGCCGATTGCGCACCGCTCGGCTATCTGTCCATTGCCGCGCATGGGCATGCCGATGCGCTGGCATTTACCCTCTCCGTGAGCGGGGAAGAGTTGCTCACCGATCCAGGCACCTACGCCTATCACACGCAAAAAAAATGGCGCGATTACTTCCGCAGCACACCCGCGCATAACACGGTAGCCGTCGACGGCCTGGACCAGTCTGAAATCGGCGGCAATTTCATGTGGCTGAAAAAAGCCAATGCGCGCATGATTACTCATGAAACGGATTCCGAAGTGCAAGTTTTCGAGGGCGAACACGATGGCTATGGCCGCCTGGCCGATCCCGTGCTGCACCGGCGTCGTATCGAGTTCAACTTTAATAATAAATGCATTGTTGTAAAAGACATATTACAATGTATAAATGTACATGATATTTCCGTGCATTGGCAGTTCGGCGACCACTGCGTGGTGACCGTTGACGAGGGGCAATTGCGGGCACAGGGATTGCGGTCCGGATTGCGCATGCGCTGTTCGCATGGAACGCTGGACGTATTGCGCGGTAGCGACACACCGCCTGGCGGCTGGATATCGCGCCGCTTCGACGAGAAATCACCGATTGCCAGTGCCGCCTGGCGCATGAGGGTGCAGGGAACAACTGAAATCGTGACGCACATCGAGCTGATGCCGCAGGCGTCGCTGGCTGATTCGCCGGCTAATTATTAAGGGAGCATATTTTGAAAATCAGTATTTTTGGCCTCGGCTACGTGGGTGCGGTCTCTGCCGGTTGCCTAGCAACGGATGGGCATGAAGTGATCGGCGTCGATCCGAACAGGACCAAGGTGGAGCTGATCAACCAGGGCACCACGCCCATCATCGAAAAAGACATCGGCGAGATGATCGCCGCCACCGTGAAAAGCGGCCACTTGCGCGCCACGTTCGACGTGCGCGACGCCGTCTTCAGCTCGGACATGTCGCTCATCTGCGTGGGTACGCCTTCGCAGCTCAATGGCAACCTGGACCTCAGCCACGTGCGCAAGGTGTGCCAGGAGATCGGCGCCGCCATCCGCGAAAAAGACAGTTTCCACGTCGTCGTGGCGCGCTCGACCATGCTGCCAGGCTCCATGCGTTCGCTCGTCATTCCTACCCTGGAAGCGGCCTCGGGCAAGGTGGCCGGCGTCGATTTCGGCGTGTGCAACAATCCGGAATTCCTGCGCGAAGGCACGGCCGTCTACGATTACTACAATCCGCCGAAGACGGTGATTGGCGAGTCCGATGAAAAGGCTGGTGCGCTGCTGGTGCAGCTGTATGAAAAGATGGATGCGCCGCTGGTGCGCACGGACGTGGAAACGGCCGAGATGGTCAAGTACACGGACAATACCTGGCATGCCGTCAAGGTGGCGTTCGCCAATGAAATCGGCAACATCTGCAAGGCCGTCGGCATTGATGGCCACAAGGTGATGGAAATCTTCTGCCAGGACACCAAGCTGAACCTGTCGCCGTACTACATGAAGCCAGGGTTTGCCTTCGGCGGCTCCTGCCTGCCGAAAGACGTGCGCGCGCTGACCTACAAGGCGCGCAGCCTGGACCTGGATTTGCCTCTGCTCAATTCCATCCTGCCGTCGAACCAGCGGCAAGTGGAAAAGGGCATCAAGATGATCGTCGACAAGGGCGCGCGCAAGGTGGGCATCCTGGGCTTTTCGTTCAAGGCCGGCACGGACGACTTGCGCGAGTCGCCGCTGGTCGACGTCATCGAATACTTGCTGGGCAAGGGCTACGAGCTGAAGCTGTACGACAAGAACGTCAACCTGGCCGCCTTGACGGGCGCCAACCAGGATTACATCCTCAACCACATCCCGCACATTTCCAAGCTGATGGTGACGAATATGCAGGACGTGCTCGATTTTGCCGACACCATCGTCATCGGCAATGGCGCGGCCGAGTTCAAGACCGTGCCTGGCAGCCTCAAGCCGCACCAGCACATCGTCGACCTGGTGCGCATCAGCAAGGATCAAAGTGGAGAACAATATGACGGCATCTGCTGGTAATCAATTGGCAGGGCAGCCGCGCCGTGTGCTGATCCTGGTGGAAAACCTGCCATCGCCATTCGACCGGCGCGTGTGGCAGGAAGCGACCACCCTGCATGCGAATGGCTATGAAGTGTCGATCATCTGCCCGACGGGCAAGGGCTACGAGTCGCGCTACGAAGCCATCGACGGCATCCATATCTACCGCTACAACCTGCCGCTGGAAGCGGAAGGGGCGAAGGGGTACCTGGTCGAATATTCGCTGGCGCTGTTCCACACTTTCCGCCTGGCGTGGAAAGTGCACTTCGCGCGCGGCTTCGACGTCATCCACGCCTGCAATCCGCCCGACCTGCTGTTCCTCATCGGCGGCTTCTTCAAGTTGACGATGGGCAAGCGTTTCCTGTTCGACCACCACGACATCAATCCGGAGCTGTACGAAGCCAAGTTCGGCCGGCGCGATTTCTTTTATAAACTGATGGTGCTGTTCGAGCGCTGGTCGTTCCAGAGCGCCGACGTGTCGATCGCCACTAACGAGTCGTACAAGAAGATCGCCATCGAGCGGGGCGGCATGAAGCCCGAGGATGTCTACGTGGTGCGCAGCGGACCCAAGCTGGACCGCTTGCGCGTGCTGCCGCCCGTGCCGGAACTCAAGAAGGGCCGTACTTACCTGGTCGGCTATGTGGGCGTGATGGGTGCGCAGGAAGGCATCGATCTGTTGCTGCAGGCGGCACAATACATCGTGCAGACCTTGAAGCGCGAGGATGTGCACTTCGGCCTGGTGGGCGGCGGCACCTCGCTGGAACAGATGAAGCAGATGGCGCAGGACATGGGCATCGCCGACTACGTGACGTTCACGGGACGCGTGCCGGACCAGCAATTGCTGGAAATGCTCAACACGTCCGACGTATGCGTGAACCCGGACGTGGCCAACGACATGAACGACAAGTCGACCATGAACAAGATCATGGAATACATGGCATTGGGAAAACCGATCGTGCAATTCGACCTGGTCGAAGGCAAGGTGTCGGCGCAGCAGGCGTCGCTGTATGCCTTGAAGAACGACCCTATCGACATGGCGCGCAAGATCGTCGAATTGCTCGACGACCCGTCCCGCCGCGAGCAGATGGGCGCGTTTGGCCGCCATCGCGTGATCAACGAACTGGAGTGGGAATATGAAGCGCCCAAGCTGCTGGCCGCGTATGCGCGCCTGTTTCCCGCCGCCGCGCCCGTCGTTCCCGTGACCTTGAGCAAGGATGGCGGCTGATGGCGCCGGACAAAAGCGCCGCGCGCGGCGTGCTGGGTGGCATGCTGATCGCCTGAACGATTATAGTGTCGAGCGTGCATGCTCCTCAATAAACTGCTTTTGAAATGAAACCATGAAAATTTACCCAGTCATCCTGTCCGGCGGTTCGGGCACCCGTTTGTGGCCGCTGTCGCGCGCCGTGTTGCCCAAGCAACTGTTGCCGCTGGTAACGGACAAGACCATGTTGCAGGAAACGGCGCTGCGCGTGAGCAGCCTGTCGAACCGCCGTGCCGGCGATAGTGCGCTGGCCGAGTTTGAAGTCATGCCGCCGCTGGTGGTGTGCGGCAATGAGCACCGCTTCATGGTGGCCGAGCAGCTGCGCGAGATCGGCTTGCCGCCGCTGGGTATCTTGCTCGAACCGGTAGGGCGCAACACGGCGCCTGCCGTGGCCGTGGCCGCGCAATACCTGCTGGCCATCGATCCGCATGCGCTGATGCTGGTCTTGCCGGCCGACCATGTCATCACCGACGTGGCCGCGTTTCACCAGTCCATCGCCGAGGCGGCGCTGCTGGCGGCCGACGGCGCGCTGGCCACCTTCGGCATCGTGCCGACGGCGCCGGAAACGGGCTATGGCTATATCCGCAGCGGCGCACCCGTGAGCCCTGGTGCCATCGGTTGCAAGGTCGAGCGTTTCGTGGAAAAGCCGGACCTGGCCACGGCGCAGTCGTTCCTGGCTGCCGGCAATTATTTCTGGAACAGCGGCATGTTCATGTTCCGCGCCGAACGTTATCTGGGAGAACTGGGGCAATTCCAGCCCGCCATGCTGGCCGCCTGCGAGGCGGCCGTGCGCGACGGCTACCGCGACCTCGATTTCTGCCGCCTGGAAGAGAAGGCCTTCGCCGCCTGTCCGTCCGATTCGATCGACTATGCCGTCATGGAGCATACGGCGCATGCGGTGGTGCTGCCGGCCGCCATCGGCTGGAGCGATGTCGGTTCCTGGTCAGCCCTGTGGGAAGTGCAGCACGGTGATGCCAACGGCAACGTGGTGCGCGGCGACGTGTATCTCGACGGCGTGAGCAATTGCCTGGTGCGCGCCGAGCGCCGCATGGTGGCCGTGCTGGGCGTGCAGGACTTGATCGTGGTGGAAACGGACGACGCCATCCTGGTGGCACACAAGGACCAGGTGCAGCGCGTGAAACAGGTGGTCGATCACTTGAAGCAGGCGGGGCGCAGCGAACACGTGCAGCACCGCAAGGTGTACCGCCCATGGGGCAGCTATGAAGGCATCGATATCGGCGAGCGCTTCCAGGTCAAGCGCATCACGGTCAATCCGGGCGGCAAGCTGTCCTTGCAGATGCACCATCACCGTGCCGAGCACTGGGTGGTCGTCAGCGGTACGGCCAGCGTCACCTGCGGCGAGAAGGTGACTTTGCTGACGGAAAACGAATCGACGTACATTCCCATCGGTATGACGCACCGGCTGGAAAACCCGGGTAAATTGCCGCTGCACCTGATCGAAGTGCAATCGGGCAGCTATCTGGGCGAAGACGACATCGTGCGGCTGGAGGATGTCTACCAGCGCGCCTGATGCGCGGTTTTTACGATATCTGCACTGTGAAACTATTGGCTTAAAGAATGATGCTATAAAGTAACTCATCATTAAACAATAGTTAACATAAAAAATTGCTTTATGCTATGATTCTGCCTGGTTTGATTAGATAAATACATGCGGGTGCAACGCCACCCGCAGTTACGTTGGTGGAATCGCATGAAGAAAAATATTTGCTCGGTGCTCGCAACGCTGGCGTTTGCCGGTTCAGCTGTATTCTCGCAGGCAGCTTTTGCCGCGCCGGTGGACATCAGTTCGCTGCCAGGTGCCGTGAAGCTGTCCACGGGTGGTTCATTGACGTTCAGCGACAAGTTCAAGAATAATCAGAAAAACAATTTCTTCAATGATTTGTTTACGTTTGACGTGGCGCACGCCAGCGATCTGAGCCTAGTCTTGACGTCGCGCAGCAGCAGCGCCTTGAATGGCCTGAACCTGACGGGTTTTGGCTTGTACAGCAGCGTCAACAATGCGCAATTGCTGGGAGGCGATCAACTGCTGAGCGGCATCGACGACAAGTGGACCTTGTCGTACGCGAATCTGGCAGCCGGTTCCTACTACCTGAAAGTCAGCGGCAATGTCGTGTCGAACACGGGCGCCGCTTTCAGTGCCAACGGCAGCCTGGTGTCGGCCGTGCCTGAGCCTGGCACGTATGCCATGCTGCTCGCTGGCCTGGGTCTGCTGGGCTTCATGGCGCGCCGTCGCCAGAACGCCGGCTGAGCACGGCGAACGGCGTCCGTTTGCCCCTCCATTCGCATTTTATCCCGCGGCTAGCCTGAGCTGGCCGCAGCACTCTTGGTGAAAAGTATGAAAAAATTTCTTCAATCCCTGTTCGTGGCAGCGATGTTTGCCGGCAGCAGCCTGGCGGCCCACGCCGCTCCGGTCGATATCAGCCATGCACCGGTAGATCTGACGCAAGACTTGCTCGATTACTCGAGCGCTGAATTGCTGGGTTCTTTCTCGCTGGCGGCAGGCCAGTTGGCTGGCGCGCAAAATAACTTTTTCAGCGACAAATATACCTTTAGCGTAACGGGTTTCAATGACCTGAGCGCACTGGCGACCTCGCTCAAGCCCAGCGCCAATTCCGGCCTGACCTTGACCGGCTTCAGCCTGCGCAATGCCGGCGGCGTACTGTTTCAGGGTACGCTCGATCTGATCAACTATACGGCGCAAGACCAAGCTTGGAGCCTGGCATCGGGCGGTACGCCGCTGGCGACCGGCAATTACTTCCTGCAGATCGATGGCTATGTGGCTTCGTCCGCTGGTGGCAGCTATAGCGGCAACCTGGCGGTGACGCCGGTGCCGGAACCGGAAACCTACGGCATGCTGCTGGCCGGCCTGGGCCTGGTCGGCTTCGCGGCGCGCCGCCGCAAGCTGCAAGCCTGAGCCGGTATGTTGCATTGATGAAATGGAGGCTGCGGCCTCCATTTTTTTCGCCTGTCGATTGCTGGGCGCTATAATCATCGGGCATAGCTGGCGGCCGCCACATGGCGGCTTCGATCTTCTTCAACGGCGATATTGACCTTGCATAAATCTCTCTTCCTTTCGCTGGCGCTGGCTGCCGGCATCGCCCATGCCGATGCACCATCCATGCCGCCAGGATTGAATGCGCTGCAATTGGCAGTCGTGATCAATGACGCCGAACCAAACAGTATCGTGGTGGGTGAATATTACCGCCAGGCGCATGGCATCCCGCCTGCGAACGTTGTGCACGTGAATATCCCGAATCGCCCGCGCAAGCTCAGCATGGATCAGTTCGCGCAATTGAAGGAGCGCATTGACGCGCAATTGAAGCCCCATATCCAGGCCGTGCTGATGGTGTGGAGCGCGCCTTACGCGGTCGAATGCAATTCGATCACTTCCGCCTATACCCTGGGCTACGATGCGGGGCAATGCGCCAAGACGTGTGACGCCGGCAAGCCCAGCATGTATTTCAACAGCAATGTGCCGCAACCATTTACGCAGATGGGCATGCGCCTGTCCATGTTGCTGCCCATCGATTTTGTGGAAGAGGCCAAGGCCGTGGTGGATCGCGGGACGGTCAGCGGCTTTTCCGTGCCCGCCGCCAGCGCATATTATCTGACCACCAGCGAAAATGCGCGCAACAGTCGTGCCGCTTTTTTTCCGCCTGCCGGGATCGTGCGCCAGCGCAAGCTGACGGTCAAGAACCTGAAGGCGGACAGCCTGGAGGGCGCGCAAGACATCATGGTGTACCAGACTGGCGTGGCGAAGGTTGCCCAGCTCGACACCTTGCGTTTCCTGCCAGGCGCCCTGGCGGATCACCTGACGTCGTTTGGCGGGGATTTGCAGGGGATGGCGCAAATGAGCAGCCAGCGCTGGCTGGAAGCGGGCGCTACTGCCAGTTATGGCACCGTCAGCGAACCATGCAATCACTGGCAGAAATTTCCCAATCCGACAGTGCTGCTGCGGCGTTACTTGTCGGGGATGACGGCGCTGGAAGCGTATTGGGGAAGTGTGGCGTGGCCGGCGCAGGGATTGTTCATCGGCGATCCGCTGGCGGCACCGTATGCCAAGTTCCGGCGCTGATAGGCTATCAAGCAAATAAAAAAGGCTCTTGCGAGCCTTTTTTATTATGTCTTGCGGCGTACAGCAAAGGACAGTACTGCCAACCCAGCCATCAGCATGGCCCAAGTTCCCGGTTCTGGAACAGCTGGGGTAACAGGGGGAATCAGGCTGTTGCCATTACTGCCGCTGTCGATACCTCCACCAGCGCCGCCACCGCCTACGCCGCCACCGCCGGCAGGTGCGCCAGTCTCGAAGCCTGACGACGTGACGAGCGCAGCGTATTCGTCGCTTGCGCCACGTATGCCACGCGTTGCGCCGCGGTACCCACCAGTATTGTCGATGGTAGGGCTTTCTTGTACCGACACAAAATCTCGCGTACCGAAACGATAATCACCACTAGCGCGGCCTGTACGCAAGCTGCCTTGGGCGCCATTGTCGCCCTGTTGTACCAGCAGATTTGCCAGGCGATGGTCTCTTTCGCCCGCTTGGGGATGGCGCAATACCTGATCGGACTCTCCCAATCCAAACTCAGGCGACTGGTTCGTGCCATCATTGGTGCGTGCGCCAAAGCCGATGAAGCCATTAGCGAGACTACAGGCACTGTAGGTACCGTCAAGGTCAGCATCGCTGGCCTTGCCATTCGCGCCAGACGTACTTGTCTGGCACTTATTGTCATTCGCATTCGCTGCCTGTTGCGTATTTTGTGCCTGGGCAGCGCCGCTGCACAGTACTGCGGCAATAAACATGGCGCTCGCTGGGAGTCGGGTGACTCTTGATAACATGGCTGATCTCTTCGAATATATCCGGGCTTGGTGGATGCTCGCAAGCCATCGGACTAGGATTTCTGCCAAAACCCGGCGATACCGCCTTTTTGGGCATCGTCGGATTGGCAACTCAAGGTGCGGGCGTGGATGGAGCCAGCTCCTGCATTGATTTGCATTACTTTGAAGCATTAATGTCTTGCAGATATTAAAACTTATTTGCATGAAATATATCATATTTTCGGACATCATGCCTTACTTTGGGTAAGAAGGAAATTTTTGTTGCCAAGAAGCCACTGCAGCACGTTGTTGGCGTAGCGGTGCAGGGAACTCTTTTACTCCATTCGGCTTAATCAAATGTCATCAAGTCGTCATCCCGGGCCTTTAATATGCAAATAACAAGTCTGAAATACTTTTGTTAATTGTGGCGCGCCGGCCGATCATGTGGGGGCGGCGTCATTTATTTACCGACCGGGATCCTCATGCACACCTCGTTTTCCCCCTTGCGCACGCCGCTGCGCCTGACCGTCATGGCCGCCTTGCTGGCCAGCCTGTCCGTGCCAGCCCTGGCCGCTTCCGATATCGTCATCAGCCAGGTGTATGGCGGTGGCGGCAATTCGGGGGCGCTGTACCGCAATGATTTCATCGAAGTTTTCAACCGCGGCGCCAGCCCCGTGAACCTGGGCAACTGGAGCGTGCAATACGCGTCCGCCGCTGGCACGAGCTGGGCCGTGACGGCCTTGCCGGCTATCGATTTGCAACCAGGCCAGTATTTGCTGGTCCAGCAAGCCAAGGGCGCGGGCGGCACGCAGGACCTGCCCACGCCGGACGCCACGGGCAGCCTGGCCATGTCCGGTACGGCAGGCAAGGTGTTGCTGAGCAATAGCAAGACGGCGCAAACGGGCGCCAGCCCCACGGGCGCCGCCATCGTCGACCTGGTCGGTTTCGGCACGGCCAACGGTTTTGAAGGCGCCGTGGCGCCCGCACCATCGAATACCCTGTCGATTGCGCGCGCGAATGGCGGTTGCGGCGACACGGACGACAATAGTGCGGACTTCGCCACCGGCAGCGTGACGCCGCGCAATACGGCTTCGCCGCTGAATGTGTGCGGCGGCCCCGTCGTGCACCAGATTATTACCAGCTGCCCGGCTAATCTGGCCTTGGCTGTGGGCAATGGCGGCAGCGCCGTGCTGCGCGCGTCCGACGTCGATGGCGTCGTGAATGCCGCTATCTTGAGCTCGCCCGCCGTGGCCGGCATTAGCCTGGCCAATTTCAGCGCGGCCGGCGTGGCGGGCGAGAGCGCCAGCGTGAACCTGCTGGTGGCCGCTGGCGTGCCGGTGGGAAATTACCCGGTCATCGTGAATTTCAGCAACGACCAGCAGCAGACGGCGTCGTGCAAGGTCGATGTGGCCGTGCAAGGCCTGGCCGCCATCAGCCACACGATCCCGCAAATTCAGGGCAGCGGTGCCAGCAGCCCGTATGCCAATTCCGTGCAGACGACCGAGGGCGTGGTGACCCTGAAAGTGGGCACCGGCTTCTTCATCCAGGATGCGGCCGGCGATGGCGACCCGTCGACGTCGGACGGCATCTTCGTGTACACGGGCGCGACGGCCACCACCGTCCAGCCGGGCGAACTGGTGCGCGTGACGGGCACGGTGGTCGAATACACGCCATCGGGCGCGAAAAATTCCTATACAGAATTTAAGGACGTGACGGCCATCCTCACGCAAAGCGCGGGCCACAGCATCGTGCCGGCGAATGTGAGCTTGCCGAACGAGAACCTGGCGGCAGTGGAAGGCATGCTCGTGCGCTTCACGCAACCGTTGACCGTGTCGCAAAACACCTACTTGGGCGCGCGCGGCGAGCTGAGTCTGTCGGCGGGACGGCGCGAAGTGCCGACCAACCGCTACCCGGCCGGTTCCGCCGAGGCGCAGGCCTTGATCGCCGCCAATGCGAACAACCTGATCGTGCTCGATGACGGCATTTTCGTGGCGCCAGCGACGATACCCTACATCGGCCAGGACAACACCGTGCGCAGCGGCGACACGGTGGCCGACCTGACGGGCGTGGTGGACTTTGGCGCCATCGGCGGTGGCGGCGCCGCCTACAAATTACAGCCGACGCAGACGCCGCAATTCTCGCGCGACAACCCGCGCACGGGCAGCCCGGAACTGCCGTCCGGCAACGTCAAGGTGGCCAGCGCCAACGTGCTGAATTTCTTTACGACCTTTACGAATGGCAACAATATCTTTGGGCAGACGGGGCAAGGCTGCACCGTGGGCACCTCGACCACGAAGAGCAATTGCCGCGGCGCCGACAATCTGGCCGAGTTCGTACGCCAGCGCGACAAGATCGTCGCCGAGCTGAAAGCCATCGATGCGGACGTGGTCGGCTTGATGGAAATCCAGAACAATGGCGAGACGGCCGTCACCTACCTGGTCGAGCAACTGAACGCGGCCATCGGCGGCGTCACGTATGCCGTGGTGCCGAAGCCGGCCGCCACGGGCACGGACGCCATCCGCGTGGCCATGATCTACAAGCCCGCCAAGCTGGGCCTGGTGGGCGGTGCCTTGTCGGACGCCAACGCCATCAACAACCGTCCGCCGATGGCGCAAACTTTCCGTGCCGGCAATGGCGAGAAATTCTCGTTGATCGTCAACCACCTGAAGTCGAAGGGCAGCTGCCCTTCGAGCGGGCTGGACGCCGACCAGAACGATAGCCAGAGCTGCTGGAACGCCACCCGCGTGCAGCAAGCCCAGCGCCTGGTCGGCAGCTTCGTGCCGCAGGTGGCGGCCGCTGCCGGCGACGCGGACGTGCTGGTCATCGGCGACCTCAATTCCTATGGCGCGGAAGACCCGATCCAGGCCATCACGGGCGCCGGCTTCGTCAATGAACTCGAGCGTTTCGTGCGGCCGTCCGGCATGCCGTACTCGTACGTATTCGGCGGCCAGAGCGGCTACCTCGACCATGCGCTGGCCAGCGCTTCGCTGAGCCCGCAAGTGGCCGGCGTGGCCGAATGGCATGTGAATGCGGATGAGCCGGAAGTGATCGACTACAACATCGACTCGGCCAAGCCGCAAGACCTGTACAACGCCTTGCCGTACCGCGCTTCGGACCATGATCCCGTCGTCGTCAGCCTGGACTTGCAGCCCGCCTACCGCGACATCACGGCCGGCGTGGCGCAAGCGAGCTCGGGCCTGGCCTACAACCGCGCGACGCAAAAATACACGGGCACGTTCTCGTTCACCAACACGGGCACGAGCGTTTTGAACGGCCCGTTCCAGGTGGTGTTCGGCGGCTTGCCTGCCGGCGTCAGCCTGGCCAATGCCACGGGCAGCCATGCGGGCGCCGCCTACGTCACCGTCAACGCGGCCAGCCTGGCGCCGGGCGCGACGGCTTCGTTTGCCGTCAGTTTCACCAATCCGTCGAAAGTGACGATCAATTACTCGGCCAGCATTTTCGCCGGCAACTTCTAAGGACACCATCATGTTGACAACGACATTCAACCTCACCCTGCGCCGCGCCGTCCTGGCTGCCGTGCTGGCCGCCAGTTCCAGCCTGGCGTTGGCGGGTCCGCTCGGCTACCACGTGGAAATCGACACGAGCCAGTTCTCGGGCGCCGGTTTCCTCGACTTCGCCTTTATTGCCGGCAACAGCCCGGCGCCGGGCGCCAGCGCCGTGCTCAGCAATTTCTCGGGCGCGTTCGGCGCACTGGAATCGATGGAAGGCAATGTCAGCGGCAGCTTGCCCGGCACCTTGACCTTCGGCAATAGCGGCGCCTACAACGACTGGTTCCACAACGTGACCTTGGGCGGCAAGTTCGGTTTCAATATCGTCTTTGGCGGCGACTTCCTGAACACGGCCGGCAACGCGGGCACGACGTTTGGCGTGGGCTTGCTCGACTACACCGGCATGGCTTACCTGGGCAACGTCAATGGCAACCTGGTGCAGTTCGAGCTGACGCCGATGACTGGTGGCTTGCCCGCCAGCCTCGCCGGCAGCACGTATGCGAGCATCGCGTCGATCTCGGCCGTGCCGGAAGCGTCGGAATGGATGATGCTGACGGGCGGCCTGGCGCTGATCGGTTTTGCCCTGCGCCGCCGCCAGCCTGTCGCACGCGCATAATCGTCCCAGACTAAACACAGCGCGCCTGCGGGCCGCTGTGTTTTTTTTCGTCTATTTATTCGCAATAGCTATAAATCAGGAAACTAAATTGTATTAGTCACCGTTTTACGCTTGATGCATAGTAAAAAACTTGTCGGGCAGTCTAGTATTTTTATGACTGCTGCCAACTTTTTTCGGGAGATGCATCGATGCCTGGCCATATCCTGGTGCTGGACCCTGCGCCTGCCATGCAGGCGCTGCTGGCGCATAACCTTGCGGGCGCCGGCTACCGGGTCAGCTGCGCCCTGGATGCGCGCGGTGCGCTGGCGCTGCTGGCGGCCGATCCGCCCGACGTGCTGTTGCTGGAATGGGAACTGCCCGATGCGTCCGGCATTGCGCTGCTGCGCCAGGTGCGCCAGGATGGCGCGCTGTGCGACTTGCCCATCATCATGATCAGCACGCGCGACAGCGAACAGGACAAGGTGCTGGCGTTGGAAAGCGGCGCCGATGATTATCTGTGCAAGCCTTTCGGTCCCCGTGAGATGCTGGCCCGTGTGCATGCGCTGCTGCGCCGGCACGCGCCATCGGCCTTGCGCACAGGCGCAGGCACGGCCGGGGCTGCCGCCTTGCGGCTCGACCCGCACACCCTGCGCGTGACGGCGGGTAAGGTGCCCATCCACCTTGGCCGCGTGGAATTCAAACTGCTGCATTTCCTCATGGACCATCCGGGCAGGGTGCATAGCCGCGCGCAACTGCTGGACCAGGTGTGGGGCCATGCCGCCTATCTCGACGAGCGCACGGTCGACGCCCACGTGGGACGATTGCGCCACGCCTTGCAGCCGGGCGGCTGCGGCCACCGCATTGAAACCGTACGCGGCAGCGGCTACCGCTATCTGGCGTTTGATACCGCCGTGTGCGCATGATGCTGCTGACGGGGCGGGAGCAGGAATACCTGCTGCACGCCATCCTTGGCGCGCATGGCATCGCCGTGCCCGGCGATTTCTTTCTGTGGAGCCAGGGGCCGCTGCAAACGCTGTTGCCGCACGACATATTGATGTGCGCGCAACTGGACGCCGGCGGGGCCGTGCTGCGCAGCGAAGCCTGGCACAGCGCCGCGCCAGATCACGCGCAGCTGCGCGAGCGCCAGGCCCAGCTGGCGCACCTTGCGCTGGCCTGGCGCGCGGGTGGCCATAGGGCGGGCGTCATCGACGGCGTGCTGGTGCATGGCAGCGTGGGCGACGCCGGCGGCAGCTTTTTTGCCTTGTTCGCCGTGAAGCCGGCGGACGCGGCGCGCCAGGCGTATGCGCTGGAGTTGCTGCTGCCCTACCTGCACGTGCACTGGCTGGCGCTGCCAGGTAGCCAGCGTGCATCCGTGACGGGCCCGGCTGCCGCGCGCGCGGCCAGTGCGCGCGAGCTGGAAGTGCTGCATTGGGTGCGCGAGGGGAAAAGCAATGACGAAGTGGGGCAAATTCTCGGCATCAGCGGCACCACCGTGAAAAGCCATTTGCAGCGCATCTATAAATTATTGGGAGTAAGCAACCGCATGCAAGCCGTGTCGCGCGGCATCGCGCTGCGCCTGCTCAGCCACTAGCGCTGGTCCCGCGGCCGGGCCCGACTCTTTTCATTACCGCCGTCTTGCGTGTGTTCGATGCTGCCGGGCGATACCCGCGCCACGTCCGGGCTCGCTTGCAGGCGCGCCACTTCGGCCGGTGTCAGCATGGCGGCAAAGCCGTTGAAGGCCGTCGTGTAGCGGTATTGCACGGGGGCATCTGGCACCAGCGCCAGCACGGCGCGCTGCTGCGCTTCCAGCTGGGCCGTGTAGCGCCGCGCCGCATCGCTGTGGGTATCGAGCCCATGCACGCCGTCCGCTTGCGAGGCCAGCGGCGGGGCGCGCAATTGCACTACGTAGGACTGCCGCGCCGCAGCGGCCTGCGCCGCGACAGGCAGGGCATGCATGCTGGCCATGCCGGCCAGGATGGCAATGCAGAGGCGAAAGGTGGACATGCGCCGATTGTACGCGCGTCGCGCATAAAAAACGCGCCCCGCAGGGCGCGCCGTATTACTGCGTGGAGCGATAGCGTTACAGCTTGGCGTCCGCTCTCACGTTGCGCTGGCTGGGGACGGCCAGCGGCAACGGGTTGTTGGTCTCCACCGACAGTACGGTGGTGGACGCTGCCGCGCTGTTGCCATCAAGGAAGACTACGCCGCCCAGGTAGCGTTTGCCCGTTTCCAGTCCCGACCAGCTGATGCCAGCCGTGGCGCTGCCGCCCACATATACCTTGGTAGGCAGGGTGGCTTTCAGGTTGCCGCCCTTGTCGGCTGTCGTGACGACGGCCGACGACAGGCCGAAGCCGGTCGAGACGCCATTTGCCAGTTCATAGCCGATCACGCAGACCTTGTAGCTGCCTGCCGCCGGGGTGGTCACGGTGATGGCTTCGTTCGAGCCGGCCGTGGCCGAGGTGGCGACCGTCGCGCCGGCGCTGTTGAGCAGCAGCATGTCGAGGTCATTGCCGGTGCCTTCCGTGGTGTCCCGGTCGAAGATTTCGAAGCGCGCCACGACGGTGCTGGCGGGAATGCTGACATTGACCGCGCGCACGCCGCTGCCGCCCGCCTTGCACGCGTCGGCCATCTGCGCCAGCGTTTCCACGCTGCCCGGCGCGGCCTGGCTGATGGTTTGCTCGCTGCGCGCTACTTCCTTCAGGCCGCCCGTCGCCGCGCCGACCTTGCCGGCAAAGCCGGTGGACAGGGTCAGCGAACGCAGGCCGCTGACTTTGTCGGCCTGCAGCAATGCCGGCGACTGCACCGCGCGGCCCGAGCGGGCCGTGACGGGGCTGCGCACCGTGTGCACGCCGTCGCTCCACACGAGGGCGCCATACTGCCAGGCATTGTCCGGCGCCGTCGTGCGCGTCAGGGTCACGGTGAAGGACTTGGTTTCGCCGGGTGCCAGCGCCAGGGTGGCAGGCGCCACTGTCACGCTGTAACCGCTGAGCGAGGCGCTGGCCGTGTAGGTGGCGCTGCTGCTGCCCACGTTGGTGACGCGGCGCGTCACCGTTTGCGTGCCCAGCACGTTGCCGATGGTGATGGACGGCATGTTCAGGTTGTAGCCGGCCAGGGTGCCGCCCGCGCATTCGGCCGTCATGCCGACGCCGCACATGTATTTCTTGTAATCGGCCAGGCTGGCGTCATACACGAGGCCGGGATCGGTCGCCTTGTTCGGCGTCACGTGGCCGGCGCCTTGGCCCCATGGCAGGATGCCGCGCGCGTCGCCCGCCTGGATGTCGGGCAGGGTGGCGCTGCCGGTCGTCATCAGGGCCGACTTGATGGCGGCCGGGCTCCAGTCCGGATGCTGCTGGCGCAGCAGGGCGGCCAGGCCGGCCACGTGCGGGCTGGCCATCGAAGTGCCTTGCAGGAAGATGTAGGCTTGCGGCGGTACCAGGCTGCCATCCTGCACGGCGTCGCGCTGGGCGCGCGACAAGGCAGGCGTGCCGCCGGCCAGGATGTCCACGCCAGGCGCGGTGACGTCCGGCTTGAGCAGGTTGGCGTCGTACAGGTTCGGGCCGCGCGACGAGAAGTCGGCCACCACGGGGGCGGCAGGGCCGTTGCCGTTGGTGACGAAGCGCGAAATGGCGGCCGTGGCCGTGCCCGTTTGCGCCTGGGCGTTGATCAGCGCGCCATCGGCGGCGCTCACGTGCACGGCTGGCAGCACGTGCGGGTCGGACACGAGGCCCACGCCCGTGTCGACCAGCACCATGCCGGCGCCGCCCGCTTCGAGTACGGCGACGCCCTTGTCGGTGCGTGCCGTGGTGCCGCGCAGGCAGCTGACGACCTTGCCTGCAACCTTGGCCGGGTCCAGCAGGGCCACGCCGCCGTTGTCGCCGGCGCGGTAGCACAGGGCCAGTTTTTGCGCATCGGCGCCGGGCAGGCCCGCGTCTTGCGCGCGGATCAGGGCGGTGGCCGGCAGCGGGTTGTAGTTGAGCGAAGCGCCCGTGTAGCTGGCGCCATTGCTCAAAGTCACCTTGGCCTGGTTGGCGCGGTTATGCGTCGAGGCGGCCACGGTGGTGATCCACGGGCTGACGTGGGCCACGGTATTGGCCGGGCCCGCATTGCCGGCCGAAGCGGCAACGAAGACGCCCGCATTCGACGCGTGCAGGAAAGCTTGCTCGACGGGATCGTTGACGGTGCCGCCGCCGCTGATCGAGTAGTTGATCACGTGGACGCCATCCTGCACGGCTTTTTCGATCGCCGCCACGCTATCGCCGCCGTAGCAGCCGTTCTTTGCACCGGTCGGCTGGGTGGCCAGGTTGTATGACCAGCACACCTTGTAGACGGACAGGCGGGCGCGCGGCGCCACGCCGGAAATGGCGCCCAGCGGCGTGCCGTTGACGGTCACCGGCACGCCCCCGTTGCCGCCCGCGGTGGACGAGGTGTGCGTACCGTGGCCGCCTTCGCCATTCGGGTCGCCGATGGAATCGCGCGGCGAGGTGAATTCGCTCCAGTGCTGGATCTTGTCCGTCTCGGTCAGGCGCACGGCGTTGAAATACTGCGCGCCCAGCAATTTGTTATTGCAGTGGTCGGACGTAAAGCCTTCGCCTGCCTGGCAGCTGCCTTTCCAGGCGGCCGGCGGCGCGCCGTAGGCCAGGGTGGCGTTCGGGTCGAAGGTCGGGGCGCCGTTGGCGTCGACCTTGTCCGCATACGACAGGTTTTCCGGCCACACGCCGCCATCGACGATGCCGATGATGATGTCTTCGCCCGCATGCTGCTTGCCGCCCAGCTGGCTCCACAGGCCGCCCGGCTGGTCCAGGCCCAGGAAGGTGGGCGTGTAGTTCGTTTGCAGGGCGCGCGGTTCGTCGGGGGCGATGCTGGCCACTTCGCCGCTCGCCTGCAGCTGGCGCACTTCGGCGTCCGTCAGCAAGGCGGAAAAACCGTTGAGGACGATCTTGTACTGGTATTGCACAGGCGCGGCGGCGATGAGCGCTTGTACCCGGGCCTGTTTCTGTTCAAGGTAGTCGCCGTACAGCTGCACTTGCGTGCTGGCCAGGTCGAGGCGGCCGCCGGCGGCAGGCTGGGTGGCGTTCAGGCCTTCCACCGAGCCGGTGTAGGAAGCGATCGGTTTGTCGGTCAGTTGCACGATGTAGGGGCGGCGCAGGTCGTCGGCGTGGGCCTGGAAGCTGAGGCTGGCAAACAGGCTCAGCACGGCGAGCGAAATGGGACGCAAGGCGGGACGGAATGTCATGTAGGGTTTCCTGTATCGGTATCGGAGTCAAAAAGAGGCGGCAATCAGGCTTGCTTGCTGCGGCGGCGCGCAGCGAATCCGACACCGGCCAGGCCCAGCAGCAGCATCGCGTAGGTCGATGGCTCCGGTACCGAGGCGACGATATTGTCGAGTGCAAACTGGCCCTTGTTGCTCGTGAAGGCGTTGCAACTGCCGGCCGTGTTGCAAGTGAATCCGAAGAAGGCCAGCGAGGCGAATTGCTGGCTGCCGAAGTTGGCGCTCGTGTTGTAGCGCTGGAACTGGAAGTTGCCGCCGATGGGGCCGCCCAGTTGATAGGTTTCATAGATGGAAGAACCGTTGGCGTAGAAGCCTTGCACGCGCAACAGACCCGCTACGGCCGGATAGGTGACGCCCTGGGCGTAGCCGATGAAGCTGGCGTCGAAGCCCTGCAGGCTGACGCTGCCGCCCGTCGTCAGCGGATCGAGGTAGACGATGCCGTCGTTGAGGGATGCATAGTAATTGCTCGTATTGTTGGTCGGGCACGCCATGCCGCAGGCGGCCGGATCCGTGCCGTCGAACACGGCGCCGACCAGGTCGCCATAACTGGCACCGGCGGCATTCGAGGCGCCCGTCAGCAGGAATTTGCCGAATTCCAGGGAGTCGCCGTGGCCGACGAACTGGCTGTCGACGTTGTCAAAGTTGATCACGTCCGCGATGGCGGCGGGGGCCCAAGCGGCGGACAGGGCCAGGATGGCGGCGCCGGTCCACTGCTTGGCCGAGAAAGGACTTGCTGCGGCAGTTGCCTTCGAATGCACAATACGAGTCATGAATTTCCCTTGGTGATTATGTAGGATGCAATATGTTTTGCGTCTGGGATGCTCTTTTCTGCGTGGACGGATAAGACCAATACGTAGAAAATTGACTTTTACTATAGCAAAAGAGGCAATTTCATTGTTTGATATTCTTGCAAATTTAATTTGAAAGTTACAAATAATGAATGAATAAAATTCATCACTTACTATGATTTGGTAACCAGGAGTAGATAGTTTCTGCATTGAAAATAGTTGAATCACCAAGCAGCCAGGCAAGCGCGCGCGGCGCGGTGGCGGTTTCGCGCACACTGGATGGTTTCCGCAGGAATTTGTTGTTCACAGAGCAAAGAAAAGATTGTATTAACCATAACCGGCATGGTAGGCTGATAAGCATCAGGCAAGCGCGTGTCGCCCGTGCGTGGCCATCCGCCGCGCGCAGCGACGCAATGTATTGAAGGTAGGCAATAAGGAGTTACCGGATGCATGCAGCACACAGGCAGAACCTTGCGGCAACGCGCCATGCGCGCGGCTTTACCTTGCTCGAATTGCTGGTCGTCATCGTGATCATCGGCTTGCTGGCGGCCTATGTCGGCCCCAAGTATTTCGCCCAGTTGGGCAAATCGGAAGTGACGGTGGCCAAGGCGCAGATCGAGGCGTTTGAAAAATCGCTCGACACCTACCGCCTCGACGTGGGGCGCTATCCGACCACGGAAGAAGGCCTGGCCGCGCTGCTGGTGGCACCGCCCGCCGCCGGCACGCGCTGGAATGGCCCCTACCTGAAAAAGGCCGTGCCGCTCGACCCGTGGGGCCATGCCTATCAATACCGCGCGCCGGGCAGCAAGGGCGAATATGACATCGTCTCGATGGGCAAGGATGGTCAGCCGGGCGGCAGCGGCGAGAACGCCGACATCAGCTCGCAATAGCGCCAGCGCCATTCTTTTTCCTACGGACAAGCCATCATGCAGTTCGAAGTACGCGCGCTTTCCACGGACCAGGCCGTAACTACCTTGCAGACGTGCGTGATCGACGGCCGCGACGAAGCCGACGCGCGCCGCCAGGCCGAAGCGCGCGGCCTGTTTGTCAGCGCCATCCGCCCCTTGCGGGCCACGCCGTTCAGTGCGGCCGGGCGCCAGCGCGCGCGGGCCTTGCCCCTGCTGCTGTTCAGCCAGGAATTGCTGGCGCTGCTGCAAGCGGGTCTGGGCATCGTCGAAGCGCTGGAAGCCTTGCTGGAAAAGGAAGCGTCGCCGGCCACGCGCAGCGTGCTCACGCGTCTGCTCGAAGGCTTGCGCGAAGGCAAGCGCTTTTCCGCCGTGCTGGGCGAGCAATCTGAACTGTTTCCTCCCTTGTATATCGGCATCGTCAAGGCGGCCGAGGGCACGAGCGACTTGCCGCGCGCGCTGTCGCGCTACATCGACTACCAGCAGCGCATCGATGCGGTGCGGTCCAAAATCGTCAGCGCCGCCATCTATCCCGCCATCCTGCTGGCCGTGGGCGGCGGCGTCAGCGCCTTCCTGATCAGCTATGTGGTGCCCCGTTTCGCCGAGGTCTACCAGGGCGCGGGACGCAACCTGCCATGGATGTCGCAAGTGATGCTCAGCTGGGGCCAGTTCGTCACGCAGCATGGCGTGCTGCTGTTGCTGGGGTTGGCACTCGTCGGCAGCATCGTGTTCACTGCCGTGCGGCGCGTGCTGCGCAACGGCGGCGTGGCGCGCCTGCTGGCGAAACTGCCCGGCATCGGCGAGCGCGTGCGCATCTATGAACTGTCGCGCCTGTACCTGACCCTGGGCATGCTGGCCGAGGGCGGTATCACCATCGTGCAGGCGATTGCCACCGTGCAGGCGATGGTCTCGCCGGGCATGCAGGCATCGTTGCAGGGCGCGCGCGGCGCCATCGAGGCGGGCCAGCCGCTGTCGTCGGCGTTTGAGCAGCATCAATTGACGACACCGATTTCCCTGCGCATGCTGCGCGTGGGCGAGCGCACGGGCGACATGGGCCCCATGTTGACGCAGTCGGCCGCCTTTTATGACGGTGAAATCAGCCGCTGGATCGACCGTTTTACGCGCACCTTCGAACCCTTGCTGATGGCTGCCATCGGCCTCGTCGTGGGCGCCATCGTGATCCTGCTGTACATGCCCATCTTTGACCTTGCTGGCGATATTTCATGAACCAGATTTCTTCCGTTCCCGCCGCCATCGACCCCGCGCTGCTGCAGCGCGCGCGCATCCTGAGCCGGCAATCGAAGCGCAGCCTGGTCGAGGAATTGCAGGAGCTGAGCGGCATCGAGGCGCGCGCCGTGGTGCGCGAACTGGCGCGCCCGTTCGGCCTGGACGTGCTGGAAACGGCCGACATGCTGGCCTTGTCTCCCGCCTTCGATGTGCTGCCCCTGTCGCAGGCGCTGGCGCGCCACAGCGTGCTGCTGCGCGCCGCCGGCGGCCAGCTGGTGGGCGTGATCGCCGACCCGTTCGACCTCGACCTGCAAACCTGGCTGAGTGCGCGCGCCGGGCAGGGCGTCTTGGACGTGCGTCTGGCGCTGCAGGCCGACATCGGCGCCTACCTGTCGAAACAGGAAGAGTCGGCGCGCGCCGTCGACAGCCTGCTGCCCGGCGCCGCCAGTGACGCGCGGCGCGATGGCAAGACGGCCGCCGTGCTGTCGTTTGCCAGCGTCTCGGAAGCGGCCAGCCCTGCCGTCAAGCTGGTCAACTCGACCCTGTATGACGCGCTGAAGGCGGGCGCCTCGGACATCCATCTGGAAAGCACGGCCGGCGGCCTGGCCGTCAAGTACAGGGTCGACGGCGTGCTCGATCACGCCACGTCCGTCAACGGCATCGAAGTGGCCGAGCACATCATCTCGCGCCTGAAAGTGCTGGCCGAACTCGATATCGCCGAGCGCCGCGTGCCGCAGGACGGCAGCTTCCGCGTCGAATCGGGCGGGCGCGAAATCGATTTGCGCGTCTCCATCATGCCCAGCATCCATGGCGAGGACGCCGTCATCCGTATCCTCGACAAGCGCGCCATGATCGAGGCGTATGGCGCGCTGACCCTTGAAGCGCTGGGCTTTGACTCGCCATCGCTGGTCGCCTTGCGCGCACTGGCGCAGGAAGCCTACGGCATGCTGCTCGTGACGGGACCGACCGGCTCGGGCAAGACGACGACCCTGTATGCGGCGCTGACGGAAATCCATAACGGGCGCGAAAAGATCATCACCATCGAAGACCCCGTCGAATACCAGCTGCCCGGCATTCTGCAAATCCCCGTCAATGAAAAGAAGGGGCTGACCTTTGCCAAGGGCTTGCGCTCGATCCTGCGCCACGACCCCGACAAGATCATGGTGGGCGAGATCCGCGACCGCGAGACGGCGGAAATCGCCGTGCAGTCGGCCTTGACGGGCCACCTGGTGCTCACCACCGTGCACGCGAATAATGTGTTCGACGTGTTCGGCCGTTTTACCCACATGGGCATCGATCCGTATGCGTTCGTCTCGGCCCTGAACGGTATCTGGGCGCAGCGTCTGATCCGCACCAACTGCCCCCATTGCGCCACCGAGTATACGCCCGATGATGCCGAGCTGGCCAGCGTGGGCCTGGCGCGCGCCGACGTGGCCGACTATCAATTCAAGCAGGGCAAGGGCTGCGGCGATTGCCGCGGCACGGGCTACAAGGGGCGGCGTTCTATCGCCGAAATTCTCGTGCTGACCGATGAAATCCGCGAATTGATCGTCGATAAAAAACCGATCCGCCAGATCAAGGCGGCCGCGTATGCGAACGGCACGCGCAGCTTGCGCCTGGCGGCGCTGGAACTGGTCAAGCGGGGCGCCACCACCATCACGGAAATCAAGAGGGTCACCCTGCATGCGTAGAGGTCTTGGACAAGGATTGCGCCTGGGCGTGGCGGCGGGCAAGGTGAGCCTGTGGCGCAGCAGCCGCTGGCGCGCGCCCGCATGGACCTCGCTCGGTGAAGCCGCGTATGCGCCGGACGACGCGTTGCATGGCAACTTTTCCGCCCTGGGCCAGGCGCTGGAACAGATTCTGCCAGCGGGGCAATACGCGGGCTGGCCCCTGTCCGTGGTGCTCGACGATGGACTGGCGCGCCTGTGGCAAGTGGACATGCCGCAGGGCGCCGCGCGCCTGGCCGATATCGAGGCGGCCGCCGCGCTGCGCTTCCAATCGCTGTATGGCGATGCACCGGGCCTGTGGCACAGCAGCAGCGCCTGGGATGCGCGCGCGCCGTTCTTTTGCGCCGTGCCGCGTGCGTTGCTGGCGCAGCTGACGCGCGTGGCCGAAGCACGCAAGCTGGCCCTGATTTTCATTACGCCGCAATTCGCGCGCCACTGGAACCGCTGGCACGGCGCCTTGAAACCGGGCGCTTGGTTTGGCCAATTGCAGGAGAGCGCCCTGACCCTGGGCGTGCGGCACGAAGGGCGTTTGCGCGCCGTGCGCGCGCTGCCCGTGCCGCCTGGCGCTGGCAGGGACTGGCTGGTGCAGACCTTGGCGCGCGAGGCGCTGCTGCAAGGCGTATGCGCACCGGCACTGCTGCAGCTGTGCGGCGCGCCGCCAGCGGGCTGGCTGACGCCGGCGAAAGAGTTCCGCTGCCAGGTTTTTTCCACGCCGGATGGCGAAAACGGCTTGTCGCCGGCCGCCCGGCTGGCGCATAGCGGAGGCGTGGCATGACGCGCCTCGATATCGATTTCGCGCCGCCAAACTGGCGCCGCAGCCTGCACCGCGTGCCCGTGTGGGCGTGGTGCGTCGGCGCGCTGGGTGTGGCGCTGGCCGTCACGGCGGCGTACAGCGGCAGCGCCGCGCTGCAGCGCCAGCAACTGCGTGAAGGACAGTTGCAGCGCGCGCAGCAGCGCGTGCTGGCCGCCACGCAGGGATCGGCGCCGGTGGTGTTCACGCCGATCGCGCCCGCGCAGGCGGCGGCCGTGAATGCGGCCATCCTGCAATTGAACCTGCCGTGGCGCGACTTGCAGGATGCGCTGGCCAGCGCCACGCCACCGGCAGTCGCGCTGCTGGCGCTGGAGCCGGACGCGCGCAAGCGCGTGCTGAAGATCACGGCCGAAACGACCAGCAGCGACGCCATGGTGGCGTATGTGGCGCAATTGAAGCGGCAGGAGCTGTTCGGCACGCGCGTGCAGCTGCTGCGCCATGAAATCAACGCGCTCGATCCGAACAAACCGTTGCGCTTCCAGCTCGAAGCGCGCTGGGGCACGCCATGACGGCCATCGACCTCAATAGCTTGCGCCTGCGCGCGCAACTGCTGCTGCGCCGTTTGGGCGCGCCCGCCTGTCTGGCAGTGGCATTGCTCGCGCTGGGCGTGGCCGCCTGGGTCTGGGCCTGGCAGCAGCGCGCCGTGGCGGCGCAGCTGGAAGCGCGGCCCTTGCCGCAGCCAGCGCTGGCCGTGGTGGCCGCCGCGCCGCCGGCGACAGCCAGCGAAAACCTGGCGCGCTTTTATGCCGCGCTGGGACAGCAGCGCCATGCCGAGCAGCAGGTCAAGCAGCTGTTCGACCTGGCCGCAAAAAACGGCTTGCTGCTGGCGCAGGGCGAATACAAGAGCGGCTACGACAAGGCCAGCCGGGTCGCCACCTACCAGGTGACCTTGCCGCTGAAGGGCAGTTATGCGGCCGTGTCGCAGTTCGCGCTGCAAGCGCTGCGCGCCGTCCCTTTCGCCTCGCTCGACGAACTGAGTTTTCGCCGCGAGCAGATCGCCGATACGGATCTCGAAGCGCGCTTGCGCCTGACGTTTTATCTGACCGATACACCGGGCGATGCGGGAGTGGCGCCATGACGCCGCGCCATAGTCTCATGCTGGCCGGCGTGCTGGGCGCGGGCGCCTTGCTGCTGTTCGGCGAGCGCCAGCCCGTGGCCGACGTGGCCGAGGCGGTGGAGCGGGCCGTCGCGCCCGCGCGCCATGCCACCGCCAAGGCGCCAGCCGCGCAGCCGGCCATCCTGGCCCTGCTGCCGCGCAGCGAAGTGGCGGGCGAGGATGGCGACACCTTTGGCGGCGCCGGCGCTGTCTTCCAGAGCCAGAACTGGACTCCGCCGCCGCCGAAAATGGCGGTGACGGCCGCGCCGCCGCCTCCGCCCCCAATGGCGCCGCCGCTGCCCTTCGTCTACCTGGGCAAGGCGGCCGCCGACGGCGCCTGGGAAGTGTTTCTGTCGCGCGCCGACAAGACGTATATCGTGCGCGCCAATACCGTCATCGATGGCGCCTACAAGGTCGTGACGATCGCGCCGCCCGTCATGACGCTTACTTATCTGCCGTTGAACCAGGTTCAGCAGCTCAACATTGGAGTTTCCGAGTGATGTCTCGTTCCTTTTCATCGGCGCTGTTGCTCTTGTTGCTGTCCGGCTGCGCAGGGCAGCAAGCCTACCGCGACGGGCGCGAGCTGATCGCGCAAGACCAGGTGCCGGCCGGCCTGCAAAAGCTGCAGGAAGCGTTGCAGCAAGACCCCGGCAACGCGCAATACCGCAGCGCCTATCTGCAGGCGCGCGAACGGGCGACCGGCAGCCGCTTGCAGCAGGCCGAGCGCCAGGCGCAGGCGGGGCAGGGCGATCTGGCGCGCGCTTCTTTCATGAGCGTGCTGGAAATCGATGCGCAGAACGAGCGGGCCAACAGCGGCTTGCGCGCGCTCGAGCGCGAGCAGCGCCAGGGCAAGCTGCTGGCCGAAGCGCAGAAGGATATCGACGCCAAGCGCTACGACCCCGCGCGCCAGCGCCTGAACGCCATCCTGACCGAGCAGCCGAACCATGCGGGCGCACGCACGCTGCTGCGCGAGGTCGACGACAAAACGGCGCCGCCCGTGGTCGAGTCGGGCCTGGCCAAGTCGTACAAGCAGCCGATCACGATCGAGTTTCGCGACGCGCCGTTAAAACAGGTGTTCGAGCTGATCGCGCGCCGTTCCGGCCTCAATTTCGTCTTCGACAAGGATGTCAAGGCGGACGCGAAAACCTCGATCTTCCTGAAAAACAGCACGGTGGAATCGGCCGTTTACTTCCTGCTGGTGACGAACCAGCTGGAGCAGCAGGTGATGGATGCGAACACGATCTTGATCTACCCGAACGTGGCGGCAAAATTGAAGGAGTACCAGGAAGTGCTGGTCAAGACCTTCTTCCTGGCGAACGCGGACGCCAAGCAGGTGGCCAATACGCTCAAGACGATTTTGAAGACGCGCGACGTGGTAGCCGATGAAAAGCTCAACCTCGTCATCGTGCGCGACACGCCCGAGGCGATCCGCCTGGCCGAGCGCCTGATCGCGCTGCAGGACGTGCCCGAGGCGGAAGTGGTGCTGGAACTGGAAATCCTCGAAGTCAAGCGCAGCCGCCTGATGGAGCTGGGCGTGGCCTGGCCATCGAGCCTGACACTGACGCCGCTTTCCACCTCGGGCGGAATCGGCCTGACCATCAGCGACCTGAACAAGCTGAACCAGCGCACCATCGGCGTGAGCGACCTGTCCGTGACGGCCAACGCCAACAAGACGGACGGCGACGCGAACATCCTGGCCAACCCGCGCATCCGCGTGCGCAACCGGGAAAAGGCGAAGTTCGTCATCGGCGACAGGGTACCCGTGGTGACCACCACGATTTCGCCGGGCACGGGCGGCTTCGCTTCCGAGTCGATCAGCTACCTGGACGTGGGCCTGACGGTAAACGCCGAGCCGACCATCTATTTGAACAACGAGGTGGGCATCCGCATCTCGCTCGAGGTGAGCAACCTGGGCGCGGCCACCACCACCCGCAGCGGCTCGACCCTGTACCAGATCGGCACGCGCCAGGCGTCGACCATGCTGCAGCTGAAGGATGGCGAAAACCAGGTGCTGGCGGGCCTGATCAACAATGAAGAGCGCAGCTCGGGCAACAAGGTGCCGGGTCTGGGCGACATCCCCGTGCTGGGGCGGCTGTTCGGCAGCAGCAAGGACGACAGCCAGAAGACGGAAATCGTGCTGTCGATCACGCCGCACCTGGTGCGCACGGTGCAGCGTCCGGAAGCGAAGGAGTCGGAATTCTCGGCCGGCACGGAAGGCAGCTTCCGCCGCCGTCCCGACATGGCGGCCAAGGCGCCCACGCAGATGCCGGGCACGGTGATCGTGCGTTCCGGCCCGTCGGCCGTCGGCATGCAGCCGGCACCGGCGCAGCCGATGATGACGCCGGGCGCTTTGCCAGCGCCGCTGCCGCAGACGGTGCCCGCGCCGGAAGTGGCGCCGTCGCCCGAGCCGTCTCCGTCGCCTTTGCCGATATCGTCGGGCCAGCCCGTACCGCTGCAGGCGGCGCCCTTGCCGCTGTCGTCGAGCCAGCCGGTACCGGTGAGCCCGCCGCCACCGCCTGCCAAATGAGACTGGCGCATGCGCAGAGGGGGCAGGGAGGTTTTACCCTGATCGAGCTGCTGGTGACCCTGGCCATCCTGGGCGTGCTGGCCACCCTGGTCATTCCCGTCACGCAGGTGACGGTGCAGCGGCGCCAGGAGCAGGAATTGCGGCGCGCGCTGCGCGAGATCCGCCAGGGGATCGATGCGTATAAACGGGCTGGCGACGAAGGTCGCATTGTGCGCGCGACAGACGCCAGCGGTTATCCGAAAAGCCTGGAACTGCTGGTCGAGGGCGTGGCGGACCAGCGCAACCCGAAGCGCAGCAAGATGTTCTTTTTGCGCCGCGTGCCGCGCGACCCGTTCAATGGGGATGCTGGCCTCAGTGATGCGCAAACGTGGGGCAAGCGCAGCTACGCCAGCGAGGCGGCCGAACCGCGCGAGGGCGACGATGTCTACGATGTGTACTCCACGTCCGGCAAGACCGGCTTGAACAACGTGCCTTACCGTCTATGGTGAACCATGGCCGCTGAAAACACCCAAGTCCGCACGCGCGGCTTTACCCTGATCGAATTGCTGGTGGTGCTCGGCATCGTGGCGCTGCTGCTGACTCTGGCCGTGCCCCGCTACTTTCCCAGCCTCGACAAGGCAAAGGAAACCGTGCTGGCGGACAATTTGCGCAATTTGCGCACGACCATCGACCAGTTCCACGGCGATACGGGGCGCTATCCCGATTCGCTGGAGCAACTGGTGGAAAAGAAATACCTGCGCGCCATGCCCATCGATCCCATCACGGAGAGCGACAGCAGCTGGCTCATCGTACCGCCGCCCGACGATACGCCGGGCCAGGTGTATGACGTGAAAAGCGGCGCGCCCGGCAAGGACCGCAGCGGCACGCCGTTTGCCGACTGGTAGCGGCCATGCACCGTTCTGCGCGCCGCCAGCGCGGTTTTACGTATCTGGGCCTGATCATTCTGGTGGCCATCCTGGGCTTGGTAGGGGCGGCCGGGCTGAAGATGGGTTCCTTGCTGCAGCGCCAGGCGGCCGAGCAGGAATTGCTCGACATCGGCGCGCAGTTTTCGGATGCCCTCTACAGTTATGCGGCCGCCACGCCGCCGGGCCAGCCGCAACAGCCGCCCAGCCTTGCCGCCTTGCTGCGCGATCCCCGTACGCCCCAGTTGCGCCGGCATCTGCGCAAGCTGTTTGTCGACCCCATCACGGGCCGCGCCGAGTGGGGCTTGCTTTACCAGCCCGGCAGCAACGGCATCATTGGCGTGCACAGCCTGTCGCAGGCGGCGCCATTAAAGGTCGGCAATTTCGAGGCCCGGTTCGCCGGCTTCGAAGGCAAGGCGCATTTCTCGGAATGGCGCTTCATGGTCGATGCCCGGGTGTCTTCCGTGCCGACTGCGGGACCGGCAGCTGTGCCGGCGAGTGATGAGGCGGGCATCGCGCCTGTCTTGCCGGTGCCACCGTTGTTTTCTCGCCCTGTTACTCCACCGCAAGAACAATCGCCATCAGCGCCAATTGAGCAGCCTGAACCGCAAAATTCAGATGAAAACACTGCCGAGTAGGCGTTTTCACCTCAAAACGTAACAAAAATAAATGTATGCGCCGGTAACTATTCTTGTGTGGAAATTAATAGATAGCGGCAAATAGTTCATTTCGAAAATACTTATCTCAGATGAAACTTCGATAAAATATTTATAAGTAATTTGATGTGATTATGCTACCATTCTGTTCAGTACTTCCGGTACTAAAACTATTGGTGGCCTGCGCATTGCAGCCATAAATTACTTTTTAAGGGATAAACTATGAAATTGAAATTTATCGCTGCAGGTATCATGGCAGCAGCATCGTTCAGCGCATCGGCAGCAACCTATGACCTGGGCATCCTGGATCCAACCGGTTCCGATACCCTGTCGGCTTTCACGACCAAGTTCGCCATCAATTCGGATATCAATGATTCGTGGACTTTCCAGTTGCTGGCCCCATCGTCGACCTCGTTCGGTGCATTGCAAACGTTCTCCGTTGCTAACGGCGCGATCAAGGATTTCGCTGCTACTCTGGTCGGCTATGGCGACCTGACCAAGAGCACGGCTAGCGGCATCCAGAATCTGAGCTGGGCAGGTCAATTGGCCGCAGGCACCTACACGGTGCAAGTCACGGGCCTGACCCTGGTGAAAAATGTTCAGTACGTAGGCACGGTTTCGGCCCTGCCAGTACCAGAACCAGAAACCTATGGCATGCTGCTGGGCGGTCTGGCGCTGGTTGGCGCCGTGGCCCGCCGCCGCGCCAAGAAAGCTGACTAAGCTTTCGCTGCAATGAAAAAAACCCGCTTCGGCGGGTTTTTTTTCGTCTGGATCAGCTGCTTGATGCAAGACGCCGGCAACAGCGTCCTGCGCAATCACGCGTGGCGCTTGAAATCGCGGAAGCGGAAGCCAACGAGGAACAAGGTGGCAAAGTACGCCACGCCGCACAGGGCCACCACCAGGGCCAGTGCGCCGGCCCGCAGCAACGGATGGGCTTGCATGGCGATCCAGTCGATGCGCACGGCGCCCGCATACGCCACGCCGCCCATGACGATGAGTGCCGGCAGCAGGCGCAGGAAGAACTTGGCCCAGCCCGGTTTCGGCTGGTAGATGCCGCGCCTGCGCAAGCCCCAGTACAGGAAGCTGGCGTTCAGGCAGGCGCCCAGGCCGATCGACAGGGCCAGGCCGGCCACGGCGATGTAGGGCACGAACAGCAGATTCATCAACTGCGTGGCGATCAGCACGCCGATGGCGATCTTCACGGGCGTGCGGATGTCCTGGCGCGCGTAGAACGCGGGCGCCAGGGTCTTGACGAGGATGATGCCGATCAGGCCCAGGCTGTAGGCCACGAGCGGCTGCGTCGACATGGTCACGGATTCGGCCGTGAACTTGCCGTAGTGGAAGAGGGTGGCGATCAGCGGCGTGGCCAGGGTTGCCATGCCGACGGCGGCGGGCAGGGCCAGCAGGAAAGTCAGGCGCAAGCCCCAGTCCAGCAAGGCCGAGTATTCCGTCTTGTCGCCATCCACGTTCGCCTTCGACAGGCTGGGCAGCAAGATGGTGCCCAGGGCCACGCCCAGCATGGCGGTGGGGAACTCCATCAGTCGGTCCGCATACGACAGCCAGGAAATGCTGCCCTCGGCCAGGCGCGACGCGATGCTCGTGTTGATCATCAGGCTGATCTGTGCCGCCGAGACGGCGAACACGGCTGGTCCCATCTTCTTCAGTACGCGGCGCACGCCGCCGTCGGACAGGCCGATGGCGGGATTGATCGACAGGCGCGGCAGCATGCCGATCTTGATCAGCGCGGGAATCTGGATGGCCACCTGCAGCAGGCCGCCGGCGAACACGGCAATCGCCATGGCGTAGATCGGCTGTTTCAAATAGGGCGCGAGGAACAGCGAGGCGGCGATGAACGACAGGTTCAGCAGCACCGGCGTGAACGCGGGAATCTTGAATTCGCGCCAGGTATTCAAGATGCCGCCAGCCAGGGCCACGAAGGACATGCAAGTAATATAAGGGAACATCAAGCGCGTCATCCACACGGCCGCGTCAAAAGCGCCCGCATCCTTGGTCAGGCCCGTGGCGATCAGATACACGAACCAGGGCGCGCCGATGATGCCGATGGCGGACACGAGCAGAGTGGCCCAGACGAGCGTGGTGGCCACGTGGTCGGCCAGCTGCTTGCTCGCTTCCTGGCCGTGCTGGTTCTTGTATTCAGACAAGATCGGCACGAAGGCTTGCGAGAACGCCCCCTCGGCAAACAAGCGGCGCAACAGGTTGGGGATGCGGAAGGCAACAATGAAGGCGTCCGTGTAGGCGCCGGCGCCAAAGGCGCGCGCGAACAGGCTTTCGCGCAATAATCCGGTTACACGGGACAGCATGGTCATGCTGGAGATGGCGGCGAGGGTTTTAAGCAAGTTCATGGGGCCAGATTATAGCCGGGAGCGGTACTGGCAAACGGTTAAAATATGGTAACAATTGCCACCGATTCGCCCTTGCCCGCCCCATTTTCACGTGTTTTTGGCGTGACACACGGTTTTTTGATTTGCCCCCGCTTGAAAATATCGCTATAATCGAAGGCTGTACAGAATTCTGTTACGCAGACACTAATGTTTGACAGGCACTGGTTTGGCACACATGGTTCGGCAGACGCACAGAACGCACCGGTTGGCAAACACTAATGTTTGCAAACGCACTTTGACCCTGTTTTAGGAAATTCCATGGCAAATACCGCACAAGCGCGCAAACGCGCTCGTCAAGCAGTTAAGCAAAACGCACACAATTCGTCCCAACGTTCGACCTTGCGCACGGCTATCAAAGCTGCTCGCAAAGCGATCCAGGGCGGCGACAAGGCAGCTGCTGCTGCAATCTTCCAAGCATCCGTGTCGACCATCGACCGTATCGCTGACAAGAAGATCATCCACAAAAACAAGGCAGCTCGCCATAAGAGCCGTCTGGCAGCTGCTTTGAAAGCACTGTCCGCTTAATATTCGCCAGCAGGCAAGCCACCACGGTGGCCTTGTCTGTGCCGGTACGCTGGCACTGGTTGAAAAGCAAAAACCCGCAGATTCGTTCTGGCGGGTTTTTTCGCGTTTTTATTCTGATTTTTAAGGCCGCATCCGCTAGCGGCCCGCCGCCATGGCCTAGCGCGCCGCCGGCAAGTTGCCGATGCTCATGCCCGGTTTGATGTTCTTTTGCTTGAACCAGCCCAGATGCATTTCCAGCGCATAGCGCACAGGCACGGTCTTCGTGGAGCAATGGCTGTCGAGCGTGTGCGGCTGCATGTCTTCGATGTTGACGATCTTGCCGCTGGCATCGATAAAGGCCACCGACAGAGGCAGCGGCGTGTTTTTCATCCACATGCATTGCGTGGACGGATTGCCAAAGACAAACAGCATGCCTGCATTGGCCGGCATCTTTTCACGGTACATCAAGCCCTGTTCGCGCTGCTCTTCCGTGGCGGCCACTTCCGCCTGGATCAAATGCATGCCGGCCGACAGTTGCAAGCTCTTTGTTTGCGCCTGGGCCATGCTGGCGCAAGACAGCAGGGCGATGGACAGGCTGAGACGGCAAAGGGAATTTTTCATGGGGCGGGACGGTGGCTGCGAAGCGGCGATTAAGCCACGCTGGCGGCCGGCTGGTCAAGCATGCTGCCCGGCCGCATCGAAAGCGTGGGGTTACAGCAACATGCTCGCCGTCGTCAGCCCGGGACTGCGCTTATTTCACGGGCTTGCCCGCTTCAGCGGCCGGCTGCTTCGTCTTGCGCGCCTGGGGAATCAGGCGCGGCGCATCGGTTGCGGCCGATGCGTTGACGGAGGCGGACGCCGGCGGCACGGGCTTGCTGGCGTCGGTGGCGGCCGAGGCGTGGCTGGCTGCCGATGCGGGTGGCGGCTTGACGGCATCGGTTGCGGCGGATGCGTGCACCTGGGCGCCCGACTGGGCCAGTGCGGCGCCGGCAAGCAGGGATGCGGCCAGGCTCGAAATTACTTTTTTCATCATCTTTCCTTTTCCGTCATGTGAAGGTCAGATGATTTTAATACATTATCTAAAAATAAATAGTTCTTGTTGGCAAAATTTAGCGCCGCAGCCGTCTTTTCCTGGCCTGTTCACATCTTTCCAATGTTCTCGGCCGGCACTTCGCACCATTCGCCGGGCATCAATGGATGGCTGGCCAGCGAGAACGGGCCGATGGCGCTGCGCACCAGGCGCAGGGTGGGCAGGCCGACGGCCGCCGTCATGCGCCGCACTTGCCGGTTTTTTCCTTCTTTCAAGGTGATCGCCAGCCACGAGGTCGGCTTGTCGGCGCGCGCGCGGATGGGCGGATTGCGGGGCCACAGCCAGTCAGGCTCGGCGATGCGCACGGCCTTGCACGGCTTGGTGATGAAGTCGCCCAGGTCCAGCGGCGCTTGCAGGCGCGCCAGGCTGGCCGCATCGGGCACGCCGTCGACCTGCACCAGGTAGGTTTTCGCTTCCTTGCGGTCCGGGTGGCTGATCTCGTGCTGCAGGCGGCCGTCGTCTGTCAGCAGCAGCAAGCCTTCGCTGTCGGCGTCGAGCCGGCCGGCCGGATAGATGCCGGGGATGGTGAGATGGTCGGCCAGGGTGGTGCGGCCATCCTGCGGCGAAAACTGGCACAGGACCTGGAATGGTTTATTGAAGAGAATGAGTGGCATGCTGGATAAATGGATGCAAACGATGGTGGCTGCTGGTCGGCGCCGCAAAAGCGTGGCGCCCTGTAAGATACTGGTGCATAATGTGAAACGTTAGTCTTATGTCTTATAGAAGACTATGGCGATGCGCTTCTTTGGCGATGCGGATGGCCCGGGTGTTCTTTCCCTGCTAAAGTGCGTTGTTGCCGCCCTGTTCGGACTTGTTTTTGTAAACTCTGCAACCGCAGAGCGCGTCGCCGGCCTGTGTTGCCCGCCAGCGGTGTGTCCCACTTCGGAGATCACGATGTATCAACATATCACTGTACCTGCTGACGGCCAAAAAATCACCGTCAACGCCGATTTTTCGCTGAATGTACCAGATAATCCCATCGTTCCCTTCATTGAAGGCGATGGCACGGGCATCGATATCAGCCCGGTCATGATCAAGGTGATCGACGCTGCCGTGGCCAAGGCCTACGGCGGCGCGCGCAAGATCATCTGGATGGAAATCTACGCAGGCGAAAAATCGACGAATGTGTACGGCCCCGATGTGTGGCTGCCGGAAGAAACACTGGAAGTACTCAAAGATTACGTGGTGTCCATCAAGGGCCCGCTGACGACGCCTGTCGGCGGCGGCATCCGTTCGCTGAACGTGGCCCTGCGCCAGCAGCTCGATCTGTACGTCTGCCTGCGCCCCGTGCGCTACTTCACGGGCGTGCCGTCGCCCGTGAAAGAGCCGGAAAAGACGGACATGGTGATTTTCCGCGAAAACTCGGAAGATATCTATGCCGGCATCGAATACCAGCAAGGCTCGCCCGAAGCCAAGAAATTGATGGATTTCCTCGTCAATGAAATGGGCGTGACGAAGATCCGCTTCCCGGCCACGTCGGGCCTGGGCATCAAGCCCGTGTCCATCGAAGGCACGGAGCGCCTCGTGCGCAAGGCCATCCAGTACGCGATCGACAATGACAAGCCATCCGTGACGATCGTGCACAAAGGTAATATCATGAAGTACACGGAAGGCGGCTTCCGCGACTGGGCATATGCGCTGGCGCAAAAGGAATTCGGCGCCGAGCTGATCGATGGCGGTCCATGGTGCAAGTTCAAGAATCCGAAGACGGGCCGCGACATCATCGTCAAGGATTCCATCGCTGACGCGTTCCTGCAACAGATTTTGCTGCGTCCGGCCGAATACAGCGTCATCGCCACCCTGAATCTGAACGGCGATTACATTTCCGACGCGCTGGCGGCACAAGTGGGCGGCATCGGCATCGCGCCGGGCGCCAACCTGTCCGACTCCGTCGCCATGTTCGAAGCGACGCACGGCACGGCGCCCAAGTACGCGGGCAAGGATTATGTGAATCCCGGTTCGCTGATCCTGTCGGCGGAAATGATGCTGCGCCATATGGGCTGGCTGGAAGCGGCCGATCTGGTCATTTCCTCGATGCAAAAATCGATCGCCTCGAAGCGCGTCACCTATGATTTCGCCCGCCTGATGGAAGGCGCGACGCAAGTGTCGTGCTCCGGTTTCGGCGAGGTGATGATCGAGCACATGTAATAGAGGGGTAGGGCGCCGTGCGCCCTGCGGACGAAAAAAAACCCCGTTCGAAAACGGGGTTTTTCACATCTGAGGGCCGGCGATGCTTAGGCTGCTTGGATGTTGGAAGCTTGCTTGCCTTTAGGGCCTTGCGTGACTTCGAATTGAACTTTTTGACCTTCTTTGAGGGTCTTGAAACCGTTCATGTTGATTGCGGAGAAATGAGCAAACAAATCTTCGCCGCCATCATCTGGAGTGATGAAGCCAAAACCTTTGGAATCATTGAACCACTTAACTGTACCTGTTGCCATAAAAAGAACTTTCAAAATTAAAACAAATCACACGAGCCATAAAAGCAAGAAGCTTCTTGCCCCCTCCTCGACGTCTCACTTCTTATCAAGCTGTACATTACTGCAACAGTCGATACAGCATTGTTGGCGGAATAAATAATGAAGTCAAGCGCTTTTCCATCGATATTGCCAAATTCTTCACGACAACCAAAAAAGCAACTCTTGATTTTGGCGGCAAGGTCGCCATCTGCGCACTATTAAGAAAACGCGTAAGATTGAAAACAATTGGAAAGGCGTAGATATTGCGCATGACAACCACTGTGAAAGCATTAGAATAAGCGTATGGCAACCAAGCACGACACAGAAACCCTGCTGGAGCGGCAAGTGCTGAAGCCGCCACCGCTCTACCAGGTGGCCTTGCTCAATGACGACTACACCCCGATGGAATTCGTGGTGGCCATCATTCAGGAGTATTTCAACAAGGACCGTGAAACGGCGACGCAAATCATGCTCAGTGTTCATCGCTACGGCAAAGGAGTGTGCGGCGTGTTCTCTAAAGATATAGCGTGTACCAAAGTGGAGTTCGTTTTAACGCATGCGCGCAAGGCGGGGCATCCCCTGCAGTGCGTGATGGAGGAAGTATGATTGCGCAGGAATTAGAAGTAAGTTTGCACATGGCGTTTGTCGAAGCTCGGCAGGCACGGCACGAATTCATCACGGTTGAGCATTTACTGCTGGCACTGCTGGACAATCCCTCCGCTGCCGAGGTGTTGCGTGCCTGCGCGGTCAATATTGAAGACCTGCGCAAGACCCTCACCAATTTCATCGGCGATAACACGCCGACCGTGCCTGGCACGGGCGAAGTCGACACCCAGCCGACGCTTGGTTTCCAGCGCGTGATCCAGCGCGCCATCATGCACGTCCAGTCCGCCTCGAACGGCAAGAAGGAAGTCACGGGCGCCAATGTGCTCGTGGCCATCTTCGGCGAAAAGGATTCGCATGCTGTTTACTACCTGCACCAGCAGGGCGTGACGCGCCTGGACGTGGTCAATTTCATCTCGCACGGCGTGCGCAAGGACCAGTCGACGGAAAGCGCGAAAGCTTCCGAAGGCGTGGAAGAAGCGCCCGTCGATGGCCAGCCGAAGGAAAGCCCGCTCGACCAGTTCACGCAAAACCTGAACAAGGCCGCTGCCGAAGGCAAGATCGATCCGCTGATCGGCCGCGAGGAAGAAGTCGACCGCGTGATCCAGATCCTGTGCCGCCGCCGCAAGAACAATCCGCTGCTCGTCGGCGAGGCGGGCGTGGGCAAGACGGCCATCGCCGAAGGGCTCGCTTACCGCATCACGCAAAGCGACGTGCCGGAAATCCTGCAGAATGCCGTCGTGTATTCGCTGGACATGGGTGCCTTGCTGGCCGGTACCAAATACCGCGGCGACTTCGAACAGCGCCTGAAAGCCGTGCTGAAACAGTTGAAGGACAATCCGAACGGGATCCTGTTCATCGACGAGATCCACACCATCATCGGTGCGGGCTCGGCGTCGGGCGGCACCCTCGATGCGTCCAACCTGCTGAAACCGGCACTGGCGAATGGCCAGCTGAAATGCATCGGCGCGACCACGTACACGGAATTCCGCGGCGTGTTCGAGAAAGACCATGCGCTCTCCCGCCGCTTCCAGAAAGTGGACGTCAACGAGCCGACCGTCGAGCAAACCGTGCAAATCTTGCGCGGCCTCAAATCGCGCTTCGAAGAGCACCATGGCGTGAAATACTCGGCCTCGGCCCTGTCGACGGCGGCCGAACTGGCGGCGCGCTTCATCAACGACCGCCATCTGCCCGACAAGGCGATCGACGTCATCGATGAAGCGGGCGCGGCGCAGCGCATCTTGCCGAAGTCGAAGCAAAAGAAAACCATCGGCAAGGCCGAGATCGAGGACATCATCGCCAAGATCGCGCGCATTCCGCCGCAAACGGTCAACCAGGACGACCGCAGCAAGCTGCAGACGATCGACCGCGACTTGCGCAATGTCGTGTTCGGGCAAGATCCCGCCATCGACGCGCTGGCTTCGGCCATCAAGATGGCCCGTGCAGGCCTGGGCAAGACGGACAAGCCGATCGGCTCCTTCCTGTTCTCCGGTCCGACCGGCGTCGGCAAGACCGAGGTGGCCAAGCAATTGGCGTTTATCCTCGGTATCGAGCTGATCCGTTTCGACATGTCGGAATACATGGAACGCCACGCCGTCAGCCGTTTGATCGGCGCGCCACCGGGCTATGTCGGTTTCGACCAGGGCGGCTTGCTGACGGAAGCGATCACCAAGAAGCCGCATGCAGTCTTGCTGCTCGATGAAATTGAAAAAGCCCATCCGGACATTTTCAATATCCTGCTGCAAGTCATGGATCACGGTACCTTGACGGACAACAATGGCCGCAAAGCCGATTTCCGTAACGTGATCATCATCATGACGACCAATGCGGGCGCGGAAAGCTTGCAAAAGACGTCGATCGGCTTCACCAACTCGAAGCAGGCTGGCGACGAGATGGCCGACATCAAGCGCATGTTTACGCCGGAGTTCCGCAACCGTATCGACGCGACCATCAGTTTCCGTGCGCTGGATCAGGAAATCATCCTGCGCGTGGTCGACAAGTTCCTCATGCAGCTGGAAGAGCAGTTGCACGAGAAAAAGGTCGAAGCCGTGTTTACCGAGAAGCTGCGTGCTTTCCTCGGCAAGAAAGGCTTCGATCCGCTGATGGGCGCGCGGCCGATGGCGCGCTTGATCCAGGACATGATCCGCAAGGCCCTGGCCGACGAGCTGTTGTTCGGCCGCCTGGTCACCGGTGGACGTGTCACGGTCGACCTCGACGACAAGGACCAGGTCTTGCTGGAATTCCCGGAACCGCCAGACGCGGCGCCGACGGCTGCACCGGAAACGGTGGAAGTGGAGTAATCGGCTCCTTCGCCAAGTGCGATCCAGAAACCCGCCCACGCAAGTGGCGCGGGTTTTTTTACGTCTTTGTGGGCAATAAAGAAGGTTTTCTTTGGTCGTAGTTATGCCAGAATTGCTGTCCGGTATCGACATGATGTCCGTGCCGCCTGACCGCTATCTGGATGCCCACATGAAAATTTCCCGCAATCTTGCCTTGCTCCTGTTGTCCGCCGGCCTGCTGGCTGACGCGGCTGCCGCCGCTCCTGCTGCCAGCTATTTCCGTTTTCCCGCCGTGCGCGGCGACACCGTCGTCTTCACGGCCGAAGGCGATTTGTGGAAAAGCAATCTGCGCGGTGGCGCGGCGCAGCGCCTGACCACGCATCCCGGCTATGAAACGAACGCGGCGATTTCGCGCGACGGCCAGTGGCTGGCGTTTTCCGCCGCCTATGAAGGGGCGCAGGAAGCGTATGTGATGCCGTTGGCAGGCGGCTTGCCGCGCCGCATTTCGTATGACAATGGCGGCGTGCTGGTGCTGGGCTGGACGGCGCAGGGCGAGGTGCTGGTCAGCACGCAAAATACGGATGGTCCCGCTTCGCGCCGCATCGTCGCCGCCATCGATCCCGTGAAACAGACGCGGCGCGTATTTCCCGTGGCCGACGCCAACGACGCCGTGCTCGACGACTCTGGCAAGACGCTGTTCTTCACGCGCTTCGGCCTGGCCATGACCAACGACAACGTGCGCAACTACCGGGGCGGCGCGCATGCCACGCTGTGGCGCTATGAGCTCGATGGCAAGGGCGAGGCCGTGCGCATGCATACGCAGCCTGCCGTGTCGGCTGGCAACAACAAGCGCCCCATGTGGTGGCAGGGCCGCGTCTATTACATCAGCGACGAGGGCGGCAGCGACAATCTGTGGAGCATGCTGCCCGACGGGGCCGACCGCCGCGCCTTGACGGCCCATACGCAGTGGGATGTGCGCAATGCCCAGCTGGGCGATGGCAAGATCGTGTATCAATTGGGCGCTGATTTGCACGTGCTGGACCTGGCGGCAGGGACGGACTCGCCGCCATTGCCGATCAGCCTCGTGTCCGACTTCGACCAGCAGCGCGCGCGCCAGATCCGTTCGCCGCTCGACACCCTCTCCAATGTGCAGCTCTCGGGCAAGGATGAGCGCATCATCCTGACGGCGCGCGGCAAGGTCAGCATCGCCGGCACGGGCAGCCTGCGCCGTGTCGACATCGCCATTCCCGACGGGGCAAGGGCGCGCGACGCCGTCTTTTCCAGCGACGAAAAATCCGTGTTCGCCATCGTCGACACGAGCGGAGAGAATGAAATCTGGAAATACGCCGCCGATGGCTCGGGCAAGGGCGAGCAGCTGACGACGCAGGGCGATAACCACCGCTGGAAACTGTACCCGTCGCCGGACGGGCGCTGGCTGGCCCACACGGACAAGAAGGGCCGTTTCTGGCTGCTGGACCTAACGACCAGGGGCAATCAGCTGATCGACGATGCGGGCAAGGCGGGCGTGGACAAGCATGACGAAGTGCAATGGTCGCCCGACAGCCGCAACCTGGCCATCGTGCGCGTGGCCAGCAACGAGCAGCGCGAGCAGATCGGCCTGTATAACCTCGCATCGAAACAGCTGCAGTTCGTCACCAGCGACCGCTACACGTCCGGTTCGCCCGTGTTTTCGCCCGACGGCAAGTGGTTGTACTTCCTGTCGGCGCGCAATTTCCAGCTGGCCAACGGCTCGCCATGGGGCGACCGCAACATGGGTCCCGTGTTCGACAAGCGCGTCGGCGTGTATGCGCTGGCGCTGCAGCCGGGCAACCGTTTCCCGTTCCAGCCCGACGATGAGCTGAGCCGTCCTGGCGTCAAGCCGGCCGAGACGGACGATGAAAAGGCGGCCGAACAGGCGGCGGAAAAGGCATTGGAAAAGGCCGGCGGCAAGTCGGCCGTGAAGAAAGCGCCGGCCGCCTTGCCGGCCATCGTCAGCCAGGGCCTGGCCGAGCGTTTGTATGAAGTGCCGCTGGCGGCGGGCAACTACAGCGCGCTGGCCGCCGACGACAAGCGCCTGTATTTCCTCGAGCGCGACAGCGGCGAGAACAAGTCCAGCCTGAAGACCTTAGCGATTGGCAATACCGGCTCCAAGCCGGAACTGCTTGTGGCCAATGTGCGCGAATTCGACCTGGCGCAAGATAAAAAGCATTTGTACTACAGGACGGCGGCAGCCACCGGCCCGGGCGAGATGCTGGTGATCGAGGCGGGCGCCAAGCTGCCGGCCGACCTGTCGAAAGCCAAGGTCAAGGTCGACGACTGGACGTTTGTGTCGAATCCGCGCCTGGAATGGAAGCAGATGTTCAACGATGCCTGGCGCCTGCACCGCGACTTCCTGTACGACGCGAAGATGCGGGGCGTGAACTGGAAGGCGGCGCGCGACAAATATGCGCCGCTGGTCGAGCGGGTCACGGACCGCGCCGAACTCAATGACGTGCTGGGCATGATGGTGGCCGAAGTGGGCGCCCTGCATTCGCAGATCCGTCCCGGCGAATTGCGCCGCACGGAGCAGGAAGGCACGCCGGCGGGCCTGGGCGCCGTGCTGGCGCGCACCAGCGAGGGCTACCGGGTCGAGCATGTCTACCGCAGCGAAGCGGAATTGCCGTCGGCGCGCGCACCGCTGTCGCGCCCCGACGTGGACGTGAAGGCGGGCGACGTGATCACGGCCGTCAACGGCAAGGACGTGCTGGCCGCGCGCGACATCAGCGATTTACTGTTGAACCAGGCCGACAAGCAGGTGCTGCTGCAAGTCAAACGGAGCAAGGGCGCGCCGCGCGCCGTCATCGTCACGCCCGTCAACATGGCGAAACAGACGGCGCTGCGCTATGGCGACTGGGAATTGAGCCGCGCCGAGCAGGTGGCGGCCGCCTCGCAGGGGCGCATCGGCTACCTGCACCTGCGCGCCATGGGCGCCAATGACATCGCTTCGTTCGCGCGCGATTTTTACGCGAATATCAACCGCGAAGGCTTGATCATCGACGTGCGGCGCAATAACGGCGGCAATATCGACAGCTGGATCATCGAAAAACTGCTGCGCAAGGCCTGGGCCTACTGGGCGCCGCCGGGTGTGCAGCCGTCGTCGAACATGCAGAACACCTTCCGCGGCCATTTGGTGGTGCTGGTCGATGAACTCACGTATTCCGATGGCGAGACTTTCGCCGCCGGCATCAAGGCATTGAAACTGGCGCCGCTGGTGGGCAAGCGCACGGCCGGCGCCGGCGTCTGGCTCAGCGACAATACGCGCCTGGCCGACAATGGCATGGCGCGTGTGGCGGAAAACGGCCAGTTCGGCATCGACGGCCAGTGGCTGATCGAAGGCGTGGGCGTGGTGCCGGACGTGGAGGTGGAAAACCCGCCGCATGCCACCTTCAATGGCGCCGACCGCCAGCTGGAAGTGGCGCTCGACATGCTGGCGAAAAAGCTCAAGGAGCAGCCGCGCCCCGCTTTCCAGGCGCAGCCGATCCCCGCGCTCAGGTAGTCCCGCTACAGGCCGCAGGCGGCCTTGAACTGCTGCGCGCGGCGGCGCGACACCTCGACCACGCTGCCGTCCAGCAGGTGCAGGGCTAGGCCATCGGCGGCGTTCGGCGCCAGCTGCGCCACCTGCGCCAGGTTGACGATCTGGCGCCGGTTGGCGCGCAGGAACAGGGCGGGATCGAGCTTTTCTTCCAGCTGGTTCAGGGTGCGCAGCATCAGCGGCCGCTGCGCGCCGAAATGCACGCGCGTGTAGTTGCCTTCCGATTCCAGCAGGCGGATATCGCCAAACGCGACGAACCAGCAGCGTTCCCCATCCTTGATGAATACCTTGCGCGGCGCAGGCGGCGGCACGGCTTGCACCCGCGCGCCGGCGCGCGCCAGCGCCGTGGCCAGGCGCGCCGCCTGCACGGGTTTTTGCAGGTAGTCGAGGGCGCTCACCTCGAACGCCTGCAGCGCGTACTGGTCGAAGGCCGTGCAAAAGATGACGTCGGGCGCCTCATCGAGCGCGGCCAGCAGGTCGAAACCGGAGCCGCCCGGCATCTGCACGTCGAGCAGCAGCAGGTCGGGGCGCAGCTTGCCGATCTGCGCGACGGCATCGGCCGCGCTGGCCGCCTCGCCGACGATCTCCACGGCGCCGTGCTGCACATGCGGCGCCAGCAGCCGGCGCAGCTCGGCGCGCGCCAGGCGCTCGTCATCGACCAGCATGACCTTGAGCGGCGCTCCATTCATGGCGGCTCCGGCAGGTCGATGGTGGCGTAGATCCAGCCCGCCTCTTGGCGCAAGGCCAGGCTGGCGCGCTCGCCGCAGGCCAGCTGCAAGCGCTGGCGCGCATTGCGCAAGCCGATGCCGGTGGAGCCGGACGCGCCGCGCAGTTGGCCCGTGTTGGCCACCTCGATCTGCAACGTACCCGTGCCAGCGCTGCGCTGCGCGGCAATGCGGATGTCGCCGCCATCGGCGCTCGCTTCGACGCCATATTTGACGGCGTTTTCCACCAGCGTTTGAACGGCCATGGGCGGCACGCGCACATGTTCCAGAGTGGGCGCGCTGATCTCGATCGCGAAGCTGACGCGCAGGCGTTCCTCGAAGCGTATCTGCTCGATGGCCAGGTAAGCGCGCACGGCGTCCAGTTCGGCCGCCAGCGGCACGGTGGCGTGCTGGCCCGACTGCAGCGCGTGGCGCATCAGGCCCGCCAGCTGGTCGATCATGTGCGCGGCCGCGTCGCGGTCTTCGAAGATCAGCGCGCGCACGCTATTGAGGCTGTTGAAGAAGAAATGCGGATTGACTTGCGCCTGAAGGGCGCGCAGTTCCGCTTCCCGCCCATGCAGCTGCAGGCGCAGGGTTTCCGCTTCCAGGTGGGCGGCGCGCCGCAGCGACAGCGCGGTAAAGTAAAACACCGTCCAGGTCAAAAATACCCCGAACCAGAACAGCAGCGCACCGGGCAGCCAGGCCAGGCCGCGCAGGACATCGGGCGGATACATGACGTGGAAGGCGGCCGTCACGCTGGCCGTCTGGATGGCGGCCAACAGCAATAATGATGGCAGCACGCGTGTCCAGCGCATGCCGCTCGCCACCCAGCCGCGCCGGAGCAGGACGCCATGCCACAGGTGCGACAGCAGCAGCCCGCCCAGCGAACCCCAGCAGGCAATCGTCACGACGATACGCAGCTGCGAGGCGCCGCCATACACGCTGTTGAACAGGGCGAGCGCACCCCAGCCGGCCAGCTGGAAGGTCCAGTACCAGTTGATCCTGGCCAGCAGCGGCGGCCGGTGCAAGGGTGCGTTCACCGCCTAGTCCAGGAACTGTTCGATGCGCGCAACCATCCAGTCCGGCTGGTCGTACATGATGAAGTGGCGCGCCGTGTCGGCCAGCGCGATCTGCACGCCGGGCAGTTGTGCATACTGCCGCTGGAAGGTCGCTTCGATGGCGGCGCGCGGCGCGTAGTCCTTGTAGGCGATCCAGGTGCCCAGCACCAGGGTCGGCGATTTTATTTTCGCCACGTCCTGGCGCAGGTCGCTGGCCATCAGGGTGCCCATGGCCTTGATCACCGTCTCGCGGTCCGAGCGCTGGCCCCAGCCGATGATGCGCTCCACGTCGGCCGGCGCGCTGGCCATGCTGGTCACGGCGCGGCGCTGGCTGGCGGCGTAGGTGGCGCCATCCTGCGCGCGCATGGCCGATTGCATCTGCGTCGCCATGGCTTGCAGCTGCGGCGGCGTGATGGAGGGCAGCTGCGTCGCGCCCAGCGCCGGCAGCGAGTCGACGATCACCAGCTTGCCCGTTTGCGCCGGATGGTCGATGGCCATTTTCAGGGCCAGGAAGCCGCCCAGGCTATGCCCGATGATGGCCGGCTGGCCCAGTTTTTTCGCCACGATGTAGTCGGCCAGCTGGTGTTCCGCCTGCGCCAGCAGGTCGCCTTCGATGGGCGCCACGCCGGCAAAGCCGGCCAGGGTCAGTACATGGCATTGGCGCTTGGCTTGCGGACCGCACAGGCGGGCCACCGTGCCTTGCCAGACTTCGCCCGATGACGCCAGGCCGGGAATCAGGATCAGCGGGCGGCCCTGGCCCGTGACCTCGGCCGTGAAGGCTGTGGGCGCGGCGGCCTGGCCGGCCCCCGCCAGCAGCACGCTGGCGAGCAGGATACAAGTGTGCAGTGTTCGTTTCATTGGGTACTCCTCCTTGACGACCATGCTAGCGGCGCCGGCGTGCGGCCGCCAGCGCCGCGGGATGAGCGGCGGCAGGGCGGGATGAGTGGTTCATATCCACACATCCTGGTCCTGGCAATGGTCGGGGAGGTAGGTCAGGTATTGCACCATGCGCGGCGCCGGGCCGCGGTTGGGCGTGGCGCAATGGGGCAGGGCCTGGTGCCAGATGATGAAATCGCCGGCCATGCCGTCGACGGGCACGGGCCGCAAGTTGTCGACGGCCCATTCGCGCGGCTGGCGGCCCGGCGGCACTTGCCGCAGCCAGTCGGCCATGTGGTGCTGGAAGCCGGGCACGCAGTGAAAGGCGCCATGCTGCGCGGGACAGTCGCTCAGGTACAGCATGCCTTGCAGCTTGAAGGGTACCGGCTGTTGTAGGCTGACGTCCCAGTGCAGGGCGCTGCCCAGGAAACGGTGCTGCGGCGTTTCCGGCGGATTGAAACTGACCTTGTCGATGCTGGCGTAGATGCCGGTGCTGGTACCGGCGCTGGTGTCATATAGCTGCTGGCAGGCGTGGCGGATGTGCGTGCTGTGGCGGTTTTCCTCGAGGGCCCGATGGTCGGAAAACTGCAGCATCAGGCCCCGCTTGCCCGGGTGCGGCTGGTACCACGATGCCGGATCATCGGGGCTGGCGACCAGGTATTCCCAGATGGCCGCCCGGGCAGCTGCGCACTGCGCGCGCGGCACGGCGCCGCGCAGCACGAGATAGCCGTGCTCCTCGAAATGGCGCAGCTCGGCGGCGGACAGCACGTCCTGGTGAGGGCTGGCGGCGTGCGCAGGACGCACGCGCGTGCGACCAGCCAGCCACGCCTGAAAGGCTTCCATGGTAGGGCGTTGCTGCAACAGGAACTGCATGGCGTCTTCCATCGAAATGCCGCGCGCGTACAGCGCCTTGATGTCGCGGTGGTCGCGCGCCAGCCCCTGGTTGCCGCTCGCGCCACCATGTCCCGTGCAGCGTTGCCATAACTCGTGCAAGTGGGGCCAGTCGTCCATGGTGAGTAGGGAATGGTTGAAAAATCAGCCGGCGCGCAGGCGGCGCCACAGCGTGGTGCGGCTGATGCCGAGGTAGTGGGCGGTGGCGTCGCGGCGCCCGCCGAAGCGCGCCAGCACGGCGCTGGCGCTTTCGACTTCCAGGCGCGGTGCGGTGGCGGCAGGCTGCGGCGGCAGCGCCGGCGTGCCGGCAGCGTTGGCCAGTTCCGGCGCCACGCCCAGCACGAAGGCGGGCGTCAGCGCCTGCAGCGGTTCGGCGGCCAGGAACAGGGCCAGGCGCTCGGCCAGGTTGCGCAGTTCGCGCACGTTGCCGGGCCAGCCGTAGCGGCGCAGCAGCGGCGCGCAAGCCTGGATTTCCGCGTGCAGGTTGGGGTGCGGACGCGCGCCCAGCGCGGCCAGCGCATTTTTCAGCGACCATTCGGCCAGGCCGGGAATATCGCTGGCGCGTTCGCGCAAGGCGGGCAAATGCAGGCGCAGCACGGCCAGGCGGTAGAACAGGTCGGCGCGGAAGCGTCCTTCGCGGATGCGCTGCTCCAGGTCGCAGTGTGTGGCGCTGATGATGCGCACATTGATGGCGATGGGCCGCGTGCCGCCCACGCGTACCACTTCGCGCTCTTCCAGCACGCGCAGCAGGCGCGTTTGCAGGGCCAGCGGCATTTCGCCGATTTCGTCGAGGAACAGGGTGCCGTGGTTGGCCGCTTCGAACAGGCCCGCATGGCCGCCACGGCGCGCGCCCGTGAAGGCCCCGTCCTCGTGGCCGAACAGCTCCGACTCGAGCAGGGACTCGGCGATGGCGCCGCAATTGATGGCGATGAAGGGCCGGTTCGCGCCCAGGCTGCGCGGACTTTCGCGGTGAATGGCCTGAGCCACCAGTTCCTTGCCGCTGCCCGTCTCGCCCTGGATCAGCACCGTCGCCGGCGAGCGCGCATACAGCACCACCGACTGGCGCAGCGCTTCCATCGCTTCCGATTCGCCGCGCAGATCGTGCAGGCCGTGCCGTGCGCGCAGGGTGTCGGCCACCACCGCGCGGCGGCCCCGCGTCGATTCGATCTGCGTCAGGCGCGCCAGCTCCAGCGCATCGTCGAAGGCGCGCCGGATGGCCGTGGCCGAATACACGAAGACGGCGGCCAGCCCGGCCTCTTCGGCCAGGTCGGTGACGAGGCCCGCGCCGACGACGGCTTTCACGCCGGCCGCCTTCAGTTCATTGATCTGCGCGCGCGCGTCTTCCTCGGTGGCGTAGGTGCGCTGCGCGATCTGGAAGCCGAAGGTGGCGGCGAATTCGGCCAGTTCCGGCATCGGGTCCTGGTAGGTGACGACGCCGATGTGCGGCGAGATGCGCCGCGCGCGCGCCAGCGCCTGCATCACGTCGTAGCCGCTGGCCTTGGCGATGATGACGGGTACCGACAGCCGGCCTTTCAGGTAGGCGCCGTTCGAGCCGGCGGCGATGACGGCGTCGCAGCGCTCCGTGGCCATGCGTTCGCGGATATGGCGCACGGCGTCGTCGAAGCCCAGGTTGATCGGTTCGATCGTCGCCAGGTCATCGTACTCGAGCGTGATGTCGCGGAACAGGTCGAACAGCCGCGAGACGGAGACGGTCCAGATGACGGGTTTGTCGCGGTGGTCAAGCGGAGGTTGGGGAGGGCGGCGCATACTTTATTCTAAACGATTTGTTTCATTTTCTTGCCATGCAACGGGGTTGCAACGAACGTGTTGCAAGTGGTCTGTGGCGTTTCAGATATTGCCAATGAGGAATATGAAAAAACCCCGGGAAACTGGTTTATGATCTGACAGCACCATGATGCTTGGAGGAGTATTTGCCCAGGCACATGTTTATCTTGTCCTTAACCGTCACATGGTGTCCATGAACCGCGTACCGACCAGTCCCGATTTCATCGCCGATGCCTTGCAGTTGATCGCCTTGCCGGCCTGCGCCTGCGATGCCTGCGGCATGGTGGTGGCGGCGAATGGCGCGTTGCAATCCTTGCTGGGCACGGATATAGCGGGCCGGCTGCTGGCCGACTGTTTTACGGACGCCTACCGCGCGTCGAGCACGAGCATGCTGCGCGGCGCGCTCGGTGCGGCCGGGCGCGAGCGGCAGTGGGACAGCAGTCTGCAAGGGGTATCTGGCGCCATCGCCGTGCAGGTCTGGTCGAGGCCGCTGCTGGTGGACGACGGCTTGCCGGGCGCGACCCTCGTGTTTGCCGACATCCGCGTGCAGCAGCGCGACCAGCAAGCCTTGCGCAAGTCCATGCTCGAGCAGCAGGCCATCCTGGAAAGCGCGGCCGTCGGCATCATCTTTTCCAAGGGCGGCTTCATCGAGGAGTGCAATATCCGCGCCGCCGAGATGCTCGGCTATGCGCGCCACCAGCTGACGGGCATGCCGGGCGCGGTGCTGTACCGCTCCGCCGAGCATTGCCGCGCCCTGGGACTGGAAGCGGCGCCGCTGCTCTCGAAGGGCAAGCCATACCGCACGGAGCTGGAATTGCGGCGCCAGGACGGCAGCTTGTTCTGGAGCCGTTTGCACGGGCGCGCCGTCGATCCCCTCAATACGCATGACGGCACGGTCTGGATCATCGAAGATATCAGCGACCACCGGCGCGATGAGGACCAGTTGCGCCGCGCCATGCTGGAAATGCAGGCCGTGATGGACAACGCGCCGCTGGCCATCGGCTTCCAGCGCGACAAGGGCGTGCTGCGCTACAACCGGCGCTTCGCCGAATGCTTCGGCTTCGATGGCGACAGCGGCGTAGGCCTGGCCGTCGCCGACCTGTATCCGTCGCGCGCGGCGTACGAGAGCGTCGTGCGGCAGGCCGCTCCCTTGCTGCGGCGCGGCCTGCCGTTCCAGGGCGAGATGGAAATGCGCCGCCGCGACGGTTCGACCTTTTGGGCGCTGGCCTACGGCTATGTGCTGAATCCGGAAAACCAGTCCGACCGCGCGCTGCGCGACACGATCTGGCTGTTCGACGACCGCAGCGCGCAGAAGGCGGCCGAGGAGGCGACGCGCCAGCTGATGCTCGAGCAGCAGGCCATCCTCGACAATGCCTCCGTCGGCATCCTGTTTTCGCGTTCGCGCCTGATCCTGCGCTGCAATCCCCGCTTCGCCGAAATGTTCGGCTACACGCAGGACGAGATGATCGGCCTGCCCGCCGCCGAGCTGTTTCCCTCGCCCGCCGCCTACGAGGCATTCGGCGTGCAAGCCACTCCGCTGCTGGGACAGGGCTTGCCTTACGAGCAGGACGAATCGCTGTTCCGCCGCCGCGACGGCAGCCTGTTCTGGTGCCGCATCCGCGCCAAGGCCGTCGATCAGACGCACAGCGAGCAGGGCGCCATCTGGATCCTCGAAGACATCACGGCCAGCCGCCAGGCGCAGATGGAAGTGGCGGCCATCATGACGAATGCCTCGGTCAGCATCCTGTACACGAAGAACCGCCAGATCACGCGCTACAACCTGGGCTTTGCCGCGATGTTCGGCTACAGCGGCGACGAGGCGCTGGGCCTGCCCGGGCGCGCGCTGTACGTGTCGCAGCAGTCCTACGATTTGCTGGGCGCGGCCGCGTTTCCCTTCCTGTCCGTCGGCAAGCCGTTCCAGACGGAAGTGGAGATGATGCGCCGCGACGGCAGCACGCTGTGGGCGCAGCTGATCGCCTATGTCGTCAACCCGGACGACCCGGCCGCCGGCACCATCTGGATCATCGAGGACCGCACGGAAGCCAAGCGCGCCGAAGAATCCCTGCGCAACGCGCTGCTGGAAAACCAGGCCATCCTCGACAGCGCCGTGCTGGGCATCTCGGTGATAGAGGGCGGCTACAATTTGCGCGCCAACAGCAAGATGGAAGAGCTGTTCGGCTATGGGCCTGGCGAGATCAACGGCCTGTCGGTGCGGGCCTTGTATCCGGACGTGGCCGCGTGGAAGGTGGCGCGCGGCGAGACGGCGCGCGATTTCGAGGCGGGCAGGGTACACATGTCGGAATACCAGCTGGTGCGCAAGGATGGCAGCCGCTTCTGGGCGCGCCTGTCCGGCCGGCCGTTCGACCTGGCGCATGCGCATGGCCGTTCCGTGTGGCTGGTCGACGACGTGACGGCGCGCCGCGAGGCGGCCGAGGCGGTGCGCCGCGCGCGCGACGAACTGGAATTGCGCGTGCAGGAACGCACGGCCGAACTGGCCGGCGCCAACTTGCTGCTGCAGGGCGAGATCGCCGAGCGGCGCCAGGCCGAGGCGCGCGTGCACCACATGGCTTACCACGACAACCTGACGGGCTTGCCGAACCGCGCGCTGCTGTCGGACCGGCTGGAACGGGCCATGCTGGCCTCGCAGCGCTCGGGGCGCAAGCTGGCCGTGATGTTCATCGACCTCGACCGCTTCAAGACGATCAACGATTCGCTCGGCCACATGACGGGCGATTTGCTGCTCAAGGAAGTGGCCGCCCGGCTGTGCGGCGCCGTGCGCGCCAGCGACACGGTGGCGCGCCTGGGCGGCGATGAATTCGTCGTGCTGGTGCCGGGTATCCGCGGTGGCGACGAAGCGGCGCGCGTGGCCGAGAAAATCATCGAGGCGCTCACGCCCGCCTTTCCGCTCGACGGCCATGTATTGCACGTGACGCCATCGATCGGCATCTGCGTGTATCCGGACGATGGCGGCGACGTCGACGCCCTGATGCGCCATGCCGATGCGGCCATGTACCACGCCAAGGGCAATGGCCGCAACAACTACCAGTTCTTCACGCAGACGATGAACCAGGCGGCGGCCCTGCATTTTGATCTGGAAAGCAGCTTGCGCACGGCGCTGGCGCTGCAGCAGTTCGAGCTGGTTTATCAGCCCGTCATCGATATCGCCACGCGCCGCCTGCACGGGATGGAAGTGCTGCTGCGCTGGCGCCGTCCCGGCCACGGCCTGGTGCTGCCCGACCGCTTCATTCCCATCATGGAGGAAAACGGCTTGATCGTGCCGGTGGGCGAGTGGGTGATGCGCCAGGCCTGCGAGCAAAGCATGGCCTGGCAGCGCCAGGGCTTGCAGCCCGTGCCGCTGGCGGTGAATCTGTCGCCGCGCCAGTTCATGCACAAGGGCCTGGTGGCGGCGATTGGCGCCGTGGTGCGGGAAACGGGCATCGATCCGTCGCTGCTGGAATTCGAGATCACCGAGACGGCGCTGATGCAGCACGGCGAGCATACGCTGGAGATTTTGCGGCAGATCAATGGCATGGGCCTGCGCCTGTCGATCGACGATTTCGGCACAGGTTATTCCAGCCTCGCTTACCTGAAGCGCTTCCCCGTGAAGAAGGTCAAGATCGACCGCGCCTTCATCAAGGACCTCGAGCACAGCGCGGAAGACCGCGCCATCGTGGCGGCCATCATCGCGCTGGCCGACAGCCTGCAATTGTCGGCCGTGGCCGAAGGCGTGGAAACGGAAGAACAGTTCGCGCTGCTGCAGGCGAACGGCTGCCGCTATGCGCAGGGCTATCTGTTTTCCGCGCCGATTCCAGCTGCGAATGCGCAATCGCTGCTGGAACGCTTGCCTGCTTAGTCGATCGTCGCGATGACGGGTGCATGATCGGACGGCTGTTGCCAGTTGCAAGTGGTCCCCTGTCGATGATGCCCGTATCGGTCAGTCGATAGTGGCAACGACTGGCGCATGGTCGGACGGCTGTTCCCACTTGCGGGGCACGCGGTCGATCACGCAAGCCTTGCAGCGGCCGGCCAGGGCGGGCGAAAGCAGGATGTGGTCGATGCGCAGGCCCTTGTTCAGGCGGAAGCCCAGCTGGCGGTAATCCCACCAGCTGAATGATTTTTCCACCTGCTCGAACAGGCGGAAGGCGTCCGTCAGGCCGATGTCGAACAGGCGCTGCAGGGCGGCGCGTTCCTTGTCCGAGACCAGTACCTGGCCGGCCCAGGCGACGGGGTCGTGCACGTCGCGGTCATCTGGCGCGATATTGTAGTCGCCGACGACGGCCAGCTGCGGGTGCTGCAGCGCTTCTTCGGCCAGCCAGTCGTGCAGGGCGGACAGCCAGCCCAGCTTGTATTCGTATTTGTCCGAATCGACGCTCTGGCCGTTCGGCACGTAGGCGCAAACGACGCGCACGCCACCGATGGTGGCTGCCAGGATGCGCTGCTGCGCATCTTCATAGCGGGGATTGTTCTTGACCACGTCGGTGATTGGCAGCTTCGACAGGATGGCCACGCCGTTGTAGGTTTTCTGGCCGCTGAAGACCACCTGGTAGCCGGCCGCTTCGATTTCGGCGACGGGGAACTTGTCATCCGTGAGCTTGGTTTCTTGCAAGCACAGTATGTCGACCGGGTTGTCGGTCAGCCATTGCAGCACTTGCGGCAGGCGCACTTTGAGCGAGTTGACGTTCCAGGTGGCGAGTTTCATGGGAAAAATCCTTGCTTGAATAGGTGGCGATAGGCGCGAATCTTACCGCATGCGTGCAGATGGCGTCCGGCCCGCTTGCCGGGCATAAGCTTTATTTACTGGCAGGAAAAAAGCGCTGCTACAAAAGTATTTGTATTTAACCAATCGTGGCGCATGAATATTATGTTTTTGTGTATCATTGATCAACCCCTATGTTTGATTTGGCATAAGTGGCTGGCGTGGCAGGCTGCGTCTCGCTGTTTAGCGCGACAAAGGTGTAAAGTTTCTCGCTAAAACGCAATAAAAACTACTAAAATGGCACAATGTAACAACTGTGTCATACGGCTTTGTTACAGCCCAGTTAAGAACCGAACAGGAAGCAGTTGTAATTAGTTGTAATTGCTATTCCGATTACATGACCACTGTGCCGGGGACGGAGTGTCAATTCCATCCCTGGCGCCGCCAGACTTGTTATATAAATTGCAGTACTGTATCTATGAGACTGTTTTGCGACATCAATAGATGGTACTATTTTGAAATGTTGCAGTTTTAATAGTGAGACTTGCGCGTAGCATTTGCAAAGGAAGAAAATGCGAACTGCATTTGAAGCGTGGGCGCAGCGTGACGGCCACATTGTGCGGCGAAGAGAAGACAAACCGGATGAGTACCTGATTTTCGAGACCCAGCGCCGCTGGGTTATCTGGCAGGCAGCTCTGACGCATGGCAAGACGGCTGCCAAGCCGCGCGTGAGCGCGGCCGAAAAGGCGGCGAAAGCCCAGCGCGCGCTGGAAATGTCTTCCGATGAAGCGACCGTGCGCAACAAGGTGCTCAATGAGGTGCTCGACGCCTTCAGCGGCGCCGATGGCGCGGCCGGCATGGAAGGCATACTGAAAGTGATCCAGGGCCTGAAGCAGAAGCAGAAGGCGCTGGCCGACGACAAGAGCGAAGATTCAACGGCTTGAGGGGACGGCGATGCGTTATCGGCACTACAAGGGCGGCATTTACGAACTGGTGTGCGAAGCCACGCTGGAAGCGGATCTGACGCCGATGATCGTCTATCGCGCCGAGGATGGTTCCATCTGGACTCGGCCGAAAGACGTGTTCTTTCAACTGATCGAAGTCGAAGGCGTCATGGTTCAGCGTTTCGCTCCCATCAACTGATGGCCGCCCGCGTGCGTGCCCGGGATTTTCTTCATGCGTAAATTGCTGCCTGCCGCTTTGGTGCTGGGCTTTGCCTGCGCCGCGGCACATGCCGAAACCATCGGTTCGGTCGACACGGTGTTCAAGCTGATCGGCCCTGACCACAAGATCGTCGTCGAAGCGTATGACGATCCGCGCGTTGCCGGCGTCAGCTGCTATCTGTCGCGCGCCAAGACCGGGGGGCTGAAGGGTGCCGTCGGCCTGGCCGAAGACAAGGCCGATGCGTCCGTGGCTTGCCGCCAGGTGGGGCCGCTGCAATTCAAGGGCAAGCTGCCGCGCCAGGAAGAAGTGTTTACCGAGCGTGCCTCGATCTTCTTCAAGCACGTGCGCGTCGTGCGCATGGTCGACAGCAAGCGCAATGCGCTCGTCTACCTCGTGTATTCCGACCGCCTGATCGAGGGCAGTCCGAAGAACAGCGTCACCGCCGTCGCCGTGCCCGGCGACCAGCCGATTCCCGTCCGTTAAGCGAGCTACCCATGCGCATGCCATCGTCTGCAGCCCTTGCCGCCAGGACGCTGCTGCTGTTTGGCCTGGGCGGCTGCGCCACGTTGACGGGCAACACCGAGCAGATGGTGCTGGTGCAAACCATCCAGGACAACCGCGAGCTGACGGGCGCCGGCTGCATCCTCAGCAACGACGTGGGCAAGTGGTTCGTCACCACGCCCGGACGCATCACCATCCGCAAGAGCCAGGAACCGTTGAAGGTCGATTGCCGCAAGCATGGCTCTCCCGCCATCGCGACGGATGACCATATCGATCCCAAGCTCAATGGCAGCGTCTGGGGCAATGTCATCCTGACCCTGGGCGTCGGCTATTTCGTCGACCGTAACACGGGCGCCGGCTTCGACTACCCATCTATTCTGACCATCGTCATGCAAGACCCCGCGCGCCTGGCGCCGCCGCCTCCGCCCGTTGCCGTGAAACCGCCGGCGCCCGCCGTGCCGGAAACGGTGGTGCAGCCCAAGGTGGCGCCATCGCCGTTGCCCAATCCCGTCGTCTACTGATTCATACACACGAAAAAAAGCCGCCAGGGTCAGTGACCATGGCGGCTGCTTCGCGACGCCGGTAGCGCAGGGCGCTGCCGGCAAGGCGTCAACTTAGACCCGGTTGATCAGGAACGTCGTCAAGAGTGGAACTGGACGGCCGGTCGCGCCTTTTGCGCCGCCCGATTTCCATGCCGTGCCGGCGATGTCCAGATGCGCCCAGGTGTACTTCTTGGTGAAGTTTTCCAGGAAGGCCGCTGCCGTCACCGAACCGCCGCCTGGCGTGCCGATGTTGGCCAGGTCGGCGAAGTTCGACTTCAGCTGCTCGTTGTACGCCTCTTCGATCGGCATGCGCCATGCCGTGTCGCTCGACTGCTTGCCCGCTGCCAGCAATTCATTGGCCAGCTGGTCATGCGCCGCATCGCTGCGCGTAAACAGGCCGCTGTTGTGGTGGCCCAGGGCCACGACGCAAGCGCCCGTCAGGGTGGCGATATCGACGACGGCTGCCGGCTTGAAGCGTTCGGCGTAGGTCAGCGCGTCGCACAGCACCAGACGGCCTTCGGCATCCGTGTTCAGCACTTCGATGGTCAGGCCGTTCATGGAGGTGACGATGTCGCCTGGCTTGGTGGCGCGGCCCGACGGCATGTTTTCGCACGCGGCGATGACGCCGATGACGTTCAGCTTCAGGTTCATTTCGCCGATGGCGCGGAAGGTGCCCAGCACCGAAGCGGCGCCGCACATGTCGTACTTCATTTCATCCATGCCAGGACCGGCCTTGATCGAAATGCCGCCCGTGTCGAAGGTGATGCCCTTGCCGACGAGGACCACTGGCGCATCCTTGGCCTTGCCGCCCATATGCTTCAGGACGATGAATTTCGGCGGCTGCTCGCTGCCGTTGGTGACGGACAGGAAGCTGCCCATCTTCAGCGCTTCGAGCTGTTTGCGGTCCAGCACTTCGACTTCGAACTTGTAATCCTTGGCCAGCTGCTTGGCCGTGTTGGCCAGGTAGGTCGGGTTGGCGATGTTCGCCGGCAGGTCGCCCAAGTTGCGCGTCAGGTCGGAACCGTTGGCGATGGCGATGGCTTGCGCCAGCGCGCCGCGCGTCGCTGCCGTTGCGGGAGCGGCCAGGACGATCTTGCGCACTCCTGCTGGCGCCGGATCTTTTTTGCTTTTTTGCGAGTCGCAGCGGTATTCGCTGTCGTGGGCGGCTTGCACCACGCAACGGATTGCCCAATTTACGTCGCGCTCTTTCACTTCAGCCAGCGGTAATGCGATAATGGCGTCCGCAGCGCCCAGCGAGCCGAAGGCCTTCAGTGCGGCTTGTACGCCGGTTGTGAAGCTTTTTTCGCTGACAGTATCATCGCTGCCCATGCCTACCAGCAGAACACGTTCGGCGGCGACGCCATCGACTGCGCGCAGCAGCAAGGTGCTGCCAGGCTTGCCGCTGATGTCGCCGGACTTCAGCGCAGCCGAAATCGCACCCTTGCTGTCCAGCGATTTTGCCGCTGGCGACAGTTTTTTGTTTTCGAATACCGCAACCGCGATGCATCCGCTTTTGGCCGTGCCGAGGGTGCTCTTGGTATCGAATGCTTTTATGCTAAAGTCCATTTGGTTCTCCGTTTTCATTTACTAGTAACGTGTTACTCAACTAACTGACCCGAATTATAAACTCCGAATGATCTTTCAACGCGCCCTTCGACGTGAATTGGCTAGTGCCGCCGGGGCCACCTTCACAGTTTTGTTCAGCATCCTGCTCACCTGGATGCTGATCGGTATTCTCGGCAAGGCGGCGGGCGGCAAGATCGCATCGTCCGACGTCATGTCCCTGATGGTTTTTTCCGCCCTGATGCAACTGCCCACCATCATCATCCTCACCGGATTCATTTCGGTGCTGATGGTCGTCACCCGCAGCTACAAGGAGTCGGAGATGGTGGTGTGGTTCGCCTCCGGCCTGAGCCTGTCGCGCTGGATCTGGCCCGTGCTCAGCTTCGGCCTGCCGCTGGTGCTGGCCACCGGCGTCCTGAGCCTGTACGCCACGCCATGGGCGCAAAAGAAAAGCGATGAATATGTGGCGCGCTTTGAAAAGCGCGAGGACCTGCAGAAAGTCACGCCGGGCCAGTTCCGCGAATCGGCCGGCAGCAACCGTATCTTCTTTGTCGAGGGCGTGAGCGGCGAGAAGAACGTGGTGCAGAACGTCTTCGTCAATACCGTCGATGAAAAAGGCAGCGCCGTCGTCGTCGTCGCCAGGGAAGGCGTGATCAATACCGACGCCAAGGGCGAACGCTTCCTCGTGCTCAAGAGCGGCCGCCGCTACCAGGGCGTGCCGACGCAGGCGGACTTCCAGACCATGGAATTCGAACAGTACATCATGCGCATCGAGAGCAAGCAGCAGGAGATGGGCGCGGACCTGGGCGTGCGCGCCATGAGCACCATGGCGCTGGTCGAGGCGAACAACCAGTTCACCATGGCCGAATTGCTGTGGCGGGTCAGCGCGCCCCTGATCGGCCTGATGCTGATCCTGCTGGCCATTCCGCTGGGCTTTGTCAATCCACGCGCCGGCAGTTCGACCAATCTGATCATCGCGCTGCTGATTTTCTTTACGTACAGCAACCTGATCAAGGTCATCGAAGCGAGCGTGAAACAGGGCCGCATGACCTTCGGCCTGGCCTGGTGGCCGCTGCACCTGCTGGCGGCGCTGGCCGTGGTGGTGCTGTTTGCGTGGCGCCTGAATGTGAACCACCGCTATCATCCGCTGGTCCTGCTGGCGGCTTTCAAGCGCGCGCGCCGCGCCGGCAATACAAGTAAAGCGGCACCGAAATGAAGATTTTACAGCGCTATTTTGCGGTCTCGATATTCCAGGCGGTGCTGTTCGTGCTGCTGGCCTTTTTGGCACTGCAAGCCTTCATCGACCTGACGGGCGAGCTGCCCAAGGTAGGCCGCAACGGCTACACCATCCAGTATGCCTTCCTGTATGTGCTGGTACTGGTGCCGGGGCATGTGTACGAGGTGATGCCCATCGCGGCGCTGATCGGCACCATCTACACGATGGCGCAGTTTGCCGCCAGTTCCGAATTCACCATCATGCGCGCTTCGAGCATGTCGACGGCGATGGCGGCCGGTTTCCTGTTCCGCATCGGTATCGTCTTCGTCGTCATCACCTTCATCTTCGGCGAGTTGATCACGCCGCGCACGGAGCCGCTGGCCGAGCGCCTCAAGCTGACCTCGCGCGGCGCGGCCGTGTCGAGCGAGTTTCGCTCTGGCCTGTGGACCAAGGACATGGTCAAGAGCGATGGCTTGACGGGCACCGTCACCGGCTCGCGTTTTTTCAATGTGGGCGAAGCGCGCCCGGACGGCCAGCTGAAAAACGTCAAGCTGTATGAGTTCGACACCGATATGCGCTTGCGCACCCTGACCGTGGCCAAGGGCGCGACGTATCAGGGCAATAATATCTGGCGCCTGACCGATGTGACGGAAACCTCGTTCTCGAACAGCGCGGCCACCGCGCCAGGCTTCGAGCCGAAGCTGGCGAACTACTATGGGCAGGAAACGAGCCTGGTGCGCACGGTGCAAAGCGCCAGCAAGGACATGACGTCGGAAGTGACGCCGAAGATCCTGACGGTGTCGGCCTCCGATCCCGAGCGTATGTCGGCCAGCGAACTGGCCGTGTACACGCGCCACCTGGCCGAGAACAAGCAGGAAACGGAGCGTTTCCGCATCGCCTTCTGGAAAAAGCTGATCGATCCGCTGGCCATTTTCGTGCTGATGGCGCTGGCGCTGCCGTTCGCCTACATGCATACGCGCAGCGGCGGCATCAGCCTGAAGATCTTCATCGGCATCATGATCGGCGTGAGCTTCATGCTGGTCAACACCCTGTTCTCGCATCTTGGGCTGCTCAGCACCTGGCCGGCCTTCCTGACGGCGGTGGCGCCGAGCGCCCTGTATCTGCTGCTGGCGCTGGGCGCCCTGTGGTGGGTGGAGCGGCACTGATGGAGACGAACGTGAAACAGGCACTGATCTTGTTTGCCCATGGCGCGCGCGCCGCATCGTGGGCCGCGCCCTTCGAGCGCCTGCGCGACCTGACACAGGCGCGCATGCCCGGTACCGGCGTGCACCTGGCCTTCCTGGAACTGATGACGCCACGCCTGCCCGAACTGGTGGCGACCCTGCTGGCCGAGCTGCCCGCCGGCGCCATCCTGGACGTCACCGTGGTGCCCGTGTTCCTGGGGCAGGGCGGGCATGTGCTGCGCGACCTGCCGCTGCTGCTGGAGGAACTGCGCCAGCAGCATCCGGCACTGCGCTTGAAGGTGGTCGAGGCGGTCGGCGAGAACGCCAGCGTGCTGGCCGCCATCGCCGATTACTGCGTGGCGGCGCCAGGCTCCAGCCCTATCCCTTGAGCGGTATCGACATCGTCTACCTGTGGGTAGACGGCGCCGATCCCGCCTGGCGCGCGCGCCGGCAGCACGCCTATGCCGCCTGGGCGCGGGCGCATCCGGGCCAGCTGGCCCTGCACGGCAACGTGGCGGGGCGCTACCGCGACAACGGCGAACTGCGCTACAACCTGCGCGCGCTCGAGCGTTTCTTCCCAGGCCACGGCCATATCTACCTGCTGACGGACCGGCAAGTGCCCGACTGGCTGCGCGCCTCACCGCGCCTGACGGTGATCGACCATGCGAGCCTGATGCCCGGCGCATCGCTGCCCGTGTTCGACTCCGGCCATATCGAATCGTATCTGCACCATATTCCGGGCCTGTCCGAACGCTTCCTGTATCTGAACGACGACGTATTTTTTGGCGCGCCGTTCGAGCCCGCGTTCTGGTTCGGGGAGGAAGGGGAGGGGCGTTTGAGTGTGTTCACGGAGAGTGCGCCGCACGATGACGTGCAGGACTTGCGCGCCGACGTGGCCGCGCCAGTCAACTGCGCTACGTTGTCGCGGCAATGGCTGTCGGCGCAGTACCCCGAATACCTGCATGAACCGCGCCTGTATGCGCATGCGCCGCGGCCCATGCTGAAAAGCGCGCTGCATGCACTGGAAGGGCTGGCGCCGGCCATGTTTGCCGGCGTGCGCGCGACGGTATTCCGCTCGTGGCAGGTGCCGGCACTGCTGCCCGACCTGGTGCCGCGCTGGATGGTGCATCAGGGATTCGCGAAGTCGCGCATGCTCGATCCGCTGCATATCGCCAGCGGCGATGTGGCGGCGCCGCGGCAGCTGGAGGAGCTGGCGGCGCGTTTCGGCAGCTTGCCGTTTTTCTGTATCAACGATACCTGCGACGAGGCCGACGATGACGACCCGCGCCTGCTGCGCGTGGCCGCTACCTTGCAGCGGCTGCTGCCGCTGCCATCCTCATTTGAAAGTGCTTAAGCCGTTTTTTTCTTCGGCGCCAGGCTGATGCGGGCGGCGGCCGTGCTGTCGGACAGCGAAGCGAGGAACAGCAGCAGATAGGCGCCCAGTTCGAAGACTTCCTCGCCCAGCAGCGCGTAGGCGTCCGGCATGCCATGGAAGACCTTCTTGTCGAAGGGCCAGCCGGCGACCATCAGCAAGCCGCCGATGGCCGTCAGGATGGTGATGCGCATGCTGAAAATCAGGCCCGCATGGGCAAACACCTTGCGCGCGCGCGGCGCGAAGAAGATCAGCAAGCGTATCAGGATCAGCAACTCCACCACGCGCAGGGCTTTTTCCAGCTGCGCCCAGACGGGCGCGGTGCCGAACTGGTCGATATCGAGTTCGCGCAGAAGGAAGCCGAACAGCAGCGCACACAGGCCCGCATGCATGAGGAAACGCAGGGACTGGCGGTCGGTCTCTTGCCAGGCGCGCACGCCATGCACGGTGCAGGCCAAGGCCAGGAACAGTGCCTGCAGCCATTCGAGCAAATGGTTTTCGTCGTCGATATTCGGGAACACCGTCCACAGGGCGATGGAGGCGAGCATGCTTAACAGCACAGCGCTGGCGACGCCGACATTGCTGCGGCTGAGCGAAGTCAGGGCTTCGCGCATGGAGGTGAAATTCATGTGTGGTCGTAAGGCTAAAGTTGCGCGGCGCGGTATTGCAGCCTGCGGGCGCAGCTTTTTTCGGGGAGAGTGTCAGTGGCTCCCGTCAGCCGGGAGACCGCATGGCAAGCGCTATGGCGGGGCGAAGCGTGAATTTATTGCTAACACGCAACAACTTCTCGAGAAAAGATGCGTGAGCATCGTATCATGTTTCCTCTGAAGACGTCGGTTACTGACTTTAAAGTCGGTAAAATACGCTGTGTTTATTCAAGCATGGCGCGCCAGCATGGCGGCCGTTTCTTCGATGGCCTGGTGCGCGCGCGCGGCCATGGCGTCGCCCAGCATCACCAGCACGGGGCCGTGGTTGTCGCCCAGGCCATGCGCCAGGGCGCCCAGCGTCAGGCGCACGATGCGCTGGTCCGGACGGCTGCAGTTTTCAATCACCACCACCGGCGTGTCGGCAAGGCGGCCCTGGGCCAGCAGGCGCTGGGCCGTGGCGATGGCTTCGCGGCCACCCATGTATTGCACTAGGGTATCGCAGTCGGGGATGCGCGTCTGGTCCGGTTCGCCGGGCGCCGTGCTGGACGTGAAAAAGGCCACGCTGCGCGACACGCCCCGTTTGGTCAGCGGCTGCTGTGTAGCGGCCGCGGCCGCCAGGGCCGTGGTAATGCCGGGCACCACTTCGACGGCGATGCCCGCTTCTTCCAGCGCCCGCAATTCCTCGTCGGCGCGGCCGAACAGCATGGGGTCGCCCCCTTTCAGGCGCACGACGATGGCGTGCTTGCGCGCGTTGTCGACCAGTTGCTTGTTGATGAAGGCCTGCGCCGTCGACAACTGGCCGCAGCGCTTGCCGACCAGAATCTTTTGCGCCTGCGGGCACAGCTCCAGCATCTCTTCGGTGACCAGCGCGTCGTGCAGCACGACGTCCGCTTGCGCCAGCAGGCGCGCGCCACGCAAGGTCATCAGGTCTTGCGCGCCGGGGCCGGCGCCGATCAGGTAGACCTTGCCGGGGAGAGATGGGGAGCTGTTCATGTGGCTGCCTTTCCTGGACGATACGGGATTAGAGCCGAACCATGCCGGCCGCGACGGTCTGGTGGGTGACTTCATCGATCAGGATGAAGGCGCCGGTGGCGCGGATATCGGCATACGCGTCGGCCGCCAGCGCCTGCTGCACGTTCAGGCTGATGCGGGCGATATCGTTGAGCTTCAAGCCTTCGGCCGGATGGCGCTGCTGCGTATTGATGTCGAGGATCGATTCGATCGCCGTCACCTTGGCCGCCGTCTGCTTGGTGCCGTGCTTGATCCAGTACTTGCGGCGCAAGTCGAGCGCGTCTTCCGACAGCCAGCACACGTCGGCCACCACTTGTTTCAGCAGGGTGGCAGGGCGCTCGCTGCTCGCCAGCAAGTCGCCGCGCGAGATGTCGAGGTATTCATTGAGCAGCAGGGTCACGGACTGGCCCACCACGGCGGTGCTCAGCGAGCCGTCCAGGGTGACGATATCCTTGACGGTTGCCGTCTGGCCCGATGGCTGCACCACGAGGGTGTCGCCGATGCTGACCTTGCCCGCCTCGATGCGGCCCATGTAGCCGCGGAAGTCGTTCGCTTCGTGGCCGTTGTGGCGCGCCACCAGCTGCACCGGGAAGCGGAAGGGCGTGTCGTGCGATTCGTCGTAGACGGACAGCGATTCGAGCAGCTCGATCAAGGTCGGGCCTGTGTACCAGCCCAGCTTGTCGCCGCGTTCGACGACGTTGTCGCCGGTGAGTGCCGACAGCGGGATCGGCGTGATGTCCTTCAAGCCCAGCGACTGGGCGAATTCGCGGTAGGCGGCCACGATGCGGTTGTACACCGTTTCATCGTAGTCGACGAGGTCCATCTTGTTGACGGCCACGACCACGTGCTCGATCTGCAGCAAGTGGGCAATCGTCGAATGGCGCTTGGTCTGGATCAGCAATTCCACGCTGCCGTCGTCGCCCAGTTTCACTTTCGACACGTCGATCAGGATGATGACGGCGTCGGCGGTGGAGGCGCCCGTCACCATGTTGCGGGTGTACTGCTCGTGGCCCGGCGTGTCGGCGATGATGAATTTGCGTTTCGGCGTGGCAAAGTAACGGTAAGCCACGTCGATGGTGATGCCTTGCTCGCGTTCCGCTTCCAGGCCGTCCGTCAGCAGCGACAGGTCGACCGTGTCGCCCACCGTGCGCTTGTGCTTGGAGCGCGACATGGCGTCGAGCTGGTCGGCGAAGATGCCCTTGCTGTCGAACAGCAAACGGCCGATCAGCGTGCTCTTGCCGTCATCGACGGAACCGGCCGTGATGAAGCGCAGCATGCCGCGCTCCAGGCTGTCGGTGAGGTTGGTGTTCTGGATTGCTGCGTTCATTAGAAATACCCTGCTTTCTTGCGTTTTTCCATCGAGGCTTCGGAAGTCTGGTCATCCATGCGGGTGGCGCCCCGCTCCGTGATTTGCGTGATTGCCGTTTCGGCGATGATGGCGTCGACCGTCGCCGCATCGGACGAGACAGGGCAGGTGCACGAGATATCGCCCACCGTGCGGAAGCGCACGACTTGCGTTTCGACCGTTTCGCCTTCGCGCGGCGGCGTCAGATCCGTCAGCGGCACGAGCAAGCCGTTGCGCGGGATCACCTGGCGCTCGTGCGCGAAGTAGATCGGCGGCAATTCCAGTTGCTCGCGGGCGATGTATTGCCACACGTCCAGCTCGGTCCAATTGGAGATCGGGAAGACGCGCATGTTTTCACCGGGATGGACGCGGGTGTTATACAGATCCCACAGTTCCGGACGCTGGGCTTTCGGGTCCCAGGCGCCGAATTCGTCGCGGAACGAAAAGATGCGTTCCTTGGCGCGGGCCTTTTCTTCATCGCGGCGGGCGCCGCCGATGCAGGCGTCAAATTTGTATTCGGCGATGGTTTCCAGCAAGGTAACGGCTTGGGCCGCGTTGCGCGAATCCGTGGCCGGGTTGCGCAGGCGCACGGTGCCGCGCTTGATCGAGTCTTCCACGGAGCCGACGATCAGGCGCTCGCCCAGTTCCGCCACTTTCTTGTCACGGAAAGTGATGACTTCGGGGAAGTTGTGGCCCGTGTCGATATGCACGAGGGGAAACGGGAACTTGCCTGGGCGGAAGGCTTTTTCGGCCAGGCGCAGCAGGACGACGGAATCCTTGCCGCCGGAAAACAGCAGCGCAGGGTTGGCCGATTCGGCCGCCACTTCGCGCATGATGTGGATGGCTTCCGATTCAAGGCTGTCGAGGTGACGCTGGTTCAAAATATTGCTCATATGGGTGCTTTCTTGTTCTGCTGAGTCTGTTGTGTCTGTTCAGGCTGCCACGGATTTGATGCGTATCAGTTTGCCGTCCACCATGTGCAGGCCGCATTCCTTGGAGTCGGGGTTTTCCCACCACCAGCGTCCGGCGCGTACATCTTCGCCCGGCTGCACGGCCCGCGTGCACGGTTCGCAGCCGATCGATGGGTAACCCTGGTCGTGCAGCGCGTTGTACGGCACGTCGTTGGCGCGGATGTAGGCCCACACGTCTTCTTCCGACCAGTCCGCCAGCGGATTGAATTTCGTCATGGCGTGGGCCGCGTCGTCTTCCTGCACGTGCAATTCGGCGCGCGTGGTGGACTGGGCGCGGCGCTGTCCCGTGACCCAGGCCTTGTTGCCGGCCAGGGCGCGGCCCAGCGGCTCGACCTTGCGGATGCGGCAGCATTCGCGGCGCATCTCGACGCTGTTGTAGAACGCGTTCAGGCCGTTCTGTTCCACGTAAGCGGCCACGGCTTCCGGTTGCGGGCGGTACAAGGTGATGTCGTGGTCGTAACGGGTCTTGACCTTGTCGAGCACGGCCAGGGTTTCCTGGTGCAGCCGGCCTGTTTCCAGGGAGAAGATGCCGATGGGCAGCTTCGCCTTGAGTATCATGTCGGTCAGCACCATGTCTTCGGCTGCCAGGCTAGAGGCGAACACGGCCGGCGAAAAGTCCGCGGCGATGCGTGTCAGCGTTTGCTGGGTGGCGTCAATTAAAGTAGAGAGGTCGCTCATGGCTCGCTTTCTCAGATGCCGGCCGCGTTGTCGAGGTCAGGATTCTGGCCTTCGCGCTGGTGGCGGCGGAACAGCGGCGATTTTTGATCCCACGAGGCCTGGTAGGTTTCCGAAAAGACCGATAAACCTTTCAGGGCGTCATGGATGCTGCGGTCGGGGCGTGTCGCATACGCGTCAAAGCCGACCCGGTGCATCGAGAACAACTGGTCGCGCAGTACGTCGCCAATCGCGCGCAATTCACCCTGGAAACCGAGGCGGGCGCGCAGGTTGAACGCGATGGAATAGCCGCGGCCATCCGTGAATTTCGGGAAGTCCACGCCGATGACGGGCAGTTGCGCCACGTCGGCCGCCAGTTCTTCCGGGCGCTCGTCGCTGGCCAGCCATACGCCGATGTCGGGCAGGCGGGCGGCCAGGGTCTCGCGCTGGGCTTGCCATACGAGGAGGGGCACGATGACCTTGCCGGTAGGCACGACGACCGTTTCCGGCGTGTCGTTTTCATCGAGGCGCAGCAAGCCCCAGGTATTCGGCACCACGGCGGCGTTCTTGATGATTTCTTCGCGTACTTCAAACATATTCGTCTTCTCCCACCAGGTTGCCGACGGTGATCGGCGTTGCATATACGTGTTCCTTGAACGGCGCCAGGCCCAGGCGCTGGGCCGTGTCGACGAAGCGCTCGCCTTCGTGGCGGTCGCGCACGTAGACGTGCAGCAGGCGGCCGATGACTTCAGGCATCTGCAGGGAAGAGAACGATGGCCCGATGATCTTGCCGATGGCCGCGTTGTTGCCTTGCGCGCCGCCTATCGACACTTGATACCATTCGCTGCCATCCTTGTCGACGCCGAGGATGCCGATGCTGCCCACGTGATGGTGGCCGCAGGCATTGATGCAGCCGGAAATGTTCAGTTCGATCTCGCCGATGTCATGCTGGAAGTCGATGCTGTCGAAGCGTTCCGCGATGGCGGCCGCGATCGGCAGCGACTTGGCGTTGGCCAGCGAGCAGAAGTCGCCACCAGGGCAGCAGATCATGTCGGTCAGCAAGCCGATGTTCGGCGTGGCCAGGCCATGCGCCTTGGCTTCCTGCCACAGCGTGAACAGTTTCGACTGTTCCACGTCGGCCAGCACGAGGTTTTGCTCATGCGTCACGCGCAGTTCGCCAAAGCTGTAGCGGTCGGCCAGATCGGCCACGAAGTCGATCTGCTCGGCCGTCGCGTCGCCGGGCGGCACGCCCGTTTTCTTCAGGGACAGCACCACGGCCACGTAGCCTGGGCGCTGATGCGGCTTGACGTTGCGCGCCAGCCAGTTGACATAGGCCTTGTTGTCCGCGTGTTCGTTCTTGTAGTCGAGTTCCGGCAAGGGCAGGTAAGCGGGCGGATTGAAGAAGTCCGCCACGCGCTGCATTTCCTCGGCCGTCAGGGTTTCCGGACCATCCTTCAAGTCGACCCACTCGGCTTCCACCTGGCGCGTGAATTCTTCGACGCCGATGGCTTTCAGCAAAATCTTGATGCGCGCCTTGTATTTGTTGTCGCGGCGGCCGTGCAAGTTGTACACGCGCATGATCGCCTGGATATACGTCAGCAAATGCTGCCACGGCAGGAAGTCGCGCACGACGCTGCCCAAAATCGGCGTGCGGCCCATGCCGCCGCCAGCCATGACCTTGAAGCCCACTTCGCCAGCGGCGTTGCGCACGGCCGTCAAGCCGATGTCGTGCACGGCGATGGCGGCGCGGTCTTCCTCGGCGCCATTGATGGCGACCTTGAATTTACGCGGCAGGGCGATGAACTCGGGGTGGAAGGTGCTCCACTGGCGCAATACTTCCGCGTATGGGCGCGGATCGATGATTTCATCGGCCGCGACGCCGGCGAACGGGTCCGATGTTGTATTACGGATACAGTTGCCCGACGTCTGGATCGCGTGCATTTCCACGGAAGCGAGGTCCGTCAGGATATCGGGAGTCTGCTCCAGCTCGATCCAGTTGAACTGGATGTTCTGGCGCGTCGTGAAGTGGCCATAGCCGCGGTCGTACTTGCGCGCGATGTGCGCGAACATGCGCATCTGCTTAGCCGACAGCAAGCCGTACGGCACGGCGATGCGCAGCATGTAGGCGTGGCGTTGCATGTACAGGCCGTTTTGCAGGCGCAGCGGAATGAATTCCTCTTCCGTCAGTTCATTGGCGATACGGCGCGCAACCTGGTCTCGGTACTGGGCGATGCGTTCTTTGATGATGAGGTGGTCGTACTGATCGTAATGGTACATATCAATTCCTAAAAAAGCCGGGGTGCTGGAAGATTGCCTGGGATTATGTTCTTGATACTGCTCTTGTCACTTGTTCGGTAATTAATAGATTAGCTTCACTGCCACGCCGGTCAAGGTCATCGCCAGCAGCACTCTTAAAAACTTTTCCGGCACGGAGCGGGCGACCCAGGAACCGAGCGTGATGCCGGGCAGGGAGCCGACCAGCAAGGAGGCCAGCAATTCCCAGTGGATGGAGCCGAGCCACCAGTGGCCGAGGGCGGCGATGGCCGTCAGAGGCACGGCATAGGCGATATCGGTGCCCGCCACTTCGGCCGAGCTCATGCGTGGATACAGCATCACCAGCAGGGTCGCGCCGATGGCGCCGGCGCCGATCGACGAGACCGTCACCAGCACGCCCAGCACGGCGCCGGCAATAATGGTCGCAGCGGCAAGCTTATTGCCTTGTAATTGTTTCTCGGGGTGCGCATTGATCCAGGCCAGCATGCGGCCCTTGAAAATCAGTGCCACGACGGTCAGCAGCACGGAGCCGGCGATCGAGTAGCGGATGATCTGGCCGATTTCCGGCGACAGGGTGCCGAACGATTTGAGCGCCAGGGTCGCGATGACGGCGGCGGGCAGGGCGCCGATGCACAGGCGCTTGACGATATCCCAGCGGATGGTGCCGCGCAGGCGGTGCGTCAGCGTGCCGGCGCTCTTGGTGATCGAGGCGAACGCGAGGTCGGTGCCCACGGCCACGGAAGGCGGCACGCCAAACAGCAGGGTTAACAGCGGCGTCATCAGCGAGCCGCCGCCCACGCCGGTCATTCCTACGAGTAATCCTACGGCAAATCCTGAGACTATATAAGACAAAGTCATGCTTGCACCCCCAAAGTACCCGCAATAGTAATAAACTTAGTGTTTATTCCAAACTACTAAGTACGCATTTGCTTATATGCGATATGCGTATATGCATGAACGCAAAATCATGGGTGGGGCGGAAACTCGGCAAATCACGGCAATCTAGGGCAAACCAGCAATGAATCTCCATCAACTGCGCTTCGTGCGCGAAGCGGTCCGGCAGAATTACAACCTGACGGACGCCGCCAAGGCCCTATTCACGTCGCAACCTGGCGTATCGAAAGCCATCATCGAGCTGGAGGAAGAGCTGGGCGTGGATATTTTTACCCGCCATGGCAAGCGCATCCGCGGCTTGACGGAGCCGGGCCGCCTGGTGCTGGAGTCGGTTGAGCTGATCATGCAGGAAATCGACAGCATGAAGCGCATCGGCAAGGAATTCGCAGCGCAGGACAGCGGCAGCTTTACGATCGCCACTACGCACACGCAGGCGCGCTACACTTTGCCCAAGGTCGTGCAAGCCTTCATGCTGAAGTTCCCGAAGGTCAGATTATCTTTACTGCAAGGCAATCCTCGCCAGATCGCCGAGATGGTGCAGCGCGACCAGGCGGACCTGGCCATCGCCACGGAATCGATCGCCGCCATCGATGGCTTGATTACCTTGCCATGCTATCAATGGGAGCACGTGGTGGTGGTGCCCGTCGACCATCCGCTGCTCAAGTCGAAGTCCGTGACCCTGGAAGAAATCGCCGCTTTCCCCCTGATTACCTATGACAGCGCGTTCGCCGGACGCAACAAGATCGACCACGCTTTCGTGCTGCGCGGCCTGAAACCGGACATCTTGCTGGAAGCCATCGATGCGGACGTCATCAAGACTTATGTCGAGTTGGGCATGGGGATTGGTATCATAGCGGGTATGGCCTTCGATGCCGAGCGCGACAAAGGCTTGCGCGCCATCCCTGTCGGCCATCTGTTCGGCATGAATGTGTCGCGCGTGGCCGTCAAGCAGGGCGCGTATTTGCGCAGCTATATCTATACCTTTATCGAGTTGCTGACGCCGACCCTGAACCGCAAGCTCATCGAGCAGGCGATGAGCGGTGATAAAGAGCACTACGAACTATAAACAATGCATGAAGCCGGCCGGGCGAGTTGCCTGGCCAAGATTATTTAAGAAGAGAAGAAACAATGATTACCGATCAGCTTGCCAAATATTACGCCACCATCGCGCAGCAGTACGAGCGCGTCTATGACAAGCCCGAACGCCAGGAAGACCTGGAAGTGTTGCGCGACAAGGTCGCCGACGTGCTGGAAGGCCACACCGTGCTGGAACTGGCTTGCGGCACCGGCTACTGGACGGAAGTGGTCGCCGAGTCGGCCGACTCCGTGCTGGCCACCGATATCAACGATGAAATGCTGGCGCTGGCCCAATCGCGCGGCTTGCCCGACAACGTCAGTTTCGCCAAGCTCGATGCCTTCAACTTGCCCGATGACTTGCTGGGCAAGTTTACGGCCGTGTTCGCCGGTTTCTGGTGGTCGCACGTCAAGCGCGAAGACCAGGACAAATACCTGAAGCAATTGCGCAGCAAGCTGGGCAAGGACATTCTGCTGGTGCTGATCGATAATTCCTATGTCGATGGCAGCAGCACCGTGATCGCGCGTACCGACCTGGAAGGCAACACCCACCAGTTCCGCACGACGGACGCGGGCGAGCGCTATGAAGTACTGAAGAATTTCCCATCGGATAGCCACCTGCGCAAGAAGTTTGCCCACTCGGCCCGCGAAATCCGCATGAAGCGCCTGGAATACTACTGGCTGCTGAGCTGCCGCCTGAAGTAAGCTGTTGCCGCAGGAACCGCCCTCGGGCGGTTTTTTTTCGTCTGTTGTTTTTATCTGACATGACGTTGTGCCAAAAAGCAACATCTTGTCGATGTCATATTGTTGAAGTATTTGGTGGGCATGATTCGGTTCAGCAGCTAAGCAGCACCACTCTTGTCCAACCTAATGTAGAGAATCTCAAGTGAAAAAAATTACTCTGGCAGCATTGATCATCGGCACCTTCGCAGCAGCTACGGCACAAGCACAATCGAACGTCACCGTGTACGGCCTGGTTGACCTCGGTATTGCCAAGACCACTGGCCAGCCGACGGTACAACGCGAAAACAATGCTTCGCGCCTCGGTTTCAAGGGTACGGAAGATCTGGGTGGCGGCCTGTCCGCAATTTTCAACCTGGAAAGTGAATTCCTGGCTGACACCGGCGCGCAAAAAGGCGTGTTGTTCGACCGTCAAGCCTACGTGGGCTTGAAAGGCGCTTTCGGTACCACCATCCTGGGCCGCACTAAGAATCTGGTCGACGGCACCATCGCCCGCGTCGACCCATTCAACACCTACGGCGTGGTCGGCAAGAACAATGAAACCCTGCTGCGTTCGGGCGTCGGCACGTCGCGCGTCAACAATGCCGTGACCTACAACAGCCCAAGCTTTGACGGTTTCGTGGGCAGCCTGCAATACGTGCTGAGCGAAGTCAACAGCGCTGACGCAGGCGTGATCGGCCTGGCAACCTACGACAATGGCCCGATCAGCTTGCACGCCGGCTACGAAAAAGCCGTGCAAGCGACGGCAACGGCTGCCAAGCCTGACCTGTGGTCCATCGGTGGCGGCTATAAATTCGGCCCAGCGAAGATCACGGCGGCCTATTCGAAAGGCGACACCAAGGTTGCCACGACTGGCGAATTCAAGTCCTACCTGATCGGCCTGAACTACACGGTTGGCGGTGGCGATGCCAAAGTGTCGTACGGCAAGCAAGAGCAAAGCAACAACAAGTTCAAGGATCAGGACACCATCAAGGAATTCGGCGTTGGTTACGACTACCACCTGTCGAAGCGCACCGATGTGTACGCTTACGCTGGCCGCGAGCGCGTCAAGTCGCTGACTTCGTACCAGATCGGTCTGGCACACAAATTCTAAGCATCATTCGATGTGACGAAGCAAAGGCGCCTGCGGGCGCCTTTTTTATTGCATCGCCGCGGCGGCCGCCTCGGCATGCATGGGCAGCGAGATTTCGATGCGCGTGCCGCCCAGTTCGCTATCGGTACCGATATGGATATTGCCATTCAAGCCCCATACCCGTTCACGCATGCCCAGCAAGCCAAGTGCCGTGGCTTTTTCCAGGTCGTGTTCGGCAATGCCGCGGCCATCATCCTGGATGGTGATCGCCAGCGAGGAATCGATGCGGTGCAGGGCGATGGTGATGTGGCTGGCCTCGGCATGGCGCGCGATATTCGTCAACGCTTCCTGCACGATGCGGTAGATGGCCGTGCTGCGCGCGTCGTCAAGCACGAGGTCGGCTTCGTCGGCCAGCAAGTCGAAATGGATGGCGCGGCGCAACAGGAAGTCGTGGCGCAGTTTTTGTAGCGCAAAATACAATCCCCCTTCATCGAGCGCGCGCGGACGCAGGTTGCTGGCGATGCGCCGCAGCGAGGTGATGGCCGTTACCAGCAAGCCGTCCATGCTGTGCAGCAACGCTTGCAGGGAGGCGGTGGTGTCCGTGTGCTGGCGCACGAGGGTCAGGTCGACGCGCAAGGTGGCGAGCAATTGCCCCAAGTCATCATGCAGTTCGCGCGCGATATGCTTGCGTTCTTCTTCGCGGATGGTTTGCAGCGCGCTCGACAATTCACGCAATTGCGAAAAGGAGCGGGCCAGCTGTTCATGCATCTGCTGGCGCGCGCTGATGTCGCGCACGATGATGGTAAACACGCTCTGGCCATCTTCCTGCATGGACGAGAGCGAGCCTTCGAGGGGAAACATGGCGCCATCGCTGCGCCTTCCCGTCAAGGTGTAGTCGGTGGCGCGCCGGCCCGTCAGGCGCAGCTCCAGGCTGATGTCGTCAAACGGCGGATCGCCATCGTGCGTGCCCAGGCTGCCGAGGGTACGCAAGTCGCGCAGGATGTAGTGGCCCAGGGGCATGCCGCACATGGCGGCCGGCGTGTCGTCGAACAATCTGGCCGCCGCCGCGTTCGCATGCAGGATGATTTGCCGGCTGTCGATACTGATGATGGCGTCGCTGGCGCTGTCGATGATGGCCTGGCCGCGCGCCTGCTGTTGCCGGCGGGCTTTCAGTGGAGGAAACAGGCACAGCAAAAGCGCCGCCGCCATACCCAGCGGCAAGATGCGCAGCAGCGCGGGACTGCCTCGGTCGGGCATTGGGGTCTCCTTGCGAACGTGGGCGAAGGCAGGCAGTGCAGGAATGACGGGCGGGACTTGATATAGCCTATGCCTGCTGGCGCGGCGTGGTTTGATGTGGCGCAGAAAGGGGGCAGAAGAGAGGCATGCGCCGCGCCGGCCTGGACCGGGCGGCGGAGACTTACATTTGCTTGAACAGGTGCAGGAAGCTGCGGCTCACTTCGAGCTTGTCGGACTTGCCTTTGATGAGGACCAGGTGGCGGCCGCGGATGTCGCGCGTCACGCCTTCGATGGCATTCACATTGACGAGGGTGGCGCGGTGGATTTGCCAGAACAGCGAAGGATCGAGCTCTTCAGCCAGGTCGCGCACGGGTTTGCGGATCAGCGCCTCGTACTTGGCTGTCTGCACGCACGTGTATTTCTCGTCCGAACGGAAGAACAGGATCTCTTCCACGGGAATCATGCGCAAGTCCTGGCCGATGCTGGCCTGTATCCATTGCAAATACGTGGGCTTGGCCGTGATTTTTTCCGCCAGCTGCGACAGCATGGCCGTGACGCTGCTGTTGACGTCCAGGGCCGGCTTGTTCAAGTGCGTTTTCAGGCGCTCCACCGTCACCAGCAAGCGCTCGTGCTCGGGCGGCTTGAGCACGTAGTCGACGGCGCCCCGCTCGAAAGCTTCGACGGCGTGGCTGTCATAGGCCGTGACGAAGACGATATGCGTCTTGCTGCCTATTACTTGCGCCGCTTCCATGCCCGTCTTGCCCGGCATGCGGATATCGAGGAAGGCAAAGTCGGGCTTGAGTTGTTCCACCAGTTCGATCGCTTCGTCGCCATTCTTGGCTTCGCCGATGATTTCCAGTTCAGGCCAGGCCTGGCCCAGGCGCAGGCGCAGCTGGTCGCGCATCAGTCTTTCGTCGTCGGCAATAATAGCGGTAGGCATAAGTCTCAAGTGTGAACGGGCGAAGATTGATTATTCAATGATTTAGCGTTTTTATCAACTACTCTGTCTTATTTGGACAATTGATAGGGCACTTCGATCACGGCGCACACGCCGGACGGTTGATTTGGCGTAATGGTCAGGCTGCCCTGGTCGCCATGCAGCAGTTTCAAACGCTCGCGGATGGTCGGTAAACCGAGGCCCGTGCCATCGCTGGGCACCACGCCAAAGCCCAGGCCGTCGTCGGTGACCGTCACGCGCAATTTGCTGTGCGCCACTTCGGCCACGATGCGCAGGGTACCGCCTTCCGGTTTGACTTCCAGGCCGTGCTTGATGGCATTTTCCACCATCGATTGCAGCATCATGGGCGGGAAGGCGGCGCTGCGCAGGCCATCGGGAATCTGGAAATCGACGGTCAGGCGTTCTTCCATGCGCATTTTCAGCAGGTTCAAATACGCTTGCACCATGTCCGCTTCACGGCCCAGGTTGGTAATCAGGGCGTTGTCGCGCATTTGCGGCAGCACGGCGCGCAGATATTGAATCAGGCTGCGCTGCATCTTGGCCGCGCGCGGCGGATCAACCTGGATCAGGTGTTCGACGGAGGCAAGCGTGTTGAACAGGAAGTGCGGCTCGACTTGCGCCTGCATCATCTGCATCTTCGCTTCGCTGAGCTGGCGCTGCATGGATTCGCGCTCGGCCGCTTCGTTTGCCGTGACGGTTTCCGCTTCCGCACGTTTCTTGCCGCCGACCAGGGCTTTCATGGCGAACAGGGCCAACACCAGCAAGGAGACAAAGCTCTTGAACCAGGTCGAGGCTTGCTGGTGATAACGCGACACTTTTTGTTCCGCCGCATCATCGACGGCTTCTTCGATGGCATTTGACAGCTCTTCGCCGATTTGCGGCGGCAATTCAATATGGACTTCTTCGCCCGATGCATTGGTGGTCACCGGATAGCTGGGTTTGGCGGGGGCGGCCGGCGGTTCAGGCGGTGCCGGCGGCACGGCACTGGCTTGCGCGTCCGCCTCGGCGGCGTCGGCCGGATCGCTGGCTGCATCGGCCGCGCTGCTGCGCCGGTTCTTGCTGTTGCGGGGATTGAAATGAATGCCTGTATCGTCGATCAGGATATTGGTTTCACCCGAGCCCTTGCTGCTGCGTTTATGCGACTTGATGACAACTTCTTCGTCCGGGCCGGACGAGAACAGTTCATCTTGCAAAATGGAACCGGCGATCAGGGCCAGCGCAGCGAACAGGAAGAATTTCCACCAGGACAGTTGGGTGACCCAGGTCGTCGTCGCGTCGAATGCCCGTTGCAACCAAGCGAGGATGGTTTTCAACAATTCGGGCAGGCTGGAAATCGGAAGCATGGGGGCACTTTCAAGTACAAGAGTTAATCGACGCAGCGGGCAAGTTTAACCGCTTGTTGCGTAGCGTCAGAGTCTGATGTTGCCACTGTGCCTAAAGACCACGAACTACGCCAGCCGATTGCGACAGGCTGCACAAAAAGGCGCTTGAAGTGAAGGCCAGGCTTGCTGGGCGGTGAGGGGCGATAAATAGCGCTTGCAGGGAATGTGGGGCAGGGCTATAATTCGCCCCCTCGCTGAACGACGCATGCAAATGCTGAATGAGACGAGAAAAAAGAAGGTTGACGAAATGCTGCAAACGCTTCATACTCTTCCTTCTTCGCAGCTGACAAACACAACGCTTTGTCGATAGCGCGAAAGCAGTAACCGAATACAGTTCTTTAACAATTAACAGTCGATAAGTGTGGGCATTTGATGTAGTGCAGCGATGATCTTCGGATTGTCGTAATACTTAAAATATCAAATGTTCACAAGAAATAATGAAATAGGATACTTCTTCGGAAGTAGCCTGTCAGTTTTTTGAGTGAGCAAACACCTCGCAATGCGAGGGGTTTGAACTAGTTAAATAGTTCGACCATGCCGGTAAAACGGCAAAGTAACAGAGATTAAACTGAAGAGTTTGATCCTGGCTCAGATTGAACGCTGGCGGCATGCCTTACACATGCAAGTCGAACGGCAGCACGGAGCTTGCTCTGGTGGC
>NZ_JAHKQW010000006.1:0-327892 GCF_019345575.1 Janthinobacterium sp. NKUCC08_JDC | reverse complement strand
GGCTGGCCGCGCCGGCGCTCAGGCGCACGGGCAGGGCTGACGGTACGGCGCGTGGCGGCGGCAATTCGCGCCAGCGCGCGGCCAGCCAGAACAGCAGCAGCGCCACCAGGCCGAAGAACAGCCAGCCATAGATCAGGTGGTCGACACCGACGGCCAGGCGCATGTCGCTCAGGTGGCCCAGCATCACGATCAGGTAGGCGCGCACGCCGTTGGCGAGGATGGGCACGAGCAGGGCGGCGGCCATGACGGCCACGCGCCGCCGCGTGCTGTGGCAGTTCACATGGGCGAACAGGGCGCCCAGGGCCAGCGCGGCGATCAGATAGCGCAAGCCGCTGCACGCTTCCACCACCGACCAGTTGCCGGTGGGCAGAGAAAAATTGCTGCCATCGCGAAACACGGGCACCCCCGACCATTGCAGCGCGGTCACCGTGAAAGCGGCCGTGAAGTCGATCAGGGGCTCGATGAAGACTTCGCCAAACGGTACGGCGAGGAACAGATACGCCAGCGGAAAGGCCAGCAGGCGCACGGCCGGCCAGCCAAGGATGGCCAGCACGCAGGCGGGCAGCATGGCCGTGGCCGCATATTGTTCCACCACGGGCACGTTGGCGGCGTCGGCCAGCAGCCATGTCAGGCCCAGCACGCCCAGCAGCAGCAAGCCCTGGCGCGACGGCCGGGGCGCCAGCGCGGCCAGGCGGGCGCGCTGGCGCCAGGCCAGCCAGCAACTGATGGGCACGATCAGGAAACCGTGCGCGAACGTTTGCGAGCGGGCCCACAGTTCCACCATCGACCAGAAAGTGGCGTGGTACAGCAGCACGACGGCGGCCAGCGACAGCAGCAGCGCCGCCAGCGCGGCCTGGCGCCGCGGATGACCGTGCGGCAGGACGGCCGCATCCGGCAAGCGGGCCAGCTGGTCGAGCTGCAAGCTCATGTGGATGGCTCCCGCATGGGCTGCAAAGGCGAGGCGGCGCCGCTGGAGGCAGCCTCGGAATTGGCCTCGGCTGGCAGGCCCAGCATGGCGCCAAGGCCGCGCAGATTGCGCTCCCAGTCGTAGTCCTGCAAGACCAGCTGGCGCGCCGCCGCGCCGATGGCCGCGCCGCTCCCTTCGGCCGCGCCACTTTGCGCATTGCGCAGCACGCGCGCCGCATGGTGGATGAATTCGGCGTCATCGCGCGCCAGCAGCAGTTCCAGGCCCGGCTGGGCGACGATGCCTTCGAGCGCCTGCGGCGTGGCCAGCACGATCTTGCCCATCGCCATCGCTTCGAGCACCTTGTTTTGCACGCCGCGGGCAATGCGCAGGGGCGCCACGGCCAGCGCCGCGCCAGCCAGGTAGGGCCGGATATCGGGCACCTTGCCCGTCACCACCACGCCGGCCACCCGCGCCAGCGCCGTGACGGCGGGCACGGGTGCGCTGCCGACGATATAGAACTGCAGCTGGGGAAACTGGCGCCGCAGGGCGGGCCAGACGTGGCGCACGAACCATTGCACGGCGTCGACGTTCGGCCAGTAATCCATGGCACCCGTAAACACCAGCGCCTGCACGCCCGCCGGATACACGCCAGGCTGGGCCGGCATGGGCGTGAAATACGCCGTGTCGACGCCGTTGTTGAAGTAGCCCGTCTTGCGCCGCGCCATCGGTGCGCACTGGCGGAACAGGGCCGCTTCCGCCGGCGAGACGAAGCTGGCGGCCGTGAACTGCTGGGCGATATGGCGCTCGTACTGCAGCAGCAGCTGCGCTTCGCGCCGGTACAGCTGCGACATGGGCCAGGGCTTGCTGTCGCCGTACTGGCGCCATTTGTCGGAATCGACGTCGACGAAATCGATTACACGGTGCAGGGCGCGGCCCGCGCTGCCGTCGATGTATTGCGCCATGGGCCCGGAAAACGCCAGCGCATGGCGCACCTTGCCGCCGGACAGCAAGCCGTCGACCCATTGCAGCAGGCGCGCATCACGGTAATAGTGCACGCTCATGGCCTGGCGCGACAGCAGCGCCTGCATGGCGCGCCAGCGGGCTGGGCCGCGCCGCAAGTCGATGAAGCGCGTGCTGGCGCACAGGGCGGCCACGGTTTTCGTGTGTTGCCAGTCGTCGTCATCGTCGATGAAGCAGCCCAGGTGCACGCGGAAATGCCGGCTCAGATATTGCAGCATGTGCCACGAGCGTATCTTGTCGCCCTTGTTGGGCGGATACGGCAGGCGGTGGGCGAGGAAGAGCAGTTCGCGCATGGTGGGTCCTTTGCTTAGCCCAGTTGCCGCACGATGTGCGGCCCCAGCAGGTTGGCCAACGGCAGCGGCAGGCGGCGCCAGGCGCGGATGAACAGCGCGTATTTCGGATTCAGGGGATTGACTTCCGGCAAGGCCTTGGCGCGCACGAGTTTGTAGGCATATGGCAGCGGCTGCGGCGTAAAGCCCCAGTTCTTCTTGAAGTCGTATGCCCCGGTCCCCAGCTTGCTGCGGCCGAAATCGAACAGGCGGTAGCCGCGCGCGCAGGCGCGGCGCATCGCTTCCCAGTACATGAAATCGTTGGCGCCCGTGCTGCGCGCCAGCACGCTGCCGCCGCCGTAATACGGCAGCACTTCATCGCGGAAATAGAACAGCAGCACGCTCGCTTGCGCCTGCTGGCCGTGGTAGACGGTGAGGATGTCGCAGGCGTCAGCAAACACCGTACGCAGCAGGGCAAAATGGCGGCGCGCGAAGACGGGCGTGCCCAGCCGGTGCACGCTGGCCGCATAGATCGGGTAGAAACGGCTGATGTCGTAGTCGATCGCGCTGTGCAGGCCGGCCGCCATGGCCTTGCGCACGACGGCGCGCTGCTTGCGGGGAATCGCCAGCAGATTCTGTTCCGCGTCGGGAAGCAAGGGACGGCGGAAGGTCGCGTACAGGGGTTTCCGCAGCCAGGAGGCATCCAAGGTTTCCTCCGGCACTTCGCGCCAGCGGTATTCCAGGTGGCCCACGCCGAGACGCCGGGCCAGTGCCAGCGCGGCGCTGTCGAGGGCCTGGCGCACGGAAGAACTGCCGCCGGCGACGCCGCCGTACACGCAAAAGGGCAGCGAGACGAGGGCGGATCCGAACAAACGGCTGCGCAGGTGGGCCAGCGGCAGCACGCCGGCGATGCGCCCGTCCTGTTCCGCGTACAGGAAATGGCTGTCGTGTTTGAAACCTTGCTCCATGATAGTTTGCCAGCCGGCCCGGTGAAAGAAGGTCGCTTCCGGGCACGTGTCGACAAAGGCGTCCCAGCGCGCATGCTCGTGCCCCTGCAGGGACCGCACGGCGATGGCGGCGCTCGATGGTGCCGGGTCGGGAGCAAGGCTGGCCTCGTGCATCATGTGCTTTCCAGAAAAATACGGTCCATGCGGTCCCAGGCGAAGTCGCCCGTCAAACGCCCCAGCCGTGCTTCCATGCGCCCCAGGTTCAGGTAGTGGCGAAAACGCGTCCTGGCGCTGAGGCCCGGCGGACGCGGCTGGCCGGGATCGAGTTCCCAGGGATGAAAATAGAATATGCCAGCTTGCCCGTCGCGCGAATTGATGCGTCGCAAAAGCCAGCGCGACAGTGCATACGGCATCAATCTGAAATAGCCTCCGCCGCCGGCCGGCAAGTTGCGCCCGCGCAGGCGCACGGTGCTGACGGGCAATTCCAGCACGCCGTGCGGGCCACGTGGCCGCCAGGCGAAGCGGGGAGCATCGGGCATGCCGTAGTGGTCGTGGCGGATCGGGTAGATGCTGGAACTGTAGCGGTAGCCCGCTTCCTGCAGCACGTCGAAAGCCCACAGGTTGGCCGCGCCGATGGAAAAGCTTGGCGCCCGGTAGCCGTGCACGGCCAGCCCCGTCAATTGCTCGAGGATGCTCTTGCTGCGACGCACGTCGTCGGCGAATTGCGCGGCCGACTGGTCGCTGGCGCGCAGGTGCGCATAGCCGTGGCTGGCCACTTCGTGCCCGGCGTCGGCCACGCGGCGCAGCATGGCCGGATAGCGCTCGGCGATCCAGCCCAGGGTAAAGAAGGTGGCGTGGATGCGCCGGCTGTCGAGCAGCAGCAGGATGCGCTCGATATTCGCCTCGACCCGGCATTCCTGGCGGGGCCAGTCGGCGCGGGCGATGTGCGGCGCGAAGGCGGACACCTGGAAGTAATCTTCCACGTCGATGGTGAGCGCGTTGCGCAATATCACCGGCGGCGTCACGGCGTGCCCCGGCGCGCCGCCAGCCAGGGCGCGATGACGGCGGCGATGCGCGTAGCCGCGTGGCCATCCCACAATGGCGGAATGCGGCCCTGCTTGCCGCCCGTGTCCAGGATGCCCCGCGCCAGCGCCAGGATGGCGGCCGGGTCCGTGCCGGCCAGGGTATTCGTGCCATCGCTCACGGTGACGGGCCGCTCCGTATTGTCGCGCAGGGTCAGACAGGGCACGCCCAGGGCCGTGCTTTCTTCCTGCACGCCGCCCGAATCCGTCAGCACCAGGCGCGCGTCCTGCATCAGGCCCAGCATTTCCAAATAGCCCAGCGGCGGCAGGCGGACGATGGCATGGCGCGCCAGCAGCGGCTCCAGGCCCGCCAGGCGCAAGCCGGCCAGGGTGCGCGGGTGGATGGGAAACAGCAGCGGCAGTTGCTGCGACAATTGCCCCAGCGCCTGCAGCAGCGCTTCCAGTTGCGCCGGCGCATCCACGTTCGATGGCCGGTGCAGGGTCAACAGGCCATACGCGGGCGGGCAGGCGTGGCCGTGGGCGCGCAGGGTGGCGGCCGGCGGCACGGCGCGCGGCAGTTGCTGCCGCAGGCTGTCGATCATGACGTTGCCCGTGAAATGGATGCGTTCGGGGGCGATGCCTTCGCGCAGCAGGTTGGCGCGCGCGCCTTCCTCGCTGGTCAGCAGCAGGCTGGATAACTGGTCCGTCAGCACGCGGTTGATTTCCTCGGGCATGCGCCGGTCGCCGCTGCGCAAGCCCGCCTCGACGTGGATCACGGGCATGCCGCGCTTGGCCGCCACCAGTGCGCAAGCCAAGGTGGAATTGACGTCGCCCACCACCAGCACGCCATCGGGCGCCAGCGGCGGATGCGCATCGAGCACGGCGTCGAAGCGGCGCATGATCTCGGCCGTCTGCTGCGCGTGGTTGCCCGAGCCCACGTCGAGGCAGATGTCGGGCGGGCGCAGATCCAGGTCCGCAAACAGCTGGCCATTCATGGCCGTGTCGTAATGCTGGCCCGTATGCAGCAAGGTCACGCGCACGGCGGGCGCCTGGCGGGCCAGGGCGGCCAGGATGGGCGCCATCTTCATCAGGTTGGGGCGCGCGGCCACCACGCACAGCAGGTGCGCCGGCACGGCGGACGCAAGAGAGGGATCGGACATGCGGGCTCCTTAGAATTGCATGGTGAGCGTGGCGCTGACGCCGTTTTCGCGGTAGTCGCCGCCGCGGTTGCTGGCGTGCCGCGTGTGCCGCACGTCGATGCTGGCCGTCATGTTCGGCTGCAGGATGCGCGTGTAGCCGGCCGTCAAGGTGATGTTGTTGTCGCGCCGGGGCACGCTCAGCGAGCGCACGCTGGCGTAGCCGGCATTGACATTCACACTGGTGCGCGAACTGGCTTGCCAGCTCCAGCCCACATTGCCGCTGATCTGGCGCGTGCGGTCTTCGCTGCCGAATTCCACGCCGGGCAGCAGGCCGCTGTCGATGCCGCTGGCCGTTTGCGCCGTGCGGTCGACGGCCGTGATGCCGGCGATCATCGTGCTTTTCGCCGTGGCGCGCGCCATCGTCAGCTTCAGCTGCTTTTGCAGGAAATAGCGGTGGCTGAAGTAATTGATGGCGCCCCGTTCCGGCCCCAGGCTGTTGGCGTAGCGCAGGAAGGCATCGATGCGCAGGCGCCGGTCGCGCGCATTGGGAAAGATGCCGCGCCACAATTGATCGAGCAATTGGCCCGCGTCGCGGTTGCCCAGGCGCGAAAATTGCGTGGGCATGGTGGTGATGTTTTCGCTGTAGTTCAGTTGCCAGTTGGTATGGCGCTGCAGGAACGTGGCGTCCAGGCTGTAGGTGGTGCCAAAGAAGTGCTTGCCCGTGCTGAAGGCGACGCTGGTGCGCGGCGACGGCGTCCACACGCCGCCCAGCGACCAGAAGCGGCCCTCGGGCGCCTTGCCGCTGGCCGAGATATAACCTTCCTTTTCCATGCCGCCGCTGGCCGTGGCCGACCATTTGCTGCTGAACGGATAGCGCAGGCCCACGCTGCTGCGCTGCATGCGCACGGGCGCCAGCTTGCTGTCCTGCGTGCGGCGTACGTCGTGGCTGGCGTTCCAGGTCCAGCCGGTGCCGCGCGGCTCGCCGCTGAGCAGCAATTCCATTTCATCGCTGTGCACGGACAGCAAGTCGCCGCCGCTGTCGACCGTGTTGCGCGTATAGCGCAGCTCGGCCGTGGCCAGGCCGCGGAAACGGTGGCGCAGATAGGGGCTGATGCCGGTGGTGCGCACGGTGCTGGCATTGTCCGTGTCGGGCAGGTCGTCGATCAATTGGGGGCCGAACGGCGAGATGTTGCGCCGGCTTACGCTGGCGTTGGCATCGATGAAGAACCAGTCCTTCACCAGCTCGGCGTCGGCCGAGGCCTGGAGTTCGTGGTTATCGGTATCGGCCCGCTGTCCGGACAGGTATTTGTGCCAGCTGTAATCGAGGTGGACGCGCAGGCGCGGTCCCGTGCCGATGAGGGCGATGGCGGGCGCGATTTCCGTGATGAAGTCCGATTGCGCCTTGCCGGGCGGTGCGCGCAAGGCATTGTCCGTATAGCTTTCGCGCAGGCGCAGCGACGGTTTTGCCAGCCAGTCGATGGCACTGGCCGGCACGGGCAGCAGCAGCGACAGCAAGGGCAGCAGCGGTAGCGAGCCCCGGCGGCTAATCGTAATGGCCATAGCCGTAGTAGTCGTTGCCGGGGAACGATTTGGTCTTGTTGTAGATCAAATGAATGTGTTCGCACGACTCGATCTGGCGCAGCGCCTCCTTGACGGCGTGCTGAGTCGTCGTTTCCGCTTCGACCACCATCACCACTTGCCCCATCTGCCCCACCAGCGCGTGCGCTTCGCTGGTGATCAGCAGGGGCGGCGAATCGAAGACGACGATGCGGTCGCCATAGCGGCTGGCGATCTCGGCCAGCAAGCGGCTCATGGCGCGGCTGGCCAGCAATTCCGTCGCGTGCTTGTTGCTGCGCCCGGCGGGCAGGAGGCTCAGATTGGCCACGTTGGTTTTCAGGATCACGTCGGCCATGGCCAGTTGCGGGTCCAGCAGCACGTCCATCAGCCCCGGCTCCGGCGGCAGGCCCAGCACTTTCAGCACGGACGGGCGCGCCACGTCGGCATCGACCAGCAGTACCGTGATATCGAGTTCCATGGCGATGCTCATGGCCAGGTTGACGGCGCAGTAGGTCTTGCCTTCGCCCGGCATGGCGCTGGTGACGACGATCAGGTTGCCGTGGCGGATGGCGTCGCTGCCGCTGGCGCGCGCCTGGCGCAGCAGCGGGCGCTTGATGATGCGGAAATCCTCGGCCACGGCGCTGCGCCCGCCATCGTGCGTGAGCATGCCTTGCTCGGCCAGCCGGGCCAGGTTCAGGGGCCGGTAACGGGGCGACCGGCTTGCGTCCGCGCCATCCGTACCGTTCACCGTATAAGGCACGCTGGCCTCGGCCACGCCGAGGATCGTGGGTTCGTGCTTGCCGCTGTCCTTGCTGCTCATCGTCGCTCCCTTGGATCTAGAATTTCAGCAGCGCGGCCGTCATGACCCCGCCGTACAGGACGAACAGGCTGCCCAGGCAGGCGCCGAAGCCATAGCGGGCGCGGCGGCGGCGTACCTGCTGCAGCGGCGTCCAGTTCATCGATACCGTGCCCAGCACGTTCAAGCCTGTGGCATCGCGCAGTTCGGAGGGGCTGAGGAAGGTGGGGCGCACCTGGCTGATGAGCAATGCCGTGGCGACGCCGGCCACCAGGGCCGCGCCCAGCGCCGCGCTGAACAGCAGCGGGCGGTTCGGGCCGACGGGCGCATATTGCACCGTGGGCGGGTCGATGATCTTGAAGGCCATCATGTCGGTGGTGGAACTGAGTTCGCCCGACAGCTTGGCCGCTTCGCGCCGGCCGATCAGCTTTTCATAGTTCTCCTTGTTGATGATGTAGTCGCGGTTGAGCTGCGCCAGCTGCGATTCCACCTCGGGCACGGCATTGCTTTGCGCCAGCAGGCGCTCGTTGCGCGCGCTGTATTCCTGCACGCGGGCGCGGATGGCGGCCACCTTGGCGTCCGCATCCGTCAGCGCCACCTTCAGCTGCTGCAGCATGGGGCTGTAGTTCTTGCCCGGGTCGCCGGACGCCGCTTTCAGCTTGTTTTCCTCGATCTTGCGTTCTTCCAGCTGGGCCACCAGGCGCTTCGAGGCGATGATGTCGGGATGCAGTTCGGTAAATTGCATGCGCAGGCTGTCGAGGTTCTTGTTGATCGAGGCGATGCGCTCGTCGAGCTCGGGATTCGTGATGGCCGACGCGCTTGGCTCCAGGTCGAGCACGGGCTCGTCGCCCTCGATCTGGCTCTGGATGGCCTTGCGTGCCTGTTCCGCCTCGACCAGTTCCAGTTTGGCATTGTTCAGGCTATCGGACGACATCAGCAGCTGGCTGCCATAGTCGATGCCCTGGCGCGGCAGCAGCAGGTTGTTGCGGATCTTGAATTCCTTCACCAGGTTTTCCGCCGCGCTCAGCTTGTCCTCGTAATTCTTGATCTGCTCGTCGATGAACTGCACCGCCTTCTGGGAATCGCCTTTCTTTCCCTGGAAACTGCCTTCGACAAAGATGGTCAGCAGGCTTTGCACGACGTCGCGCACGAGCTTGGGGTCGCGCCCGCTGTAGCTGATGGTGTAGATGTCATACGCGTTGGTGCCAGTGATCTTGATGCGGCTCATCAAGTTGTCCAGCTGGGCTTCGTGCTCGCGCACGGTCTTCGAGTCCAGGTCGAGGTCGACCATGCGCATGACGCGCTCCACATTCGGGCGGCTGAGCAGGGTGCGGCTCATGATGGCCACCTGCTGTTCCGTGTTCGGCACGCTGGTCATGCCGGCCATCAGCGGCTTGAGGATGGTTTGCGTATCGACAAACACGCGCGCCGACGTCTGGTAATCGTCGGGCAGGGTGATCACCTTGATGAAGCCACCGATGGCCACCAGCCACGCCACCAGCACCGCATGCCAACGGTACTTCCAGATGCCTTTCAAGCCGGAAAGCAGTTGCTGTATCAATTCTTCCATGTCGCTTCCTTCAGGTAACGGTGCTGCCCGGTAGATGGGTTGGCGGCGCGGACAACGACGGCGTCTTGCAAGAAATACTTGCTTGTTGAGTAAGCAAAGTATAGGGCGGCTGTGGAGCAAGATTTCCCAAGATGATTGCTTCTTGATACGCCTCAAGGTTCACTTGCCGGGTTTTAATAATCATAGGAAGTTCGCGGCCCAGGCTGGTTCTGCGGGGCCGGCCATGGACGCGCATCGACTCGAAGAGGCTCCGCATGAATCCATTTCGCCGTGCATTTGTCTGCAACACGCTGGTCCTGGCGGGCGCCGCCAGCCTGCTGGGCGCCTGCCGCACGCGCCATCCGCTGGCGCCGTCCGACGACAGCGCCCCCATGCACGATTACCTGATCGGCCCGGGCGACTCCGTCAACATCATCGTCTGGCGCAATCCGGAAGTGTCGCTGACGGTGGCCGTGCGGCCGGACGGCAAGATCACCACGCCGCTGGTCGAGGATTTGCCCGCCAGCGGCAAGACATCGACCCAGCTGGCGCGCGACATCGAGCAAGCCTTGAGCAAGTTCATCCAGCAGCCCGTGGTGACGGTCATCGTCACCAACTTCTCGGGGCCGTATGGCGAGCAGATCCGCGTCATCGGCGAGGCGGCCAAGCCGCAGGCGCTGCCGTACCGGCTGGGCATGTCGCTGATGGACGTGCTCATCGCGGTGGGCGGCATCACCGATTTCGCGGCCGGCAACAAGGCCAGCATCATCCGCGTGCGCGAAGGCAACCAGCAGCAGCTGCGGGTGCGGCTCGACGATTTGCTGAAGGAAGGCGATATTTCCGCCAACGTCATGATGCGGCCGGGCGATGTGTTATTGATACCGGAAAGCTTTTTTTAACAGCAAGCTCGTCAATATCAAAACAGCAATTATATTTGCCATTTTGTACTTATAGACAAATTTCATCGTGTTATTTTGCTATCCAAAGGCAAATTTCTTCTGTTTTTTTAGCTATTGCTGGGAACTTCTCCAGTTTTTCTCTTGTCACAAGGCATTGGCTTCAGTCCGTCTCGACGGCTGCCGATGAACGTGAGGACAAGATGAGCTTTGAAGATGAACCCATAATTTCCTTCGACACGCCAGGCAACTTCAGTGATCTGGTGGTGGGCGAGGGGCAGATCGACCCGGCCATGGAGCATGAGCTCGACCTGCAGCGCTTTCATATCCGCATGGCCAATTCGCGTGGCCGGCGCGAAGCGGCCAGTTTGCTGATCCGCAAGATGTACGGCTGGCGCGGCTATGCCGTCGATCCTTGCACGGCGCATGCGCTGAATAAAATCACGCTGTTTGCGGAAACGGCCGGCACCACCGTCGGCACCATGACCTTGTGCCTCGATAACGACGAGACGGGCTTGCCCGCCGATGAAAACTTCCGCGACAAGCTCGACGTCCTGCGCGCGCAGGGCCGGCGCCTGTGCGAACCGTCGCGCCTGGCCATCGACAAGGGCGTGAGCAAGCGCGTGTTTGCGGCGCTGATTCATATTTCTTATATCTATGCTCACAATATTCACGGCTTTACGGATTACGTGATCGAAGTCAACCCGCGCCATGTGGTGTTTTACAAGCGCATGCTGGGTTTCCAGGACTTCGGCGGCGAGCGCGAGTGCACGCGCGTGGGGGCGCCGGCCGTGCTGCTACGGCTGGACCTCGATTACATGGGGGCCCAGATCCGTAAATTCGGTGGCCTGATGGAACAGCATGGGGGTGAACGGTCGTTTTACCCCTTTTTTTTTCCGACATGGGATGAGCCCGGTATTACCGGCCGGCTGAGGCAGGGGCGCAACTGACGATTCATTTATTCTTCAGCAAGATCGCCTGCATGTGGCTGCCCGGAATCGCGTACGTGATGCCGCTGGGCGCGCTGATGGCGGCCTCTTTGAGGCCCTTGACGTACACCATGTTGACGATGCCGTAGACGAGACCGGTCTCGGGATCGAACAAGGGACTGCCGCTGCTGCCCGGATACGCCGTCGCGTCCAGCTGGAACACGGTGTACGGCGCCTTTTGCAGCTGCGCCAGGCGCCGGACGTCGAGGCGCTGGGCGTTTTCGCTGGGCATGACCACCGGTGTCAGCGATGACACGGTGGCGCGGTGCGTCACGTGGCGCAGCCCGAGCAAGGTACCCAGCGGAAATCCCGTAAAGGCCATGGCCTGGCCTTCGCGCACCGTGGCCGCGTCGCCCAGCGCCAGGGCGGGCAGGGGCGCGCCCGACAGGCGCAACAAGGCCAGGTCGTGTTCCGTGTCCAGCGCCTGGACCTTGGCGGGTCGAAATTGCGTTACGTCGCCCTGGCCCGTGAGTATGCCGATGACCTCGTTCGGATTGGTGTCGAGCAGTTTCTGGATCACATGGGCGCAAGTGAGCACGCTCAGGCCGTCACCGGTCACGAAACCCGTGCCGATGAAATTCATCGGCGGCGTGCGCGTTTTTTGCAGGTTGCCCACGCCGACGATCGATGGTTTGATGCGCGCGATGGTTTGCGCCAGCGGCGCATCGGCGCGGCACGGCGCGCTGGCCAAGGCCAGGCAAAACACGAGGGCGGACAAGCATGTAAACGGCAGGGCTTTCATGGCGGCGCACTTTCAACGTGAGGAGGTGGCACGGGCTGCAGCAGCGCGCACAGCAGCATCAGGTAGCACAGCAGGGCGATGCGCGGCACGTCGAGCAGGCTGTCGAACAGGCCGACGACGAGAAAACCCAGCAGGGCGGCGGCGCAGGCCAGCGCGCCTGCATCGCCGCGCGCGGCCTGGCGCAGCAGGCGTTGGCCGGCCAGAACCAGCAGGGCCAGCATGGACAGGGCGCCGCACCAGCCCGTTTCTATCAGTAAATGCAAGGCCATGCTCTTGATATGCCATGGCAAGTGGTGGTGGTCGCTGCTGAAAAACCAGTAATTGTTGGTTTGCGTAAAGCCCCCGTTGGCGATCAGTTCCTCGCCGCCCGGCGCGCGCAAGCTCAGATTGTCGACTTCGAGCACCGACGAGGTGGCCGTGCCGCTGGCCGCCAGTTCCAGCTGCACGGGCGGACGCAGCAGCCAGGCACCGGCGCCCAGCCAGGCGCTATCGAACGGCACTTCATAGTGCTGCCATCCCTCCAGCGGGTTGCCAGGCGGCGGCGGGCGCAGGCGCAGCGGAACGTTCACGCAGCCTTGTGCGTACAGCAATTGCCGCTGGCACAGGCGCACCAGCAGCACGGGCATGGGTCCCGTGCGTCGCACGTCGAGCGCCAAAGTGTAGCGCGTGGCGGGCTGCACGGGCAGGCGCTGCAGCAGCCGCAGCAGCTCGCCATAGCCGGCGCTGTAGCCGGGACTGGCCAGGCGCACATACCGGTTTCCCTCTTCGTCCGCATACGCGATGCTGGCTGGCACCTCGCGCTGGGGATTGTGCCAGTAATACGTGGCGGGAAAGCTGCCGCTACCCATGCCGAACAGGCGGTCGCCCCAGTCGGACGGCTGCATGGCCAGCGCCTGCCGCCAATGGCGCAAGCGGCCTTGCATGTCGAAGGCCGTGGTGGCGAAACGTTCTGTGGCGTAATAGCTGGCCGACACGGGTATGGCCAGCAGCAGCAGGATGCCGGCCGCGCCCGCGATGCTGAGGCTGGCCCGGTCCAGCCGCCACAGCGGCGGACGCAGGCGTCCGTTGCACAGCATCAGCATGGCCAGCAGCACGACCAGGCCAGCCGGCAGCAGGGCCTGCGGTCCCGCCCAATGCCAGCCTATCCAGGCAAGATTGCACGCCAGCATGGTCCACGCCATCATCGCCAGTCCCAGCCTGGCGGATCCCTTGCCAGCCTTGCCTCCGGCACTACCGGGCCACAGCGCGCCCACCAGCAGCATGGCGGCCAGCAAGCCTTGCAGGCACAGCGCGCACAGCACGCTGGCAGGCGCCAGGCGCCACGGCAAGGGCCGCGCGGCCAGCACGAAGCTGGCCGCGAGCACGACGACGGCGGCCAGCAAGCCCCGGTAGCCGGCCAGGCTGAACATGTACACGAGCAGGACGGTGCCCAGGCCGGCCAGCAGCAGCCTCAGCAACACGCCGCGCCTGGGCGACTGTGAAGGGACGCGCCGCGCCGCGCCGGGCGCCGTCCGCAGGGTTTGCCAGAATCCCAGCAGCATGGCCGCGGCCAGGGCCGCGTACAAGCCCCGTGAAAAAGTCATGAATGCCGCGTGCAGGGCCAGGGCCAGCAGCAGCATGGCCAGCACCGCCTGCCAGCGGCTGCTGGCGCGCGCCAGCCACAGCGCGGCAAACGGCAGGCTCAGGGCCAGGTAGCCGTCCAGCGCGGCGCCACCCGTATGCATGGCGGAAAACGGCGCCGTGATGCGGTAGTCGCTCGACAGGTTCGACAGGCCGGGAAACACGGTCCGTTCCCATAGCGCGAACAGCGACACCATGGCCAGTCCGGCCAGCATGCCCGGCAGCGCGTAGCGGCGCAAGGTGGCAGGGTCCGCGTCGCGCAGCAGCAGCGGCAACAGCAGCATGCTCCAGGCCCATGCCTTGCCCAGCCGCAAACTGTTGTAGGGACTCAGGTAGTTATCCCAGGCATTCAGGTCGAGCGGCGCCAGCGGCAGGACGCCGCGCAGCAGCGCCGCCAGCCAGGCCAGGCTGCACAGCAGCAAACAGGCGCGGGCGGCCGGAGAAAGCCGCGCCGCTGCCGGGTGGCCCGGTCCGCCCAGGCGCCAATAGCCGCAGGCCACGGTCAGCAACAGTAGCACGTCGATTTCTTCGAGGAAGAACCAGCCCGTCCACGGCGCCAGGTCCAGCACGGGCAGCAGGGCGGGCACGCAGAACAGCCAGCAGGCGGGACGCCAGCACAGCAGCAGGAAATATGCGGGCAGCAGGGCGGCAAACAGCAGGCCGGGCCAGCCGTGGCCCAGCGGATAGTGGCGCAAGGCCAGCATGCAGGCCGCGCCCGCCAGCAGGGCCAGCGGCCGCGCTGCCAGGCCGGGCATGGCAGCGTGCACAGCCATGGCTTACAGCTGGGTCAGCAAGGCCTGCGCCTCGGCCCGCTGTGGAAAGTCCTTGTTGGCGGCAAGCAGTTGTTCCAGCTGCTTGCGCGCGCCGCCCTTGTCGCCCGATTTCGCCAGGGCAGCGCCCAGGTGGTACTGCACTTCGGGCGACTTCGGCGCCAGTTCCGCCGCCTTGCGCAGCAGGGCTGTGGCGCGCTTGACGTCGCCTTGCTGCAGCACGATCCAGCCCAGGGTGTCGAGCACGGCGGGATTGCCGGGCGACAGCTTGAGCGCCTGCTCGGCCGTGGCCTGCGCGCGCGGATCTTTTTCCTGCTGATACGCCCACGCCAGGTCGTTCAGCGCCACCACGTTATCCGTGTCCTTGGCGACGACATACTGGAAGTGCTCGATGGCGGCGCGGTATTGCTTGGCCGCCAGCCGGGTGCCCGCCAGGTAGGTGCGCGTCGGCAAGTCTTCCGGATGCTCCTTCAGCCAGGTGACCATGCGCGCATCGGCTTCGCGCTCTTGCCCGGAAGCCTGCAAGGCGCGGTACAGCTGCACCTGCAACGGGCCGATGGGGCTGATGCCGAAGGCGTGCTGGTACAGCTTGACGGCTTGCTGCGGCAGCTTTTGCTCCATCAGCACGTCGCCCTCGAGCTTGTAGCCAGCCGCCAGCTTCGGCTGCTGTTCCTGCACTTGCCGCGCCACGGCCAGCGCCTCGCGCTGGCGGTTCAGGTTCAGCAGCAGTGCCACTTCGACGACGCGCGCTTCGAGCAGGGTCGGGTCAATCACTTGCGCCCGCTTGACGGCTTGCAGCGCATTCTGGTGGTCGCCCAGCGCCAGATGCAGGCTGGCGATGCGCATCTGCAAGGGCGCGGACGTGGTCTGTATGCTGGCCAGCTTGTTGTAGCTGTCGAGCGCTGCCGGCGCCAGGCCGGCGCTGTATTCCACCTGGGCGCGCAAGGCCAGCGCATCGGCGTCGCCCGGATGGCCCGTTTGCAAGGTGCGCGCCAGTTCCAGCGCCTTGTCGGGCGCGCCCGTCTTCAGGTAGAAGTTACTGAGCAGCAGGGCTGGCGCGACGGCATCGGGATTGTCGCGGTGGCCCCGCTCGAGCCAGCGCCGCGCCTCTTCCGTCTTGCCCTGCGACGCGGCCAGCTTGGCCAGCGCCGCGCACAGGTCGGCATTTTTCGGCGCTTTCGCCAGCGCCTTCTCGAAGCGCTGTTTTGCCTGCTCCGGCTTTTTCTCGGCCAGGTCGATCTGCGCCAGGTTGTTCAAGGCGGGCAGGTAGACGGGGTCCATGCTCAGCGCTTGCTCGAAACTGGCGCGCGCGGCCGGTAAATCGCGCAAGGCCAGGTAGACGCCGCCTTTCAGGTTCAGCAGCAAAGGATTCGTGCCTTTCTGCTGCTCTTCCATCATCTTGACGCTGGCCAGCGCCTTGTCGTTCTGCTTGTTGCGCAGCAAGGTCATCACCAGCATGGTGCCCGCTTGCGGCGTGCTCTTGTCGAGCATGCTGGCGCGTTCCAGTTCATTGATGGCGCGGCTGTTCTCTCCCATGCCCAGGCGGCTGATGCCCAGGGCCGCATGCAGCTTGGCCGTGTCCGGCGCCAAAGTACTGGCCTGTTCGAAATACGCGGTCGCCTTGTCGTAGCGGCGCGCGCGCAAGTGGGCTTCGCCGGCCAGCGACAGCAATTCCACGTCTTCCGGGAAGGCGGCCAGCATCGGTTGCAGCAAATCGATGGCGGCGTCGGTCTTGCCACGCATTAATTCGATCGACGCCATCATCTTGACGGCATACAGATGCCTGGGATACACGGCCAGGAAGCGCCGCAAATAGTTTTCCGCCTGCGGTGGCGAGCCGAGCGCCAGCTGCACGGCCCCGGCCAGCAGGATGGACGGCATGTGGTCGGGCGCCGCCTTGAGCACCAGCTGCAAGGCTTGCAGGGCCGCCTTGTGCTTGCCCTGGCGAAAATCGAGCAGCGCCTGGGCTTGCAGCAAACCGAGGCTGTTGGGCGCTGTCTTGCGCGCCGTGGCCAGCTGGGCCGACGCTTCCGCGTAGCGGTTTTCCACGATATCGAGGTTGGCCAGGTCGATGTGCGCCTGGGTATTGTCCGGTTTGATCTTGAGGATCTGCATGTAGGCGAGCCGCGCCGCCGCGTTCTTGCCTTGCAGGCGCAGCAGGTCGCCCTGCAGGCGCAAGGCGTCGAGGTTGGCGGGCGCGTTTTTCAAGGCTTGCGCCAGCAGCAGCTCGGCCGCCGGCACCTGGTGGTCGAGCGCCGACAGGCGCGCCAGGCCCAGCAATGCCTCGACCTGGTCGGGATGGGCTTCGAGCAGGCGCGAGTACAGGGCGTGCGCCTCGTCCTGGCGGCCCAGGGCCAGCAAGGCATCGCCGCGCAGGGCCAGCACGCTGGCGGGCTGCGCCGCATCGTCGGCGATCTCGGCCAGTACCTTGTCGAACTGGCCCAGCATCAGCCAGGCCTTGCCCAGCAGAGGCATCACTTGCTGCTGCGCCAGGCCCAGCGACTTTGCCTTGCGCAATTCCTTCTCGGCAGACAGCGCTTCGCCCGTGTCGATATAGATGCTGCCCAGCAGCAAGCGGGCAGCCGCGTTGTCCGGCTCCTTTTGCAGCAGGTTCTTCAACTGGATGATGGCGGCCCGCGCTTCGCCTTTCTGGCGGTACTGCTGTGCGTCGGCCAGCAGGCTTTCGCTGCTCTGCGTGCCGTGGCAAGCCGTCAGCAGGGGCAGCAGCAAAGTACAGCACAGCGCAACGGCCGGCAGGCCAGGGAAAGGGCGGGGCAGGGTAAAGGCCATGGAAATCTCCGGTAGCGGCGTGCGTGGACGATTAGCCGATTCGCGATGGGCGATGGGCATGGCCTAGCTTAAAAAGATGGCCGCCGGACTCCTTGATTGCGCTCAACAAGCCGCTGATTGTCCGCGCGCATGCTGGCCGCCGGCCCGTGTTTCTTGTTCCCGCTCAAGAATGGCCCGATTGGCAACCGTAGAATTTCCCGGACGGCGATGCTCGTGCCGCAACCATTCGGAGCACATGCATATGGATAGCAAGGTGGATAGCAACGCGAATAGCAAGGTGATTGGCAAGGGCGGCGTGGTGGCCGTGGTGGGGCTCGGCTATGTGGGCTTGCAGTTGGCCGTGGCGTTTGGCATGCGCCAGCGCACGATCGGCTTTGACTTGTCGGCACGCAAGGTGGAAAGCTACCGCAGCCATGTCGACCCGACCGGTGAAGTGAGCACGGAACAGCTGCGCGCGGCGCAATGGCTGAGCGTCGGCTGCGATCCGGCCGAGCTGGAACTGGCCGATTTCATCGTCGTGGCCGTGCCCACGCCCGTCGACAGCGCGCACAATCCCGATTTCTCGGCCCTGGCCGGCGCCAGCGCGGCCGTCGGACGGCACATGCGGCGCGGCGCCATCGTCATCTACGAGTCCACCGTGTATCCGGGCGCCACCGAGGAAATCTGCATCCCCATCCTCGAACAGCATTCGGGCCTGCGCTGGAAGGAAGACTTTCATGTGGGTTTTTCACCCGAGCGCATCAACCCCGGCGACAAGGACCATACCCTGCACAGCATCCGCAAGGTGGTCTCGGGCGACGACGACGCCACCCTGGACCAAGTGGCCGCCCTGTACGAAGGCGTGGTCGAGGCTGGCGTGCACCGGGCGTCGAGCATCAAGGTGGCCGAGGCGGCCAAGGTGATCGAAAACACGCAGCGCGACCTGAACATCGCGCTGATGAACGAACTGGCCATCATCTTCGACCGCATCGGCATCGACACCCTGGAAGTGCTGCAGGCGGCGGGCACGAAATGGAATTTCCTGCCGTTCCGGCCCGGCCTGGTGGGCGGCCACTGCATCGGCGTCGACCCATACTATTTGACGCACAAGGCGGAAATGCTGGGCTACCACCCGCACGTGATCCTGGCCGGGCGCCGCATCAACGACGGCATGGCCAAGTTCGTGGCGGAAAAGACCATCAAGGAAATGGTGCGGGCCGGCTTCAAATTGAAAGGCTCGCACGTGAACGTGCTGGGCCTGACCTTCAAGGAAAATTGCCCGGACCTGCGCAACTCGAAAGTGGTCGACATGATCCACGAACTGCAATCGTACGGCGTGCAGGTGCACGTGCACGACCCCGTCGCCGATGGCCGCGAAGCGCTGGAAGAATACGGTTTATTGCTGGAAAGCTGGGAACAGCTGCCGCAGGCCGAGGCCATCATCAGCGCCGTCTCGCACCAGGCCTTGCTGGCCCGTCCGCTGGCCGATTTCCAGGCCAAGGTGCTGGAAAACGGCTGTTTCATCGATATCAAATCGCATTTCGACCCCCGTCCGTTGGAAGACGGCGGCCTGCATGTGTGGCGGCTGTGATGGCGGCCGACACCTTTGATCGGGCCGCAAACGCGGCGCGAAGCGCCTCCGCTGGCGATCCTGCTGCCGGCGCCTATGCGCAAGCCTGCGAACAACTGAGCAAGGAACCTCGGCGCTGGCTGGTGACGGGCGTGGCCGGCTTCATCGGTTCGCACCTGCTGGAAACCTTGCTGAAGCTGGGACAGGAAGTGCGCGGCCTCGACAACTTCATGACGGGCCACCGCCACAACCTGGAACAGGTGCGCGCCAGCGTGGGCGAGCAGGCGTGGCAGCGCTTCACCTTCATCGAAGGCGATATCCGCGACCCGCAGGCATGCGCGCGCGCGTGCGGCGCGCCTGCACCGGTGCAGGCCACCTGCAGTGGTGATGGTGAGGCAGACGCAGGTACAGATACGACCGCTGGCGGCGGCGTCAGCAGCGGCAGCTTGGCCGAGCGCGGCCGTGCCGGTGCGGGCGGCCCCGTCGCCGCCGTCGATTTTGTGCTGCACCAGGCGGCGCTCGGTTCCGTCTCGCGTTCGCTGGAAGACCCGCTGCTGTGCCACGCCGTCAATGTCAGCGGCTTCCTGAACATGCTGGCCGCCGCGCGCGACGCGGGCGTGCGGCGCTTCGTATATGCGGCCTCGAGCGCCACGTATGGCGACCATCCAGCCCTGCCGAAAGTGGAACAGCACATCGGCGCGCCGCTGTCGCCGTATGCCTTGAGCAAATATGTCAACGAGTTGTATGCGCAAGTGTACGCGCGCTGCTACGCCATGCAGACGGTGGGGCTGCGCTATTTCAATGTCTTCGGTCCGCGCCAGGATCCGCTGGGCGCTTATGCGGCCGTCATTCCCCGCTGGATCGCCGCCATGCTGGACAAGCAGGCCGTGCACATCCATGGCGACGGCGCCACCAGCCGCGACTTCTGCTTCGTGCACAATGCCGTGCAAGCCAATATCCTTGCCGCCACCGGCACCGACCCGGCAGCCGTCAACCAGGTCTACAACGTGGCCGTCAACGCCCGCACCAGCCTGACGCAGCTGCACGCCGCCATGCAGCAAATGCTGCTTGCGGCCCGCCCGCAGCACGTGCCGCTGGCGCCGCACTATGGCGAATTTCGCGCCGGCGACGTGCGCCATTCGCAGGCGGACATCGCCAAGGCGGCCCGCCTGCTCGGCTATGTCCCCACGCACAACCTGGCGCAAGGCTTGCGGCAGACCATTGCTTGGTATGTGGAGCAGGCTGAACGGGCTTGAATGGCAAGCTTGCCAAGCGTGTGCTACAAGTCTGCCGGGTACACTCCAATATCCGCCAGACCGCCTGCCGTTCAGCGTTCAGTGTTCAGTGTTGCGCAGGCGGCGCTGCCGGCATTGTTGACGCAGGCGACGCGGGAGGTTCCGGTACGCCATCGATCTTGCTGCGCAGAACCCGGGGTGTACCGCGGAAATCGGACGTATGCAAGGTGACGGGACGGCGCCAGACGCGGGCGATGTAGGCCAGCACCTGTTCCGCCCGCTCCAGGTCGAGGCCGCGCCCGTCGCGCTGGTGATCGTGGCGCAGTACCAGGCTGCCGTCGTCGTTGAGCAGGGTGGCGGCGATGCATGGCGCGCCATAGTTGTATTTGGGTGCCAGGATGGCTTCGCGGATGGCCAGCAAATCGCGGCTGGCCATTCGCGTCTCGCCATCGCGGTGGCTTTCGTGCACGAACAGGCCCAGGCGGTCAGCCAGTTCCCCATCCAGATAGTTGCGAATAAAACTGCAGTCGTCGTCGTCGCGGCAAATCTGGCGCGCCCGCGCCAGTCCTTGGCGCTCGATGATGTGTTCCCACATGCAAAAACCCAGGTGATAGGGGTTGACGGCCAGCGCCTGCTGGTGCTCGCCCGCGTAAGGGCGCACCACGTCCGAGTGCGACTTGATGGCGGACAGGTACAGGGCCGGCGGCAGGAAGTCGGCTTCGCGCAGCAGCCGCGCATGCCAGTAAGAGGCCCAGCCTTCGTTCATGATTTGGCAGGCGTACACGGGATAAAAGTAAAACGACTCTTCGCGCACGGCCAGGAAAATGTCGCGTTCCCAGTTAGCCAATTCCGGCCCATATTGCGCAATGAACCAGAGTAAATCGTATTCGGGCTGCGGCGGTACGAGCGGGCGCTGCGCCAGCCGTGCCCGCGCCGCCTCGTGCGCCGCCAGCGCCGCTGCTTCACCGGGCAAGCGCTGGTAACGCCGCGCAAAAGGATCCGCAAAACGATCGTCTGCGCCAGCCCTGTCTTGCGTGCCAGCGACACCGGCTGGCCCGGATAGCGCGCCATAGGGCGGGCGGTGCAGCTCGGCATGGATGTCCACGTGCTGCTCCAGCGCCAGTGCCGCGTCGAGCACGGCTTCCACCTGCTCCTGTCCGTGCCGCTGCAGCGCCATTTCGAGACGCTGCGCCCGCGCCGCGCTTTGTTCCAGGATGTGCTGGCCCGCCATGGCGCCGAAACGCAGGAACAGGGCATTGCGGCTGGCGAAGTCGGCGTGGCCCAGCACATGGGCCGTGACGAGGGTGTTTTCGGCCACGGAATTGTGCTCGGCCATGTAGGCATGGCAAGGATCGCCGGGAAACATGACTTCGAACATATGCGAGTTGCCCATCTTTTGATGCACGAGCTGGTGGATGTAGCGCACGCCGAACGACCAGTGGCGCATGCGCACGGGCAAGCCATAGATGGCGATCTCGGCCATGAAGCTGTCCGGTACCAGCTCGAACTCGACCGGCGCAAACTCCAGTCCCAGTTCCCGCGCCAGCGCTTCGATGCGCGCCGCGTAGCCATCCAGGTTGGCTGTGTCAGGCGTCATGCCGTTTCCTCCGTATCGGCCGCCTCGTGCTGGAAAAAAGTGCGGATGGCCGCCCAGATATCGTCATTCCTGCTGAGAATGCTGCTATGCAAGGGCAAGCCGCGCCGTTCCTGCTCGGCAAACAAGCTGTGCATTTCCGTTTCCAGGCTGCGCGGCACGCCGGGCACGGTTTCCACATAGCCCATATAGTTGAGCAAGGCGGCCAGTTCACCGAGGGCCAGGCTGGCCGCTCCCCGGTCTTCGCTAAAATTCTCGCCATCGGATGCATAGAACAGGTAGGCGTTGTAGCGTCCCGGCGCGTAGTGTTCCTGCAGCAATTCGCGGCTCAGGCGAAAGGCGGTGGACGCCATGGTGCCGCCCATGCCATTGACCTGGAAGAACTCGGCTTCGGAAAATTCCCAGGCCCGCGTTGTATGCGCGATAAAGCGCGCTTCCACGCGCGCATATCTGCGGCGCAAGCCCTGCAAGGCAAAGAAAAAGAAGGATTTGGCCAGCTTGCGCTCGGCCTGCGCCATGCTGGCCGATACGTCCAGCACGAAAAACACGACGGCATTCGTGCTGGGCCGTGGCTGTTGCAGTACCTGGCGGTAGCGCAAGTCGTCATTGGTGAAAGGCACGGGTTGCGCTTGCAGGGCGCGCCGCTTGATCGCTTCCTTGACGGTGCGCCGCCGGTCCAGCCGCGAACGGGCGCCATGTCGGTCCAGGCCGCTACGCACGAGCCGTACGTCGTCGATAGCGCCCAGGTGGCGCGGTTTCAGGTGCGGCAGCTCGAAAGCGTCCCATAGCCAGTCGAGTATATCGTCAATGGCAAACTCGAGCAGCAGGCGCACGGCTCCCTCGCCATCGCCGCCTTCGCCTTGCGTTCCGGCCTCGCCCGTGGTGGCGGGACGGGCTGCGCGCAGGATATCGCCGGGCTGGCCGCCACCCTGGCCCGCGCCCACGCTGTTGCGCGCGGGCGCCAGGCGGAAACGCGCATGTTCGAGCAGGTGCATGGGTACTTGCACCGTGCGCTGCTGCGGCCCGCCGATCAGGTCAGGCGTGGCGATCAGTTCGGGCAAGTACGCCTGCACGGCGTCGCGCACTTTCTGGTTGTGGCGGAGCCAGTCGCGCGCGCCACGCGAGAACAGCCCGTACCAGGGGCGGGCCAGGGCAGGCGCGGACGATCCCACTGGACTATCGTGCTTGGCGCTGCCTGGCGAGGTCGTGGCGGACATGGTTATTCCTGCGCCAGCAAGGTGGTCACGTAGTTGAGCGCTTCGCGCGCGCTATGGGCGTCATAGCCATATTCGTCGACCAGGCGCTGTTCGACGGCGGAGATCCTGGCCCGCACGTCGTCATCGGGCCGCTTGGCCGAACCCACGAGGCGCAGCACGTCGCGCCGCTGCTCGAACAGATATTGCTGGATGGCGTCGTGCAATTGCGCATGGCTGCCCAGGCCAAACGCCTCGCCCCGCTTGAAGGCGCTCATGGCCTTGCGTACCACTTCTTGGCGGAACGATTGCTTGCCCGAGTCGCTGATGTGGATTTTCTCTTCCACGGCGCGCAGGAAGCGCTCGTCGGGACGGCGTTCTTCGCTGGTGATGGGGTCGCGGATCTGGCGGTTGTCGAGCATGGCTTCGACTTCATCGAGATATTTGTTCAGCAAGTCTTGCGCTTCCTGCTCGAACGACACGAACAGGGCCTTGTGCACGTCGGCCTTGACCCAGCGGTTATAGAAATCCTTGCGTGTGAGCACCAGGTAATCGACCCACTTGCGCTTGCGCCGCGGTTCGATGCGCGCATCGCTTTCGATGCCATCTTTCAGGGCCAGCAGCACGTCCATGGTGGACAGGCTGTTGCGCTGGGCGGAAATGATGGCGTGCGACAGGGCATTGATGACGAAACGGGGCGAGACGCCCGACAGGCCTTCGTCGGGCGACTTGTCGCGCTCGCGCACGCGGCGGATGTCGGCATGCTGCAAGTCGTCGACGTCTTCGTCGGCATACACGCGCAGTTTCTTGACCAGTTCGGCTTCCTTGTCGTCGCCCTCGGGCAAGCGGCTGAGGATGGCAAACACGGCCGCCGCATGCAGCACGTGCGGATCGAGGTGCACGTCGCGGAAGGCGGGCGCGGCCGCCTGGATCAGCTTGCGGTAAATGCGCGCTTCTTCGCGGTAATTGAGCGTGTACGGCACTTGCACGATGACCATGCGGTCGAGCAAGGCCTCGTTTTCGCTTTCTTGCAGGAATTTGCGAAATTCGGCCAGATTCGTGTGCGCGAGGATGGTTTCGTCGAGGTAAATCAGGGGAAAGCGCGACACCTTGACATTCTTTTCCTGCGTCAGGGTCAGCAGCAGGTAGAGGAATTCCCGCTTGACCTTGAGGATCTCGATCATTTCCAGCATGCCGCGGCTGGCCGCATACACGGCGCCGGACCACGACCAGGCGCGCGGATCGCCTTCGTCGCCGTACTGCGCCACTTTCGACAGGTCGACGGAGCCGACGAGGTCGGCCAGGTCGGCCGTGGTGGGATCGTGCGGCGCATACGTGCCGATGCCGCAGCGGCCCGCCTCGGACAGGTGGATGCGCTCGACGGGCATGCGCAGGAAGTCGCCCGCGTACTGTTCTTCCAGGAGGGCGCGGCAATGGGGACACAGTTCGCCGTGCAGCTCGGCATCATAGCTGGCGCGAAAGTCGGCGCGCATGCTGTGCGGCACCAGGTGCAGCGGCGATTCGTGCACGGGACAGCCGGCGATGCCGTACAGCGCGCCTTCGCTGCTGTGGCTGTATTCTTCCAGCCCCCGCTTGAGCAGGATCACCATGGTCGACTTGCCGCCCGACGGCGGACCCAGCAACAGCAGCATGCGCCGGCCCACTTCGGAGCCGGCGGCGGCCGCCTTGAAGTAGGCGGCGACGCGGTCGATCGCCTCGTCGATGCCGAACAGCTCGTCGTCGAACAGGCGGCAGCGGAAACGTCCGGCATCATCCGTCTGGCCGTTCCAGCGCATCATGTCCCACAGGTACTGGTGCGCGCTGCGCGTCAGCAGAGCCGCGCGGCCGGGCAGGATCTGCTCGATGAAGTCGGCAAAACTGCCGCGCCATGGACTGATGCGGTGTTTTTCCGCCCAGGCCGCCATGCCGTGCATAAAACCGGCATGTTGGTCCGCAGGCGCGTCGTCGGATTGGCGTGTCATACCAGGGCTCGTCATTGTTCCCCCATCCATACCGTTGCTGCCGTGGAGCAGACCCAATTCCAGCCTGCCAACCAAGTATACGGCGCTGCCTCTGCCCGCACGCCTGATCTCGCTCAACCTTGACGAGGGAACTATTTTTATCCTCGCTGCCCCCGCTGGGACAGGGCCGCCATGTGTCGGCGCGGTTCAACCCAGATCAATACCGGCCCGCGCGGCCAGCCCACACTGGTGTTTCGGAACGACCCACGAGGAGAGCATGATGATCGGCAACGAAAATGGTTTCAGCGCCCCGCCTGGCGGCAGCGGCAGGGGGCAAAGCGCGGACGATGAAGAGGCCGTCGGCCAATTTGCCGCCCCCGGCGAAGACGACAATACGATTGAGAGCGCGTCCGTCTCGGACATGCCCGACGCCTTGAGCGGTGTCAGCATGGAATTGTTGGAAATCAAGCGCAGCATCGAAGACGGCATGCGCCAGTCCATCTCCCAGGCGGCCGGCGTGCGCGCGGCCGATGCCTTCAGCGACGGCGGCAATATCCAGGGCGTGTCCATCGGCCTGGGCGAGGGTGCCAGCGACAGCTCGTCCGGCGAGCCGGGCTTGCCGGCCCTGACCCTGTACGTGGCCGAGCCCACTTCCGTCGACCGCGCCAAGGCCGCCATCGTGGGTGCCATGGGCGTGCGCGCCGTGTCCAGCGACAGGGTGCCCGTCAACATCGTCGTCACGGGCGTGATCGATGCGCAGCCGCACCGTTTCCGCTTGCGCCCCGCGCCGGGCGGCGTGTCGGTCGGGCATTTCCGCATCACGGCCGGCACCATCGGCTGCCTGGCCGTGGGGCGCAGCGCGCCGCGCAACAGCCGCTTGATGATCCTTAGCAACAATCACGTGCTGGCCAATTCCAACGGCGGCGTCTTCAACGACTGCATCGTGCAGCCTGGCCCCATCGACGGCGGCCGCTGTCCGCAAGACCAGGTGGCCGTGCTCGAGCGTTTCGTGCCCATCAATTTCAGCGGCGGCGTCAATTTCGTCGATTGCGCCACCGGCTGGGCCTGGCCAGACAGGGTGCGTCCCGAACTGGTCTACCTGAGCGGCGGCGTGCCCGCGTACTTCCGCATCAGCAATGCGCTGGTGGCGCCCGCGCTGGGCATGATGGTCGGCAAGTCCGGCCGCACGACGCAATTGACGCAAGGCCGCATCACGGGCCTGGGCGCCACCATCAACGTCAATTACGGTGGCGGCAGGATCGCGCTGTTCCAGGACCAGATCGCCATCACGGGCGTGAGCGGGGCGTTCAGCGCGGGCGGCGATTCCGGCTCGTCCATCTGGACCTGGAACCAGCAGCGCAATCCCGTGGGCTTGCTGTTTGCCGGCGGCAATAACATCACCTTTGCCAACCAGATGCGGCGGGTGGTGGTGGCGCTCGACATCAATTTGTATACTTGAACCCTCGAGGAGACGGCGCGGCGCCGGTGTCGCGCCGCCTCGTCCTTGTATAACGCTGTTTTTTGCACGATGATGATGGTATGAGGGGCCGCAGCCATGTGCCCGGCGAACGGCGCTGCGGCGCACGATGGCCGGGTGTATCATGGAAGGCATCAGGAGGGTGGGTCATGTCAAACAGTAAATTCGCACAATCGCCGTATGGCGTTTTCGAGGACGCCGCCATGCCGTATTTGCCGGATGAGACGCCTGGACAGGGCATGGGGCAATATGCTCCTGCCGCGCCCCAGGGCCGGCTGGAAGCGGCGAAGCGGCGCAACGAGCGGGCGCTGATGGCCATCGACGGCGTGGAAGGTGTCAGCGTGGGACAGACGGCCGTGGGCAAGGAAGCGCTCGTCGTGTATCTGCGCGACTCGTCCGTCAAGCGGAGCGTGCCGTCTCAGGTCGAGGGTTATCCGGTGGAAACGAGCATCACGGGCCAGATCGATATCCAGCGCTGGTAGGCAGCAAGCGGGCCTGGGCACCTTGCCGCGGCGGAGCGTTGCGATAGAAGACCTGTTGCCAGGCCTTCCATGCAGTCTTGCAGCCTGCCTTATTTGCTCAGGCGGCCGATCGCTTCGGCCACGCCCGCGCCATAGGCGGGGTCGCACAGGGTGCAGTTGCCGATGTGGCGTTGCTTGACTTGCTCCGACGCGCCCGAGATGGCGCGCGCCGTGTTGTCGAACAAGGCTTGCTGCTGCGCCGCGGTCATCAGGCGGAACAGGGCGCGCGGCTGCGAATAGTAATCCTCGTCAACGCGGTGGTTCCAATGGTCGGCCGCGCCTTCGATGCTCAATGGCGGCTCGCGGAAATCGGGCTGCTCGGCCCATTCCTGCTCGCTGTTCGGTTCATAGCCCAGGGTGCCGCCCATGTTGCCGTCGACGCGCATCTGGCCGTCGCGGTGGTAGCTGTGGAACGGGCATTTCGGCGCGTTGACAGGGATATGGCTGTGATTGACGCCAAGGCGGTAGCGCTGCGCGTCGCCATACGAGAACAGCCGGCCTTGCAGCATCTTGTCCGGCGAAAAGCTGATGCCGGGCACCACGTTGGCCGGGTTGAAGGCCGCCTGTTCCACTTCGGCAAAGTGGTTGTCGGCATTGCGGTTCAGTTCCAGCACGCCTACTTCGATCAGCGGATAGTCGCCATGCGGCCACACTTTCGACAGGTCGAACGGGTTGAGGTGATACGTGCCTGCCTCTTTTTCCGGCATGATCTGCACGTACAGGGTCCAGCGGGGGAAATCCTTGTTTTCGATGCTTTCGTACAGGTCGCGGTGCGAGCTTTCGCGGTCCTTGCCGACCAGTTCTTCGGCTTCCGCGTCCGTCAGGTTTTGAATCCCTTGCTGGGTTTTCAAGGTGAACTTGACCCAGAAACGCTCGTTTTGCGCATTCAGGAAGCTGAAAGTGTGGCTGCCGAAGCCATGCATGTGGCGGAAGCTGCGCGGCAAGCCACGGTCGCTCATCACCACCGTGACCTGGTGCAGAGCTTCAGGCAGCGAGGTCCAGAAATCCCAGTTGCTGTTGGCACTGCGCAAGCCGGTGCGCGGGTCGCGCTTGATGGCGTGATTCAGATCGGGAAATTTCAATGGGTCGCGCATGAAGAAGACGGGCGTGTTGTTGCCGACCAGGTCCCAGTTGCCTTCTTCCGTGTAGAACTTCAGGGCAAAGCCGCGGATATCGCGTTCCGCGTCCGCCGCGCCCCGTTCGCCGGCCACCGTGGAAAAGCGCGCGAACATCGGCGTTTTCTTGCCCACTTCGCCGAAGATTTTCGCCCGCGTGTAGCGCGTGATGTCGTGCGTGACGGTAAACGTGCCGTACGCGCCGGAACCCTTGGCATGCATGCGGCGCTCGGGGATGACTTCGCGGTCGAAGTGGGCCAGCTTTTCCAGGAACCACACATCTTGCAGCAGGGCGGGGCCGCGCGGGCCGGCCGTCTGGATGTTCTGGTTGTCGGGAACAGGCGCGCCAAAGGCGGTGGTCAGCTTTTTCATTGGACTCTTTCTTTCATGGCTAGGCAGAGCAATGGACGCACCGGCGCTACTCAAACACTGGCTGGGTTGAATGAACACTCACCGGGGCTGGTCCAGAGTAAAATTTCTAAAATGCAAACCAGTGTAAACTTTTTTATGCGGGATGGCTTGCCGCGCCGCCCGAGCAAGCTCAGGCGGCGTCCTTGCATCATAAGCGCTGAGTAGCTGCCGCTCCCGCACGCTTGCAAGTTGCAAGTATATAAAGGCAGGCTTTGATCACGCCACTGGCCTTTTGCCCAGTTTTTAAAACTTGTTCCAGTTGTTATGCCGGTGCTCCGTCGCCTCCTTCATCAGGTGGCCGGCGCGCAGGGCGTCGTCGGCTTGCACCGTCATGGCCAGTTCCTGGATGGCGGGCGGGTATTCGTGGTGGGCCGCTTCTTCCAGCAGCGCATGGCCCTTGGCCGGGTCGCGCGGCACGCCGCGGCCTTCGCGGTAGGCGTTGTAGAGCAAAAACATGGCGTGCGGATTGCCCAGCTCGCTCGCCTTTGCCAGCCAGCGCGCCGCCTCGCTTTGATCTTTGGGCACGCCTTCGCCATTCGCCGCCAGCAAGCCCAGCATCAGGGCCGCCTTCGCATGGCCTTGCTGTGCCGCTTGCCGGTACCATAGCCAGGCTTGGCCGGGCGTGGCCGCGCGCAGCATCTGGCCCAGCTCGAAGGCCGCTTCCGTGTCGCCCGCGCGGGCCGCCTGTTCGAACAGGCTCAAGGCTTCGGCGCGGCGTTCGGGACGGGGCTGGTAAATCAGCGCCAGTTCGCGTTCGGCGACGGGCATGTCCTTGGCGGCCCAGCTGCGTACCTTGCGCTCGGCCTGGTGGTCGCCCGCCTGGCGCGCATGCATAGCGACGGCTTCGATTTCGGCCGCCGTGGGCGGTGGCGACGACTGGCAGGCGGTCAAGAGCGTTGCCAGCACGACGGCGGGCAGGGAGAGTGGATGTTTCATCTGGATCAGCTTTCATCAAGACAAGCCGGAACCGCCGCGGTTCCGGCCATGGACCTTATTTGCTCAGGTCGATGCGGTACTTGGCGAAACCGCTGGCGTCGAGTCCGCCTTCGGCCGCCACGTTGGTGATGCCGCTGCCTTGCGCCAATGCCAAATGACCCGGCGCCGAGCGCAGGATCACGGGACCGGCCGTGGCCGTCTTGACGAAGCTCCAGCTGCGCGCGCTGCCATTGGCCGCCAGAGTCACCTTGCCGCCCTTGGTGCTCAGCGACGCCAGGTAGTTGCTGACCACGGCCTGGTTCGCATCGGGCGACTTGATGATGGTCTTGCTGCCATCGATGCCGGGCACGGCGCCGCCGCCACCGGCGCGGTAGTCGTTGGTGGCGACGATGAAATCATCGCCGTCGGCCACGGGCGCGCCCTTGTACGTGAGGTTGACGATGCGGCTGCCTGGTTTTTTCGTCACGTCGATCTGGTACGTCAGCGCATTGTTTTCCGCGTAGAACACGTCATAGTTATAGATCGTGCCATACGACGGCACCAGATCCTGCTCGGCGCTGCTGGCGGGGTCGATCTGGGCAAATTGCTTGGCCGACGTTTCCAGCCACGCTTTCAAGTCCGAGCCCTTGATTTTGACGGCTTGCAGGTTGTTATTGCTGTACAAATACAAGTCGCCCGGATTGCGCACTTGCAAGCCGACCGGTGCGGCCGGCGTCGCGCCCGCGGCCACGTCCGTGAAGTCGGACGGCCCGTTGCGGCCCGCCTTGAACGGCGCGCTGCACGAAATGACGGGGATATTCTTGTAGCTGGCCAAGGTGGCGTCCGTGCTGGTGGCAAGGAAATTTTTCACATAGTCGAGCTGCGCCTGGTTCACCAGCTGGATGGCGCTCACGTCGCCCACCAGCGCAAAATAGGCCGACATCTCGAAATCCGTGCTGATGCCCAGCGGCTGCTTGGCGTAGGCGATGGTGGCCGCGTGCTCGGTGGCAACGAGAGGCGCGATGGCCGGATCGGCTTTCACGAGGGTCGTGCCATCCGTGTACTTGAAGCCGCGCGATTCCACCGTCGTCTTGGCCGGCTGCACTACCCACTTGCCGCTTTGATACACCATCGTCAGCTTGATGATGCCCAGGCGGCGGCCCCAGCTTTGCGCCATGACGGTTGGCACGCCGTTCACAAAGCCGTTGACGGCGTCGATCTTGGCGCTGGCGGGGAAGGCGGCAAACGAGGCGTCCAGCGCGGCCGCGCCCGTCTCTTTACCTTTCGGGAAGATCAGGTGCGAATGGCCGATCATCAGCGCATCGATGCCCGTGGTGGTCAAATGATAGCTGCCGTTTTCCATCTTCGGGCTGTAGGCGCTCGTGTCCAGGCCGCCATGCGACAGGGCCACGACGAGGTCGGCGCCCTTGCTGCGCAATTCCGGCACGTACTGTTTCGCCGCTTCCTGCACGCCCGTCACGCTGACCTTGCCAGCGAGCACTTTCTGATCCCATTCGAGGATTTGCGGCGGTACAAAGCTCAGCACGCCCACATTGATTTTCACGCTCAGCTTGCTGCCATCGGGCGCCGTGGCGGTGAAATCGCGCGGCAGCACTGTGTAGGGTTGGAAGATGGGCTTGCCGCTGGCCACGCCGACGACATTGCTCAGCACGGAAGGGAAGGCGGGCGCACCGCACGTGCCCGTCGGCTTGGCCACGCCGGGAATGCCGAAATCCGTGTTGGTGATCTGGCTCAGGTATGGCAAACCATAGTTGAACTCATGGTTGCCCATGCCGCCCGCGTCGTATTTCAGCGCGTTCATGGCCTTGTGCACGGCCAGCGTGCCGGAGCAGGGCACGGGTGCGGCCACGGCCTGCAGGTCGGCCAGCAAGGTGCCCTGGATGACGTCGCCGTCGTCGAGCAGCACATTGTTCGGATTTTCCGCGCGCGCCGCCTGGATCAGGGTCGACGTGCGTTCCAGGCCCAGGCTCGTGTCTTCGGCCAGCGCATAGTAGTTATAGCTCAACACGTTCGAGTGGATATCGGTGGTTTCCAGCAATGCCACGGTGACCGTCGTGCCCTCGGGAATGGCCGGCGCCGTGTTTGAACTGCCGTTGCAAGCAACGAGACCCGCACTTGCCAGCGCCGCCAGCATGACCCTATTTGTTTTCATTACCGCCCTCGCAGAGATTCAAAGGACGCGACTGTAACGCCGCCATGTGACGCGGCGATGACAGCCGTGCAAGCCGCATGGATACAGGCTTACGCGCAGGCGGCCACGGCCTTGGCCAGCCAGGCTGCATCGACGGGCCCCAGGCGCCGCGTGCAGATCCGATGTTGAGAAGTCAGGATCACTGTATACGGCAAGCCCTTGATTTTATTGCCAAAGATGGGAAGCAAAGCGGGTGAAGCCAGGGCTTGGGGATAGCTGGCCCGGTGCTGCCGCAGGAACGCTTGCGCGGCCGCCCGCGTGTCGATCGCGATGCCGATGAAGGGCAAGCCGGGCTGGCTGGCGGCGTGGGCATGCAATATCGGCAACTCCCGGATGCAGGGCAGGCAGTTGCTGGCCCAGAAGTTCAGCACCACTGGCTGGTTCTGGAACTGGCTGAGTTTTAGCTGGCCATCGCCATCGAGCCGGGCCAAGTCGAAGGATAGCGGCGCGGCAGCCGCATAGCCGGCCAGCAACAGCAATAGCGCCGGCCAGCGCGTCATTGCGGCACCACGGCCGCGTCCGTCACGCGGTAATACAGGCCCATGGGATCGCTGGCCAGTACTTTCAGCTTGCCCTGCACGATGAACGGTGCATAGCTGAATTTCACGGGAGTCCTGCTCTTGATCTCCACCACGCCTTCCGGGCCGGCCGGCAGACAAAAGGGGCAACTGGCCGAGGTGACGGTCAGCAAGAAGTGTTTCTGCTTTTGCCCCGGTTCCAAGGGCATCATGAAGCCTTGCACTTTCACGTCCGTATTGTCGAGCGCGCTGATTTCCGGCGTGTATTTCGGCACCATGCGGCCTTTTTTCGCCTTGACCGTGGTGGCCTTGCCCAGCAGTTTCCACGAGACCACGCCGGGCAAGTCCGTCAACGGAGCGAAAAACGACGGTGGTTCGTCGGCGGGCGCGGCGCAGGCAGAGCCGGCCAGCAGCAATCCAATGCTCAAGATCATGATGTTCAACATGTTTTTTCCTTTCAGGGACGCGCCAGGGTGGCGGCGATATCGGTGCGGTAGGCGCGAATGGCGGGCAGGGCGGCGGCCAGCAAGCCCACCGCCACGGCAATGACCGGCAGCCACGCTTCGCCGGGCGCGATGCGCCACGCTTGCAGATTCAGTTGCTGCATCGATTCCAGCACGCCAACACCGGCATGGCCCAGCAGCCAGCCCAGCGCCGCGCCCGTCAATGACAGCAGCAAGCCTTGCGCCAGCAGCAAACGCAGCAGTTTGGCGGGCGAGGCGCCCAGGGTGCGCAGGATGGCCAGGTCTGTCTTGCGCTCTTCCAGAACTCCATACAGGGCCACAAACAGCGACAGGGCCGCCACCAGCAGCACGCCGGCGGCTATCGCCCGCAACACATCGATGCCCACGCCCAGCAGATTGAACAGCCGTGCCGCCTCGAAAGCGGGCTGGGCCGCCTGCAGGCGCGGCTGGCCATTGACCCAGCGCGGCAGGCTGATGGCGGCCAGGGGCGACGCGTATTGCACCAGCACGGCCGTCAATTCGCGATGGGGCGCAGTTGCCGCTGATTCGTCGGGGTCCGTTTCATGCACTTGCCACACGGAAGCGACGGGCGTGACGATCAGTCGGTCGAGCACCGTGCCCGTGGGCGCCAAAATGCCCGTCACCGTGTAGGGCGCGTGCTCGTGCACTTCGCCGCCGGCCGCCAGACCGTGCGAGCCGGCAAAGCGGGCGCCGAGGGTGGCGCCCGTGTCACGGGCCGCCTGGGCGCCGAACACGGCTTGCATCGGTTGCGCGAACAACTTTCCTTGCGCCAGCTGCGCGCCGTAATGGTCGAGCAGCGCCGTGGTGCTGCCGACGATGCGCACACCGTGGAAATTGTCGCCCAGCGCGAGCGGGATCGCGGATTGCACCAGCGGCTGAGCGGCCAGCGCCGCCAGCGCGCTGTCGGGGATGTTACCGGTTGGAATATCGGCGTGATACACGGACGACAGGATCAGTTGCAAGGGCGAGCCCTTGGCGCCCACCACGAGGTCGATGCCCTGGGCATCGCGTTCGGCGTGCTCTTCCAGCTGGCTGGATACGCCGAGAATGAACGTCATCATGGCGATGCCGATGGCTACCAGCAGCAGATTCAAGCTGGACGCCAGCGGCTTGTGGCGCAGGGCGCGCCAGGCCAGGGTGGCCGCGTTCATGCCGCCACTCTGGAGCTGGAGCGGGGCAGGCGCAGCACGAGCGCGTCGGGCATGGCGGCCAGCACCCTGGCGTCGTGGCTGGCAATCACCAGCGAGGCGCCAACTTGCGCAGCCTGGCTGGCCATCAGGTGCACGACGGCGGCACAGGCGTCGTCGTCGAGGTTGTCCGTCGGCTCGTCGGCCAGGATCAGCCGCGGGCGCATGACGACGGCGCGCGCGATGGCGGCCCGCTGGCGTTCGCCGCCGCTCAAAGCATATGGGTAGGTATCGAGCTTGTTGGCCAGGCCCAACTGGTCCAGCAAGCTGGCCGCACGGACCGGATCGGCGCGCTGGCCACTGGCGTAGGCGGGCAGCAAGACATTGTCGAGCACGTTCAAGCTGGGCACCAGCGCCAGTTGCTGGGGCAGCAAGCCGATGGTGCGCCCGCGCCAGCTGTCGCGCTGGCGCGGCGTGAGGCCTGGCAGGGACCGGCCCGCCACTTCAAGGCGGCCAGCCTGGGGCGCCAGGATACCCGCCAGCAAATGCAACAAAGTCGATTTGCCGGAGCCGGACGGCCCCAGCAGCAGTGCGTGCTGCCCGGCGGGCAAGTGAAAGGCGTCGATATCGAGCACGGGGCTGGCATGGTCATAGCCATAGGTCAAAGAGGCGAGGTGGAGCATGGAATTCTTTCGGAAGTCAGGCAGGCAAAGATTGGCGCACAAATGCAACTGAGCTGCATTATAATTCAAACGCAATAGACTTGCATTTAAAATCCAAGGTCCATTGCCTCCTTAATTGCTCATCCGAAAGATACCCATGGCCCAGCGCAAACTCCCCGTCACCGTCCTGTCCGGCTTTCTCGGCGCCGGCAAGACCACCTTGCTCAACCACATACTGCGCAACCGCGAAGGCAAGCGCGTGGCCGTCATCGTCAATGACATGAGCGAAGTCAATATCGATGCCTCGCTCGTGAAAGACAGTGCCGAAGCGGCCGGCGCGGCTTTGTCGCGCACGGAAGAAAAACTCGTGGAAATGTCGAACGGCTGCATCTGCTGCACCTTGCGCGACGATCTGTTGCTGGAAGTGCGGCGCCTGGCTGCGGAAGACCGCTTCGATTATTTGCTGATCGAATCGACGGGCGTGGGCGAACCGATGCCCGTCGCCGCCACCTTCGACTTCGAGGACGAGCACGGCGACAGCCTGAACGACGTGGCGCATATCGACTGCATGGTCACCGTGGTCGACTGCGCCAACCTGCTCAACGATTTCCATAGCGAAGACAGCCTGGAGCAGCGGGGCGAGACGGCGGGCGAGGGCGACGACCGCCAGCTGGCCAACTTGCTGACGGAACAGATCGAGTTTGCCAATGTCATCGTCCTCAACAAGGTCGACATGGTCGATGCGGCCGAGCGCCTGCGCGTGCTGGCCGTCATCAAGGCGTTGAATCCCGGCGCGCGCATCATCGAAACCAACCAGTCCGTCGTGCCGCTCGACGCCATCCTGGGCACGAATCTGTTCAACCTGGAGCAGGCGGCCAGCATGCCGGGCTGGGCGCAGGAGCTGGCCGGCATCCACACGCCGGAAACGGACACCTATGGCATCAGCAGTTTTGTGTATCGCGCGAAAGAGCCGTTCCACGCGCAGCGCCTGCACGACTACATTGCCCAGCCGATCAAGGGCGTGGTGCGCAGCAAGGGATATTTCTGGCTGGCCAGCCGCCCCGAATGGGTAGCCAGCCTGTCCGGCGCGGGCAAGCTGATGAATATCGAACCCGTTGGCCTGTGGTGGGCGTCCGTGCCGAAGGAACGCTGGCCAACGGATGCGGCCTCGCTGGCGGAAGTTAAAGCGGGCTGGAACGAGACATATGGTGACCGCTACCAGGAACTCGTCTTCATCGGCCAGGACATGGACCAGGCCGCCATCGAGGCGGACTTGAAGAAATGTCAACTCAACTACACGGAAACGCGCCAGGGCATGGCCGCCTGGCGCAAGCTGGCCGACCCGTTCCCGCAATGGCAGCGCATGGAAGAACTCGAAGATTAACCACCGACAGGAAAGCAATATGACAGAACTGATCCCCGTTACCATCATCACGGGTTTTCTCGGCAGCGGGAAAACCACCTTGCTCAAGCGCATATTGCAGGGCGATCACGGCGTGCGCATCGCCGTGATCGAAAACGAATTCGCCGCCGAAAGCATCGACCATGGCTTGCTGGTGCAAGATAGCGACGAGCAGATCGTGGAAATGAACAATGGCTGCATCTGCTGCAGCGTACGCGGCGACCTGATCCGCATCCTCGGTGAACTGCAGGCCAGGCGCGCGGCAGGAATTATTGCCTTCGACCACGTGATCATCGAAACGACGGGCCTGGCCGCGCCCGGACCCGTGGCGCAAACTTTCTTTGCGGAGCCCTCCGTCAGCGAGTACTACATGCTCGACGCCATCCTGACGGTGGTCGATGCGCGCCACGCGCAGCAGCAATTGACGGCGCACAAGGAAGCGCAGGAGCAGGTGGGCTTTGCCGACCGCATCCTGTTGTCGAAGACGGACCTGGTCAGCAAGGACGAGCTGGCCGCGTTGCGCCAGCGCCTGGTCGCCATCAATGGCCGCGCCAGCATACAGAAAGTGCGCTTTGGCAATGTGCCGCTGCGCGACATCCTGAATATTCGCGGTTTCAACTTGAACGCCATCGTCGAGCTGGAGCCGGATTTCCTGGGAGAACTGGGACACCGCCATGGCGACGGCGTGCAATCATTCGTCTATCATCAGTCCCAGCCCCTCGATCTGCTGCAGGTGGAAAATTTTCTCGATGCTGTGGTACAGCTGTTCGGCACCCAGCTGATGCGCTACAAGGGGATTTTGTATGTTGCCGACCTGGATTGCCGCGCCGTGTTCCAGGGCGTGCACATGCTGATGGGCTCGGAGCTGGGCGCGCCGTGGCGCGACGGCGAGACGCGCGCCAGCAAGATCATCTTTATTGGCCACGACTTGCCGCAGGATATGCTGATACGCGGCCTGGACCGTTGCGTGACGGCCAGCGTAAGCGAGGTGGCGGCATGAGCGTGGAAGCGGGCTTGCCCGCCCTGGCGCTGATTTTCCTGCTCGGCATGCGGCATGGGCTGGAACCCGATCACCTGGCCGCCGTCGATGGCTTGACCTTGCGCAGCCAGGCCGCAGCGCCGCGCTGGGCGCCGTGGATGGGCGCGCTGTTTGCGCTGGGCCATGGCGTCACCGTGCTGGCCATCGTCGCTGTCGCCGCCGTCGCGTCGCAGCAATTTACACCGTCGGAGGCAGTATTCGGCTGGCTGGAATGGCTGCCCATTGCCTTGCTATTGCTCATCGCCGGCATGAATGCGCGCAGCTTGCTGGCCGGCGAGCAACTGGCCGAGGTGCGCGGCCGGCTGCTGCCGCGGGCGCTGCGGGGCGCTTCGGGACCGCTCGCCGCCATCCTCGTCGGCATGCTGTTCGCGCTCGTGTTCGACACGGCCCTGCAGGCGGCCGCCTGGGGTTACGCGGCCGTCGCGCTGGGCGGCATGCAGCCGGCCTTGCTCACAGGCACGGTGTTCGCCGTGGGCATGGGCGTGACCGATACCTTCGATGGCTGGGTCACGGCGAAAGTCATGCGCACGGGCCAGGCAGACATCGTGCGCGCCTTCCGCCGCCGCCTGGGCTGGCCCATCGTCGCCATCTGCATGGCGATGGCTGGATACATGGCGGCCGGCAAGCTTGACTCCGAGTGGTCGCTGCCGGAAAGCTGGACGGCGGCCCTGGGAGCGGCCATGGTGCTGCTGATGGCCACCCTGTACGGCTGGACTTTGCTGGGTTTGCGCCGCGTGCGTGCCTGAGCTGGAGGCGTGGGTATAATGGGAAAAAACTGCCGGATTCCACCATGCCCGCACCCGATATCGTCATCCGCCTGCTGACGCCAGCCGACACCACCGCCTTTTGCGCGCTGCGCCTGCGCGCCATCCTCGATTCGCCCAGCTCGTTTTCTTCATCGCGCGAGGACGAGCTGGCGCGCACGCCGGAAGAACATGCGCAGCGCATTGCCGGCGGCGCCTTTCAGCGCGGTTTTGGTGCCTTCGATGGCGAACGTCTCGTCGGTTTTGCCGGATTGCAGCGCGAAAGGATGCGCCAGTTGTCGCACAAGGCCTTGCTGTGGGGCGTGTTTGTCGACGTGACGCAGCGGGGCAAGGGCGTGGCGCGGCGGCTTGTCAACGCCTGCATCGAACAGGCCGAGACGGACCCTACCATCATGCAAGTGCACTTGAGCGTGAATGCGGAAAACAATGCCGCCTTGCGGCTGTATGAATCGCTGGGATTTATCGCGTATGGCACGGAGCCGCGCTCGATGCGCGTCGGTGAGCTGTTCTATGACGAGCATCACCTGGCCTTGCTGCTGAAGTGATACCGCTATTTGCAGCGCGGGCACAGGCCCTTGATCAGGTAATCGACTTCGCCGCCGCTGAAGCCTTCCGGCAAGAGCACGGGCGGCGGCAGCTTGACTTCGTTGAAGCAGGTGACGTTCGCGCATTTGGTGCACTGGAAATGCGCGTGCTCGTGCGCCTGATGGCCGGCGCCCGCGCTGAAGCGCCACACCTGGTCGGCGCCCGCGATGCGGTGCACGAGTTCATTTTCCGTCAGCCATTCCAGCACCCGGTACAGGGTGACGGAATCGATATCGCTGTCCTGCGACAGCGCCTGCTGGATTTCATGGTGGGTCAGCGAACGGCTTTGCGCCATTAAAAAGTCGAGCACCTTCACGCGCGTCTTGGTGACGCGGGCGTTGGTGTTGCGGATCAGCGATTCGGCTTGCGGTGTAGAAGATGATGTCAACATGATAGGCCTGCTTGCGGGGGATCGGCTGGCGGCGTCATCGCCGTGCCCGTTGCCACCCTCTGGGCCGTATCTTAGCATGCGTGCCGCACCGGATGGAACGGCGTCACGGTTTGAACGTCCAATAGCGGCCGGCCGCCGTGTCGACGGGGTCGAGAAAGCGCTGGTCGGCGCGCGCATGGTTGCGTATCAGATAAAACATGTCGGACAGGGCGGAGCGCTTTTCCGCGAAATACGTGTGTTTCATGAAACTCGTGTCGACCCCGCTGGCGTCGATGGTTTCCACGCCCGCCACGATCAGCATGCCGGCGCCGCTGTCGCCCGCGCGCGCGTAGCCGTGCACGGCTTTCGAGGCGGCCAGGGCCAGGTCTTGCGATGAGGCGTACAAGGTGACGGGGTTGCGCGCGCCGGCCAGTTTCGGCGCGATGTCGTGCTTGAAGATGGCCGCGTCGATATCGGGTGCGGACAGGATGATTTCCGTGATCTTTTGCGCCAGCTGCGGCTGCGCGGCCAGCAAGTCGGCCACGGCGCGCGCCAGGCCACGGCTGCCCATGCTGTGGCCGACCAGATACACTTGCGCCGCGTCCGTGCTGGCGAGAAAGTCGGCCAGGAAGGCCGTCATGTGGGGCGTGCTCCATTCGATATTGTTTTCATCGATGGTGTAGCCGGCCACGCCGCCGCGCGACGGCCAGCTGTAGAACACGGGCGCGCCGTCGAAACCGAGGTCGTAGGCCATCTGTCCCGTGCGCCGCGCCGCATCCTCGAAACTCACGTTGTAGCCGTGCACGAAGAGAAAGGCGCTTTTATCGGCCGAGGCGCGGATCTGGGTTTTGAGTGCGGCAAAGAAGTTGTCGCGGTCCTGCACCTCGGCGGACAGCACCACCACGTGCTTGGCCGGGTCGTCGCGAAATTCCAGGCGCCACAGCGACGGCGATTCCAGCTGGCCCATGCGGTGGTCGCGGGGGATGCTGATGTCGCAGCTGCCATAGCTGAGCGGGCCATTGCCTCCCAGAATGTTGCGTTCGCCGCTGAAGCGCTGGGCCGGCGGCTTGCCCACGTCGCGCTGCCGGTCCGTGGCGAAATATACTTTGACTACCGCATAATTCGACACGACGGCGCTTTTATCGGCCGGGGCGGGCGCGGCTTCCACGTCGGGTGCCTGGGGCAAAGGCCGCTGCACCGCGTCGAGCAAGCCTTGCGCGGCAAACAGGGTTTCCATGTCGTCCGGCACTTTGGCGCTGGACAGGGCGGCGGACAGGGCCAGTTGCAGCTGGGTATTGGCAGGCTCGGCTTCCAGCGCGGCGATGGCGGCCAGGATGGCGGCGGCGCTGTCGAACTTGGCGATGGCCTGCTTGAGCCGCTCATAGTGGCTGGCGACGGCTTCGGGCGCATGGCCGGGCGCGCCATGCCCGATGGCCGCCACGACGGCGGAAGTGATCAAGTCCATGCGCTACCTGCCTTTCAGGTTAATCTGGATTAAATATCAACCCATATTGCCATAAAAGCACGCGAAAAGCGACTTGTCCAGCACCGCGCGCAGGCGGTGCGCGGCAGATCAATGCTGCTTGTCGTCGCTGAACTGCTGCGCCAACGATTGCAGCGGCGCCACGGTCAGGCCCCCGCGGCTCACGTGCTCGGGGATGGCCACGCGCACGGGCTTGCTGTGCATGTTGGCGGACGACAGCACGTTCGTCGTCGTCTCCGGCGCCGCGTTCCACACGGGATCGACGATGCCTTCGAACACCTGTTTCAATTGTTCGCCCCAGGTGTCGCGGATCATGCGGAAATACTGGTTCTTTTCATCAATGGTGACAAAGCGCGTGACGGCCAGGCTGCCTGTCTCGTAGACGAGCAGGTCGAGCGGCAAGCCGACGGAAATGTTCGAACGCAGGGTCGAATCCATGGAGATCAGCGCGCACTTGGCCGCCTCGTCCAGGCGCGTGAACGGGTTGACGACGCGGTCGATGATGGGCTTGCCATACTTGGCTTCGCCGATCTGGAAATACGTGTTTTCATCGTGCGATTCGATGAAATTGCCGGCTGAATACACCTGGAACAGCCGGCAGCGCTCGGCGCCGATCTGGCCGCCCAGAATGATGCTGACGTTGAAATCGATGCCGCAATCGGCCAAGGCCTTCGCTTCGCGCAAGTGCACGGTGCGCACGGCTTCGCCCACGATACGGGCCGCATCGTACATGCTGGCCACATTCCAGATGCTGCGGCCATCCGCATCGACGTGTTCGGAAACGATCTGGCGGATCGCCTGCGAGATCGACAAATTGCCGGCCGTCATCAGGACCAGCATGCGGTCGCCCGGGTTCTCGAACACGCTCATCTTGCGGAAGGTGCCCACCTGATCCACGCCGGCGTTGGTGCGGGAGTCGGACAGGAAGACCAGGCCTTCGTTCAGGCGCATGCCTATGCAATAAGTCATCGTCGTAAATCAAATCAAAAGGGGAAGCATTTTACACCAGCCGGGCCCGGCATACCGCTGGCAAGGCCCGGCCAGCCTCATTCCGGCCTGTTTACACGGGCACGATCTGCACATCGACTCTTAAGGTTTCCGTGCCGCCCCCCTGGCGCACGCCGCGCACGGGAGCCGCCGAATCGTAGTCGCGCCCGATGGCCAGGCGGCAATACGCATCCGTCATCAGCCGCGCATGCGTGACGTCGATGCTGACCCAGCCCGCGAAATCCGTGTCTTCGGCCCACGCGTCGACCCAGGCATGGCTGGCCGCATGGCCCGTCGTGCCCGGATCGATATAGCCGGACACATAGCGGGCCGGGATGCCCCAGGCGTGGCAGCAGGCCAGGAACAGGTGGGCGTGATCCTGGCATACGCCGCGTCCCAGGGCCAGCGCGTCGCCGGCCGTGGTGGTGACCATGGTGGCGCCGCTTTCATACGCGACCTTGCCGACGATGTGCTCGGCCAGGCGCAGCAGATGGTTCGTGCCCGCCGTCACGCTCCGGTCCGGCAGGCTGGCGGCCGCCAGGTCGAGAATGGCGGGATCGGCCTGCGTCAGCGGCGTCGGCATGGTAAACAGCAAGGGCGACAAGGTGTCGATCAGGTTCAGCCGTCCCTTGTGCGGGTAGATGGTTTCCACCACGCCATGCGCCACTAGGCTCAGGGAGTGATGGCTACCGTTAATCGTCAGCATGTGCGACAAGTTGCCGTAGGCATCCGTGTAGGCGTGGCACTGGCCCGGCGTCGTGATTTGCCAGGACAGGGCCCGCTGCTGCGGCTCGATACGCGGCGTCAGGTGCAGCTGCTGGATGGTGTAGGCCAGCGGCGCACTGTAGGCGTAATGGGTTTCGTGGCGGATGGTGAGCTGCATCAGGCCGCCAAGGGAACGAGGAAGTCGCGGCTGACCCGGTTGCCCAGGTCATAGATGTTTTCCAGAAACTCCGTCAAAGTCAGGTGCAAGCCCGCCTTCATGATGTCGTCGATATGGCCGAATTTCAGTTCCGCGTGCAATTTGCCCGCAAACCGTTCCGTATCGGCCGACACATCGTTGCGGACGTGCTTGAGGTTTTCCACCACGTCATCCATGCAGGCAAGTAAGGATCTGGGCATGTCGCCGCGCAGCATCAGCAATTCCGCCACCCGTGCCGGGGTGATCACATCGCGGTAGACCTTGCGGTAGATCTCGAAGCCGGACACGGAGCGCAGCAGGGCCGCCCAGTAGTAGAAGTCGCGCTGGGTGATGTCTTTCGACGTATCGCGCGCGCCGTGGAACTTCACGTCGAGGATGCGCGCCGTGTTGTCGGCCCGCTCGAGGAAAGTGCCGAGGCGAATGAAATGGATGGCCTCATCCTTGAGCATGGTGCCCAGGGTCACGCCGCGCGACAGGTGCGAACGGTACTTGACCCACTCGAAGAACTGGCTGGGGTCCGTTTCCAGCAGATTGCTTTTCAAACGCTTCTGCATGTCGAGCCAGGTGGCGTTCTGGATTTCCCACACTTCCGTCGTCAAAGTCCCCCGCACGGCGCGGGCGTTTTCGCGCGCCCCCGTCAGACAGGCAAGGATGGACGACGGGTTGTTCGGGTCGCGCACCATGAAGTCGAGCACGTCGCGCGTATGAAAACGGCCATATTTGTGGTCGTACGCGCTTTGCAGCTCGGAAATACCCAGGGTGGCGCGCCAGCCTTGCTCCGCGTCCTGTTCGGACTGGGGCAGCATCGACGTCTGCATGTTAACGTCGAGCATGCGCGCCGTGTTTTCCGCCCGCTCCGTGTAGCGGGCCATCCAGAACAAATGATCGGCGGTGCGGCTCAGCATGTTTTCTCTCCTGCAAAAGCGGATGTGGCTTCCAGTACCCAGGTATCCTTGGTGCCGCCCCCTTGCGAGGAGTTGACCACGAGCGAACCTTCACCGAGCGCGACGCGGGTCAGGCCGCCGGGCACCATGGAAATCGTCTTGCCGGACAGCACGAACGGGCGCAAATCGATATGGCGCGGCGCGATGCCGGCCTCGACATACGTGGGGCAGGCGGACAGGGCCAGTGTCGGCTGGGCGATGTAGCCGCCCGGATTGGCCAGCAGGCGCTGGCGGAAGTCCTCGATCTGCGCGGCGCTCGAAGCCGGCCCCACCAGCATGCCGTAGCCGCCCGCGCCATGCACTTCCTTGACGACGAGTTGCGCCAGGTTCGCCAGCACGTAGGACAAGTCGGCGCTCTTGCGGCACTGGTACGTGGGCACGTTGTTGAGTATCGGTTCCTGCGACAGGTAAAACTTGATCATGTCGGGCACGAACGGGTAGATCGACTTGTCGTCGGCCACGCCCGTGCCGATCGCGTTGGCCAGGGTCACCCGGCCGGCGCGGTACACGGACAGCAGGCCCGGCACTCCCAGCGAGGAATCGGAGCGGAAAGCCAGCGGGTCGAGGAAATCGTCGTCCACGCGGCGGTAGATCACGTCGACTCGCTTGGGGCCGCGCGTGGTGCGCATGTACACAGAGTTGTCGTTGACAAACAAATCCTTGCCTTCCACCAGTTCCACGCCCATTTGCTGGGCCAGGAACGCGTGTTCGAAGTAGGCGGAGTTGTACATGCCCGGCGTCATGACGACGACCGTGGGGTCATCGACGCCCATCGGCGCGACCGAGCGCAAGTTGTCGAGCAGCATGTCCGGGTAATGGTCGACGGGCGCGATGCGGTTGCGCGCGAACAGTTCCGGGAACAGCCGCATCATCATCTTGCGGTCCTCCAGCATGTAGGACACGCCGGAGGGCACGCGCAGGTTGTCTTCCAGCACATAGAATTCGCCCTGTCCGGCCCGCACGATGTCGACGCCGGCGATGTGGGCGTAAATGTCGGAGGCGACGGAAATACCCTGCATTTCCGGGCGGTACTGGGCATTCTTGTAGATTTGCTCGGCAGGAATGATGCCCGCCTTGATGATGTTTTGCTCATGATAAATATCATGGATGAACATGTTCAAGGCTTGCACGCGCTGCACCAGGCCCGTCTGCATCTGTGCCCATTCGGCGGCGGGAATGATGCGCGGGATGGTGTCGAACGGAATCAGGCGTTCCGTGCCGGCATCGTCGCCGTAGACGGCGAACGTGATGCCGACCCGGCGGAACGTCAGGTCGGCTTCGGCCCGCTTGCGGGCGATGGTCTCGGGGGATTGCTGCTCCAGCCAGTTGCTGAATTCACGATAGTGTTCACGTACCTTGCTGTCCGTACCCACTTCATTTGCAGTCATTTCATTGAAAAAATTTGCCATGTTGTGATTTCCCTTGAGCCGTGTCTGACTATAGCTCAGCAGAAATCGTGCCAGTGCCGCGCACCCGAAAGTATGTAAAAAATGACCATTTTTGTGGCGTAAAACCGTCATCCGCACCGTATTGGTGCGTTACTGCGCGGAAAATGCCGGTGTTGGGGCAGTTGGCGGCGAGCTCAAGCGTCCGGCGTGACGAAGGGCCGGCAATCGATGGGCAGGTCGATGGTAAACGTGGTGCCCGTTTCCGGCGCGCTGTCGACCAGCGCGCTGCCGCCGTGGCTTTCCGCCACGTTTTGCACGAAGGGCAGGCCGATGCCCCAGCCGGGCGCGCTGCCCTGGTGTTCGCGGCGCAGGTATTCGAAGATGCGCTCGGTCTGCTCCGGGGCGATAGTGCTGCCCGTGTTGTGCACGGTGAGTATCATGCGTTCGCGCAGGGTGTTGATGTGGATATGGATGGGGCCGTCGTCGCCATACTTGAGGGCGTTGCCGACCAGGTTTTCCAGGGCGCGGCGCAGCGAATTTTCGCACCACCAGCCGGTGACGGACGCGCCCGTGACCTGGCACTTGCCCGGATGGCCCGTATTCACGCTGTCGGCCACCTGCTGCGCCAGCGGCAGGATATCGAAACGATGCAAGACCAGCGGCAGCTTTTGCCCCCGGTGGTAGCTGAGCGTATCGAGCAATTCCTGGATCATGTCGTCGAGGCGCTTGCCGTGTTCGATGATTTTCGACGCCAGGGCCGGCACGTCGAACTGCTGCGCGCGCCGCTGCAGCAGCTGGGCGCTGTTGAGCATGACGGAGAGGGGATTGCGCATGTCGTGCGACAGGCCGGCGGCGATGCGCCGCTGGAAGCTTTCATGCATGGCCGTAAATTCCAGGATGGCTTCGCGGATGCCCGTATCGATCGAGGCATTGATCACCTTCCAGTCGCGGCGCCGCAGCGGCACGCCCGCGTCGAGGGCCGCATCGGCGAAACAGTCGCGGAAGATCTGGTATTCCTGGATCACCTGTTCCGGGCCATAGCTGGTCATGCGCGCCCGTTCGTTGCCGTGCACGGCCGGCGCGTTGGTGTTGCTGGTGGCATCGTCGCGCGGATAGCCTGGCGTCAGCGCTTCGGCCAGGTTGTCGAAGAAGGCGGGCAGGGTGTTGATCAATATGGGTGTCAGCAAGGCGTCGGCGCCGCGTACCTTGGCGCGCACCTCGTGTTCCCATTGCGTCAGCACGGCATCGCGCATGCTGAAGATGCGCCGCGTACGCGCGGGCATGTCCAGTACATGCATTTTCTGGTCAGAGGCATAGGTCATCGCAGCTCTCCATCGACAGCTCGGCATCCACGCGGTGCAACGGCGGGAGCTAAAGTATCCTCCAAATCGGCGTGCGGGTGGTGTTCAATTCGGCGCGTCGGCGCCGGTCATGACGGCGCTCAAATGACCGAGGGTTGTATCCCATTGCTCCAGCGAAAAGTTCTGCGGATCGTCATGGCCATTCGCATAGCCCGTATCGAGCACGGCGTGGAAGGCGGGGATCAGCCACGTGCCCTTGCGCACGCTGGCGACGATGTACAGCAGGGCCAGGCGCTCGTATTGCGCAGGCGTAAAACCGGGATCGGGCGCCAGCCCGTCGTTGCCCTTGCCGCCGCCAGGTACGGAGTTGCGCGGCTGCACCAGTTCCACATGCAGGAACAGACCCGTCAGCGACGGCTTGTCCTTCTCCAGTTTGCTGGCGTAGCTGGCCGTGCCGAAGTCGCGCACGGCCAGGGAGCCGCCCAGGCGGTTCACGTACACATGGCCTTTCGGACCGCCGCCCAGCGCGGGGTTACGTAAATTGAAATCGTTGAAATCCCAGCTGGCGTCGTTGATGTGGCCGGGAATGGGCTCCAGCAGGAAATTCGGGTAGCTGGTGTCGTGGATGACGAAATAGCGGGCCATGGGCGCGGCCAGCCGGCCCACGGCGCGCGACAGCGGTGCATCGACGGCGCCGCCCAGGTCCGCTTCGCTGATCGATTGCTGCGCCAGCCAGGCACGCAGCCTGGTTGGCGCGATGCCCGTGCGCTGGCCGATGCGGGCGGCAAGAAACTCGGGCAGCGGCGCGCTCTCGCCCAGGCGCGCATACAACTTGACGGGGCGCAGCAAGCACGTGGCTTGCGCCCGCGCATCGCCCTTGAAGCCGCTTTTCCAGACGGCATACGGGCAGGCCGCTTGCTTCTGGGCGGCGGCCGGCAGGGACAGGCAGAGCAATAGCAGCAGGGCAGGGAGTCGTTTCATGCGGGCATTGTCGCCGAAGCGGGGCTTGCGGCACAGGCGTACACGCGAAAAAAAAGCTGCCCGAAGGCAGCTTTCGTGACGGCATGGGCTGCCAGCTATTTAAAACGCCACGCTGCCCGACACGACGAAGGTGCGCGGCGCGGCCAGCACCAGGCTGCCGGCGTCGAACGAGGAGACGGCCGAGGCCCAGTAGCTGCGGTCGGCCACGTTGTCGATGCGCGCGCGCAAGGTCACGTCATGCCCGGCTACCTGCGTCAGGTAGCGTGCACCGATGTCGACGCGGGTCCACGATGGCAGTTGCTTGCTGTTGGCCAGGTCCGCATATTGCGTCGACGTGTAGACAGTGCGGGCATTCAGGCTTAAGCCGGGCGCACCGGGCAGGTCCCATTCGCCGCCCACGCTGAGCTGTGTTTTTGGCGCGCCGATGGCATGCTTTCCATTGTTGGCCGGCTTGTCCGTCTTGCGCTGTTCCGTATCAAGCCAGGTCAGGCCTCCCAGCAGGCGCACGCCCGCCATCGGCGTGCCGAAGATGGACAGTTCCAGGCCCTGGTTGCGCTGTTCGCCCGAGAGGGTGGCACGTGAACCGACCACGGCAGGCAAAGGCTTGGCCGTGGAAAACAGGGCGGCGCTCATGCCCAGCCTGCCGCCGTCATACTTGACGCCGATTTCCTTCTGCTTCGACTTGTAGGGCGAGAAGACTTCGCCCTTGTTGCTCAGTGGCACGTCATTCTTGCCATCAAAGTAGGTGCCGCTGGCAACGGGACCCTTGACCAGCGCCTCGATGTAGTTGGCGTACAGCGACACGTTCTTGCTGGCTTTGTAGACGATGCCGGCCACGGGCGTCGTGGCGCTCTTGTCATAGCTGGAATACTGGACGGCCGTGCCGTAAGCATATGCCGCGTCGCGGATCTGCTGGCGGCGCAGGCCCACGGTCAGCAGCAGCCGGTCGTCGAGGAAGGCCATGGTATCGGCCACGGCGTAGCTGCTGAGGATGGTTTTTTGCGTCAGGCGCGGGTCGCTCATCACGCCGCCCGAGTTCGCGGCCAGGGTGGGCGGCATGGCCACGTCCAGCGGACGGTAGATATTCGTCGGCAAGCCCGCGTAGTCGCTGATCGCATACGCATTCTTCGCCTCGTTCCAGTGGCCGGACCAGCTGGCCACCAGGGTGTGCTGGACGGCGCCCGTCGTGAGCTTGCCGCGGACGCCCAGTTCGCCCGTGCGGATTTCCTGCTTGCGCGCATTGTCGAAGCGGTACACGCTGGCATCGCCATTGAGCGAGCTCAACGTCGGTTGGGCCAGGCTGTTCGATTCCTTCGTCGAACGGCTGCCGAACGCGGCCCAGGCCACGACATCCTTGGCCAGGTCGACTTCGGCGCGCGCCGTGCCGAACACGTCGTGTTCCTTCGAATAGCTCCACGGCTGGGCAAAGTTCTTCGACGCATCGGGCGCGCCCGGCAAGGCCGTCAGGCTGCCCGTGTTGACGGAAGGACGAGGCGCCGTCAGATCGAAATTCTGGTAGCCGGCATCGGCCGACAGGCGGTAGCCGCGGCCGCGATAATCGAGACCGACGGAAAACATGCCCACGTCGTGGTCTTCGCGCTTGATGCTGGTCTCGCCCTGGCGCTTGGCGGCATTCAAGCGCACGCCGAATTCCTTGTTTTCGCCAAAGCGGCGCGCCACGTCGATGGCCGCATAGGCGTGGCCGCCCGATTCCACGCCCACGGTCAATTCCGTCAACGGCGTGTTGCCGGCGCGCTTGGGCATCAGGTTGATGGCGCCGCCGATGCCGCTGCCGCCCGGCGCCGCGCCGTTGAGGAAAGCGCTGGCGCCACGGAACACTTCCACGCGCTCGAGCAATTCCGGCGATACATATTGACGCGGTAACACGCCATACAGGCCGTTGTAGGCCACGTCGTCCGAATCGAGGGCGAAACCGCGGATCACATACACTTCCTGGAAATTGCCATAGCCGCGCGACATGCGCACGGCCGCATCGCTTTGCAGCAAGTCGCCCACGCTGCGCGCCTGCTGGTCGGCAATGAATTGCTGGGTATAACTGGTGCTGCCGAATGGCGAGTCCATCATGTCCACGGACCCGAGGATGCCCATGCGCCCGCCGCGCGCCACCTGGCCGCCCGCATACGCCTTCGACAAGCCTTCCGCCGACGCATCGGCCGAGGCATTGACGACAACGGTCGGCATGGTTTGCGCGCCGTTGTCTGCCGGCGTGTTCTGGGCGTGGGCGGCGGCGCTGGCCAGCAGGAAGGCGGCCAGGGCGAACGGGGTAGGGACGAGGTGGAAGGAGCGCATGGTGTTGTTTGGATATTAATGAGAATGATTATCATTATATTCCAGCGCGGCGCATAGCGTGGAAAAGTGTGAGAAAGCGATCAAAAAGTCGCCATTTGTACAACACGCGGCAAGTGAGGGTGCCGGAATCTGGCGCAAAAAGGCGCATCGGACGATACCTTGTGGATTTATTAATGCCTCTGGTCAGGTTTCGCTAGAATGGGCCATCGCGCCCGGCGCCCACAGGAATCCGCATGCCATTGCTCCGCCATCTACCGTCCGCTTCCATGCGCCTGCGCATACGGCGGGGCTTGAGCCTGAAAGGCGCGGCCGTCGCGCTGATCCTGGCCATGCATGCGCTGGGCCTGTATTTCCTGCTGCTGCCGGCGCGGCAACTGAAGCAATACACGGAAGTGGCCTTCATGACCTTGCTGCCGCCCCGGCCAGCGCCGCAGGCGCCACCGCTGGCCTTGCCGCTGCCGATGCCGGCTCCCATGCCGCGCGCGCGGGCTACAGTACCGTCCCAAATTGCCGCGCCGCCCGCCGTGGCAGCAGAAATCATCATCGTTCCCGCCGAGGAATCGCCTGCCGCACCCGCCACGGTACCGTCCGCCGGAGACTTGCGCACGCGCGCCCGGCTGGCCGCAGGCGCCGCCGACAAGGCCCTGCGCGGCGAAACCAGGCAAGACAAGCCGTGGCTGGCCACTGCCGAACTCAAGAGCGACAGTACCTTCCAGAAGCTGATCGCCTCCGCCTGGCGCGGCGGCCCCGTCATCCGCGTGGAGGAATACCTGACGGCCGACGGCCGTCCCGCCACGCGCGTCGTCAGCGCCGGCGGCGCCACGTGCTTCGGGCTCGATGCGAACCCGGGCGCGGGCGCCGACCCGTTCAAGACGGGTGGCAAGGTGAAAAGAGTGCCTTGCCCGGGTTGAGGCGGTTTGAGGGTTGTGCAGGTCAGATTAGCTGTAGGTCAGATTATCGCAGCGTAATCTGACATGCTGCGTGGCGGCGCTTGTCGGCTTACGCCTGTTGGGCTAAGCCGACCTACGATTGGATGGGGGTAGCCCCACGCGGGAAAAGACCGTGCGCCGGGCAGGGTTTTAGGGGCGGTAATAGGGTAGTCACCCCCGCCATGGCATCAAATATGCTAAGTTGCGTCTGCAAATCCTGCCGACACCGACCCGGACGCCCATGCCACCCGACCTCCTCATCCTCGCCCCCAGCCCTTCGGCTGCCGTCAACGCGCAGCTGGAACAGCAATACACCTGTCATCACGCCTGGCAAGTGCCGGCGGACGAGCGCCACGCCTGGCTGGCCGAGCGCGCGCCGCTTATCCGCGCCGTCGTCACGACGGGCGCGCTGGGCTTGAACGCCACCGACATGGGCTTGCTGCCGAATCTGGAAATTGTCGCCGTCAATGGCGTGGGTCTCGATGGCGTGGCGCTCGACGTGGCGCGCGAACGGGGCATCGCCGTCACCACCACGCCGAACGTGCTGACGGACGACGTGGCCGACGTGGCGCTGGCCTTGCTGCTGGCCAGCGCGCGGCACATCGTGGCGCTCGACCGTTTCGTGCGCGACGGCGGCTGGGAGCGCCGCGACGCCATCGCCCCCGCATCTAGCCTGCGCGGCAAGACGGCCGGCATCTTCGGTTTCGGCCAGATCGGCCAGGCCATCGCGCTGCGCCTGGCCGCTTTCGGCGTCCACGTCCGCTACTTCCAGCCGCGCGCCATTGCCGATACTACCGTGCCGCGCGCGGAATCGCTGCTGGCCCTGGCGCAGGAAAGCGATTATCTGATCGTTTGCGCGCCGGGCACGCCCGCCACGCGCAAGATCATCGACCGCACCATTCTCGACGCGCTCGGCCCGCAAGGCACCCTGATCAATATCGCCCGTGGCGCCCTGATCGATGAAGACGCGCTGATCGCCGCCTTGCAGGATGGCCATCTCGGGGCGGCCGGCCTCGACGTGTTTGCCGACGAACCACGCGTACCGACCGCCTTGCGCGCCTTGCCGAATGTCGTGCTGACGCCGCACGTGGGCAGCCTGACCGTGGAAACGCGGCACGCGATGGGGCAACTGGTCGTCGATAACCTGGCCGCGCACTTCGCCGGCTTGCCCTTGCTGACACAAGTAAAGCCATAAAGTCCAGGATCAACCGTTTTAATCAAGCATGAATGAAAGAGTAGCTATGGAATTAAGAAAATCGCTGTTGCGCACGCGCGGCGGGCTGGACAGCGGCAAGGTGGGCATGATCGAGCTGTTCTTCGACCTCGTGTTCGTGTTTGCCGTCACGCAACTGTCGCACGGCTTGCTGGCCCACCTGAGCGCCATGGGCTGGCTGCAGACGGGTCTGCTGCTGATGGCCGTCTGGTGGGTGTGGATCTTCACGTCGTGGATCACCAACTGGCTCGACCCCGAACGCATTCCCGTGCGCATCAGCCTGTTCGCGCTGATGCTGGGCGGCCTGATCATGTCGGCCTCGATCCCCGAAGCGTTCGGCACGCGGGGCCTCGCCTTTGCGGGCGCCTACGTGGCCATGCAGGTGGGCCGGCCCCTGTTTGCCTGGTGGGCCGTGCGCCATGAAGCGCTGTCGCGCCGCCGCAATTTCCAGCGCATCGCCCTGTGGGCCGTGCTGTCCGGCATCTTCTGGATCGCCGGCGGCATCGCGTCGCCCGAACAGCGCATCTTCTGGTGGATGCTGGCACTGGCGATCGACCTGGCCGGGCCCTGGATGCAGTTCGGCCTGCCGGGCCTGGGCCGCTCGACGACGGCCGACTGGGACGTCGACGGCAGCCACATGGCCGAACGCTGCGGCCTGTTCGTCATCATCGCCCTCGGTGAATCGTTGCTGGTGACGGGCGCCACGTTCGCGGGCCTGGAATGGACGGCCGCCAATTGGCTGGGCTTCCTGTCGGCCCTGGTCGGCAGCATCGCCATGTGGTGGATTTATTTCGATACGGGCGCCGAGGCGGGCCACCACCGCATCGCCCACTCGAAAGACCCGGGCCGCATCGCCCGCAAGGCCTACACCTATATTCACGTGCTGATCGTGGGCGGCGTGATCGTCAGCGCCGTGGCCGATGAGCTGGCCCTCGTGCATCCGGACGAAGCGAGCTTTGCCGGCATCAGCGCCTTGCTGGGCGGCCCGATCCTGTATCTGCTGGGCAATGCGCTGTTCAAATGGGTCAGCAGTGAGCGCGCCGCGCCGCCGCTGTCGCATCTGCTGGGCATTCTGATCATCCTGGCGCTGATCCCGATGGCCTACGGCCGTCTGTATTCACCCTTGACCCTGGCCTGCATCACCAGCTGCGTGCTGGTACTGGTGGCCGTGTGGGAACATATGGCGCTGCGCCGTCCACCGCCGGAGATCGATCTCTGATGCGCGATCTCTGACGTCTGTTTTACCCTTGGCCGGGCGGCGCGATGCCGTCCGGATCGCTGCGCGTATCGAGCTGCAGCTGCAGGAATGCCAGGTCCAGCCAGGCGCCGAACTTGGTGCCCACCTGGCGCATCAATCCCACTTCCTCGAAGCCCAGCTGCTTGTGCAGGGCGATCGAGCCGGCATTGCCCGCTTCGATGCCCGCCACCATCACGTGCTTGCCCAGGCCGCGCGCCCGCGCGATCAATTCCACCATCAAGGCCTTGCCGACGCCGGCGCCCCGGCGATCAGCGCGCACGTACACGGAATGCTCGACCGTATGCAGGAAACCCTCGAACGGGCGCCAGTCGCCGAACGAGGCGTAGCCAGCGACAGTTCCTTCCGCATCGATGGCGACCAGCACGGGGTAGCTGGCCCGCTGGCGGTCAGCCAGCCAGGCGGCGCGGTTGGCCGCGTCGACCGTGCGTTCATTCCAGATGGCCAGGGTATTGCTGACGGCATCGTTGTAGATGGCCAGTATGGCCTCGATATCGCCCGCATGGGCATCGCGTATCTGCATGTTGCTCTCCTCGTCAAGCGTCTACTATAATAGACAAATCATAGATTGCCGTCGACCGCTTGTCCAATAAAATCCGAATGGAAGCCGATACATGTCCACTAAACCAGACGAATTGAATCAGCGCATCGGCGCCAGGGTGCGCCTCGAGCGGGAAAACCTGGGCTGGTCGCTGACGGACCTGGCGGCCCGCTCTGGCGTGTCGCGCGCGATGGTGCACAAGGTGGAGCGGGGTGATTGCAGCCCCACGGCCACCTTGCTGGCGCGGCTGTCGGGCGCCTTCGACTTGAGCATGTCCGAGCTGATCGCGCGCGCCGAGATGCGGGCCGGGCGCTTGCTGCGTCAGGCCGAGCAGCCCGTGTGGGTCGACCCGCAAAGCGGCTATGTGCGGCGGCACGTGTCGCCCGCGTCCGACATGCCGCTCGACCTCGTGCATATTACCTTGCCGCCGGGCGCCGTGGTGGCCATGCCGGCCGCCGCCTATGTGTCGCGGCGACAACTCATCTGGTCGCTCAGCGGCAGCCTCGTGTTCATTGAAGGAGAGACGCGCCACGTGCTGGACGAGGGCGATTGCCTGGAACTGGGTCCGCCCGCCGACTGCGTTTTCAAGAATGAAACTGCCACCGCCTGCACCTACGCCGTGGCCGTGTTGAAGAATAGTTGAGCTTAAGCCAGCGTTACAGCGCTACTGCGCGCAGCTGGGCAATGAAGGCGCGCGCGGCGGGCGCCTGTTCGTGGCGGCGGAAGGCCACGGCGATTTCCGAGCTGATCTGCGGCCCTGCCAGCTCGCGAAATACCACGCCCGGCAATTGCACGCTGGCCATCACGGAATGGGGCACGATGGCGCAACCGACGCCCAGCGACACTTCCGTCAGCACGGCCACCAGGCTGCCCGGACGCGACACCACCTGCGCCACAAAGCCGCCGCGCCGGCTCACCTCCAATGTGCCCAATTCCTGTTCCGGCACGATGAAGGACTGCTGCGCCAGCGCGGCCGGCGCCGCCACATCCAACAAAGCCAGCGGGCTGTCCGCCAGCACGGCGAGCACGAAGCGGTCGCGCAGCAAGACCACGCTGTCCAGTCCGTCCGGCAAGTGCAGGGGCGGGCGTACGAAGGCCAGGTCCACCCGGCCCTGGTCCAGCAAGCCGGGCAGGGTATCCATTGCATACTCGCGCGCGCCGATGTGGATACCGGGGTGGCTGGCGCGAAAGCGGGAAAACTGGTCCTGCAGCACGCCGGAATAGGCGGCCGACGCCACGTAGCCGATTTCCAGTCGCCCCAGTTCGCCCCGCCCGGCGCGCCGTGCCACTTCCTGCGCCTGCGCCAGTTGCCCCAGCGCGCGCGTGGCCTCGATGACAAACAATTCTCCGGCGGCCGTCAGGGACACGGCGCGCTTGCTGCGCTGGAACAAGCGCGTGCCCAGCAGCTGCTCCGTTTCCTGCACCTGCTTGGTCAGCGCGGGCGGAGAAATACCGAGTTCCGCGGCGGCCCGCGCGAAGTGCAGGCTGTGCGCGACGGCCAGCACGCAGCGGAAATGCCGCAGTTCCATCTCTTTATCTGTATTCACCATGGGTAAATTATAAGGCGACTGCCTTATAACAGGAAATAATACAAGCGTGCTTACAATCGGGGCATGAAGAATACCAACTGGACTTTATATACGTGCTCGGGCGTCTGCGCGCTGATCATGCTCGATACCAACGTCGTGGCCGTCTCCCTGCCGTCGATCGCCCGTTCGCTCAACGCCAGCTTCGTCGACGTGGAATGGGTGGTCAGCGCCTACATGCTGGCGTTCGCCTCGTTCCTGCTGCCGGCCGGCAGCATCGCCGACCGCCTGGGCCGCCGCAGGGTGATGCTGTTTGGCTTGGCCTTATTCGCGCTGGCGTCCCTGCTGTGCGGCTTGGCGTGGACGCCGTTCATGCTCAACGTGGCGCGCGCCGTCAAGGGGCTCGGCGCCGCGCTGTTGCTGACGTCCGCGCTGGCCGTCATCGGCCACACGTTCCATGCGGAAAAGGAGCGGGCGCGCGCCTGGTCCGTATGGGGCGGGGCCATGGGCGTGGCCATGACGGTAGCGCCCTTGCTGGGCGGCCTGATCACGAGCGCCATCAACTGGCGCTGGATTTTCTACCTGAACCTGCCCGTCGTCGCCATGTTGATGTGGCTCGTAGGCAAGCACGTGGATGAATCGAAGGATGCGTCCAACGCCAGTTTCGACCCGCTCGGCGCGGCATTATTCTCCGCCGGCCTGTTCGCCATCATCTGGGGCTTGATCGACGCCAGCGTGGCGGGCTGGGCCAGCCGCGCCACCGTGCTGCGTTTTGTGGCCGGCGCGGCGCTGCTGGCCGTGTTCGTGCGGGTGGAACGGCGCCAGCGCGCGCCCATGGTCGATCTGTCGCTGTTTGGCCGGCGCGTGTTCGTCGGCGCCGTGCTGGGCATGTTCGGTTATGCGATCGCCGCGCAAGTGATGATGACCTTCCTGCCGCTGTACCTGCAGAACGCCTTCGGCTTTTCCGCCGTGCTGGCCGGCTGCGCCATGCTGCCGTTTGCCGTCGCCATGGTGGTGCTGTCCCGCCTGGCGCCGCGCGCCATGCGCCATCTGGACGACCGCGGCATTCTGGTGACGGGCTTGCTGATCGTCGCTGTCGGCAACTTGGCCACGGCGCTGGCCGCCGACAGCCTGCAGTACGGCTGGGTGGCGGCGGGCATGATCGTCACGGGCGCGGGAGCGGGATTGCTCAACGGCACCACGCAAAAAGCCATCCTTGCCTGCATCCCGCGCGAGCGCACGGGCATGGGCTCGGGCATCAGCACGACGACGCGCTTTGTCGGCATCGTGCTGGCCGTGGGCGCCCTGGGCGCCGTGCTGGCCATGCGCACGGCAGCTTCGTTCGACAAATTGGCGTGGCTGCACGGCTTGAAGGCCTCGCCCGAAATGATAGGACGCATCGTCGCCGGCAACGCGGCCGACGCTTTCGGCCAGCTGCCGCCCGCGATGCAGGCCGTGGCGCGGGAAGCGGCGCGCCACGCCTTCATCGACGGCTTTGCCAGCGTGCTGTACCTGGCGGGCGGACTGGCAGCAGTCGTGGCGGTGCTCGTGTTCGTGCTGGCGCGACCGCTGGAAAAGATGTAACTGTTCAGCAATATCCGCGTGCACGGCCTGCACTTGTAATATGATGCCATCGAGCAATACATAGCAATCATATAACTACCGCAGGTAATCACATGCGCAGAAAACGGATCATCATTACCAGTGTGCTGGTGGCAGTCATCGGCGTGGCCGCCCCCCTGAGCCTGGCCTTCTATTTGTCGTCCGTGCGCGCCGAGCAGGGCGAGCAGGAACGCCTGCGCCTGCTGGCAGGCTATGCGCTCGAGCGCGCCCACCGGTCGATCGCCTCGGCCAGCATGGCCCTGCGCAGCGCCGATGCGCTGGACCTGGCGCCGTGTTCGGAAGCGCATGTCCAGCAGTTGCGCCGCATCACCATCACCACGCGCAGCATCGACGATATCGGCTATGTCGAAAACGGCTTGCTCAAATGCACGTCGAACGGCATGGAGGAAGCGCGCATCGCCGTCACGCCCGCGGACTTTACCCTCGACAATGGTATGGGCCTCGATTTCAACCTGCGCCCCGTCGTCAGCGGCGGCAAGCGCATGGTGGGCTTGTCCTACCGCGCCTATAAGGTGTTGATCGATCCCGTGCGCTTTTCCGACGTCATCGTCGACAACGACATCCAGATGGCCGTGGCCATCGGCAAGGGCGGTGTGCTCGACACCTTGCACCATCCGGACCCGGCCTTGGTCAAGACACTGCTCGCGGGCAAAGGGGCGGCGGACACGCTGGCGCACGAGGACAGCATCCATGCGATGCTGTACCGCGATGGCTTGACGGCCGTCATGATCGAGCCACGCAGCAAGCTCAGCGAAAGGCTGCGCCGCGAACAGTTGCTGCTCTTGCCGCTGGGCCTGTTGATGGCCGCCTTCATCGTCGGCATCGTCGTGTGGCTGTCGCGCCGCCGGCTGTCGCTGCGCGGCGAACTGGAAACGGCCGTCGAGCGGCGTGAATTCTTTGTCCACTATCAACCGATCATCGCGCTCGACACGGGCGTGTGCGTGGGCGCCGAGGCGCTGATACGCTGGCGCCGCCCCGACGGCAGCATGATACGCCCCGACCTGTTCATCCCCGTGGCCGAGGAGGCCGAACTGATACTGCCCATCACGGACCAGGTCATCGCTTGCGTGATCGCCGACATGCGCGCCGCGCTGCTGGCCGACCGCGAGCTGCACATCGCCATCAACCTGTGCGCCAGTGACATTGAAACGGGCCGGGTGCTCGACGTGCTGGAACGCGCGCTGGCCGGCACCGGCATCGAGGCGCAGCAGATCTGGCTGGAAGCAACGGAGCGGGGCTTCATCAACGTGGAAGCGGCCCGCGCCACCATCGAAAAGGCCCGGGCACGGGGCCATGCCGTGGCCATCGACGACTTCGGCACCGGTTATTCCAGCCTGTCGAGCCTGCAAAATCTGCCACTCGACGCCTTGAAAATCGACAAATCCTTCGTCGACACGATCGGCACGGACGCGGCCACCAGCAGCGTCACGCCGCACATCATCGCCATGGCCCGCACCCTGAACATGTTGATCGTGGCCGAAGGCATCGAAACGCAGCAGCAAGCTGATTATCTGCTGGAACGCAAGGTAGAATTCGGCCAGGGCTGGCTGTTTGCGAAAGCGTTGCCGGCCGCGGAATTCCTCAATTTTTACCGGGCGCGCCGCGCCCCGTCGTCCACATGAAACAGCCACGCTTTCCCTATCCCTTGCAGCCGCTGCGCGTCCCCGGCGGCTGGCATATCACCGTCAACACCCTGTTCGAAGTGGAGCCTGGCCCCGATACCATGGAATGGTTCAGCAGCGCATTGTTGCTATGGGGCAGCTGCCGCGACACCGGCTACTGCTTCAATTCGCATTTTGAACCGGAGGACGATCCGCAGGGCGAATTCGTGCTGGAGATGGGCAAGGTGGCATACGACCGCCACGGCAAGATTGTCCAGGGCAGCGACGCCTTCCTCGGCGAGTTTCGCACACGCAGCAAGGCGGCGTTTGTCGCCCGGGTCGAGCAATTCATGCAGGACCCGGCAGCTTGATTTTTACGGCTTGCGCGGCAAGACGACGTCCTGTCCACCTTGCTTGAGCACGGCGCTGGCGATCTTGCCCGCCGCATCGCGTGTAAATGCCAGTTCCGCCTCGATGGCGCGGAAGAAAAACTGGTCCTTGGCGCTGGCAAACAAGGGGGCTGACCCAACGCCCGTGCCGGCCGCTTCCAGGCCGTTCTTGCCCAAGGTCACCGTCAACGTGAATTCCGCGCCCAGCGGATACTCGCCCACGTACTCGGCCAATGCTGTGCGCGGCAGCTCGATGGCGGCCTGCGGCTTTTTCAGCGGCGGCAACGGTGTGCCGGGCAGCAAGGCGGACAAGCCCAGCGCATCGACCTCGCGCACCGTGTTGGTCAGCACTATCACGCCCCGCTTGCCGTCCGTCGTGAACGCCGCATAGCTGGCGTAGCCGCCCGTCTGGCCGTTGTGCCAGGCGTAGGTTTGCCCCTGTTGCTGTTCCAGCAGCCAGGCCAGGCCGATTTTCGAGCCGCTGTCGGGCGCCAGCGGACGCTGCGGCTGGATCGCCAGCGCGTACGGGCGCAGCGGCTTGAACATATACGCTTGCAAGTAGGAAATCATGTCACGCGCGCTCGAATACACGCCGCCGGCCGGCGCCACCACGTTCATATCCCAAGCCGGCGTCGGTTCGCCCGACAGCAAATGGCCGGGCGCCAGGCGCGCCAGCATGCCGTGCGTGGGCTTGTTCGAGGTGGAACGCATGCCCAGCGGCACGGCGATGCGCTTTTGCAGCTGCGCTTCAAAGCTGGTACCGGCCTGTGCCGCCAGGGCCGTGCCCAGCACGGCGTAGCCGATATTGGAGTATTCAAGTTTCGTGCCCGGCGCATACGGCAGATGATAGGCGGCGAGAAACTGCCGCTGTTTGGCTTCCGTGTAGTCGGCATACGGATTGGCCGGGTCCTTGGGCGCGAAGTTGTCGGGCAGGCGCGGCAGTGAGGAGTAGTGCGTGGCCAGGTCGAGCAGGCTGATCGTCTTGCCCTCGAATGCAGGCACCGCATAGCCGGGCAATAATGCTGCGACCGGCTCATCGAGTTTGACCTTGTTTTGAACGACGGCGTCGGCCAGTAGCAAGCCCGTCATGGTCTTGGTGACGGAACCGATCTGGTAGACAGTATCGGCGCCGGGCTTGATGTTCTTGCCGGCATGTACGCTGCCAAAGCCGTACACGGCGCTCTCCTTGCCATCGATGATGGCGATGACGATGCTCGCGTGCATGCCCGTGCGCGTGAGTTCCTCGGCGCGCTGGCGCACGGCATCGTCCAGTACGGGGGCGGCCAGCGCGGCGCTGCCGAGCAGGCAAAGGGGAAGGAAAGTAAAAGCGGGTGTCATGGGAACCTTGTCCTGGGTGGGCCGGATGCACGCCAGCGCCTCGATAGGGTATCTGGCATGTCAAGTGAAGGATACGGCGCCAACATGAAGGTTGCCTGAGTTTTATGACATGCTTATCGGCTTGGCAATGCTTGTGCCTGCTCAATTGTCAGCCGTTGGCGCTTCCAGAAAATCCGCCAGCTGCGCGCGCATGCCGTCGGCCATGTCTTGCAGCAATTCGCCGCGCCGCCGCGCATCGGCGCGCTTTTTCGATGGCACACCGGCCAGGTCTGGCGCACGGTAGGGCGCGCAGGGCAAGTGATAATTGCCGTCGCGCATACGCAAGGCGTGCAACTCTTGCCACGCCAGGTCGTAGTCGGCGGCGATATGGCGCCGGCGCCGCGCATTCAGGGCGATGCGGTTGTCATTGCTGATCAAGAACAGGTTATTGCAGGCAAAAAAGTCGCCGAAATCACGCAAGGCCGTCACCATCAGGTTTTTCGGACGGCAACCATGCAGCGCCCGCGTGGCTTCCTTGACGGCCAGCTTGCCCGCTTCCGAGCGCAAGCCTTGCAGCGCGCCCAGCTGCAGCGAGACGCCATCGGCCCGCGGCACGAACAAAAAGCTGGCCAGGTACAGGGGCTGGCCGTCGCGCGTCAGGCGCAGGCACAGTTCGCCTTCGCGGTAGCTGTCGTGGATGGCCGTCAGCTGCAAGCGGTACAGCGCCGCGTCCTTGCCTTGGAATGCGGCCAGCACCACGGGCGCGTGCGCGGCCCGTTCGACCAGGGCGCGCGCGCCCGCTTGCCACAGGAAACGGTAATGTCCTTCCAGCAAGGCCAGGCGATCCGCGCAACCGAGCAGGCGCGAGGCGTAAGGACGGTAAATCTTGAAGCGCAGGCAAGGATGCAGCTGCGCCAGCGAGTGCAGGCCCGGCATGCTGCCCAGGAAAGCGTGCCAGCGCGAGCGCTGGCGGGGAAAGAAGAGGGCGCCCAGCGCCGCTTTCAGGCGGTGGCCGCTGGCCGGGTGCGGCACGGCGGCGCCGTGGCGCAGGGTTAACGCGATGTCATTCATGGTTCTGCCGGTAAAGGGCAGGCGCTGCACAATGAGAGCCTTGCCAACATGAATGCTACGTGGGCCAGGTGAAGTTCATATTAAGAAGCTATCCCATGGGTATTTAGAGGATGGCAACTAAACATTTGCCTTCTGGCAATATAGACGGTTATGCTCGCCGCACCTTGACTCGATGACTGACGCCTCTCATGAACCACCGCCATTTGCTTGCCATTCCCGTATTGCTTGCGACACTGGGCGTCCACGCGCAAGACCGCACGGCCGATCCTTTGGCGCCCTTGGCGCAATGCATCAACCGCAGCCAGTTCCAGTTCAGGACGCAGGACCGGCTGCCAGCCGGTGCGACCACGCGCATCGTCAAGATGGCGGCGGGGGATAGGCAGATATCGACGGCCGATGGCTATCGGCTGATGCTGTTCCGCAAGAGCAGCTTGCCTTTCGTGAATCTGAAGATCGAACGCAGCGCCGAAGGCCAGTTCGCGGCCGACCGCGAGACCATCGTGGCGCAGATGCGGGAAATGGCCGCCAGGGGCAAGCTGCCGCAGCAACTGCCGCTGGAAACGGACACGCGCGATGGCGTGGAAGTGCTAGGATTGAATAACGCCAGTATCGCGCAAGCGCAAGGCATCATCAGTTTGTATACACTGCTGCACGCCGCCAGCGGCACGGTCGCCACCGCCTACATACTGAACCAGCCGGCCGATCCGCTCGACTTTGCGACGGATGCGCAATACCAGGCGCTGCGCGCACAATTGATTGCCTCGCTTGCCAGCTGCATGGCCGATCCTGCGCAGTAAGGCAAGCGGGCAGGGAAGGAAATGTCAGCCATGAAAAAAACAGTACCGGGCACGGCGCCCGATAATGACGCCGAAAACGCCGAGCCCGCCGCCAGCCGGATCGACGCGAAGATCGCCTCGCTGGCGGACTGGCGCGGCAAAATCCTGGCCAATGTGCGGACGCTGATCCGCCAGGCGGACCCGGACGTGGTCGAGGAAGTCAAATGGCGCGGCGTGCCCGTCTGGTCGCACGCGGGCATGATCTGCACGGGCGAAACCTACAAATCGGCCGTGAAACTCACCTTCGCCAAGGGCGCCGCCTTGCCCGATCCGGCTGGCCTGTTCAATGCCAGCCTGGATGGCAACACGCGCCGGGCCATCGATATCCACGAAGGCGAGCATCTCGATGCCGCGGCGTTCAAGGCGCTGATACGCGCCGCCGTGGCCGCAAATACGGCGCCAAAACCAAAACGGACTTCTACTTGAGACATTATCTGTACCTCTGGCACGACCCGGCCGAGCGCATGCTGGTCGCTTCCGGCATCGAATTCAAGGATTGTATTGCTGCCCTCGGCGAAGCGGACGGCATCGTGCTGCGCAAGGGCAGCGCCGGCACAATCAAAAAGCCTGCCGCCTTTCATATCTTGGCGCCGCAACAACTGCCAGCCCTGGCGCTCGAAGACATGTACGCGTGGGGCAGCCATGCCTGGGCCGATTGGCAGGGCAAGCCACCCGCGTCCAAGGATGCTGCCGTGGCTAAGATGCTCGATCACCGTGCCGCATTGGCGCCGCTGCCCGCCCTGCAGGGCCGCTTTCTCGCCTTTGCCCACGACGACGGCTGGTATCTGAAACTGTTTTATGGGGAATGGGACGATGTGGCGGCCTTGCTCGCCAGCACCATCCCGCCAGCCCTGGGCATGCTCGATCTGGCGGCACTGCGGCAGGGAGGTGACGGCTACTGGTTGCGGGACGGCACAGTCCAGGTGGAACTGAAAACCCACGATATCGACAGCGTGCTGAATCGCCGCCTGTAAGCAACGGATAGCGCGCCAGCCATGTGCCTGATTCGTCCTTTCTCCAGCGCGGACGCGCAGTCCTGCACCGCCATCCTGGCCCTGGCAGGGCGCGACGCCTTCGGCCCTGTCGCCGGCAGCGCTACTTTCAAGGCGGCGACGCAGGGCGAAGCCATCCTCGTTGCCGAACGCGGCGGCATCGTCACCGGTTTTGCCGCCGTGTACACGGGCGATGCCCCCGACTATTTCCTGCACCACCTGTATGTGCACCCGGCGCGCAGCGGCTCGGGCATCGGCGGGCAACTGCTGGCGGCCGTCGTGGCATGCTTCGGTCCCCGCCTGAGCCTGAAAACGCAGCTGAGCAATACGGGCGCGCGGCGCTTTTATGCGCGCGCGGGCTGGGTCGAAGATGCGGCAGACAGCGGCGTGGACGCCATCGGCGCATGGATACGGGTGCGCTACCGGCAATAAAACGTCAGATTCAGCGAGGCGCGCAAGGCAGCCATATAGACAGGTTCAAACATCGCGCTTCTCCTTGCTATCCGAAAACAGGGCCAGGCGCGCCGCCATGCCGGCATTCTCGCGCAGCAAGCCGTCGCGTTCCTGCGCCAGGCTTTCCGCCTTCAGTTGCGACGCCTGCGCATTTTCCGCCAGCATGTCGAGCTGCCGGTCTTGCGTCGCCAGCGCCACCTTGGCGTCGTTCAGCGCCAGCAAGGCTGTATCGAGCTTGGCCAGCAGGGCGTCGGCTGACGCGGCCGCCTGCAAGTACTGAAATTCGAACTGGTCGCGCTCGGGACGCACGGTGGCCAGCGCTGCGCGTTCGGCGGCCGCGTCATCAGCCAGGCGCGTGTGCTCCGCCTGCAGCTGTGCCAGCCGCATGTCTTGCTGCACCAAGGTCGCTTGCTGGCCTTGCAGGCGCTGCTGCAGCTGGGCGTTCTCCTGCTCCAGGCGGCTCTCGCGTTGCTGCGCCTGGGCCCTTTCCTCGCTGCGCTGCGCGGCCGCCGCTTCCTGGTAATGGTCGAACTGCGAGCGCACTTGCGCCAGCTGGCGGTTCAGGGCCGCAATTTCCTCGCCCCGGTCGGCCAGGCGCTGCTTCAGGCCAGCATTGTCGCTGTGCAGGGTGGCCAGGGTGACGGCGCGAAAATGGTGCTCTTCCTTCAGTTGCGCCAGCGCGTGCTGGGTGGCGCGCAATTCCTGGGTGAGGGCGGCGCGCGCCTCCGTCAGTTTCAACCGCTCCGTTTCCGTCTTCTTCAGCTTTTCCAGCGCCGCGTCGAGCTCCGCGCGGTTCTGTTGCATGCCCGTTTCCAGCTGCTGCGCCACGTCGCGCTGCTGCTTCTCATAGACGCCGCGCATCGCTTCCATCAGTTCGGCCGGCAAGCCCGCTTCCGTTTTCACGGCGCCCGCGCCCTGGAACTCTTCCTTCCAGCGTTTTAGCAGGGGAGCGATGGTGCTCTTGCTGCCCGTGCTGCCCAGCGCTTCGCGCACGCTGTCGACCGTGGGATTGCGCCCATCGGCAGCGACGATTTGGGCTGCTTTCATAATATCAGAGTACAAAATGCCGGTGCGGGCCATAAAACCACCTATGAGCGAAATTTAGTAACGTATTACATGATACGTAATATTGAATAATATTACGATATAAATTTTCGCGATTTTGGAAAAAATATAAGTCACGATAAGATCGCTTATCGCGTGTTATGGGGGGCTTTGCATGCTATTCTGCGTATCTCCCAGTACAAAACCGCGATTTCGCCGCCGCCATGCCCGATTTGCCCCTCTCGAAACGACGTATTGCCGCGTCCAAAAGCACCGCTATCGCTCCTGCCCCATTACACGGCGCCCTGGTCGATGCCGAGCTGGCCGCGCGCCACCAGGCGTTTCTCGCCGCCGCCACGTCCGATAACACGCGCCGCACCTACCGTTCCGCCATTCGCCACTTCCAGACTTGGGGCGGGGCGCTGCCCGCCGACGAGTCCACCGTCATCCGCTACCTGCTGGCCCATGCGGACAGCCTGAACGCCCGTACCCTGGCCCTGCGCCTGACGGCCCTGTCGCAATGGCATGTGTACCAGGGCTTTGCCGACCCCGCGTCCACGCCCACCGTGCGCAAGACCCTGGCCGGCATCGCCCGCCTGCACGGCAAGCCAAAAAAGAAGGCCAAGGCCCTGCCGCTGGAGGATCTGGAAGCGATCGTCGCCAAGCTGGCCGCGCTGGGCACCAACAAGGCCTTGCGCGACAGCGCCTTGCTGCAGCTGGGATTTTTTGGCGGTTTCCGCCGCAGCGAACTGGTGGGATTGACCGTGGAAGACGTGCGCTGGGAGCCGCAGGGCATGGTGATCACCTTGCCCCGCTCGAAAACGGACCAACTGGGGGAGGGCATCGTCAAGGCGATTCCGTTCGGCGACGGCATCTGCTGCCCGGCCACGGCCTTGCGCACGTGGCTGGCCGCGGCGCACATCCGCACGGGGCCGCTCTTGCGCACGGTGAACCAGTGGGGACACGTGGGCGCGAAGGGACTGCACGCGAGCAGCATCAATACGATCTTGGAAGCTTGCGCCAGGCTGGCGGCGCTCGACTACGTGCCGGAACTATCGAGCCACAGCCTGCGCCGCGGCATGGCCACCAGCGCGCACCGGGCCGGCGCCGATTTCCAGGCCATCAAGCGCCAGGGCGGCTGGCGCCACGACGGCACCGTGCATGGCTATATAGAAGAGGCGGGGCGCTTCGAGGAGAATGCGGCGGGAAGTTTGTTGAAGGGGAAGAGGAAGGCGGCGGGCTGAGGGTGCGCGCCAGCGCGTCCGGCTGAATGACTGGCTGCGATTACTCCGGCAACTCCGGGATCAGCAGAAGATCGAAATATTGCTCGCGGAGCTTGGCGAGCCGCGCCATCTGCGGCGTAACAGGACGCATCTGCAAAGCCTCCCGCATGTATTCGAGACGAGACTCCGCATCGTCATGGTGTTCTTCGTCGGGTTCTGTAAAGTAACCGATTGCTTCTTCCTCTTGATATACCAACTGCTCCAGGGAGTACCAGCCGACGTAGTAGCCCAAATTAAAGAATTCCTCAAAGGACTCGGCGATCACTACGTTGTTTTCGTCCGCGCTTGGCAGAGTCATTACGATCGGTAAAGTTCCGTTAGCGGATACAAAGTCTTTGAGATAACTGTAATGGACACCGTCCCCGCCTGTGCTTGCAAAGGTAACGACGTTAGCAGGGGTGCACCAGTATTGCTGTTCCATTTGAGGCGTTTCCAGGATAAGGCCACAAGGCTCGAAGACCATATCGGCGGAAGTTTCAAACTGAATTGCGGCGGCATCAGCGACTTGATGCAGTTTTTCAAGCTGAACGGGTAGTTTCATTTTTTTAGACCCAACGTGTTCTACATTACAAAACGACGAGCTAACGCGCCTGCGATATAACATCTCATGCTGTCGATTCAGGGACACAGCATGGTTGAGTGTATGGCATTGTTACTTCTTTGGCAAGTAAGAGATATGGATACAGCTTTGTGAGGCACTCAAGGCAGCGGCTTGATGAAATGAATGCGCTCCCTGGCCGTGTCGCCAAAGTGCTCCACCAGCCTGATCTGGTATCCATTGCGGATCAGCAAGCGCAGCATGGCGGGATAGCGGTTCATCGATTTCACCGTGACCGCCGCAAAACCGTGTGCGCTGGCCCAGGTTTCCTGGACTTCCAGCAGGCGCTGCGCCAGGCCCGTCTTGCGATGCGCGGGCAGCACGCCGCCGAGCCAGCTATACAGGGAGCCATCCTCTGCGGCATAGCCCAGCTTGAAGCCGACGGGCTGGCCGTCCGCTTCCGCGATCAGCATCAGCGCATCTGCGGGCAGCCGCTCCTGCAACTGCGCCAGGCTGCGCCGCTGGTCGAACTCGGGTATCGCCTGCAGTACGTGCCAGGCTTCCTCAATGGTGCCGGGCCGTATCATACGGCCGCTTGTTCCCGGGGGCGGATGATCATGCAGGTGGCCGTCGCGTGCGCGTACACCTTACCGGCCTCGTCGCGGATCGTGCCTTCGGAAATGACCAGGTTGCGTCCTGCATTGATCACTTTGCCTTCCGCGTAGACCGTCACGTTGAAGGGCAGGGGGCGGCACATCTTGATGTTCAGGTCCGTCGTGCCGTAGCTTTCGCCGGCCGGCAAGACCGTGTGCGTGGCGCAACCCGTGACGGTGTCGAGCACGGTGGCCGCGAAACCGCCGTGCACGCCGCCCATGGGATTGGTGTGCGTTTCATTTGCCGTCGCCGTGAAGATGACACGGCCATGCTCGACAGTATGCGCATCCATGGGCATGGTCTTGGAAATGCCGGGCCGGGGAAACAGGCCTTGCGCGAAAGCTTGCATCAGTTGCAAGCCGGTCATGTCGTTCGGGTGCATGGGTAACTCCTGTGGTGGTGATGTGGGGATGGGTCAGACGTCCTGCGCAAAACGCAGGCGCGAGGCGTGCAGCAGGAAGCGGGCGACGACGGCCAGTTCTTCCTCGCTGAAACCTTGCTTCAGTTGTTCATTCAGGCTGTCGAGCAGGGGCAGGGCGGCGGCCAGCACTTCGCCGCCCCTGGGCGACATGTGCAAGGTGCCGGCGCGCGCATCGAGCGCCGACTGGCCGCGCACGATCAGGCCGTTTTCTTCCATGCGCGCCACCAGCCCCGTGACGGCCGAGTTTTTCAGCTGCAGTGCCCGCCCCAGGTCCTTCAATTGGCAGCCTTCCTCGCCCTTCAGGGCAAACAGGGCGACCACTTGCGTGCCGGAAAAACCCAGTTCGCTGGTGAAGACGGCATCGGCCGAACGAAACAGATTCTGGCGCGCCAGGTTGAGCAGATTGAACAGCCGCGGCGAACGCTCGCCCAGCGGGCAGGCTACGGCATCGGGGGTGTCTGAGGTAGGGGGGGTATTGGTACGCATGCGAAGTATACTACTACGTATGCGTAATAAATCAAGCGTCTATTGTCAGTCGCGCTGGTGGCGCCCGATATAGCGTGCGCGGGGACGTATCAAGGCCGCGCTGGTGGCTTGCTCGTTGGCATGCGCGATCCAGCCAGCCGAGCGGGCCAGCGCAAACACGCTCAATGCTGCGCCCTCGGGCCAGCCGAACGCCAGCTCCATGGCCGCCAGCGCCAGGTCGGCATTCGGACGCGCATCGAGCAGTTCGCCCGCCGTGGCGCAGAAGGACTGGATGGCGCCCAGCTGGGGGGACTTGTGCGACAGCGCCGACAGGCGATCCAGCAGATACGCGGCACGCGGGTCGCCTTGCGGATACAGCGGGTGGCCAAAGCCGGCGAATTCCGGCGCGATGGTCTTGTAGAATGCGCCGATGGCGTCCCTGGCGTCCGGCGCGGCCAGCGCCTGCGTCAACATGCACCTGGCCGCCGCACTGCCGCCCCCGTGTCTTTCGCCGGACAAGGCCGCCAGCCCGGCGCCCAGCGCGGCGGGCAGGCTGGCACCCGTTGAGGCGACGCAGCGCACGGCAAAGGTCGACGCATTCAACTCATGGTCGGCCAGCAGCACGAGGGCGGCGCGCAGCAATTCAGTCTGGTCCGTGTCGGCCTGCCACGCCTGGGCCAGCTGCTGGTGCAGCGGCAAGGCGGACGGCGCCGTCTGCAGCAGGGCGGCGGCCAGGATGCGCATCAAGGCGGGGCCGGACTGCAGCATGTCCGCAGGCGCAGGCAGGGACGACAGCATGGCCATGGCCAGCATGGCGCGCGCCAGCGGCGCCGCATCGGGCACGCTGGCCAGCCCCTGTGGCAGGGCCGGCGCATCTTGCTGGAAATAGTCGCCCGCCCCGTCGTCCCACAGCAAGCTGGCGGCCGCTTCCAAGGTCGCGTTCCGCGCCAGCGATGTCGCAGCGCAGCCCCGATACAACAGCCGTCCATCGAGAATGTGAGAAATCTGCGTCTCCAGCACGGGCAAGCCCCAGTGCATGGCTGCCACGGCTGTCTGACCGCCGCGCTTGGCGTCATTCTTGCGGGCCGCCAGGCGCAGCACGTCTTCCTGCGGATAGCGCTTGCGGCGCGAATCTCCATTGCTGACGGAAGCCAGCAAGCCCCGGCTCACGTAGGAATACAGGGTGGGCAGGCTGACGCCCAGCAGGTGCGCCGCGTCGAGGGCGGATAAGTCGTTTTTCATGGCGGCGATTGTATCTGTATATTGATTCGTGGAATCAAGATTGACGGGCCGCGTGGCGCTTCACTAGACTCATGCCTTTGCAGGAGTCCCCATGAGTACACACACGATACGCACCCTGCGCCTTGATGACGCCGCGCCCTTGCTGGCCTTCGAACTCGCCAACCGGGCCTGGTTCGAGCGCCATATCGACCGGCGCCCGGACGATTTTTACAGCGCTGACGGCATCCAGGCGCACGTCGCGCAATTCCTGGACGAGCACGCACAGGGCCGCATGCACCCCTGCGTCATCGTGGACGAGCGCGGCGAGCTGATCGGCCGCGCCAATCTCAAGGATATCGACAAGCAGGCCCGAACGGCCGAAGTCGGCTACCGCATCGGCGAACAGCAAGCTGGCAAGGGCCTGGCCACGGCCGCACTGCGTTATCTGATCGACTTGGCGCAAGACGAATGGCGGCTGGCCAGCCTGTGCGCCTACGCCATCGATGGCAATGCGGCCTCGATCCGCGTGCTGGAACGCTGCGGTTTCGTGCAGGGAATGGCCGTGCCCGATATTGCGATCGTGGCAGGCAAGGTCGTCGATGGCCATGCCTATGCGCTGGATTTGCGGGCGGCTGGGGTAGACTCTGCCCTGTGATAAATGAGCAAAGTTGCCAGATATGAATCATGATGACCCAAAACGCATCGTCGTCATTGGCGCCGGTATCGTCGGCGCGTCGCTCGCCTACCACCTGGCCAGCAAGGGTGAAAAAGTCACCGTGGTCGAGGCGGGCGACATCGCTTCCGGCGTGACGGGCACCTCGTTTGCGTGGATTAACACGTCCTGCGCCGGGCCCGACCCCATTGCGGCCCTGCGCGGTGGCGCCATCGCGGCCTGGCGCCAGCTGGAAACGCAGGTGCCCGGATTGAAAGTGCGCTGGCATGGCGCCTTGTCGTATGGCACGCAGGATGGGCGGGTGTCGCCCGTATCCATATTGCTGGACCGCTCGCGCATCGTCCAGCTTGAACCGCATCTGCGGCAGCCGCCGGAACAGGCGCTGTACGAACCGGGGCAGGGCGCGCTCGACGCCGTTGCCGCCACACACGCCATGCTGGCAGCGGCCAGGGCGTTAGGTGCGACCATCCGCACGCACACGCCCGTGCTGAGCTTTGCCGTCCGGGACGCAAAGGTGACGGGCGTGGAAACGGCCGCGGGGCTCATCGAAGCAGACGTGGTCGTGCTGGCGGCAGGCACAGGCACCGCCAAACTGGCCGAGCAACTGGGCGCCAGTCTGCCCATCCACGCCTCGCCCGCGATTTTCCTGCGCTACCAGGCGCCACTCGGCCTGGTGCGCGGCATTATTTCCAGCCATGCAATGGAGGTGCGGCAAGAAGAAGATGGCACCATGCTGGCTGCGGAAGACTATGTGGACGAGGCGCCGGAAAACCAGCCCGCCGCCATGGCGCAGCGCACGGCCAGCGCGATCCGCGATGAACTGGAAGGAGCCGACGCCATCGCGCCGGCATTCGCCTGCATCGGCCTGCGTCCCATGCCCTTTGACGGCGTGCCCATCATCGGCTACTTGCCGCAGGTGGGTGGCGTGTACGTGTGCGCCATGCATCCGGGCGTCGTGCTGGCGGCCATCGTGGGGCAGCTTGCCAGCGAGGAAATCGTCACTGGCAAGCCAAGGTCAGCCCTGGAGGCTTGCCGGCCCGCGCGCTTCCTGGCGTGCTGATTCCTGGGGCACAGGCGCCACGAACACGGGCAGGACGAACGGCACTTGCTCCTGCTCATCGCCATCCTCCGACGGGGCCTGCATATAATGTTCGTTGCGCCAGTCCCCGTTCACCACGCGATCGGCGATCAGCGCCAGATCCTGCGTTTCGTGCAACTCGCAGCGAAACGGCAACCGCCCATGCGAGCGCGACACCAGGCTGAAGCGCAACTGCCGGCATTGCGCATCGTGCCAGCAATAGAACAGCATCTCCTCGCCAACGAGCGCGCTGCTGCGCGCCGCGATCAACTCTCTGATGAATTCAACGATATCGGCCGCATGGATCTGCGGCGTTTCCTCGTCCGTGGGCGAAAAGCTCCACATATTGTTTATCGCTTCGTGATTGATATCGTCGGGATCAATGAGCACTTCATCATCTTGCGCCATTTCCAGCCATGCATTGAATGTCTTGCATTTCATCATGTCATTATGCATCCCATGTTTCAAAAGCCGTCCATACCGACCTCCATGCGCCATGCGGAAGTTTGGCCTGCATGGAAAGTGACAGTGCGCCTACGCCCAAACAATCACCTGGTTGCCATTGTGCATTTTCCAAACTAAGCGCCCGCGCTCTTCCCACGTCGACATTTTTCATTTCAGCTGTGTCATAGCCGATTTCCAGTACTGGATGCAGCACTTTTCCATTGGCTGTCAAATATAAAGTATTGACATGGACCTTGGGTTTGTCAAAACGTTCGTAGAGCCTTGTTGCGGCGGATTTGAAACCCAGGCCAATGGCGATGCTGACGGTCGTTGGACCATTGCAGCCCAGAAGCGATGCAAGCGCCCAATAGTCATGGTCAGCAGTGACAAGTCTGCTTAAACAGCGTTCTATCCATGCCGATTCATCAGCTCTGAATTCTTTCCGGTATGGAGAAAACGAATTTTGCAGGTAGCCAACTTCGTGCATCGCCCCAACCAGGTTAATCTGCTTGTCCACGCAGACTATATCTTGTAACAGATGGGCTGCGGCTGCGGCGACCGCATACTCGCCTTTGGCCATGGCTTTATCTTCGAGTTTTTTCAGTTTGGTGTTAATAGTCATTTTTTCCTGGTCATTTAATGCGGCCGTTTTCAATCATTCAAGTTCAAATCATTGTGTCATACCTCGGCCTTTAACTCAGGTTCCTTGTCGTACCGGATCAGCTATCAGGAGCTGGCTTCTATTGAGCGTTAAAAACCCAAGCGTTTCCACATTGACTTACATACATTCACCCCCGCGGCCCATCCGCCAACAACTCCGCCAGCCTGTCCGTCAGCCACAAACTCGTCTCGCTCAGTTTCTTCCCATGTATCGACAGCCGACGCACCGGCAGCCGCGACAAGGCCAGCGCAGGGCAGGGCACTTCCTGTAGATACCCCTTGTAATTGTCGTAATTGGCGATGTTCAAGGGGAGAATCGCCCAGCCCAGCCCGTCCGCGACCATCTCGGCAATACTGTAGAAGCTGTCGGAAAACCAGACGGCGGGGCTGAACGCGTGTTCGCGGTTGAGCTCGGAATCCATGATCAGCTGGCGGTAGCGGGTCAGCTCGTTGCGGCTCACCTCCTGGCCGTGGGCCATGGCATGGCCTTTTGCCACGAACACGCCTTGCGCCACGCTGCCGATGTGCTGCTGTTCCAGCACGGGCGAGATCGGGCCCCGGTCGAAGTGGAAGGCCACGTCGGCTTGCTGCTGTTCCACGTATTGCGCCACTTCCGACGCCGTGGCGTTGAGCATCACGAGTTCCAGGGCCGGGTAGCGCGCCGCCAGTTCCTTGACCAGGGTGCCGATGGCCAGGTAGGGCAGGGCTTCGTCCAGGGCCAGGGTCAGCTGGGCTTCGGGAGCGGCGCTCAGCAGTTGCGCGCGCAGCTGCAATCGCTCGGCCTGGCGCAGCAGTTCGCACGCTTCCAGGTGCATGACTTTGCCCGCTTCCGTCAGCACGGCGCTGCGGCGCGAGCGGTCAAACAGTTCCACGCCAAATTCCGCTTCCAGCAGCCCGATCGAGGTGCTGACCACCGATTGGGCGCGGCCCAGCCGGCGCGCCGCGCCCGAGAAAGAGCCAGCCGCGACGGCCGCTTCAAAGTAGCGCATTTGTTCCAAAGTCCATTGCATGGCATCAACCTATCTGTTTTACAGATGGATTTTAACTTGAATGCCATTCAGGGGCGACATAAAATGTCTTTACATTTTCAACAACACGAGATCCGCCATGAAAAACGCTCAAGCCAATTCACCCGCCATCAGCTTCAGCTGGTGCCACGACGCCACCGCCGAAGATACCTTGTGCAAGCTCTACCTCGACAACGTCAGCGCCGACTATATCTCCCATTCGGAGCTGCAGGGCGAACGCGCCGACGCGCCCGGCAACTGGCGCGCGGACTTGCCTGAGGTGATCCGTGGCGAAATCCGCGCCGCCCTGTCGCATGACTGGGCGCATGGCGATTCGACCCTGCTGGCTGTCGCCATGTCGGGCGAGGCCATCGTCGGCATGGCTCTCGTTTCCATCGACACGCGCCAGCGCGCCTCGAAATCGTTCGCCGCGCTCGATGACCTGGTCTTGCTGCCTTCCGTGCGCGGCAGCGGCATCGGCAGCCAGCTGGTGGAGTGGGTCGCCGACGAGCTGCACAGCCACGGCATCGCCCGGCTGTTCCTCGAATGCGGCGCGCACAACCTGACGGCGCAAAAGTTCTTCCAAGGCCGCGGCTTCAAGCAAGTGTCCGTCGTCATGCTGCGCGAACTCGACGCGGTGACCTCCGGCGTGGATGACAAGGATGGCGACCGTGGCTGACGCCCGCCGCCCCCGACCAGCCCAGGCCCGTGGCAGCCTGGAACGTAAATATTTGCGCAGCACCCGCTTTATCCATACCGATAGTTGTTAAAAGTTACACTAAAATCCATGAGTTGTTTATGCATCCAATGAAAAAATGGCTGACGCTGGCCATCGTCTCCAGCGCCTTGTTCCTCATCGTGGTCGACATGACCGTGCTCTACACCGCCTTGCCCGCGCTGACGCGCGACTTGCAGGCCTCTTCCTCGCAAAAACTGTGGATCATCAACGTCTACGCGCTGGTCGTCTCCGGTTTGTTGCCCGGCCTCGGCACCCTCGGTGACCGTCTGAGCCACAAACCCGTTTTCCTTGCCGGCCTGGCCGTGTTCGGCATCGCCTCGCTGTGCGCCGCATTTTCGCCCGCGCCGGAATGGCTGATCTTTGCCCGCGTGCTGCTGGCCATCGGCGCCGCGCTGATGATGCCGGCCACCTTGTCCATCATCCGCCTGACCTTTACGGATAACCGCGAGCGCTCGTTCGCCATCGGCGTGTGGGCGGCGATTGCCTCGGGTGGCGCCGCGTTCGGCCCCGTGCTCGGCGGTTTCCTGATGGAACATTACTGGTGGGGTTCCGTCTTCCTGATCAACGTGCCCATCGTGCTGCTGACCCTGGTGCTGGCTGCCGTGGTCCTGCCGAAACGGGCCGGTAACCGCGACAAACCGTGGGATCTGGCCGGCTCGCTGCAAATCATGATGGGTCTGCTTGGTGGCGTGTATGCGATCAAGGAGCTGGGCAAGTCGCAGCCGTCGTATGCGCTGGCTGCCTTTGCTTTCGCCGTGGGCGCCTTCTTCATGCTGAAATTCGTGCGCCGCCAGAAACGGCAAGCCAAGCCGCTGATCGACTTCGCCCTGTTCCGCGAACTGCCGTTTTCCAGCGCCGTGGCCGCCGCCATGGTGGCGTCCGCCGCGCTGATCGGCATGGAACTGGCGCTGAGCCAGCACATGCAGCTGGTGCGGGAATTGTCGCCGCTGGAAGCGGGTCTGCTGCTGTTGCCGCTGCCGCTGGCGTCCGTGTTTGCGGGCCCGCTGACGGGTTTCATGCTGCCGCGCGCCGACAAGGCCAAGGTGTTGTGGGGTTCGCTGCTGCTGTCCGGTATCGGCATGGCATCGTATCTGGTGCTGCATGACGCCGCCGTCTCGGCACAAGTGGCCAGCCTGGTGATCCTGGGCCTGGGCCTGGGCGCCGTCATGACGGCCGCGTCCAGCGCCGTGATGCTGAACGTGGCCCCGCAGCAAGCGGGCATGGCCGCGTCGATCGAGGAAGTGTCGTATGAGTTGGGCGCCGTGATCGGCGTGACCGTGCTGGGCACGATTATGTCGGCCGTCTACAGCGCCACCCTGGTGATCCCGGAAAGCGCGGGCCTGTTGCCGAATGCCCATGACACCCTCGATGCGGCGCTGCTCGCTGCCGAGCAATTGCCGGCCGAACTGGGCTTGCAAGTGTCGGACCTGGCCCGCTCGGCCTTCGACAAGGCATTTATTGTCGTGCTGGCCACGGCTTCGGCCATCCTGATGGCGGCTGCTGCCACCATCCGCCACCTGCACCTGCGGGCGCGCCGGGCGGTTTGATGGACGGGGCCTTCGCCCCGACAATATTGAACTGGATACTGGCTCGCCGCGCAAACGGTGGGCCAATTGCATTTTCGCTCCTCGGCCCCGTAGTTGCCTGATGGCAAGACTTGCCGGATCGACGCCAGGACGACCTCCGGCGACGTCAGCGCTACTTGGTGGCCGAAGCTACATGGCCCGGAACAGGTGGACGAAGGCGCGGCTCACGGGCAGCTCGCCAGCGTGGTCGCGCATGCGCAGGAACAGACGGCTGGCGTCGTCGCGGCGCGTGCCTTCCAGCCAGGCCAGGTTGACCAGGGTGGAGCGGTGGACTTGCCAGAATAGCTCAGGATCAAGCTGGGCCGCCAGTTCCGTGATGGGCGTGCGGATCAGGAATTCACCATCCACGCTGGCGACAACCGTGTACTTGTCGTCGGCATGGAAAAAGCGCACCTTTGCCACGTCGAGGTGGTGCGTGCGCTCGCCACGGGACGCAAGTATGTAGCGCAGCCGGGGGCGGGCCTGGCCGGGTGCGGCCGTCAGTTGCCGCAGCGTCTGCGCCATGGCCGCACCGGCGTGGGGCAAGACCGGCGTCGCACGCAGGCGCGCCACGGTGCGAGCCAGCCGTTCGGTGGTGACGGGTTTCAATACGTAATCGAGCGCCGCGTGGTCGAAGGCTTGCAGGGCAAATTCGTCGTAGGCGGTGACGAATACCACGCGGGTTGGGCCTTCGATACCTTGTGCTACCTCCAGCCCGGTCAGTCCCGGCATCTGGATATCGAGAAAGGCGATATCGGGTTCCAGCTCGGCGATGCAGGTAGCGGCCTCGACGCCGTTGCGCGCCATGTGGATGATCTGCAAGTCCGGCCACAGGGCCAGCAGCTGGTCGCGCAGGTAGAGCGCCAGGTGCGGTTCATCGTCCGCGATCAGGGCGCGCGTCATGCGACCGCCGGCACTGTGGAGCCGGCACCCAGGTACGGCAGCTCCAGCACGGCTTCGACGCCAGGCCCGCTCTCGCGCTCACGCAGGCTCAGCCTGGCGGCGGCGCCGAACTGAGCCTGCAGGCGCGAGCGCAGATTGGCCAGCGCCATGCCGCTGCCCGGACGCGGTGGCTTGCCTGGGGCCGTCAAGCCCACGCCATCGTCAAGCACGCGGATTTCCAGGCGGCCCGCGCGTACCTCGGCATGCACGACGACGCTGCCGCCGTCCAGCTTGGGCGCCAGTCCGTGCTGGACGGCGTTCTCGACCAGCGGCTGCAGCATCAGCGTGGGCAGGCTGGCCAGGCGCGCTTGCGCGCTGGCGTCGATGCGGAAACGCAGGCGCTCCTCCATGCGGATCTGCATCAAGCACAGATACTGGCTCGCCATGTCGAGTTCCGCTTCCAGCGTGCTGTCGCCCTGGCGCAGCTGCGACAGGCTGGCGCGCAGGTAGCCGGAAAACGTTTCCAGCATGCGTTTCGCGCGCGGCGGGTCGTAGTCCATCAGGCTCTGGATGTTGGCCAAGGTATTGAACAACAGGTGCGACTCGATCTGTCCCTGCAGCAAGCGCAGGCGCGCATCCGTCACCTCGCTTTGCAGCTGCTGCTGGCGCAGGCGCGAATGCCACCAGGCCCAGTTAGCCGCCATCACAAACAGGATGAACACGGCAAACTTGGTCAGCGCGGCGGGCAGCGAGACGAACATGCCCCACAGCTTGAAACCGACCAGTATTGGCACGATGGTAAAGCCGATGCTCATGCCCAGGATGATGGCCGCCAGGGACAGCGCGCCCAGCACCATGCCGGCGCGCAGGTCGCGCACGTTCGACATGCGCTCGACCAGCGGCGCCGGCAGGCAGCGCCCGGCCAGGCGCAGCACGCCAAACAGGGTATGCACGATGCACAGGCAGATGCCGATGTTCGGCAGCAGTGATGCCCACCACCAGAGCGGCCGGTCGACCCGGCCGAAGATGGCGACGATGGTCATCAGGACCAATGCCAGGGCGACACCGATCAGGGAAACGACCAGCAGGCGGGTCAGGGTGGACACATCGTGCCGGGGGCGCAGTTCCCAAAGTGAACGCCAGCCCTGTAGCAAAGTCGTTTTTCTGATCATGGGCATAGTGTAGCGGCCCGTTGCCTGATTGGCCAGAACATGGCTTGCCATTCATCGGCCCCATTGTCGATTCGTCGCATGCGTGCGGCCATCCGCTGGCCCGGCTGTCAATCTGTGTTCTCACCCACCGATTACAGGAGCCACATGAAGCACAGCATACTTATCGTTGCCTGCGCCATCTTTTGCAGCGCCCAGGCAGCTGCCGCCCCCTTCCTCCCGCCCATGGCCAGTATTCCCGCCGGCGTGTTTACCATGGGCAGCACGGAGCCGCGTATCGGTGACGGCAGCCATAATCCGGCCGAGGGGCCGCCCCACGAGGTGCGCGTGGCCGCATTCCGACTTGCAAAATACGAGACGACGGTGGCGCAGTTCCGGCAATTCGTTGCCGCCAGCGGCTATCGGGCGGCTGGCGAATGCTGGGAATTCGACCGCACTGACGGCATCGCGCTCAAGGCGTCGGGCTGGGACGCCCCTGCGCATGCGCCAACGGACTATCACCCCGTCATGTGCGTGAGCTGGGACGATGCCGCGGCCTATGTGCAATGGCTGGCGCGGGAAACGGGGCGCCCATTCCGCCTGCCCAGCGAGGCGGAATGGGAATACGCGGCGCGCGCCGGCACCCGCACGAAATACTCGTCCGGAGATGCGCCTGAACAATTATGCAAGTACGCCAACATGAAGGACCGGCGTTTCAAGGCGGCTGCGCAGCGCGATCACGGCCTCGATATGCTGGTCACCGATTGCGATGACGGCACCGAGTACACGGCCGTCGTGGGCATGTATGCGCCCAACGGCTACGGCTTGCACGACATGATGGGCAACGTGGCGGAATGGGTGGCCGATTGCCAGCATCCCGACTACCGGGGTGCGCCCGTCGACGGGGCGGCCTGGCGCAGCGGTTGCGAGGCGGAAGGTGACTATTTCATCACGCGGGGCGGCAGCTATTCGTCCTCGCGCCAGGTACTGCGCAGCGCAGCGCGCGGGCATGGCGGCCGCGGCAATGCCAGCAGCCTGGGCGAAGGTTTTCGCATTGCCGAGGACCTGGGCGGCTGCACGGCCAGCACCTGTGCCGGGGGGGATGCCGCATTCATCCAGGCGCTGCACGCCGCGCAGCAGGCGGAACTGCATCGCCGCGCACGCCACTGAAGGCTTGCTTACTGCAGCAGCGGCGCCACCTTGTCGCGCAAGACCGTCCATTGGGCGTTGAGCACGGCCTGGTTGGGGTCGTGTCCGGCGCGTTTCACCAAGGTAAAATCCTTGGCCGGCGCCGTGATGCTGTCGAAGTAGGTACGCGCGATAGCGGGCGAGGTCAGCAAGTCCGCTTCGCCCATGATGAAAAACACGGGCAAGTCAAAGCGCGTGCCCAGCGCGGGCAGGTCGACCTTGGCGAACATGCCGTCGCCGCGCAGGCCGATGAACTGGATGTACGAATAGTCGTCTGCCGCCTCGGCATCGGCCAGCGCTTGCGGCGTGGCATAGAACGGCGCCGGCTGCCACCAGTGCCTGGGCGGCGGATCAGTTGCCAATCCTTCATATTTGCGGTCGAAGCGGCGCAAGATGCCGAAGTTGCGCGGATCGCGCCATGGCGGCGCACCGAGCGCCGTCAGCTTGTCCACCGTGGTGGTATCGCCGGCCGCTTGCGCCAGCACCATCACTTCGCGATACATGCCTGTCTCATTGTCCCGCGCATTGACCACCTGCGCCGTGCCGATATACGCGTGGAACAGGTCGGGGCGCGCCTTGGCCATGTGCACACCCAGTATCGATCCCCAGGAACTGCCCATCAAAATGACCTTCTGCCGGCCCAGATGCTGTTCAATATAGCGGGCCACGGCGATGCCGTCGTCGCGCATCTGTTCCACCGTCAAGGGCACGTCTTCCGCGGGCCGCTGTTTCGCATACGTCATGCCGGCGCCGCGCTGGTCCCATTGCACCAGGGTGTAGTGGCGCTCCCAGCCGGCGTAGATGGCGTCCGCATACGGACTGAGCGCATTGCCGGGACCGCCATGGATGAACAGGATCACGGGATTGCCGCAGGCGGCGCCTGTGACCGTGATCCATTGCTCGATGCCATTGATGGGCACATAGCCTTGTTCGCGGATCGGCTGTGCGGGCGAGGCGCAGATGGACGGGGAGGCGAGCGGTGCCGCTTGCGCCACGCCGTAACAAGATAACAGCAGCAATGCCAGGCCTGTGATGCGCATATCGTCCTCTTCAAACTAGTTGGTGGAACTACAGCGTGCAATCGTGCGCCGGTTTGCCGGCAATAAAACGGGTGCTGGCCTGTTTAAAGCAGGCGGGCGCCGTCCATAAAATGAAATGCGGGGCGTTGTGCACGGTGGACAGGGCCACCTTGCCAGCCTTGCTCTGCGTCAAAGCCCGCACTTGCGCCTGCGCGCCCGCGTATGGCGTCTTAGGGTCCAGCGATCCCTGCAGTACCAAAGTTGGCGGCATTTTCTCCGGCAAGACGCCGAAATAAGCGTCGCGCGGGTAGGTGGGCAAGCCGCCGCCCAGCAGGATGCGGGGCAGGGGACCGGTAAACAGCAAATCCGCCTCGTCTCGGGCGATGTCCGCGGCCGTCCAGCCGGGCCGCAACGACGGCTGCAGATTGTTTTCCGAATTGCTGATGATATTGACCAGCGGAATCGACAGCGGCGACTGGGGATAGCTGCCCAGGCTGGCCGCCGCGTCCGCCAACGTGGCGCGCACGGACGCCAGTTCCGCTTCGCCGCCCCGGTCCAGGTCTTGCAGCAGATACGGGATGCGAGCGCGCGCGGCAGGCACGTCAAGCATGCCGCCAAGGAAGTTTTTCAGGTTCTTGCCGGGAATGGTCGCCAGCAGGGCCGGGTCCGCTTGCGCCTTGTCCAGCACGCGGCGGTACAAGGTGGCAGCCGGCTCGCCCAATGCCGCGTGACAAGCCGCATCCGCATCGCAGCGGGCCAGTACCTGCATGCCGACCGTGTTGACCACGTGCGAGCGCTGGCTCAAGTCCCAGCGCGCATCCGTTTGCGGCGGCACCAAGGAGTCGAGGATGACGCCCTGGACGGGCAGCGGCCCCAGCTGCAAGGTGCGCAAGACCAGCTGCGTGCCATACGACACACTGTATACATACACGGGCGGCTTCTTCTTGCCCTGTTCGCCTTCGATCAGGGCTTTCAAGTCGCGCGCCGCCATCGTGATGGAAAACTGGCCCGCATATTCCGGCACGAGGTTGATGCCGGCAAAACAGCTGCCCCATTCGGCGCCTGCCAAGGCGCGGCCGCCGGGACTTTGTTCGGATTCCTCCACCTTGCACAGGCGCGAAGAATGGCCCGTGCCCCGGTGGTCGGGAATCAGGAATTCAAAGCCGGGAAAGCTGCGGCGCAAGGTGGGCAGCAAGCTGTAGAACGCGGCGCCCGATTCGCCGGGACCGCCCGCCACCAGCCACAGAGTGCCTTTGGCCGGCTTGCCGGCAGGCACATCGGCAGCAAATTTGCGCACGAAGACGTGCATGGCATCCGCGTCGCCGATGGCACGACCCTGGGCATCGTAGCTGCCGGGCACGTTCAAGCCCGAGCACAGGCTGCCGGGAGCGGCCGTATCGGAGCAGGGCGTGAAAACCAGGGGTTCGGCATGCAGGCAGGTGCTGGCAAGCAAGGTAGACAGCAGGGTCAGGCGGGGCAGGAAGGTCATCGGCTACTTTGGCGGCGGTGGAGATCAAGCGCCAAAGTAGCGTTTTTTACAGCAATTGTCCAGATGGAAATATTTCTGCTAGGGACTATGCTTGCTGGCTCTTGCGCAGCAAGCGCAGGCCGTTCGCCACCACGAGCAGACTGGCGCCCACGTCGGCGAACACGGCCATCCAGAGGGTCGCCATGCTGGCCAGGGCCAGGCCGAAGAATACAGCCTTGATGCCGATGGCAAAGCTGATGTTTTGCACGAGGATGCTGCGTGTGCGCTGGCTCAGGCTGATGAATTCAGGCAATTTACCCAGTTCATCATCCATCAGGGCCACGTCCGCCGTTTCGATGGCCGTGTCGCTGCCGGCCGCGCCCATGGCAAAGCCGATGTCGGCCTGCGCCAGGGCCGGGGCGTCGTTGACGCCGTCACCGAGCATGGCGACCACGCCGAACTGCTGCTGCAAGGCCTTGATCTCATCAAGTTTGTTTTCCGGCAGCAATTCCGCCTTGACCAGGCTGACACCGACTTCGGCGCCGATGCGCTGCGCCGTCAGCGCATTGTCTCCCGTCAGCATGACGGTGGTGACGCCCAGCGCATTCAATCTGGCGATGGCGGACGCCGCCGTCGGGCGCAGCACGTCGGCCACGGCGATCACACCCAGCGCGCCGGCGTAGGTGGCCAGCACCATGGCCGTGTACGCCTGCTGTTCCAGCCCCGCCAGGATGGCTTGCAGTGCCGGCGTCAGGATCTTCAATTCCGTCATCAGGCGCGCATTGCCCAGGTAATACGTCTGGCCAGCGATCGTGCCTTGCACGCCGCGTCCATGCAGGGCGGCAAACTGGGTCACGGGCAAGTGGCTGCCGGCGGGCGGACCGGCCTTGACGATGGCGGCGGCCAGGGGGTGGGCCGAGTTGGCATCGAGGCTGGCAGCCAGCAGCAGGATAGTGTCGCGGCTGCCGCCATCAAGCGCCACCACGTCCGTGACAGCCGGTTTGCCCATGGTCAAGGTACCTGTCTTGTCGACGGCGATGGCCTTGATCCGGTAGCCCGTTTCCAGGAATTGCCCGCCTTTGACCAGGATGCCGCGCCGCGCGGCCGCCGTCAGGCCGCTGACGACGGTCACTGGCGTGGAGATGACGAGTGCGCACGGGCAGGCGATCACCAGCATCACCAGCGCTTTGTAGACCCAGGCCATGAATGGCTGGCCCAGCAGCAGTGGCGGCAGCACGGCCACGAGGATGGCAAAAACGACGACGGCCGGCGTGTAGTAACGGGCGAAATTGTCGACGAAGCGCTGCGTGGGCGCCTGTTTGCCCTGGGTTTCCTCGATCACCTTGACGATTTTCGCCAGCGTGCTGTTGCCGCTGTTGGCTGTCACCGTGACGTCGAGCAAGCCGCGTTCATTGATGGTGCCCGCATACACGACGTCGCCCACGGCCTTGTCCACGGGCATGCTTTCACCGGTGATCGGCGCCTGGTTGACGGACGATTCGCCGCTGGCCACCACGCCATCGAGCGCGATGCGTTCGCCCGGCTTGACGCGCATCAAGGCGCCGATGGCCACCGTGGCGACGGATACTTGCTGCCAGGCGCCGCTGGCGTCGGCCACTGTCGCCGTGTCGGGCGCCAGCTGCATCAGGCTGTGCACGGCGTTGCGCGCGCGGTTCAGGGACAGGCCTTCGATCAGTTCGGCGATGGCGAACAGGAAGATGACCATGGCCGCTTCCGGCCACTGGCCAATGGCGACGGCGCCGAAAACCGCCAGGCTCATCAGGAAATTGATGTTCAGGGTGAATGTTTTCAGGGCAATCCAGCCCTTTTTCAGAGTCGGCCAGCCGCCCGTGGCGATCGACAGCAGGGCCAGGGCGATGACGAGGGGCGAACTGTCTTCATGCGTGGTCCAGGCCAGCGCTTCGGCGGCCGCGGCAGCCAGGCCGGAGACGACCAGCAAGCCTTTTTGCAGGCCGCTCAGGCTGCCTTCGTTCGGATCCCGCGCGACGGTGGCGTCCGCTTCCATCGGAATGGCCTGCATGCCGATGCCGTGCAGGGCCGCTTCCACCGTGGCCAGCGAGGGCAGCGTGTGGTGCACGTCGAGCACGCGGTTCATCAGGTTGAAATCGAGGCCCACGACGCCGGCCATATTGCTCAGCTTGTTGCGGATCAGCCGTTCTTCCGTGGGGCAATCCATATTGGCGATGCGGTATTTGGCCGTGTTCGCGCCGGCGATGGCTGCGCTGGGCAGGGCCGGGCCAGACGGGGCGGCAGGCGTGGACGAGCACGCATGCTGGCTGGAACAGCAGCTGACCGCCTTGGGCGCATGGTCATGCTTGTGGTCATGCTTGTGCTCATGCTGATGGTCGTGCTTGTGCTCATGTTCGTGCGCATGGGTGTGGTCGTGATCGTGGCTATCGTGTGGCATCGCATCGTCCTTCCGGTTTCGTGTATGCTTCCATTAGAAACCCTGTAGCCGCTACAGGGTCAAGCGCAATTTGCGCGAAAGAATGAAAGGAGATGCCATGCGTATCGGAGAACTGGCCAAACGGACGGATTGTGACGTGGAAACCGTGCGTTATTATGAAAAGGCGGGCTTGCTGCAGGAACCTGGCCGCAACAGCGCCGGCTACCGCGAATACCGCGAAGAACACCAGGAACGGCTGCAATTCATCCGCCATTGCCGCTCCCTGCAGATCGGCTTGACCGATATCCGCGCCTTGCTGGAGTTCAAGAATAATCCGGCAGAAGGGTGCCAGAGCGTCAATGAATTGCTCGACCACCATATCTTGCGCATTGCCGAGCAAATGGCGAATTTGCAGATATTGCAGCAGCAACTGGTGACCCTGCGCCACCAGTGCGACCAGCCGCAGCCGTCGCAAGACTGCGCAATCCTGCAAAACCTGTCCGAAGCAGCCAGCGGCCACGACTGCGCCTGCCATACCGAACTTCATTGACGATTGCTGCATGCTGAAACTGACACCTGGAAGAACTTTACTGGCTTTATCCCTGCTGTCGCCGCTCAGCCATGCCGCCGATACGCCTGCGGCAGCCGGCCACTACCTGACCCTGTACGCCGCGCCCGGCGTGCCGCAGGACGATGACCCGTATACGTGGAGCACGGCTGGCGGCAAGCAGCTGACCAAAGGCGTGACGAAGGCCGACGGCCGCGCCTATGTCAAAGGGGAGGAGGGCGAAGACACGTATATTCTGAAAACCGTCAGCATGCGCTGGCAGTTGAAGGTGCCCGCCGCATGCTGGCAGGGGGTGCTGGACGCCTTCCAGCAATGCATGCAACTGGCCAAGACCACGAGCCGCTATGACGAAGAGCAAGAGGCGCGCAAGCTGGCGGAGCAGCAGAAAGAAGTCAAGATGCAGGCCAGGATCGCCGCTTATGCGGTGCAGGCCCGCGCCAACGACGATGATCTGGCTTGGCTGGGACGCTTGCCTTCGAACTGGACCCTGGAAAGCTATGGCAAGCGCCTGCTGGGCATCGGCGACAAGGTGGCCGGGCAGATTAGCAACGCGCTCAAGGATGGCGGGGCCGATGCGCGCCAGTTCGTCTGCCGCGCGCCCGCTGACTATGGCCCCGTGCCGGACCAGGCCTTTGTTGAAGCGTGGATGGCATTGCCGGGCGATGTGCGCAAGGTGCGCGCCGGCCCCGCCTGGGATGCGCTGGTGGCGGCCGGCGAAAAAGGCAACTGGATGGCCCGATTGGAAATGTATTACACCTTGTCGAGCGTCAATGTCAGCGAATTGAGCTTGCTGGAACAGTACCGCATCGTGCAATTGATGGAATGGTTGCACAAGAAACAGGTGGGCGGCCTGTATGGCTACTTCAGCGCTGGCATACCTGTCACCCCCGGCAATTTGCCTAGCGCCACCTGGCGCAAGCAGGACCAGGCCTCGCTGTATGCGGCCATGCTGGGCAGTTACGAGGATCAGAACAGCCGGGGCAGCGCCTTGCAGACGGACCTGGACCCCGCGCTGGCCGAGGCGGGCAGGAAAATGCTGGCCTGCGCCAAGGCTGCCATGCCGCAACGTTACTGACGGGGCAGTAACGGCGGGCCGCCATCGCCCAGGCGGAAGGCGTCAACCACGCGCAGCAAGTCATGCGCCTGGTCTTGCATGCTTTGCGCGGCGGCGGCCGATTGTTCGACGAGGGCGGCATTGCGCTGGGTCAATTCGTCCATTTCCGTGATGGCATTGTTGACTTCCTCGATGCCCTTGCTCTGGCGCTGGCTGGCCGCCGTGATGTCGTTCATGATTTCCGTCACCTGCTGGACGGAGGCGACGATATCTCCCATGGTGCGCCCGGCGCTGTCGGCCAGCTCGCTGCCCGTTTCTATCCTGGCCACGGAATCCTCGATCAGCTGCTTGATTTCGCGTGCCGCCGTGGCCGAACGCTGCGCCAGGCCCCGCACCTCGGTGGCGACGACGGCAAAGCCGCGCCCCTGTTCGCCCGCGCGCGCCGCTTCCACGGCCGCGTTCAGCGCGAGGATATTTGTCTGGAACGCGATGCCGTCGATGACGGCGATGATGTCGACGATGCGCCCTGAACTGGCCTTGATCGAACCCATCGTCTCGACCACCTGGCCCACGACGCGCCCGCCCTCGAGCGCCACATTCGACGTCGACAGCACCATCTGGTTGGCCTGATGCGCATGGCTGGCATTCTCGCGCACGGTATCCGTCAAGGCATGCATGGACGACGCCGTTTCTTGCAAGGAATGGGCTTGCGACTCGGTACGGGCCGACAAGTCCGCATTGCCCAGCGCGATTTCACTGGCTTCCACCGTGATGGTAGAGCCCGCCTGGCGTATATCGCCCAATAAATTGTTCCAGTTCTTCAGTACGGTGGCCAGGGCCCGGGTCAGCTTGCCCACCTCGTCGTCGCCCCGGGCTTCGATGCGCGTGGTCAGGTCGCCGGCGGCCAGACTTTCGGCCGCGCGGCAGGCGTCATCGATGGGCCCTACCACGGAGCGCGCCACCCATGTGGCGATCAGGGCCAGCAAGGCAAAGCCGACAGCCATGGTGCCCAGCGATAGCCAGCCGGCGCGTTGGCCCGCATTTTTTGTTTCCTGCAAGGCCACAACCGTGCGCTGGTCGAGGTTGAGCAGTACCTGGCGCAGCTGCCCGCGCACTTGCTGGTAGTGTCCGGCGGCATTTTGCATCGCGGCCACGCCCGTATTCGGGTCCATGGACGCCAAGTCCAGCGCCTGCGCCACACTGGCACGGTAGCGCTCGACACCGGGCAAGGCCTGGCCCGCTTCCGTGGCGGCGCCCGAGAATTTCTGCAGTTCCTTCAAGCCTTGCGCGATGGCGTTCAGCTGGCCATCCGTTTGCGCGCCGAATTGCTTGAACTGCTCTTCGGACAGGCTGGCCGCGATGGCGATCTTCGCGTACACGTCGGCATGTACCTGGCCCAAGGCAATAGCTTGCTGGTTAGCAAGCCGTTCGGCCGTCAGAGTGACGTCTTTCAGTTCATGCATGCGCTGCTCATTCTGCTGCATGGCGAAGTAGGACAAGGCACCCATGGCCAGCAGGCAAGCCAGCGCGACCACCGGGACGATCAACATCTTCTGTGCGATTTTCATTGAGGCCCGTAGCGTTGAAAAGTTCGTTGAGAAATTCGTTGAAAGCTTCGTCGAGAGATCGGCATGCCATCCCGGCGCTGGCCGCGCGGCGGCCGGCTACAGGTAGATGCCGCCGCAGACGACGGAATCGGCCAGTTTCTCGCAGTACATCACCTTTGGCTCGATCTTCTTGGTTTCCGGGTTCGTGAATTTGTATTCCTGCCAGAACGTCCCCTTGCTCTTGGCCAGGTCGACTCGTTCCTTGACGAAGGCCTTGCCGTCGATATCCTTCAGCTCGATCAAGTTCTTGCCGACCATTTTCGGGTTGGCGCCATGCGCGGCGACCGTGCCGTCGAGTTTATAGACGACCAGGTACAGGTCGTGCAGGATGAATTGGGGTGACTTGGCCGTGATCTCGCCATACGCCTTGGCGTCGCCGGCGCTCTTGATATAGGCCACGCCTTTCTTGACCATCGCTTCGGCATCGGCGCGCGTGGCGCCGCCTTCGGCAGCGCTGGCGATACCGGGCAGCATCGCGGCGGCAAGCATGGCCGACAGGCAAATGGCAGGGGTGAACTTGGGCATGAGAATCTCCTTCACATTGCGGCAGGGGGAAGCCGGCGGGGAACCGGTGCGGTGAGGCGGCGCCTATCGAAGTGCCGACGTTTCATAGTAGCGCGATGCCAGCAGACATGCGCTGGTGCAACAGTATTTTTTTGAGTGGGGCGTTTTTGCAACGTCGCGTGCAGATGGCCGCAATCGCGTTCACAGAGGGAAAAAACGGCTGGAAGCTATCGTATCGATAGTGTGGCGGCCGCGCCGCGCTACCAGCTGGCCGGGTCTTCCGCCGCAGCGCGCGCCAGGTCGTCGTGCCAGCCCTGCTGCACCAGCCGGTAAATGTCGGCGAAAAAGGCACGCGGATCGTCCATTTCATCCCACAAGGCGGGCAGGGCGTATGTGCTCTCGGGGTCGTGCTCGAGGATGGCCTGGAAATCGAAAGCGGGGTCTTGCAACGCCTGCGCCAGCACGGCCACCAGCGCATGGCGGTGGCGGTAGCTGAGTTCCTTGTATTGGGACGTGATGTCGCGCCGTATCAGCGCCGCGCGCTGGACCGGGTCGTTCATGTTCCAGGTGGCGAGCTCCGCGCCCAGGGTGTGTTCACGGTCATACACGTCGAAGGGACCGAGGAAATGGTAAAGCGTGGGCTCATATGGCACGTCGACCCAGGGGCTGCGCAGGCCCTTTGGTCTTTGCGTGCTCATCGACCGTTCACGCGCATACAGGCAAGGTCCAGCCTTCGTCACCGAGGTCGGTCGGGTAGATGGCGCGGGTCTGGTTCTCGCCCCAGCGTGCATGGTCGAGGATGCCGTCTTCATGCATGTCGAGCACCCATTCCGTGCTTTCCAACAAGGTGCCATCCTTGTGGTAGACGCGGAAGAAGGTGGATGTGCTCAGCGCACGCACGATGTTCTGCGGTACGCCGCTGCCATAGTGCGGCACATAGGTCTTGATCACGCACGTGCCCTGGTTGTTCCACTGCTGTGCATACACGGTGGCATTGCGCGCCGCGCTGACTTTGATGAAAAGCCAGCCTGCCAGCAGGAAGATGAGCAGGAAGGTGGCGGCGATCAGGCCGGTTTTCTTGAGTAGCTGCATGAGGTCATGGCATGGCCGAAAACGAAGTTGCCGCATTGTATGTCAAGAGCAGACATGCTTGCCGTACGGCACGTACAGCAAGCATGTCCCCGCTAATTGCCGTCAACTTGGCTATTTGCCCACGGCCGCATGCAATGTATTCGCCATTTCCAGGTGATGTTGCAACGCTGGCAAGGTCTTCGCGGCAAAGGCCTTGATCTCGGGATCGCTGGCCTTTTGGCTGGCATCCGTAAACAGTTTCACCGCGTCCTTGTGCGCCGCCACGCCGATGGTGGCCGCATATTCCTTGTCGAACTGCGCACCTTCCAGGCGGCTCAGCTTGTCAATCTGCGCCTGGTGTTTCTTGCCGGGCTGGTCGCTGACCTCGATTTGCTTGCTGCTGGCCAGTTGTTTCAGCTCGTCAGCGACTTTCGTGTGGTCCGTGACCATGGCATCGGCGAATTTCTTCACTTCCGCATTGGAGCTCTTGCTTTGCGCTACTTTGCTTGCGGCAATTTCCGTGCTGCCCGCGTCTGCGGCCTTGCTGAGGAATTGCTTGTCGTACGCGCCCGGTGCGGCAGCGGCGATGCTGTTGATGGCGATGCCGCTCAATAAGGCCACGGCGGCGCCGATGGCCACGCTTTTCAGGGAGGGGGTACGGGAACTGGTGGTAGGGATAGGCATGGCAAATCCTTTCTGGTGTGGTTTTTTCTACAAGCTGATGACAATGTTAAGCCAGCAGCCTGCGCACACCCATAGGACAGTCGCGATTATGTCCGTAGGACTAGTCCTGTTCGTTAGCGCACAATTCGACTTGTTTCAGAGCAAACAAAGCGGTGATGCCCGCATCGCGGCGCCAGGCCGGCATGCCGATATCGAGCCATTCTGCCATCGCGTCCAGGTGTGATGGTTCCGAAACGCTGTGTTCGAGTTCATCGAGCACCGTGTCGCGGTCGATGTACAGGCTGTCCAGCCAGGCGTCGAACGAGGGCGCCAGTTCCATCAGGCCGTGGGCGCGCTTGCCAGTCCAGTCCGGCAATTCCTGCACATAGGCCAGCACGCGGCCGCCGCCTTCCTCCGTCAGGTCCAGGTAGACCATGGAATTGCCGCCATCGCGGGCGAACGGCAGGATGCGCACGGGCATGTCTGTGTGCTTGCGCGCGGCGCGGATTTCGCCGACCAGTGTTTCATCGCAGAAATCGCCTTCATCGGCGCTGAAGAAGGTATTGAAGCCCATTTTTTCCACGCCGCCATTGCCGTCCGGCACATCACAGGTGTAGTCAAAACAGGCGCCGTTGGCCACTTTCAAGAACGCCAGGAAGGCCGACGGCAAGGGCGCTTCCAGCAAGGTCTCGATGGTGGCGATCTGCCGCGCTGTGGGGGCAGGCTTGGCGTCCTCGATCGCCAGGTGGCGGTAGCGCGTGTAATAGTTGCTCATTGATTGTCCTTGTATTTATTCTTGTATTCCACTGGCGCCACATCGTTGCAGCCCGTCTCCACCTTGGCCAGCGCATCGACGAGGCCCGCGCGCAGCACGGCCATCGAGCGTGCCTTGTCGTCGATCTGGGCAATTTTCGTTTCCAGCATAGCTCGTTTGGTCTGCGCATCGAGCGCGTTTTCCTGCCAGACGGCAATCACGTCGGCGATTTCCTTCAGGGTGAAACCCAGCGCCTTGGCGTGGCCGATCAGCTCGATGCGCCGCAAGGCTTGGGCCGAATATTCCTTGTAGTTATTCGTCAGGCCCGGCTGCGGGGCTTCATCCAGCAGCCCCTGGCGCTCGTAAAAGCGCACCGTGTCCTTGCTGACGCCCGTCAGGCGGGTGATTTCTCCGATACGCATGGTTTTTTGACTTTCTACTAATTTGCGGGACGCGAAAAATGTGCAGGGCAAGCCTATGCAACGCAGCCATGTGCATTTTTTGCATTCCACGCTTGACCGTGGACTAAAGTCTACAGTTTACATTGAAAACTTCATCTACTCCACACCACTGCCATGACCGCTTTCAACTATACCAACCAGACCGTGCTGATCACGGGCGCCTCGTCCGGCATCGGCCGTGTATTTGCGGAAACCCTGGCCGCGCGCGGCGCCCATTTGCTGTTGCTGGCCCGTTCCGGCGCCGTGCTCGATAACTTGGCGAAGGAACTTTCCCAGCGCCACGGCATCCGCGCCCATGCGCTGGTGGCCGACCTGAGCCAGCCCGGTGCCGCTGCACAAGCTTATGCGCAAGCCTGGTCGCTGGGCATGGCGCCCGACGTACTGATCAATAACGCGGGATTCGCCACGCATGGCCGCTTCGAAAGCATCGACCTGGCGCGCCAGGCGGCTGAAGTGACCGTCAATTGCACGGCGCTCATGGAAATGACGCACTCCGCCTTGCCGCACATGCTGACCAAAGGGCGTGGCGCCATCATCAACGTGGCCTCCACGGCTGCGCTGCAGCCCGATCCCTACATGGCCGTGTATGGCGCCAGCAAGGCTTTCGTGCTGTCGTTCTCGGAAGCGCTGTGGGCGGAAAACCGCAGCCGCGGCGTGCGCGTACTGGCCCTGTGCCCGGGCGCTACGGAGACGGCTTTCTTCGACGTCGTGGCCGCGCCCGAAGCGGCCGTGGGCAAGCGCATGGATCCGCAAGCCGTCGTCGATGAAGCGCTGCGTGCGCTGGACCAGGGCCGCAGCAGCCATGTGGCGGGTCGGCCGAACCGGCTGCTGGCGTGGCTGCCGCGCTTGCTGCCGCGCCAGACCGTGCTGGGCATCGTGGAAGGCATGCTCAAACCGAAGGCGGCCTAGGGTTCAGAAGGCCATGATGCGTTCGCGCAACCAGCGGTGCGCCGGGTCCAGGTGCATGCGCTCATGCCAGACCATGGCCATCTCGTAATCGGGCAGGCTGACGGGCGGCTCCCACGTGCGCAGGCCGCCCAGCGCGTTTTTCAGCAGGCGCGACGGCAGCAGGGCCACCATGTCGGACGCCGCCAGCAAGGGCGGGACGATGAGGAAATGCGGCACGGACAGCACCACCTTGCGCGTCCGGCCCAGCAATTCCAGTGCCGTATCCACATTGCTGCGGAAACCGCCGCCGTTGGGCGAGACGACGATGAATTCGAGCGCGCAAAACCGGTCGAGGTCGGGCTGTGCCTGCAACAACGGATGGTCGCGGCGGCCCGCCAGCACGTAGTGTTCGGTAAACAAGGTGCGGTGGCGCAAGCCGGGTGGCGCTTCTTCCTGCGCCAGAAAGCCCAGGTCGACCTGGCCATTTTCCAGGTCTTGCGCCATGCGCGCCGGCACGGCCTCGAACACGGCCATGCGCGACAACGGCGCCTGCGCGCGCAAGGCGGGCAGCATGGGCAGCAGGATCGCATATTCGGTGGCGTCGGCCGCCGCCAGGTTCCAGCGCACCTCGGCCGTGGCCGGGTCGAACGCCTGTTCCGGCTGCAAGACTTGCTCCAGCTGCGCCAGCACGGCTTGCAATGGTGCAAACAGGGTCAGCGCGCGCGCCGTGGGCAGCATGCCGCGCGGACCGGGCAAGAGCAGCGGATCGTCGAAAGCGGCGCGCAACTTGCCCAGCTGCACGCTGACGGATGGCTGGCTCAAGTGCAGCCGCGCGGCTGCCCGCGTCACGTTGCGCTCGATCAGCAAGGCATTCAGGGTCAGCAGCAGGTTCAAGTCCAGCTTGTGCAAATCCAACTTATGCAGATTGTTCATGGCTATACCTTGTATATTAACTATTCATTTCCACTATGATAGCGCAAGCCCTACAGTAGTTCCTGTGATTCTCACTCTTCATCTTTTACAGGAACTAACCGATGCAAATCCATGAATATACGAGCTTTGATGGTTTGGGGCTGTCCCAGCTAGTGCGCGATGGCGCCGTCTCTGCGGCTGAATTGCACGATGCGGCCGTGCGCGCCTGCGCCGCCGTCAACCCGCACATCAACGCCGTGGTCGAGTTGTGGCCAGCCGATTTCACACACATCGACCACACGGCGCCGTTCGCCGGCGTGCCATTTTTGATCAAGGATGTGGCCGTCACCATGGCAGGCAAGCGCAGCGAAGCGGGCAGCCGCCTGGGCGCCGGCCACATCGCCGCGCTGGATTCCCACCTGATGACGCAGTTCCGCCAGGCGGGGCTAATCACCTTTGGCCGCACGAGCACGCCGGAAATGGCCTTTGCCACCACCACCGAACCCGTGCTCTACGGCGCCACGCGCAATCCCTGGAACGTGGCATTGAGTGCGGGCGGTTCCAGCGGCGGCGCGGCGGCGGCCGTCGCGGCCGGCATCGTGCCGCTGGCCCATGCGACGGATGCGGCCGGATCCATCCGCGTGCCTGCCGCGTCGACGGGGCTGTTCGGCTTGAAGCCGAGCCGGGGCAGAGTCTCGAACGGCCCCGCCATGGACGAAATCTTCAGCGGCCTGGGCGTGCAGCTGGGCGTGAGCCGCACCGTGCGCGACAGCGCCGCCTTGCTTGATTGCGTGCAGGGTGTGCTGCCGGGCGAGCCATATGTAACGGCTGCGCCCGGCCACAGCTGGCTGTCGCAAGTGAGCGTGTCGCCGGGCAAGCTGCGCATCGCCGTGCAGCGCGCCGCCTGCAATGGCGCCCATCCCGTGCCGGCCATCGATGCCGCGCTGGACACGAGCGTGCGCCTGCTGGAAAGCCTGGGCCACCACGTGGAAGAAGTGTCGCCCGCGTTGGGCGTGTCGTGGGAAGCGTTCGTGCAGGCGAACGCCAGCATCTGGTGCGCCAACCTGGTGCCATGGATAGACGCCCTGGCGCAAGAGAGCGGACGCGGCGTGTCGCTCGACACCTTGGAAGCGGCGACCCTTGCCTGCTATCGTCATGGCCAAACGGTGTCGGCCGTCGACTTCGTGGCCGCCCTCGACGTGCGCAACACGGTCACGCGCCAGGCCGGCGCCTTGTTCGGCCAGTACGACGTGCTGCTGACGCCCACCATGCCGGATGTGCCATGGCAGCTGGGCCGCTATGGCGAAAAGGAGGAAAAACTTGACGGTGTTGGCTGGACAGCGCGCCTGTTCGAGCATTCGCCGTACACGCCGCTGGCGAACGTGGCGGGCTTGCCAGCCATGTCCGTGCCGCTCGGCATGTCGAATGACGGTTTGCCGATCGGCATGCAGTTCATGGCCGGTTATGCGAACGATGGAATCTTGCTGCGCCTGGCGGGACAGCTGGAGCGGGCGGCGCCGTGGGGGCAAAAAAGGCCTCCCGTGTGGGCGGGCAAGGTGCCAGCACGCCATGAAGGCGGCTGAAACCGGCCGCCATATCGGCTTTGGCCTGCGGCAAGAAGCCGGGGGCGGACCCGCCGGGTCCGGCCCCAGTCCTTGTTCTTGGGTGAAAAATATCAGGTGGGCAGCGTCGCCAATGGCGCCGCGCTGCGGCTTTCCAGGCGAAAGCGGGCTTTTTCCCACAGCCGGTCGTGGAAGGGCAGGACGATCACGTTGCAGATCGGCTCGACCACGGCCAGCAAGCCGCCGAAGGCCAGGGAACCGGTGGCCCAGTACATGACGCCGAAAGCCACGCTCATGTGCAGGGCCGTCTGGCTGAGCTTTTCACCGGCCAGTGCGGCAAAGCCCAGGCGGCTGGCGGCGTAGCGGCGGCGGATCGCATGCCAGGCTTTTTCATGCCACGGCAGCAGTGCTACGTTGATGACCGGTTCGATGATTGCTGCCAAGCCACCGAGCGCCAGGGAGCCCGTGAGCAAATAGGCGAGGCCGAAGGCGATCGACATATGCGTGCAAACCTGGCTGAATGTTTTGATGGCTGTGAACAAGGGAGGCTCCTTTCTGTTGAATTCGCTTATCCTTGATTTAGATAGTAACGATTCTCATTTACAAAAGGAAGCAAAATATTTCAAACGGATCAATAGCTACAGACTATCGAAATATGAAATTGAATGATATCTGCCTGATCCCGTCCAAAAACACGCATTTGCTGCCTATACGGTAAACCAGCATGTGCTGGCGTTTCTGGAGAACAGCATGCCCACCCTTTTTGACGATGTACTGACCACGCCACAGCCCTGGTCGCAGCAAGTGATTGCCGAGTGGCGCGACGTTTTTCCTGCGCAACACGGCGCCAATCTCGATGATTTCGTCGTGCGCGAGTGCCTGCGGAGCAACGCTCTCATGGACATGCGCAGCGTCGTCGGCCAGTCGGACCACTATGCGGGCCAGTCGTGGCGCGACGCCGCGCTGGCACCGCAATACAAACCGGGCAAGATGCGCGCCGTTTTTGCCCAGTATGAACGCAACCCGGATTACTATTTCAACGGCGAACTCGACAATGGCATCGTGCTCAGTTCCATCGATGGCCACGATTGGTACACGGACGGCGGCGGCAATCACCGCACGGTGCTGGCGAAGTTCGCCTGCGACCGCATTGCGCGCCGCACCGGGCGCTATCCGCTGGTGCGCGGCGTGTCGACCTGCCACTATGAGCCGGACATGCAGGCCTGGCGCCTGTTCTGCCAGCTGCAGCAACGCCATGCGCAGCTCATTTCCGTGGCCGTCACGCGTGAAGACAGGCAAAGAACCGATGTGGCCGGCGCGACGGACATCAGCTGGCGTCTGCGGTTCTTTGTGCTGGACCGTCGTTTTGGCGGTATTCCTCGCGCCGGGCATCTCGACGCTGCCCGCTTTTGCGCCTATGCCCGCCATGTGCTTGCGCATGACGGCAAGCCAAGCTGGCGCGACCGCGTGTTGGACCGCCTGATTGCCGACCCGGACCGTATCGTGTACCCGTCCGTAGCGTAAGCACGCCTATCTATATAGTATGCAGGCCGGAGGAGGGCAGTGCTCGTCCGGCCTGTTTGCTCCCTTACGGCAAGGTCTTCAGCACGGTCTTCGTCGGCACGGAGAAATTATAGTTATCGTGGCGGTCCCAGTTGATCGACCACGTCATCACGCCACGGAAGTCCGGATACGCCTGCAGCGGCTTGATGGTGCCGCAGTTGAGCAGGCGCGTCAGGCAATTGAGGGCGTTGCTGACGTCGGCATTCGTCGTGAAACCCGAGCCGGCCGAGCTGCGCCCTGACGGCACGCCGAAGCCCACCTGGTCCGGACGCAGGCCGGCAAAGGTATTGCTGCCGTAATTGAAACCTTCGATCAGCATGCGCGCCGTGGCCACCAGCTGGTCGGCCGAGCCGGCCTTGATGGGCCCCGTGGCGTACGGCGTATAGATATCGCCATTGTTGTAGTACTGCGGGTGCAGCACCGTCAGCTCCGAGCGCAGGGCGTTGATGATGGGAATATAGGCGCCCCAGATGCTGCCATAGCTCGTGTAGCCCCCTTCCACATACACCCATTCCGGCGCCATCGACAGGTAAAAGCTGCTGCCGACCTTGGCTTTCAGGTTTTTCACGGCGATCGGCAGATAGGTCTGGATGGCCGCGCCTTGCGCCACACCGTTTTCCAGGTCCAGGTCGATGCCGTCGAAACCATATTTGGTGATGATGGCGTACAGGCTGTTGGTGAAATTCGTCGCTTCGGCCGTGTTGCCGACGGAAACGGAACCATTTTGCCCGCCCAGCGACAGGATGACTTTCTTGCCCTTGGCACGTTTGGCGGCCACGTCGGCGATGAATTGCGCTTCCGTGCCGGCGCCCGGATCGATGGTCAGGCTGACATTGCCGCCGCCCGCGTTGTCGCCGAACGACACGACGATCACGTCCCAATCGTCGCTGACCTGGCTGATCGGGTAGGTGGCGCCGCTGGGGTTGGTGAAGTTGTGCCAGTAGCCGATCAGCGCGTGTTTCGCCAGGCCCGTGGGGGTAGGCGTCGGTGTTGGAGTAGGTGTCGGAGTTGGCGTCGGTGTCGGGGTGGGAGTCGGCGTAGGTGTTGGGGTAGGCGTTGGTGTCGGAGTTGGCGTAGGAGTCGGTGTCGGCGTACCGCAGTCTCCCACTGCGGTCCAGGGCTGGCCGCTGCCGGCGCCGCCGCTGCTGGTCGACGGGTTATTGCCTTGCGTCCACCAGTTGGCCGTGTAATTGACGTTGTTGTAGCTGGCCTGGCCGCCACCGTTGTAGGCCGTGCCGCTGTTCCACGGCGCGTAGCAGGCGACCGCTTGCGTGGCGCCGGCCAGCAGCTGGCTGGCGCCTGCGCTGGATCCTTCGCTGCCTCCGCCGCAGGCTGCCAACGTTCCCCCGAAGAGGGTAATGATGAGGGTATTCATGACTGTCCGGTTCATTGCGTCTCCTTGTGTATTTTTTTGCCGGCCGGCTGGACACCGTCCGATTTTTCAGAGTGCAAGCATTGCAGGTGGTAGTCAACTGGTTTTATTCTTTGCGCAAGATCACAATACCAGTTGCCACCTTTCCCCAGTAGACCGGCGATGCAGGCCATACCAGTGACTGTTTTCCGGCGCGCTGGTATGGTGCCAGGAATGGCGCCGGGAGCAGGGCGGGGAAGGGAGGTGGACGCCATGCAAAGCGGCTGGGTCAGCGTCTGCCCGGGGCACGGTGACAATTGTTGTAGATTTTCATTGTGACAATAAACGTATTTCCACGCTCATCTTCGGCGTATCGTAGCGCATATTGTTATTGCCTCAACACAGGGGATAAGAATGAAAACACTGCGCCCGCTGATCTTGTGGCTTTGTGCCATCGCCGCAAGCGCCATGCTTGCCGGTTGTGCAAGTTTGACTCCCGAGTTGACTCCCCAGCAAAAAAAGCTGGTCGGCGACGCGCAAGGCAGTTGTCCTGGCCTCACGGGAAAGGACGGCCGGCTGGCGTTCCAGCTCAAGCCTGTCATCGAGGGCAAGGAAATGAACCCCATCACGTCCAAGTGGAGTTCAACGGGCGTCGGTGACGAAGCCCTTGTCAAAACCCTGTTCGCGCAGCGTCTGTGCATCCTGGAAGAAGTTGTCGCGCGGCCTGACCAGGCGGCCATGACGCAGGTACATGAGCGATATATGGAGGAGATTTCCAAAGGCATCAATGCCTGGCCCGCCTACGATGCGGCGCAGTACGAGCAGCAGCTGGCGCGCTTGTCCGAGCAAAAAAAGGCGCACAAAGCGGCCGTCAACGCCAGCTTTTCAAACAAGCGCCATGAGATTGATTCCGTCGTGCTTGTTGCTGCGATTCCTTACTATGATTTCCTGCACATCAAGGAAGTGGATGTGGAGTGGAAAAAAGGAAGCTCGGCAAGCGGAACGAAAACAGTAAGTTCGGCTGCCAAGGTGTGTTTGACCAGGGACGATTTTTCCGTCGCCATCCGGCCAGCGCTCGACCAGACGCGCGCGATTGTCATCGGTCTGGGCATGGGAAAGTATGACGAAGCCCAGGCGCTGCGCCTGATGCTCGAGCAGATTTACGAGGCGGGCGGCCAGCGCCTGGTCAACGCCCGCGACGCCAGCAAGAATGCGCCGGCCGTCACATGCACGGTGTCCGGCGGCGACAGCGCCGTGGCCGCCGGCCCGGTCACCAAATAATGAGTCCCTATCTGGAGGTAATCATCCCGGCGGCCCTCGCGCTGTATGCGGGTTTCCAGCACGAGGGCCGCTGCGGCATCGAACCGGCCGTGCATCCGTTGGCAGAAAACATGTGCCAGGGCTTGCGCGCCGCGTTTGAAGATGGCTGCAAGACACTGCTCGAGGTACCGCTAGGCAAGACCGGCATCTATCTGGCCGGTTCCTATTCCATCAAACCCGTTGCGTTTGCGCCACTGGTCAGGGAGAAGGTCCAGGAAGGCTATTCGGCTTGCGTCGGCTTCTGGAGCGGTTCGATCGACTATGACACCTATCAAACGGCGCTGGAACAAAAAGCCAGCGTCTTGAACGCGATGTTCAAGGCCGTGGGCAAACCGGGCAGCGCCGCACCGGTTCTCGACGCCGCCGTCGCCAACGGCGCCCGGCGCGACGACGTGATGGACGCCAAGGTGGCGGCAGGGGACTTGCGGCAAGATTGCATGGGTCCGGCGACCATCAAATGCGGGCACATCACGACGCCGCCGACAGACCCGGTGTTCATCCCGCCAGACCCGCAGACCGTCAATCGCCTGTCCGCCGCCGTGGCCGACCTTGCCCAGGAGATCAAACGCCAGAACGAGCGCGGCCCGCGCGTCGTCGCCGGCGGCACCGGAAAATGGACGTTGGCAGCCGAAATCAGCTTCGCGACGGGCAGTTCGACACCCAGGCAAGAAGACTGCGCACGGCTCGCCGCGAACGTGACAAAAGCGTCCCCGAACGCCCAACGCGTGCAGATTGCCGGCGCCGCCGACGAGCGCGGCACGCCGGCCGCCAACAACGCGCTCAGCCTGCAACGCGCCGCATCGGCAGCGCTATGCCTGGCCACGCATGCGCCGGCGAAACGCTGGAGCATTGAAATTACCGGCGCAGGCAGCCTGGCCACATCGCCAGCCGAATACGCCAGAGCACGCCGCGCAACCGTGTTTGTTTGGGAGCCGCAGCCGTAGTGGCATGCGTGGACAGGCCGACGGGCGTGCTGGACGATTTGCGAAGCGCGACGCAAAGCAGCATCCGGAAGCGAACTGGAACAGCCAATACCAAAGATCGGGGAACGTACGCGCTGTGTTCGAGCTGGGCGGTGTAGTGAGGCGCGAAGGAACCGTGCAAAAAGCCATAGCGCCACAGCGGTGCGTAGAAGGCTGAAATCGCATTTGCGATTGTACAAGTTGCAAAATGAGGGATTTGACGAAACCATCCATAACTTCGCATAATTTATATTATGTCAAATGATGGACGGAAGTGGACGATACTAATAGTTGCTGTGTTCTACCCTAAGTTAGTACTTGAGAAACCGGAAAAATCAATGGTCTGCTTCTCAAGTGTTCTGCTAACTTCAGCTCTTCTCAGGCCCACGAATACTCACTGCCTTCGCCACCTCCACTACAGCCTCAAGGAATTTTGGATCGAAATCAGCCACAGAGGGACTATTGAGGTTTGTCCCTCTATCAATGTTCCAGTGTTGAAAAACTTCTTTTACCTCAGGCCAGCTTGCATTCTCTCCGTAAACTCTAAGGAAAAATCGTCCAAAGGAAATCGCATGTATCCGATCCGCACTTTTAAGAGACTCGCTGACATACGATCGTCCAAGACTGAAGGCGTATTTTGAACAAGCACCAAGCAGACCAACGATCACTAACCCCTTTAATCCAAGGAACAAAAGGTCGGGCCACGCCCTATCATTAGTAGAGTTGGCACCAATCACACTTATTATTCCAAAAAAAATACCAGCAATAAGAGATAAGAAACCTGCTACGTACCAAACAAAACCTATATATCTATTCCTCTTTTCTAATCGTTCTAGCAAAATCATAGCTTCGTTAATATACTCAGCAGCATTTTTCTCCATGCGCTGTGATAAAGCTACTTTCTTCTCCTCCTCAGCCGCCTTCCTACCCACAAACCTAGCAATTGCCTCTTCTACTTTCCCCACTACCTCTGCAATATTAAATTCTAATGCGCCAATATAAAGCAAACTTTGAATAGCGGGCGGAACTTGAACCTCATCAATTACAATTGGAATAACTAACATTCTATCTGATTCGCTCGCATAAGCTCTTGCTGCACCTATTTCAATTAATACGTTCTGCGATGTAACTGAATTTGATGAAATGAAAGCAATAAACACATCTGAAATTTTCAGCCCTTCTGCCAGCGTCTGTTGCCAATTTTGACCAGCAGAAATAGAATCAACATCAACAACAATTTCGTGACCATTGAGTTTTAACTGGTCAACAATCTGCTCAACGTACGACCTATCTTTTCGGCTGTATGAAACAAAAATTTTTGCCATAATTAATTTCCTGATGTTCCGTTTAATTGTTGCTGCGTGCACAGATTTAATTTATAAAAATATTGCAACCAAAGATACTAATTCCAAGTAAGTGGAATAGGCGCCCAACTCCCCTTTGTTCTCTCATGCAAAATAGAACGTAAGTCCATTACTACATCAATAGGAATTTTTATTGTTATATTTAATGAATGCCCAGGAACAATGGCACGATCAAGCCCAAGTGCTTTAGCCTGACCAGACGTCTGTTCGTCAATCTTTATGGAGTACGACTCACTGGAATTATAGGCGCACTCATCTGGAATATCGAATTCAAATTCATCAATATTATTATTGAAAACAAGAAGAAAACTGGATATTGGCTCCATAAAACTTTTTGCCTCAATATTCAATATGCACAAACCATTAGATTGAGTTGCATGTGAATGCAAATTCGAAAATAATTCAATTGGAGAGTAGGTGCTCTTCCCCGATATCACATCAACTGCTTGACGAATTGAGGCGTCAATTCCAGCACTATACAAATCAATATATAAACTCTGCATAAGCAGAATAGGCATTTCACTATTGTCAACTCTGATAGGTATGAATTTAATTCCGTTCTTTGCCTTAGCCATAAGGGCATTCTGCCATTCTAATTGAACCATCTTGCTGTTTAGGCTATGTTTAGTAACGAAGAAAAGGAAAAATTTACAGCTCGACAATCCGGAATTCATTCTGTCAATAATTCCGTCTCCTGGTTGAATTGACCAGGAATCATAAAAAACTTTCTCTTGGCCGAAAGATTCACTAAGCGCCACGGCAAATCGTTCAACAATTGCTTTATCGTTATAGTTGTGAGAGACAAAAATCATATATCATTCCATTTTAATTATCATCATCTGGGTTATAACGATACTCAACCTTCAAAGGAAGTTCAGACATCGCATAGTGGACAAATTGTGAGCCAAGCTCGGTAAGTTCGTACAGTTCAGACATATCGAATGCCGACATTAATGTTTTAGTACTTCCAGCGGGGCTACGTTTAACTGGTTGCTTTGCCAAGAAATTCCCGTTGTAATCCGTTTCTCTATGCTGGCGCATAATTCCACCAGTCGTCAAATCTCGGAAAAGTAATTTATAGAGATCGGCATCTGCGGAGTCTTCACGCACATTGGGTCTGCCAAGTGAAGTCCAAATTGCCCCCCGTGATGTACCTCGACCTCCGGAACGGTAAATGTTTGCAATAACTTCAAAGTGTAATTCTGAATAAGATCCGATCCAATCGATAAATAACCGAACAACGTCGTCACTAGCCTGGGCTGATGTTGCTGAATTTGATAAAATGTTACGTATCCAAACTCTCTTGGCCTCACTTTCAGCACCGGCCCACTCCCGGAAAGTTTTTCTGACCAAGCTTTGATATTCTCGACTTTCTACTCGATTTGAAATTCTTTCGTCGTGCAAATCAATTCTTGCCATTATTTCCAAAATTGTAGCTTCTTTTTCACGAAGCTCGTCATGCAGCATACGAACCCACTCCTCAATGAAGCGATTAACCTTTTCTTGGTCTTTATCGTTCCATTTTTTCACAACTGTCAATGATAAGGCGCCCAGTATTGCAGCCCCATTTTCTGAATTTATTTCATTAGACTGATTGGTCATAATATATAGAAAGTTAATAGATCAAGAGGTTGTTAAACGGAAATAGCTTAATGCGAAGTCGAAAAATATCAGCGTTACCACTGTATGCTCAGTCTTGCGGAAAAGCAAACAAACTTTCAAAAATCAGTCAAGAAAATTGAAATTTCTACCTAGGTATCGAAATACACTCACGTGCTAAAATCACCTCAATCTTGTGTGCCCCGGCCACACCAAAGCCGAAACGGTGTGGGGGCGCGGACGTGACTTGGCCTAGAAGAACAGCAAGCTGGACTCCAATATGACCATTGTAAAAATGGTCGGGACGGGGGCCGCCACATCAGCTTTTTTTTGGTGGAAATCAGCACGGGTCAAGGCTATGTGGATAAATTCTAATTTGGACAGACGGACTGGCCTGCTGCATTGACAGAGGCGTGACACCAACAGATAAAGATGAGGCAAGAATATGGGCTCAACAATACAACGTGTTGCTCAGTGGGCTGCGCTTCTCGGTGGCATATTCTTCGCCGGTACCTTCGTACTCGGTGGGGCCGTCACAATGCTGACTGATCAGGCACTCTACTCGAAGGCACTGGAACAAATTCCAGCGACAATTGGGCTACCGTTGGCTGCACTGTGTCTAGTGATGGTTCTTGAGAACACATCCGGTCCGATCGAATTTGAAGGCTTAGGATTCAAATTTAAGGGTGCATCAGGGCCGATTGTCCTATGGTGCATAGTGTTCTTATGTATGGCTGCAGCCATTAAGCTGGTGTGGCTGAACTAATCCATCCGTGGTGTATTGAACGGGATATATATCGCCAACCGGGCATGGACAGTTTCATGTTTCGACAAAATGCCTTCCAGACTTTGTCGCGCGTCTGCAGGTCGGCTCTCCGATGAACCAGCCCAATCCGCCACACCTATTATGGCGGCACCGAGACGAGGCACACTGCCTATGCCCCCATGAAGGGAGACGCCGGCAGATCAAACGGAAATTGCTGATCCTTGCAAAGCGAAGCCGAATCGGCTTCTCGACCAGCATTCAGAGCACCTCATGCCAGCAAATATAGAACGTAATGATTCTCATTTATAGTATAGTGCGCACAGTTTTTCTTCTTATAACCTTGCGCCCATCCCATCGATGCCATCCTCACGCCCTACCCCATTCCCAGCCCATCATCCCCTCGCCGCCCGTCTGATTCTCGCCGGCCTGCTCATTGCCAGCGTGCCACCCTCCGTCTACGCGCAAGCAACGTCCAGCGCGCCCAACCCGCTCGCCACCGTGGTCGTCAGCGGTCAAGCCGAAGCGGATGCCGGCGGGCAGATTGCCAAGAGCGCGCGGGCTGGCTTGCTGGGGGAAAAAGACTTGCTCGATACGCCGTTCAGCGTCAACAGTTACACGAGCCAGCGCATGCTGGACCAGCAGGCGCTGACTCTGGCCGAGGTGCTGGGCGGCGATCCGTCCACCCGCTTCACGGGCCAGATCGGCGGCGTCACGGATTCGTTTTTCATCCGCGGTTTTCCCCTCAACGAGGGCAATCTGAGTGAAGTGGCGTTCGACGGCGTGTATGGCGTGTCGCCCAATTACCATTTGTTTACGGAATACCTGCAAAGCGTCGAGGTGCTCAAGGGGCCGGCCGCCTTGCTGTACGGGATGTCGCCGAATGGTGGCGTGGGCGGCGTCGTCAATGCCGTGCCGAAACGCTCGCTGCCGCGCGACTTGACGCGTTTGACGCTCGATTACGGCTCGGGCTCGCAGGCTGGCGCGGCCATCGACGTCAGCCGCCGTTTCGGTGAAGAGCGGCGTTTCGGCATCCGCTTCAATGGCTTGCACCGCCAGGGCCATACGCCGCTCGACCACCAGACTTCGCGCGCGGAAGTGGCGGCCGTCGCCCTCGACTACCAGGGCCAGCGGCTGCGCGCCTCGCTCGACGTGATCGAGCAATACCAGTGGATCGACGCGCCCACGCGCCCTTTCCTCGTGGCCGCGCGCCTGCCCGTGCCCGAGGCGCCGGACGGCCGGCGCAACATCGCCCAGTCGTGGGGCTGGTGGAAGTCCAACGACCTGGCCACCTTGGGCAAGATCGAATACGATGTGAACGATAAAGTGACCGTGTTCGCCGATCTGGGCGGCACGCGCTCCGACGTGTCGCGCTATTCGGACCAGACGCCGACGATCACCAGCGCGGCCGGCGACATGACGGTCACGCCCATGAACTGGAAATTCCGCGTGCGGCGCGCCAGCGGCGACACGGGCGTGCGCACGCGCTTTCGCACGGGCGGCGTCGAGCATGCGCTGGTCGTGATGGGCAATGTCTACCGCGACGAGTTTGGCAGCGTGAGCAATTCAGGCAAGCTCATCACCTCAAACATCTACCATCCCGTGGCCGTGCCCGACCCCGGCATTGCCGCACCGGCCCGCGTGCCGAAACTGTCCGCGTCGACCCTCTCCAGCCTGGCCGTGGCCGATACGCTGGACATGCTGGACCAGCGCGTGCAGCTGACCCTGGGCGTGCGCCGCCAGCTGGTCGAATCGAAAAACTACCACGCCATCAGCGGCGCGCTCACCACGCACTACAAGCAAGGCGCCTTGACGCCGCTGGCCGGCATCGTCGTCAAGCCGCTGCCCCACGTGTCGCTGTATGCGAACTATATCGAGGGCCTCAGCAAGGGCGATATCGCCCCGAACATCGCCGATAACGCGGGCCAGGTCTTTGCGCCCTACAAGAGCAAGCAATATGAAGTGGGGACGAAGGCCGATTTCGGCGTCGTGCTGGCGACGCTGGCCGTGTTCCAGGTGACCAAGCCCAGCGGCCAGTTGTACGGCAAGGTCTACAGCATGGATAGCGAGCAGCGCAACCGGGGCCTGGAGCTGAACCTGTCCGGCGCCGCCAGCAAGGCCGTGCGCCTGCTGGCCGGCATCACCTTGCTCGACGGGCGCCTGGTGAAGACCAACAACGCCGCCACCATGGGCAAGCGCCCCGTGGGCGTGCCGACGTCGATGGCCAACCTGGGCGGCGAATGGGATCTGCCGTACTGGCCTGGCTTGACGGCCACGGGCGCCGTCAGTTACACGAGCAAGCAGTTTGTCGACCAGGCAAACGTGCAATCGGTGCCGTCGTGGACCAAGGTCGACCTGGGCTTGCGCTACCGCACGGCGATCGCCGGCAAGGCGACGACCTTGCGCGCCGGCTTGATGAACGCCTTCGACCGCCATTACTGGGCCGGCGTGGCCTCGTATGGCACCGTTTCGCAGTCGGCACCCCGCACCATGCAACTGTCGGCCGCCGTCGATTTCTGAGGCAGTCGGCAGTCAGGCCTTACTTGAGTTGCTGCAGCGCCTGGCGCTCGGCGTCCGCGTCGAGGGGCTGACCGGCGATGCGCGCGTCTATCGCCTGCAAAATGGCCGGGGCGGCGCTGCCCGCCATGCGGTAAGCCGCCGATGACGTCGTTTCCGGCTGGGTTTCCACCAGCACGGGAATGACCCACGGGCCGCCAGCCTCGGGCGCCTTGCAGGCGAGGCCGGCCAGGGCCGAGGCCTGGCTGGCGCCGTCGTGGAGCGTGAAGCTGCGGCAGAGTTGACCGTCGGCCGAGCGGAACGTGATGCCGATGCTGACAGGCTGCCCCTGCCCTGGCGCGCTGGCCAGCTGCTGCGACAATGCGCGGGCCAGCACGCCGCCTGCCGCCATGCGGCCATCGGAGGTGCTGACGGCATCGGTGGCATGGCCCTGGCGGCCGCCGGATTCGAGCATGGGCAAGGCCATTTTCCCGATGAGTACGCCAACGACCAGGGTCGCGGCCAGCGCGCCCCACGCGGGCAAGGCCCAGCGGCTGTGGTTGGCGGCGGGCCTTGGAATGAACGCTGGCGCCGGGCTGGCGGACGCCGGTTCGGCCGGGCGCAGTGCGTCGCGCAGGCGCTGCGGCACGACTTCGTCGAGGATCGGGGCGAAACTGGCGTAGACGTCGTCGCGCATGGCGCGATGCTGGGCCACGCGCCGGGCCATCGCGGCGTCGCCAGCCATCGCGGCCTTGACCTGCGCGCTGGTGTCGGGGTCCAGCTCGCCGTCGGCAAATGCCATCAGGATTTCATCAGAGAACTGCGTCATTTTACCCTCTCCGTATCGGACAACTGCGCCTGCAGCGCTTCGCGCGCCCGCGCCAGGCGGCTGGTCAGCGTGCCGACCGGAATGTCCAGCACCTGCGCCGCCTCTTTATAAGGCATGCCGTCGATCAGCACCAGGGCCACCACCATGCGCTGGTCCTCGTTCAGCCGGCTGATTGCTTGCTGTACAGCCAGGCGATGCACCTGCCTTTCGGACGCATCGTCGCCAACGGACTGTCCCTCCTCCTCGCTGGTAAACAGCCGGTCGCGCCGTACCCGCACCCTCACCTCGTCTATCCAGGCATTCTTCATGATTCTGAACAGCCAGCTGTCGAGCCGTGACCCCGCTTCCCACTGGCCGCTATGCTTGAGCGCCCGTTCGATGGCGACCTGCACGAGATCATCGGCATCTTCATGGTTGCGCGTGACTGCCCGGCCAAAGCGCCGCAGCCGCGGCAGCAAGGCGGCAATTTCGGTGTGGAGCGATGCGACGTGTGGCGTCATTGTTCTCTGGTAAACGATGGGGTACGGGATTTTAGTCCATCCCCCAGCCATTTAGGCTTAATATAATGAAACATCCTGTTTCACCGAATGCCCCGGATATTCCGCCATGCCCCCTAGCCTGCTCCTGTTAGCCTCTCCCGCCCGGCATCTCCTGGCGCTGCTGCCCCTGCTGTTGGCCGGTACCGCCGTCCATGCCCAGGGCCATGGTCAAGGCCAGGGCCACGGCAACCGCCCGGCCATGAATCCCTCGATGAATATGCCCATGCCGCGGGGTAATGGCAATGGTATAGGCATGGGCAACGGAATGGGCATGGGCTTGCAGAGGGACCCGCCGGGCTTGCTCAAACAGCAAAACTGGATGCAACCCGGAAATTCTGGCAATGCCGCCAATGGAGCCAAGGCGGCCAATGCAGCCAATCGCGGCGAAACTGACGAGACTGGTGAAGGGGCCAATCCGCAACAATCGCGTGCGCGCGCAGTGAAAAACCTGCTGCGCGTATATCGCGACGTGATCGAAGCCGATCCCCGCGGCGAGCCCGTGCTGCGGCGGCAGTTGCTGGCATGGTCGCCGCCCGCCGCCGTACTGGAAGCGGCGCGCGCCGAGGGTTTCAGCGTGCTTGGCAAGCGGGTCCTGGGCGGGCTGGGCGAAACACTGGTGACGCTCGGCGCGCCGGAGCGTTACAGCACGGAAGAGGCGCTGGCGCGGCTGCAAGCGCTCGATCCCGGCGGCAGCCATGATTTCAACCACCTGTATCTCAGCAGCGGCCAGTCCGGCAAGCCATCCGCCACCGGCCAGCGCGCCATCCGTCCTGCCGCGGCTGGTCCGGTGCGCGTGGGGCTGGTCGATGGCGGCGTCGACAGCACGCACCAGGCCTTGCAGAAGGCGGCCATCCGGCGCTGGGGATGCAACGGCCGCGTCGTGCCCAGCGCGCATGGGACGGCGGTGGCTTCGCTGCTGATCGGAAACGCTGACCGCTTTCATGGCGTGTCGCCGGGAGCCCGGCTGTATGCGGCCGACGCCTATTGCGGCAGTGAAACGGGTGGCGCCGTCGACCAGATCATCGAGGCGCTGGCCTGGCTTGCACGCGAACAAGTTCCAGTGGTCAACGTCAGCCTGGTGGGACCGCCCAACCAGATGCTCGAACGCGCGGTGCAGGCCATGCTCAAGCGCGGCCACCTGCTGATCGCCGCCGTGGGCAATGACGGCCCGGCGGCGCCACCGTTGTATCCGGCCAGCTATCCTGGCGTGATCGGCGTCAGCGGCGCCGATGCGCAACGGCGCATCCTGCCGGAAGCGGCGCGCGGCCCGCAGGTCATGTTCGCCGCGCCCGGCAGCCAGATGCTGGCCGCCGCCGTCGGCCCGCAGCCCTATGGCGTGGTGCGCGGCACATCGTTTGCCGCGCCCATCGTGGCAGCCATGCTGGCGCAAAGCATGCGCAAACCCGACCTGGTGGCAGGCCGCGCCGCCGTGGCCAAGCTGGCTGCGCGGGCGCAGCGCATGAGCAGCGGGGAACGCTCACCCGAGGCCGGTTACGGCCTGGTCGGCGAAGCATTCCGCATCGCGCCCGAAGCCAGGCCGTAAAGTCAGGGCTGGATCGCGAAAAAAAAGTTGCCGGTGATGGATGAAATCCAGCTCGCCCGTCGTTCTTACTCTACCAGCCGCAATTTTTCCGTGGCTCTCAAGGAGACTGAACATGAAATCCCAGCAACTTGCCACCCTGGCCACCATTCGAGGAGAAAACTCCATGACACACTTATTGCGTACCTGCGGCATGATCAGCACCGTCACCGCCGCAGCCCTGCTGTCGGCCTGCGGCGGCGGTGGATCGTCAAGTGATACCAACCTGAGCGGGACGCTGGGCGTCGCCATCACCGATGCGCCAGCGTGCGGCTTCGACGCCGTCAACGTGACCGTCAACAAGGTCCGCGTGCACCAAAGCGCCACGGCGGGCGATACCGATGCGGGCTGGACCGATATTACGCTCAGCCCCGCGCGCAAGATCAACCTCTTGAACCTGACCAATGGCGCCCTGGAAAACCTGGGGCAAACCCCGCTGACGCCCGGCCGCTACACGCAGCTGCGCCTGGTGCTCGATGCCAATGCCGGCTCGGCCATGGCCAATTCGGTGGTGCCGAGCGGCACCGTCAACGAGGTTTCCCTCGATACGCCCAGCGCGGTCCAGAGCGGCATCAAGCTGGTCAACCAGTTTGACGTGGCTGCGGGGCAGCGGGTCGACCTGGTACTCGACTTCGACGCCTGCAAATCCGTCGTCAGGAAAGGCAATGGCGGCTTTGCGCTCAAGCCGGTCGTCAAAGTCGTGCCAACCGTACTGAACGGTATCAACGGTTTTGTCCCCCCTGCCTTGCTGACGCAACATGTGATGGTAACGGCGCAGCAGAACGGCACGATTGTCGCCGCCACCGCGCCGAACGCGACGACGGGCGAATTCTATCTGGCGCGCCTCGTTCCCGGTAACTATGACGTCGTCATCACCGCCGACAACAGCGCCACTGCCGTCATCGCCGCCGTGCCGGTCGCCACCGCGACGAGCACCACAACGCTCAGCAGCGCCAGCGCGCCGATCAATCTCGTCGCTGCCGCAACGGCTCCAGGCATCATCGGCGGTACGGTCGCCCTGGCGCCAGTGAGCATCACCGAAGTCGCGACGGTCTCGGCAAAGCAGAGTTTCGCGGCCGGCCCCACCGTCACGGTCAAGTACCAGGGCGTGGATATTGCCACCGGCGCCTATGCGCTGACCCTGCCTACCGTTGCGCCGCAACTGGCGCCGTACAGCGCCACCCTGCCCCTGGTATTCACGGCGCAGGCCAATACGCTGCCCGGTACCGGCAAATACAAGGTGGAGGCGGCAGCGAACGGCTATGCGGTCCAATCCGTGCCATCGGTGGATATCTCCACGGCGAATCAGCTTGGGGTCAACTTTACCTTGTTACCTTAAAAGCATCGTGACAGCACGGTGATGCCTCGACGCAGGCATCACCGTGCATAGTCAATCGCATAGTCAATCGCATAGTCAATCTTTACTGCCTAACCCCAGGCTTTCCATCACCCTGGCGGCATTGTCCTTGCAGTCCACATCCTCGGGTTTTGCATCGATCAGTTGAATCAGCGACAAAAGATGGGCCTTGTTCTGGGCCAGTCGCACTTCCAGCGATTCGATATCGGCAATCTTCTTTTTCAGTGCGGCCATCAGCTCATCATGTTTCCATGATGAGCTATCCTCGGGCAAGACTTGCTTGATTTCGTCCAGGGAAAAGCCCGCCTGCTGCGCGTCGCTGATAATGGACAGTACCGCCACCGCTTCCAGAGGATAGTCGCGGTAGCCATTCGATTGCCGGCTCACGGCTTTCAACAGGCCCCTGGATTCGTAGAACCGAATCGTGGAGGCCGCCAAGCCGCTGCGCTTGGCCAATTCACCAATTTTCATCACTTCCCCGCTGATTTTTTGTGCTTGCCTATCCGTGTCATCACGACGCCATGCTCAACTATAAGCTTGAAGCCAGCTTGAATGTCAAGCGGCGGGTGATGACGCAAGGGAGATTGCAATTTTTTCGATTCGGGGCTTGACCTTCAAGTTAGCTTAAAGCTTATCGTGGGGCTATCGCAACCTTGGAGATCAGCATGAAACCCTTTACCGCACTGACATTGCCCAACGGGACAGTCGTTCCGAACCGTCTTGCCAAAGCCGCCATGGAAGAGAACATGGCCGACAAGGACCACGCGCCTTCGGACGAGCTGATACGCCTGTACCAGTCGTGGGCGGACGGTGGCGTGGGTCTGATGATCACCGGAAACGTGATGATCGACCGCCGCGCCATGACGGGACCCGGCGGCGTGGTGCTTGAGTCTGAGGAATTTGGCGCCCGCTTCGAGCAATGGTCGCGCACGGCCCGTTCACGCGGCGCGCATATCTGGATGCAGATCAACCATCCGGGGCGCCAGATGCCTGCTGCCCTGGGACAGGAAACCGTGGCACCGTCAGTCGTGCCCATGGACCTGGGCAACTTTTCAAAGCAATTTTCGGCGCCGCGCGCAATGACGGAGGCCGACATTGCCGACGTCAAGCAGCGCTTTGTCAACAGCGCCCGGCTGGCGGAGCGCTTTGGCTTTACGGGCGTGCAAATCCATGCCGCGCACGGCTACCTGATCAGCCAGTTCCTCTCGCCTCTGACCAACCAGCGCACCGACCGCTGGGGCGGTTCCCTCGAAAACCGGGCGCGGCTGCTGGTCGACGTCGTCAAGGAGGCGCGGCAAGCCGTCGGCAAAGGCTTTGCCGTTGCCGTGAAGCTCAATTCGGCCGATTTCCAGAAAGGCGGCTTCAGTTCGGATGACGCCAAGCAGGTGGTTTCCATGCTCAATACCCTGGGCGTCGACCTGATTGAGTTGTCCGGCGGCAGTTATGAAGCCCCTGCCATGCACGGCCAGACCCGCGACGGCCGTACCCTGGCCCGCGAAGCCTATTTCCTCGAGTTCGCCAAGGATATCGCCACGGTGGCCAGCATGCCCATCATGGTAACGGGCGGCATACGCCGCTACCAGGTGGTGCAACAAGTGCTGGACAGCGGCATTGCCATGGCGGGCATGGGAACGGCCTTGGCGCTCGACCCGCAACTGCCTGAAGCATGGCGTTCCGATCAATCGGCAAGCCCCTTGCTCCGGACCATCACCTGGAAAAACAAGGTGCTGTCGTCCATTGCCTATATGGCGATGGTGAAATATCAGTTGCGGCGCCTGAGCCTGGGCAAGCATACCTGGCCCAACGTGGCGCCTGCGCTGGCGCTATTGATACAGCAATGGGACACCGCCTTCCGGAACCGGCAGTATCGCCGCCGGATGCATAGCGGCTTTTAATGGAGTTTTTCCCAATCCAACATGGAAGGTGCAAGCAATGAACATGAACATCGCCGCGGCGGTATCCGCATTGGTATTGAGTATTGCAGCAAGCCCGTCCCGGGCGGAACACGCTGTCGAAAATAGGCAGCTCATCATCGATATAGCGGGCCATGCCGTCCCGGTGGCCGCAGGCGGCCTGTATGACCGCTTTCGCTCGAATCCGCCTTTATCCGTCATCGCAGCGGAAGCGCCGGAGCTTGACCTGAGCTGGTTCAAGGACATGCAAAAAGAAAAGGTGTCCATCGGCTTTGACTCGTATTCGCCGAATTTCTATTACAAGAACCGCAAGATCACGGCCGTATTTACGGCGGACCTCGCGCGCCTGAAGAAGCTGATGCCGGCAGACATACTGAAGCAAGTCCAGCCGCTGCAAGTGTGGCCAGGCCGGGGCGCGGTGGCATTGACGGCCTATGCGTATGAGTACTGCGACAATGACAGCTACAATGAAGTGTCCCTGGCGATTGTCACCAGCAAGCCGGGCAGCGCCAGCTTTGGCCCGTTCACCTTGCTGGGCCAATCGCTGTCCAAAGATTTTTGGGGCTATGTGCTCAAGCTTCCCGTCAACACGGAACTGGCCAGGGTGCGTGGCGTGGTTGGCTACAATCTGCCCAAGTGGCTGACCGGTATCGAGGTGAAGGAAACGGACGCAAACGTTTCCTTTGAAGTCATGGATAGCGCAACCGGCAAGCTCGATTTTGTTTTTGCAGGCAAAAAACTGGGCGACCTGTCGCACACGGCCCATGTGGTGAGCAACAGCTTCACCAACAAGGATGGCGCCGGGAAACTCACGTATGGCTATGCCGTTTCCCGCCAGTTGAGCCACGCGTCGAGCACGAGCGCGGATGCGGTCGGCCTGCAACTGGGCGACGGCAGCTTTTCCACCTATATCAAATCATTAAAGCTGGGAAAGATGATCAAATATGAATACGTGCCGGAATTTCAAAGCGCGCTGTATGCCCCGAAATCACTAAGAGACCTCGGTGCCGGAAAGTAATTTTTTGAAAAGTCGCCAAGTGAGCAGCAACGGGGCGCTTACTCGTCCTGCAGCTGCAACTCCCAATACCCCACGTCGATCCACCGGTCGAATTTACGGCCGACCCGCTTGAACATGGCCACTTGCTCGAATCCCAGGCGCTCATGCAAGGCGACGCTGGCGTTGTTGGGCTGCGCGATGCCGCCGATGACCACCTGCAGCTGCCGCTGACGCAAGTCATCGATGAGCACGCTGTACAGTTGCCGGCCGACGCCTTGCCCCACGCATTCGTGCGCAACGTACACCGTCGATTCGACGGAAAAACGATAGGCGCTGCGGGCGCGCCAGGGCGTGGCGTAGGCATAGCCGAGAATCCCGCCGTCGCGCTCGAAAACATACCACGGCAACTGCGCGCCGACAGAGGCGATACGCTGGGCCATCTCGTCGCTGCCAACCACCTGCTCTTCGAACGTGATGGTGGAGCTGCTGACGTAATGGTTGTAGATCGTGGCGATCGCGGCGGCATCGGCGGTAGTGGCAAGTCGAATCATCAGTGGGATCCAAATAGACGTGAAGTGGCAGGAAGGAACTCGGCCGTAAACTGTGCACGGCGCTGCAAAGTGTCATTCTAGCAATAATTCGCCATATGCGACCTCACGGCGCATTGCGTTGAGAAGGATCGCGCAGGAAAGCCGGCGAAGGTCCTGTTCCTCCCGAGCGGGCACGCTCCCGCCTAGCGGCCTCGGCCCACCAGGTCAGCTGGGAAAAGGTGCGCTCGATATAGGAAACCCAACGCGTGCTATCGACTTCAGGCGCAAAGCTGCCATCGGCAGCAAAAACAGTATGTGCGGCCGGAATATGGATCATGGCCGACACTGGCAAACAGCCGAGCTCGGACAGAAAAGCGCGCATGCCCACTGCTGCGCGCACGCCACCCCACTGCCCTGCCGAATAAGTCACGATGGCACTGGGCTTGAAAGCAAACAGGGAACTTCCAAAATGGTTCAGTAGATGCGCCAGCGCCGGGCTCATTGAATGATTGTATTCGGGGCTGACCATCACATACCCGTCGGCGCCGGCAATCTCACTGGCCAGGTGCTCCAACGGCAAGGGTGCGCGTCCTTTCGCATAGGAAAAGTGCGGTTTGAACACATCGCCCAGGTCGTAATCGAATGGATCGATGAGCACCACGTCGTGGCCATCTTGACTGCACTGCGCCGCGCAGGCTTTGGCTACACGCTCGCCGAGACGCGCCGGCTGCGGCGGCGTGCTGGTGCGTATTGAACCAAGAAACACCAAGATTTTCATGCTGTCCTTTCAAACCAGGAATTCGACTGAGTCATCGTAAAGTGGCGGCCCGGCGTGCGGGCCGCGATGAAAACAGCTTACTTGACTGGCGTTTCGTGCTCCATGGCCGCTCTGGCAAGCGCGCGCACGTCAACCGGCATGGACTCCTTGCGCTCGCTGTAGCGGCTGGTCAGGTAATCGGAGCGGTCGCGCACCACCAGGGTGAATTTATACAGTTCTTCCATGACGTCGACCAGGCGGTCGTAGTATGGCGACGGCTTCATGCGGTCGTTGTCATCGAACTCCTGATATGCCTTGGCAACGGATGACTGGTTCGGGATCGTCACCATGCGCATCCAGCGGCCCAGCACGCGCAAGCTGTTGACGGCGTTGAACGACTGCGAGCCGCCCGACACTTGCATCACTGCCAGGGTCCGCCCCTGCGTTGGGCGCACGCTGCCCATTTCCAGCGGCAGCCAGTCGATCTGCGACTTGAACACGCCCGTCACTGCACCATGGCGTTCCGGGCTGCACCAGACCTGGCCTTCCGACCACAGCGACAGCGCGCGCAGCTCCTGCACCTTGGGGTGATCAGGGCTGACGCTGTCGACCATGGGCAAGCCATGCGGGTCGAACACCCGCGTCTCGGCGCCGAAATGCTGGAGCAGCCGCTCCGCCTCCAGGGTCAGCAAGCGGCTGAACGAGCGTTCACGCAGCGAGCCATACAGCAAGAGGATGCGCGGTGGATGCGTGGCCACCGTCGGCGGCGCAAGTTTATCGAGGGTCGGCGTATCGAGGTGGGCGTCGCTGATGTTGGGCAAGTTATTCATGGTAAATCCTTTCTTGATTAGCTCAGGCGTAGTGCCGGCCAACGCGGCGATAATTAATTCTATAATTCCATAATAATCGAAACATGAAATTAATGTAAACCTGTTTTTCTGCGTACAGCTACCTGGAAAGACTGTTTGACATGGGATCCGTCGAGACCAAGTGCAGGCCTCGACGGAGTGCCGCATTACATAGTCACAACATCGCCATCGCGACGAATTTCGTCTGCCTGCACACTTTCATGCTCAAGCTGGTCTTTTGCCTTCGGGGCGAAACGCAGAATCAGGCAAGCAACGATGGCCGACAGGAGAGAGCCAAGCAGGATGCCGATCTTGGCTTCCTCGACATACGCTGGATGGCCAGGAAATGCCAGGCCACTGATGAACAGGCTCATCGTAAAACCGATACCGCAAAGCATCGAGACCGCATAAATTTGCAGCCAGGTGCTGCCGCGTGGCTTGCCAGCAAGTCCACTCTTGACCGCCAGCATGACACCAGCGAACACGCCCAGTTGCTTGCCGAGGAAAAGACCTGCGGCAATGCCAAGCGGGAGCGGCGCCCACATGGCTGATGGCGGGAGTCCGGCGAACGAGACGCCAGCGTTGACGAAACCGAATACCGGGACGATCAGGAAACCGGCCCATGGATGCAAGGCGTGTTCGAGCCGGTGCAGGGGCGAATCAGGCGCATCCGGCGTGCCTGGGGATGGAATGTAGGGGATCAGGAAGGCACCCACTACGCCGGCGATCGTTGCGTGCACGCCGGAGAGCAGCGTGACATACCAAAGCAGGGCCAGGCCGATCAGATACGGCCACAGCTTCATCACGCGAAGCTTGTTCAAGGCAAATAACACCACGACGATGGCGGCCGCGGCGGCAAGTGCGCCGGCATTGATGGAGGCGGTATAGAAAACGGCGATGATGGCGACAGCGCCCATGTCATCGATAATAGCCACTGAAACAAGCAGCAGTTTCAAGGACAAGGGCGCATGGCGTCCCAGCAGCGCCAGCACTCCCATGGCGAACGCGATGTCCGTCGCGGCAGGTATCGCCCAGCCATTCATCAGCAAGGGCTGTTTCGCAGTCAGTAAAACGTAGATCGCGGCCGGGAATGCCATCCCCAGCAGTGCGGGCAATGCCGGCAGGCGCCGCTGCTCCCACGTCGAGAGCCGGCCATCGACCAGTTCCCGTTTGATCTCGAGCCCGACCAGGAGAAAAAAGACCGCCATCAGCCCGTCGTTGACCCAGAGGTGGGTTGTCATCGGGCCCAGTTTGTCGCTGAGCACGGGACCTGTTTGCCAATGCAGAAAATGCTGGTAGGCGCCGGCCAGCGGACTGTTGGCGATAATCAGGGCGGCAACGGCCGCTGCCATCAGCAGGATGCCGCCCGCCGCGTCACTGGCGAGGAAGCGCTGTAGAACGGAATGGTGTTTCGGTGATGCAGTGGTGCTCATGCCGCATGCTCCTTGAACGAATGGATGTCCACGACGCACCAGGCCCTCCGGACGCAAGCACGCGCGGCGAGGTCAATGACGGAAGAAGTGCCAATACAAGCACAAGCACAAGCAGGCCGGGCAGGCGTAGACGAGGAGTGGGAAAGGGAAAAGACAGCGCCCGCAGAAAGCGGTGCTTCAATCAGTTGACGCCAATAGAGATGGAACGCTGCGCGCATCATAAAACCTCACGGAAAACGAAAATGTCGTTCTCCGTATTCGGGGTAGCCCCGGGCGCACGCAGCACACGCCGAGTTGTCATTATACCTCAGGCCCGGCTTTCCTTCAACGCGACAGCAGGACTGAATCGTCCTTCAAGGTGGCTGGTTTCCCGCTCAGTATGTTGATGTAGATCAATCAATTTTCGTATCGTGTGCAGCAGAATATGATCATTCGCAAGCTTCTGTTCAGCAAACCATGGCTTGCGCCCTGCTCTACGCCCTACCCACTTCATAAGGAATACCATGACACCCACTACCATGAAAGCCGCCGTTGTCGAGCAACTGGGCCAGCCGCTGGTGCTGCGCGAGGTGCCCGTGCCGGTACCCGGCCCTGGCCAGATCCTCGTCAAGACGGAAGCGTGCGGCGTTTGCCACACGGATTTGCATGCGGCACGCGGCGACTGGCCCGTCAAGCCGTCGCCGCCGTTCATTCCCGGCCACGAAGGCATCGGCCTGGTGGTGGCCGTGGGCACGGGCGTGACGGAAGTGCAGCTGGGCGACCGGGTCGGCGTGCCCTGGCTCTATTCGGCTTGCGGCCATTGCGAACATTGCCTGGCGGCCTGGGAAACCGTGTGCGCCGAAGCGCAGTTCGGCGGCTACACCAAGAATGGCGGCTTTGCCGAATACATCCTGGCCGACCCGCGCTACGTCGCGCATATCCCGGCGGGACTGTCCGCCGTGCAGGCGGCGCCCATCATCTGCGCCGGCGTGACCAGCTACAAGGGCATCAAGGAAACGGGCGCGCGGCCGGGAGAATGGCTGGCCGTGTCCGGCATCGGCGGACTCGGTCACCTGGCCATCGAATATGCGCTGGCCATGGGCTTGCGCGTGGCGGCCGTCGACATCGATGACGGCAAGCTGGAACACGCACGCGCCCTCGGTGCCGAAGTGACCATCAATGCGCGCCAGGGCGACCCCGTCGCAGCCTTGCGCGAAGCGACCGGGGGCGGCGCCCACGGCGTGCTGATCACGGCGCCGTCGCTCGACGCTTTCCAGCAAGGCGTGGCGATGACGCGCAAGCGCGGCACCTGCGTACTGGTGGGCTTGCCGCCGGGCGACTTCCCGACGCCGCTGTTCGACGTCGTCGCCAATTGCGTGACGATACGCGGCTCTTTTGTGGGCACGCGCCAGGACATGGCCGAGGCGCTTGCCTTTGCCGCCACGGGCAAGGTCAAGGCCGACGTGGAATTGCAGCCGCTGTCGGCCATCAACGAGATCTTCAGCCGCCTGGAACACGGCAAGGTTGCCGCGCGCGTCGTGCTCGATTTCAGCGCGAAGTAAACGCGACGCCAGCATTCCGGTGTGTCGTGCGACGGCAATTTAATTGCCGTTGTTATGATGGCTTATCATAAAAACACAACAAGGACACACCGATGAAGCAATCCCTCTCGCGCCTGCTGGCCTGCGCCGCCCTCGCTTTCTCCATTTCGGCCAGCTGGGCCAGCGCGGCCGAGCCAGCCGCGTCGTCACTGCCTGGCCACTATTATCTGCAAGGCGTCATGGAAACGGGCTCCGAACTGCTGCTGAAAAAGGACGGCACCTTCGAATGGATGCTCAGTTATGGCAATACCGACCAGCAAGCGAGCGGCGAGTGGCGCGCTTCGGGCGACACGGTGACCCTGGTGGCGGGCAATGGCGGCAAGGAACCGCAGTTCCGCGTGTTCGAGGAATCGGAAATGCGCATCCAGAAAGCGGCCGAAGCGGGATTGTGGGTGGCCATCGTCGGTTTTCCACGGCTGGGACCGATGGCCGGCGTGGAAGTGAAATTCGAAGCGCAAAGCGGCAAGACGGCCACGGCTGTCAGCGTGGCGAACGGCGACGCCATCGTCCGCATGCCGGCGTCGGAACGCTGGGTGCGGGCGGGCTTGCGCCGCCAGGGCTCGAAAGCCGACTATCAATGGCTGGCCGTGCCAGCGGAGCGCGCGCAGGAGCGCATCGCCGCGTTCGCCGTCACCGATCCCCAATGGCTCAGGGGCCAGGCATTCCAGAAGCTGGCCCTGCGTGTCGTCGAGGGCGGCCTGCAAGTCGATGATGCGGATAATGGCCTGGCCAGGGGCCTGTACGCGAAGCCGGCATCTGGCCAGTAGCACGCGTTTTCCGCCGTCCCATTCTCTGCCGCCTCCCGGCGCCTGGTCCGCACTATCGTCCAGGACAAGGTCCGTGCGCCGTTGACACCCCGCACGGTCTGTCCTATAGTCGCCGGGTTAACGACAAATGAGAATGAGAATCATGTTCAGTTCTATGAAGAAATGGCTCGTGTGCTATCCGCTCGTGGCCGCCAGCCTGTTGCTGGCCGGTGGCGCGCACGCGCAAACAACCGATCCCGGCGCTGGCGCCAAGCAATTGTGGCAATTGATTGACTACGTTGCCGTCGATTACAGCGGCGCCGTCGAGCACGGCAAGGTGGTCAGCGAGGCCGAATACGCGGAAATGCTCGATTTCACGGACAACGCGACGACGCAGATCGCCGCCCTGCCCGCCCACGCCTCCCAGGCGGCCATTGCCGCCGCCATCGCCGACCTGCGCAAAGCCGTCGTCGCCAAGGCGGATGGCGTGGAAGTCAAGCGCCTGGCGCACTATGCGAACGGCTTGCTGATTGCCGCCTACCCGATACCCGTGGCGCCGAAAGTGCTGCCGAACCTGGCGCGTGGCGCGGCCCTGTATGCGGCCCAGTGCGCTTCTTGCCACGGCGTGGCCGGCGGCGGCGATGGTCCGCTGGCGGCCAGCCTGGAGCCGAAACCGATCGCCTTCACGGATGGCGAACGGGCGCAGTCGCGCAGCCTGATGGCCTTGTACCAGGTCATTTCGCAAGGCGTGGCCGGCACGTCGATGGCCAGTTTCGACCAGCTGTCCGAAAACGAGCGCTGGGACCTGGCTTTCTATATCGGCGGCATGTCGCACGATGCGGCGGCCAGCGCGCATGGTGAAAAGCTGTGGCAGGACGATCCACGGGCCAAGAAGCTGTACGCGGACCTGGCCGCCGTGACGACCCTGACGCAGGAAGCCGTTGCCGCCAAGCTGGGCGCGGACGAGGCCAAAGCGCTGACGGCGTATCTGCGCAGCCATGCCGACAAGGCCGAAGCGCACAAGCCGGCCGGTCTGGCCCTGTCGCGTCTGCGCCTGGCCGAAAGCCTGGCCGCCATGCACGCGGGCGACCGTGCGGGCGCCACGCGCCTGGGCCTGTCTGCCTACCTGGACGGCTTCGAGCCGATCGAGCCGATGGTCGGCGCGCGCAACAAATCCCTGCTGCTGGCCGTGGAAAACGCCATGCTGGCCTACCGCTCCGCCGTGGCGAAGGGCACGGTAGCCGACGCCGAAGCGGCCGGTGAAAAACTGCAGCAACTGTTTACCCACGTGGAAGCGGAACTGGGCGACGCCAAGGCCGACCCGATGACGACCTTTATCGGCGCCCTGACGATCTTGCTGCGCGAAGGCGTGGAAGCGCTGCTGATCGTGATCGGCATCATCGCCTTCCTGCGCAAGGCCAAGCGCCACGACGTGCTCGCCTACGTGCATGCGGGCTGGGCCAGCGCGCTGGTGGCGGGCGGCCTGACGTGGGTGGCGGCGACGTATCTGGTGACCATCAGCGGCGCCAGCCGGGAAGTGAGCGAAGGTCTCGGTTCCGTATTCGCGGCCCTGGTCCTGCTCAGCGTGGGCTTGTGGATGCACCAGAAGAGCAGCGCCGGGCGCTGGCAGGAATACCTGCACGAGAAACTCACGGCCGCGATGAGCCGGCGCTCCGCCTGGGGCCTGTTCGCCCTGGCCTTCATCGCCGTCTACCGCGAAGTCTTTGAAACCGTGCTGTTCTATTCCGCCCTGGCGGCGGACGGCAATGGCGGCGCCCTGCTGGGCGGCTTCCTCGTGGCCATCGTGCTGCTGGTCGTGATCGCCTGGGCCTTGCTGCGCACGAGTGCCCGCATGCCGATCGGCAAGTTCTTCTCGTGGACGTCCGCCTTCGTGGCCGTGCTGGCCGTCATCCTGATGGGCAAAGGCGTGGCCGCGCTGCAGGAAGCGGGCTGGGTCGGCGTCACCCCCGTCGATTTCGTGCGCATCGACTTGCTGGGCATCCTGCCGACCATGGAAACCCTGCTCGCGCAGGCAGCCATCGTGGCCATCATCGTCGCCGGCTATGGCTGGAACCGCGTTTCGGCAGGCAAGCGCAAGCTGGCCTGATCCTGAAATGCTGGCGTAGGCAGAGCCCATATGGCGCTGCCTACGCCTGGTGGATAGTTGCGAACGACTGGGCAAACAGATCGGGCTGATAATCGGCGGCACTGAACAGGTGGCCACACGATTCGTCGATCGCGGCGCGCAGTTTTGCCTGATCCACGCCCAGCACGACGCCACCGCGTTTGCGCACGCGCCCGCCAATGATGACGGTATCGATATTGCTGCGCTCAGCCGCATGCACGACGGTACCGATGGCGTTATTGACAGGATATACATTGAGGTCGCCGGTGCGTATCAGCACCAGGTCGGCCTGCTTGCCTGGCGCCAAACTGCCAATGCGCTGCTCCAGCCCTGCCACTGCGGCGCCGTCTATCGTGGCGGCCTCGAGCAAGCGGAAGGCATCGGTGGGCGCCGCCGCATGGCGATGCCCCTGGCGATGTCCCATCACCCGCTGCAGGTAGAACGCCACGCGCATTTCCATGAACATGTCGCCGCTATACGAAGTCTCGTTGTCGACACTGAGGCCGGGGCGTATGCCGTGCTGGTGCGCCGCCTGCCAGGCGTTCATGCCATCCTCGATACCGTAGTGGGCATCCGAACGCGGACATACATTGACGCGCACGCCCGTCTCGCGCAAGATCCGCCAGCCCGCTTCCGGCAGGCAGGTGCAGTGGTTGAAGATATTGTCGCTGCCGAGCAGCCCCTGCCGGTGCAAGCCCTCCAGCTCGTCCGCCATGCCAGCGCCAAAAAACTCGGTCACGATGGGAATACCCAATTGACGGGCGACGGCCCACTGCTCCGGTTCCAGCTGCGCCATCATGGCCAGCGTCACCAGGCTGTCGGGATTCGTAAAATACTTGGCTTGCAGGCGCGCCAGGTTGCCTGGCCAATGCGCCTTGTCCCACTCGCCCGACACGGGTGCCCCCGAGGCGTGCACGGCGCGGATGCCCGCGTCGAGCAGCGCTTCGACCGCCGCGTCGGCGTGCGCCGCCGTGCGGCTATTGTGCGAATTGTCGATCACGGTCGTGATGCCGGCATCGATGGCGCCCAGGGCCGTGAGCAGGTTGCCCACGTAGATGTCGCGCGGCCGGTAGTATTTGGCGAACGAGAAATGCGTGGCGTTGCAATAGTCCTCGAGCGTCGCCGCATTCGGGTTGATGCGGCGCAGCTGGCCTTCCCAGGCATGGCGGTGGGTGTCGACCATGCCGGGAATGGCGATCATCTGCGCGGCATCGATCACCTCGGCGCCGTCGGCTTGCAGATGCTGACCGATGGCGGCGATGACGCCATCGGCCATCAGGATATCGCCCTTGGGCACATTGCCGACACTGCCATCCATGCTGATAATGGTGGCGCCTTTGATCAGCATCTTGCGGGGTGCCGGGGCCAGTGGCGCCAGTAGTTGGTCTTGTTCAGACATGCTTGATTCCTGCTATAGCTAATGGGTTGCACGCAGTCTAATGCGGGCAAGCAAGGGGAAAAAGTAGCGCAGTGTGTTTTCAGCATGCAGAAAATCCGAATAATGTTGGGTTATAGTGCCGTTTCCCCTACTGCTACGAAGACAAGACATGGACCGCGTACAAGCAATGCAGGTATTCCTTCGCGTGGTCGAGAGCAGGAGTTTCGTGCGCGCGGCGCAGACCCTGGCTTTGCCCGCATCGTCGGTGACCGCCATCATCAAGCGGCTGGAAAAACATTTGCAGACGCGCCTGCTGCACCGCTCCACCAGGAATCTCAGCCTGACACCGGAAGGCGAGCGCTACTTCCACCGCTGCCGCGAGATCCTCGAGCTGATCGCCGATACCGAAGCGAGCCTGCAAGGCGCTAGCGAGCGCCCGCAGGGACGCTTGCGCGTCGATATACCTAGCGGCATTGCCCATGCCGTGATCCTGCCGCAGCTGGCGCAATTCCAGCAGCGCTACCCCGACATCTACCTGATGATCGGCGTCAATGACCGCCAGGTGGACTTGATACAGGAAGGCGTCGATTGCGTGATCCGCACAGGCAGCCTGGAAGATTCGGCCCTGGTCGCGCGCCGCCTGGGCGAGCTGCGCTGGATCACCTGCGCGGCGCCGTCCTATCTGGCCGAACACGGTGTTCCCGCAACCCTCGAGGATTTGCCAGGACACCGGGCCGTCCATTACTTTTCCAGCACGGCGCGGCGCGGCAGCGACCTGCATTTCATCGAAGACGGTACCAGCATCGCCATTCCCGTCCCCGGCACGGTCGCCGTCAACGAGACGGAGCTGTACATCGAGCTGGGCCTGGCCGGCCATGGCTTGATGCAGCTGGCCGAGATCCTCGTAAGCGACCAGTTGCAGGCAGGGGAACTGGTCGAGGTGCTGGCCGACAGGCGGCCGGCGCCCGTGCCCGTATCGCTGCTCTACCCGCATCAGCGCTTTCTCTCCCCGGCGATGCGGGCGTTCACCGACTGGACGGCCGGGCTGTTCTGAGCGCCTCGCGTGCACGCTGTTGAAAACTGCGATATGATGACCGTCATGCAGAACTCACCGAACAAACCGGCGGCGCAAAGCCGCAAGGAAGCCACACACGAACGCATCGTCGAGGTGGCCACGCGCGCCATCCGCCGCAGCGGCTATGCGGGCACGGGCGTGGCCGACATCATGAAGGAAGCGGGCCTGACGCACGGCGGCTTTTACGCACACTTCGCCTCGCGCGACGCGCTGCTGGCCGAAGCGGGCGACCGTGCGGGCGCCGAAGCGGTGGCGCTGGCGGCCCGGGTGGCGGCCGCCGCCCCGCCTGGCCAGGCGCTGCAGGCCATGCTGGCCGCGTATCTGTCGCCCGAACACATCGCCGCCATCGAGGTAGGCTGCCCCGTGTCGGCGCTGGGCTCGGAAATGCCGCGCCAGGCGCCCGAGGTGCGGCGCGCCGCCACCATCCATATCAAGGAAATGATCGACCTGTTCGCGCGCCAGTTGCCGAACTGGGGCCAGCCCGAAGCGCATGCGCAAGCGATGGCGACCGTGTGCGCCATGATCGGCACCACCATTCTCGCGCGCGCCGTGGACGAGCCGGCCCTGTCGGACGCGCTGTGCGCGGCCACCCTGGCGCAGTTTCAAACACCCAGCTAATTGCCCTGCCCGGGACCTTGATCCGTCCCGGGCTTTTTTTGAAACAACAATATGATGATCGTCATATACCATATCCAACGCTGTCAACCCCTGAAGGAATTGCCATGAACAACAAGAAGATTGCCCTCGTCACCGGCGCCTCGTCCGGCATCGGCGCGGCCACGGCCCGGCGCCTGGCGCAAGCGGGCTACACGGTGTACGGCACCAGCCGCCGCGGCGGACAAGCGGCCGCGGCCGGCCATGCGATGCTGGCGCTCGACGTCACCAGCGATGCGTCCGTCGCTGCCGCCGTGGCAGAGGTAATCCAGCGCGAAGGCCGCATCGACCTGCTGGTGAATAACGCCGGTTTCGGCGTGGCCCCGGGTGGCGCAGAGGAAAGCAGCGTGGCGCAGGCGCAAGCCATCTTCGACACGAATTTCTATGGCGTGCTGCGCATGACCCTGGCCGTGCTGCCGCACATGCGGGCCCAAGGTGGCGGGCGCATCCTCAATATCGGTTCCGTCCTGGGCTTTTTGCCCATGCCTTACGGCGCGCTGTATTCCGCCACCAAGCACGCGATCGAGGGCTACACTGAATCGCTCGACCATGAGGTGCGCGGCTGGGGCATCCGCGCCAGCGTCATCGAACCGGCCTACACGAAAACCACGTTCGAAGCCAATCTGCTGGCGCCCGATACGCCGCTGTCCGCCTACCGGCAAGTGAGCGCGGCCATCACCAGCCGGCTGCAGACGCTGATGGCCGGCGCCGACGATCCGGCTATCGTGGCCGACACCATCCTGGCGGCGGCGCAGACAAGCAAGCCCAAGCTGCGCTACACGGCCGGGCCGCTGGCGGCGCGCTTGCGCCTGATGCGCCGTTTCATGCCGGCCGCGCTGCTGGACGCCGGCTTGCGCAAGGACCTGCGCCTGGCCTGAGCGCCGGCGCCTTTTCAGCATACAGAGAGAACATCATGCAAGCTTTGCAACTCAAACAATACGGCGGCCTCGATTATGCGGCGTTTGCGGAACTGCCCCGCCCCACGCCCGGCCCCGGCGAATTGCTGGTGCGGGTGCACGCCGTCGGCCTGAACCCCATCGACAACCTGATCCCGAAGGGCGACTTCAAGCCGATCTTGAAAACGCGCTTGCCGGCCACCCTGGGCAGCGACGTGGCCGGCGTGGTCGTGGCCGTGGGCAGCGGCGTCACGCGCTTTACAGTGGGCGACGCCGTGTATGCGAGCATTTTCGACACCCCGCACGGCAGCCTGGCCGAATTTGCCATCGTGCCCGAACAGGCGGCCGCGCTGAAACCGGCCAACCTCGATTTCGTGCAGGCGGCGTCGATTCCCATGGTGGGCCTGACGGCGTGGCAAGCGATGCATGAGCGCATGCAGCTGAAGCCGGGCCAGAAAGTGTTCATCCCGGCCGGTTCCGGCGGCATCGGCACGTTCGCCATCCAGCTGGCCAAGCACCTGGGCGCCCGCGTGGGCACCACCACCAGCACGGCGAACGTGGAACTGGTGCGCGGCCTGGGCGCCGATGAGGTCATCGACTACAAGAAACAGCCGTTCGAGGACGTGCTGCGCGATTACGACGCCGTGCTGGGCACGGTGCGCGGCGACGGGCTGGAAAAAGCCTTGCACATCGTCAAGCCCGGCAGCCGCGTCGTTTCGCTGGTCGGTCCGCCGGACGCCGCCTTTGCCCGCGCGCGCGGCATGAACGTGGTGCTGAAACTGGTGTTTGGTTTGCTCAGCCGCAAGATCATCGGCCTGGCGCGGCGGCGCGGCGCCAGCTATGCCTTCCACTTCGTGCGTCCCGACGGCGGCCAGCTGGCGCAGATCGCCGCCCTGATCGAGGCGGGAAGCATCCGCCCCGTCATCGACAGTGTGTTTCCTTTTCTTGAGGCGAAACAGGCGCTGGCTTATCTGGCGCAGGGCCGTGCACGGGGCAAGGTGGTGGTGCAGCTGCCCGTGTCCTGAGGCGTATCTGGCCTGCTTTCCGCGCCGTGACCATGACTGTGACTATGTGTGAGTTTTGCGTTGGCAATTTGCTCCATACTCGTTGTCAACCCTGTGCCAATTGATACCGGTCAACCTCCATAAAGGTAGCTCATGCGCGTTTTCCCGGAATGCTGCTGGCTCGCTATCACCCTCGTGGCCGGCATGGTCCACGCCGCCGAACCGGGCGTCACCGAGACGCACATCCGTCTGGGCATGGTCAATGCGCAAACGGGCGCGGCCTCGGGGCTGGGGAAAGCCATGCTCGACGGCGCAACGGCCGTGTTCCAGGAAGCGAACCAGCGCGGCGGCATCCATGGCCGCAGCATCGAGCTGGTGGTCGCCGATGACGGCTACGATCCGGACCGCGCCATCAGCGAAACGCTCAGGCTGGTAGAGGAAAAACAGGTGTTCGCGCTGTTCGGCAACGTAGGGACGCCCACGACCAACGCCGTCATACCGATCGTCCAGGAAATGAAGGTGCCGCTGGTGGGCGCGTTTACGGGCGCGATGACCTTGCGCCACCCCGTGGTGCATGAAATCATCAACTTCCGCGCCAGTTATGACGATGAGTCCGATGCCCTGGTGCAGTATTTTGCCAGCCGGGGCGTCAAGCGCTTTGGCGTGCTGTACCAGGACGACGGTTTCGGCAACGCCGTGCTCGACGGCACCGTGCGGGCCCTGCAACGGCGCGGCCTGGAACTCGTTGCCAAGGGTTCGTTCCAGCGCGGCACCACGGCCGTCAAGGCGGGACTGGCGGCCCTGATCGGGCACGACCTGCAAGCGGTGGTCATGGCCGGCCCCTACACGCCGGTGGCGGCGTTCGTGCGCGAAGCCAGCCAGGCCGGGTTGAAGGCGGCCCTGTCCACGGTATCGTTTGTCGGCACGAACAGCCTGCTGCAACTGCTGGGCACGGAAGGCAACAACATCGTCATTTCGCAAGTAGTGCCCTTGCCGGACGACCGCCAGTTGCCGATCGCCGCCGACTGCGCCGCGCTGCTGGCCAAACATGTGCCGGCGGCCACGCTGTCTTTCGTCAGTTTCGAAGGCTGCATCTCGGCCACCCTGATGGTGGCGGCGCTGCGCCGCACGGGCACCGACCTCACGCGCGAGCGTCTGATCCAGAGCTTCGAAACGTTCGACCGCCTCGATCTGGGCGGCATGCGGGTGACGCTGCGGCCCGACAACCACCAGGCATCGACAGCCGTCTTCCTGACCCGCATCGCCGACGGCAAGATCGTGCCGGCGGACCCGGGGCCTGGCGCGAAGTGATGCGCGCCCACTTTTCCAGCCCGCCCTGGAGCCAGGCATGAAAATCAGGACCAAGCTGATCATCAGTACCAGCGTCCTGCTGGCGGGCGTGGCGGCCATGGCGGCGGCCAGCCTGCTGCTGGTGAAAGGCATCGAAACCCATGTGCATGGCTTGACCGACCGGACCGTGCCGCTGTACACGGACGTGTTGCGCCTGCGCTACACCGTGCAGGACATGGCGTCGGACTTTTTCGAGCTGGGCAAGGCGGAAGACCTGGCGCAGCTGGAACAGGTGTCGGACAAGATCGTCGCCAATATCCAGGCCGCCGAGAGCATCCGCAATGAATTGCGGCGCCACGGCGAGCCGCAGGCGGCCCGCTATCACGCGGCCTTCGAACAGGAATTCCAGCGCATGCGCGTCGCCGTGCGCAAGCGCCTGGAAAACGAGGCCTACTACAAGGCGCAGGCGATGGAGATGGGCCAGGTCCTGGCGCAGATCAAGGCCGCCGCCAAGGCCGCGCGCGGCAAGATCCGCCTGGTCGACAGCCAGGCACAGGCGACGGCAGCCGAAGTGCAGCTGCAAAGCCAGCGCCTGAACGAGAACGCGCGCTACCTGACCGACTTGCGCAAGAGCATCCTCGACATGCAGATTGCGCTGGCCGAGACGGAGGCCGTGAAGAACCGCTTCCGCATCGCACCCTTGCGCGAACGGCTGACGGCGGCCGTCGCCCATCTGCAGGGAAGCGGCGAGCGCGACATCAGCCCCGCCCAGCAGGCGCTGCGAACGACACTGCTGGCCACGGCGCGCCAGATGCTCGATCCCGCCGCCGGCTTGCTGGCCTTGCGCGCAGGGCTGCTGGCCGAGGCCGGCGCCAGCGCGGCGCAGCAGGTGCACTATGCCGCGCTCAAGGAGCAAGTCAGCGCCACCCTGGCCACCGCTCTCCTGCGCCTGGCCGAGGAACTCGATCCCATCGAACTGCAGCTGGCCATCGGACGCGACCGGTTGGCGCAGGCCAACCGCTACATGCGCACCTCGGCCCGCATCGAGGACGCCAGCGGCGAAATCAACCTGGCCGTCGACGCCATCAGCATCGACGTGGGCGAAGTCATGCTCGCCACGGCCGCCGGCGACGTCACGCGCCTGGGCGCCGATATCGCGCTGCACATCGGCGCACTGCACCGCGACATGGGCACCATGCAGACCTTGCTGCAAAGCATAGGCCAGCTGGGCTTGCTGGCCGAAACGCGCAGCGTCGACACCTACCTGGACGCGGTGGAACGGTCGGGGCAGCGGCTGGTGCAAGCCAAGGGCAGCGTGCTGGACAGCCAGGCGGCGCTGGGCGAGGCCATCGACCACGTACGCGCTTTCGAACGCGAACAGGCCGCCCATTCCGCGCAGCAGGTGGCGCGCATCACGGGGCAGCAGCAGGACGCCGTGACCCAGGTGCGCGATGGCGTGCGCCATGCCTTCATGCTGATCCTCGGCATCGCGCTGGTGCTGCTGCTGGCCTGCGTGGCCATCACGGGGCTGATCAGCGCGTCTATCGCCAGGCCGCTGGCGCACCTGTCCCATGCGATTGCCCATATCCGCGGCGGCAAGGCGCTGTCGGTGCGCGTGGCGCAGCATGGCAGCGATGAACTGGGGCAATTGATCAAGGGCTTCAACGGCATGCTCGAGCACGTGGAACAGCGCGACCTGGCGCTCAAGCAGGCCAAGGCCGAGGCCGACGCCGCCAACCGCGCCAAGTCGGAATTCCTGGCCAAGATGAGCCACGAGATCCGCACACCGATGAATGGCGTGCTGGGCATGACGGAATTGCTGCAGCGTACGGAACTGAGCCCCAAGCAGCAGCGTTTCGTGCACACGGTGCACCGCTCGGGCGAAAGCCTGCTGAGCATCATCGACGACATCCTCGACTTTTCCAAGATCGAGGCGGGCAAGCTGGTGCTCGAACATATCCCGTTCGACCTGCGCCAGGTGATCGACGATGTGGTGGCGCTGTTTGCCAACGGCATCCAGCGCAAGGCCATCGAATTTACCTGCCGCATCGCCTCCGACGTGCCGCAGCACGTGCGCGGCGACCCCGTGCGGCTGCGCCAGATCCTCACCAACCTGCTCAATAACGCCACCAAGTTCACGGAACGGGGCGAGATTTCCGTCGATGTCAGCTGCCCCGCCGCCGGCCAGATCCGTCTGGAAGTGCGCGACACGGGCATCGGCATGGCGCCGGAAGCGGCAGCGGCCGTCTTCCAGCCGTTCCGCCAGGCCGACAGCACCACTTCGCGCAAATACGGCGGCACGGGACTGGGCCTGGCCATCATCAAGCAGCTGGCGGAAATGATGGATGGCAACATCGTGCTGAAATCCGTGGCGGGCCAGGGTTCCAGCTTCGCCGTCACCATCGCCGTGGGCATCGTGGCGCCAGAAGACGCGCCGCCGGCGGCGCCGCCGCGCGTGTCGCTGGCCGCCTTGAACGTGCTGATCGTGGACGACCATGCCACCAACCGCAGCATCCTGCTGCAGCACGCGATCGAGTGGCAGATGGCCGCCGCCAGCGCCGCCGACGGCGCCGAAGCGCTGGACCTGCTGCAAGCCGCGCTGCGCGGCGGGCGCCCGTTCGACCTGGCCATCATCGATATGCGCATGCCCGTCATGGATGGCGCCGAGCTGGTGCGCGCGATCAAGGCCGACGCCGGCATGGCGGCCCTGAAAATTATCATGCTCAGTTCGCTGGACGCCTCGGCCGAGCTGCGCCAGCTGACGGCGCTGGGCGTGGAATACTGCCTGACCAAGCCCGTGCGGGCGATGGAACTGCGCCACTGCATCGAAGCTGTCTGCGGCTACGGCACCCTGGCGCCAACGAGTGCTGCCATGCCTGCCCTGCCCGCTCCAGCGGAAAGCGCGGCCGCAGGCCAGGCGCCGCTGCGCATGCTGCTGGTGGAAGACAACGCGATCAACCAGGAAATCGCCCTGGCCATGCTGGAAGACAGCGGCTACGAAGCGACGCCGGCCGACAACGGCGCGCGCGCGCTGGCCCTGTGGGAGCGCTACCCGTTCGACGTGATCCTGATGGATTGCCAGATGCCGGAAATGGATGGTTTTGAAGCGACCCGGCGCTTGCGCCGCATGGAAACCGAGCAAGGCCGAGGCCGCACGCCCATCATTGCCCTGACGGCCAACGCCATCCTCGGCGACCGCGAACTGTGCCTGGACGCGGGCATGGACGACTACCTGGCCAAGCCGTACACGCGCGCCGCCCTGCTGGAAGTCCTGGCCCGCTGGCGTCCGTCGCCTGCCGCGGAAACGCCTACAGTAACCACGGAGGTGGCGCCGGTGGAATCAGCCGCCATCCTCGACCCCGCCGCCCTGCAAAACCTGCGCGCCATGCGGCGTCCCGGCCGTCCCGACGTGCTGGGGCGCATCATCGACCTGTTCTACAGCGACGCCCCGCGCCTGCTGGGCCAGCTGGAAGTGGCCGCCGAAGCCAGCGATGCCGCGGCCCTGCAGCTGGCGGCGCATACGCTCAAGTCGAGCTGCGCCAACGTGGGCGCGCTGGGCTTGTCGGCCACCTGCCGTGAAATCGAACAATACGCGCGCGGCAATGACGTCGGCAGCGCACTACACCATATCCGCGGCATCCAGCAAGAGCTCGACCGTGTCCTCGCCGCCCTGGCCATTGAGAAGGAAGCCATATGAATACCGCACTGCCCCCGCAAGCACTGGTCCTGGTGGTCGACGACGACACCATGACGCGTATCCTCGTGACGGAAGCGCTGGAGCCGGAAGGCTTCCGCATCGAGGAAGCGACCAGCGGCCTGGAAGCGCTGGCCGCCTTCCAGCGCGGCGTGCCCGACCTGATCCTGCTCGACGTCGCCATGCCCGGCATGAGCGGCTTCGAATGCTGCCAGCAGCTGCGCCGTCTGCCCGGCGGCGCGCACGTGCCCATCGTCGTGCTGACCGGCAACGACGACGACGACTCCATCAAGCAGGCGCTGGAAGCGGGCGCCAGCGATTTCATTTCCAAGCCGATGCAATGGCGGCTGCTGGCGCACCGGCTGCGCTACCTGCTGCGGGCCAGCAGCGCGCTCACCGAATTGAGCCGTATCCAGGAAAGCCTCAACCACGCGCAGGCGCTGGCCCGCCTCGGCAACTGGGAATGCCGGATCGCCGGCGGCGACGGCTACTGGTCGCCGGAGCTGTTGCGCATCCTGGGCCTGGATGCCGATGCGGGCCCCACCAGCTTCGACCGCCTGCTGCAGTGCCTGCCGGAAGACCAGCGGCCCCTGCTGCTCGATGCCTTCATGGAGCTGCATGCGAGCGGCACCAGCTATGGCCTCGAACACAAGGTGCTGCGGCCGGACGGCGGCGAGTGCATCGTCTTTCACCAGGCCGAAGCCGTGCGCGAAGGCCGCGAAGTGCTCTTGATGCGCGGTACCGTGCAGGACATCACGGACCGCAAGCTGCAGGAATTGCGCATTGAATACCTGGCCAACCACGACGCGCTGACGGACTTGCCCAACAGGCAATTGCTGAACGACCGCATCGGCCAGGCCATCGCCCATGCCCGCCGCACCCGCTTGCACCTGGCCACCCTGATGATGGACCTCGACCGTTTCAAGTTCGTCAACGACAGCTATGGCCACCCCGTGGGCGACGCGCTGCTGCGGGAAGTGGCCCGCAGGCTGAAGCTGGCCGTGCGCGAGGGCGACACCGTGGCCCGCCAGGGCGGCGACGAGTTCGTCATCCTGCTGACCGACCTGCCCGACATCGAGACGGCCGAACAGATCGTGAAAAAGGTGCTGGCGGTGTTCTCCGATCCTTTCGTCCTGGGCGAACATACCCTGCACGTGAGCACCAGCATCGGCGCCAGCGTGTTTCCATCCGACGGCGACAGCGGCGACATGCTGCTCAAGACGGCCGATGCGGCCCTCTACAGCGCCAAGGACAAGGGCCGCAACGGCTACCAGTTCTACAATCACAAGATGGGCGTGCTGGTGGAGGAACGGGCCGAAATCGAACACGCGCTGCACCAGGCGCTGGCGCTGGGCGAGCTGGAATTGCACTACCAGCCCAAGGTCGACCTTACCAGCGGCAAGATCTATGGCATGGAAGCGCTGCTGCGCTGGCGCCGCGACGGCATCGGCCTGGTGCCGCCGGACCGCTTCATCCCCCTGGCCGAGGAAACGGGCATGATCGTGCCCATCGGCGAATGGGTGCTGCGCACGGCGTGCGCGCAGCTGGGCGTCTGGCATGCCTACGGCTTTACGCACCTGACGATAGCCGTCAACGTGTCGGCGCGCCAGTTCCGCCAGGTCGACATGCCGCAACTGGTGCGCGAAGTGCTGGCCGACAGCGGCGTGCCGGCCCACTGCCTGGAGCTGGAGCTGACGGAAAGCGTGCTGATGCAGAACCGCGACCTCGTGGTGAAGGCGCTGGAAGAATTGAAGGAAATCGGCGTGACCTTGTCGCTGGACGACTTCGGCACCGGCTATTCGAGCCTTTCCTACCTCAAGCAGTTCCCCATCGACGTCGTCAAGATCGATCAATCGTTCATCCGCGACGTGACCGACAGCGTGGATGGCGCGTCGCTGACCCGCTCCATCATCGCCATGGCCAAGTCGCTGCACATGACGACGGTGGCCGAGGGCGTGGAAACGGAGGGACAATTGGGATTTCTCAATACCAACCAGTGCGACGCCATGCAGGGCTATTATTTCAGCCGCCCGCTGCCCGGCGCCGAGATGGATCTGATGTTGCATGCGGGCACCCATTTGCCGCCCGACAGCTGCCATGCCGAAACGCCGCAGCGCGTGCTGCTGCTGGTGGACGACGAAGAGCACATCCTGTCCGCCCTGCGCCGCTCGCTGCGCAAGGAGGGTTACCAGATACTCAGCACCAGCAAGCCGCAGGAAGCCTTGGAACTGGTGGCCGCCCATGCCGTGGGCGTGATCCTCACGGATGCGCGCATGCCGGGCATGTCCGGCAACGAGCTCTTGCGCCGCATCAAGGGTATCTACCCGGAAATCGTGCGCGTGATGCTGTCCGGCTACCCGGAACTGCATTCGGTCACGGCGGCCATCAACGAGGGCTCGGTGTACAAGTTCATCACCAAGCCCTGGGACGAGACCTTGCTGAAAGACCATTTGCGCGAAGCCTTCGTGCGCTTCGAATCGGGCGTGCAGCGGCCACCGGTCGGTCCGCATGGTATCGAGATCAGCAACCGTGCCGCCTAGCGCGCCACCAGGAGCCGCCATGCAGGATCAGCTGTTCTTCGAAGGCTTGCGCGCGCTGGCCGAAGCCGCCTTCCCCAAGCATTGCGCCTGCTGCGGGCGCGAATTCGCCACGGCGGACGATTTCATTTTGCAGACGCAATCGATGCGCCAGAACGTCTCGGGGCTGAAACAAAGCTTCGACGACAACAACGTGGCCATCGTCGAGGTCTACCGCAACTGCCTGTGCGGCTCGACCCTGATGGATTTCTTTTCAGACCGGCGCGACACTTCCGAGGCATCGCTGCAGCGGCGCCAGCTGTTTGAGCGCCTGTTGCCGCCGCTGATGGAAAAAGGCATGGAACGGACCGCCGCGCGCGAGTATCTGCTGCACGTCGTGCGCGGCCAGCTGCCGTGACGAGGCAGCTGACTGCTGGCCGCTGGTATTACCAGTAACCCAGCACCTTCCACCACGTCGTGCCGACGACGGCAAAGATCAGCAATTCGATCACGCACATGATGAAGCCGACCCGCCACCAGTTGCCCATCGTCACGAAGCCGCTGCCGAAGATGATGGGCGAGGTGCCCGTCGCGTAGTGGGTCAGGGTCATCATGATGGCCGAGCCGGCCGTCATCATGAGCATGAAGGGCACGTGGTATTCGGCCGGGATCAGGTGCAGGCCCACCGTCAGGAAGGCCAGCAGCATGGCGCTGATGTGGGCCGTCGTGCTGGCGAAGAAGTAATGCGAAAAAACGAATACCAGCACCAGGACGCCGGCGATCGGCAGCCAGTCCATGCCGCTGGCGACGATGGCCGCCTTCATGCCGGCCGAGAACCAGGCGATCACGCCCGTCTTGTTCAGCTGCTCGGCCATCATGACGAGCGCGCCGAACCACACCAAAGTGTCCCAGGCGCTCTTTTCCGACAGCACATCATCCCAGTCGATGGTGCCGGTAATGATCAGCACGAACAAGCCGACAAAGGCCACCACCGTCGCATCGAGCGAAAACGCGGGGCCGAACAGCATGGCCGGCACGTTGGCCCAAAGTAATAACAACAGGGCGAAGGTGCCCAGCATGACTTTTTCCGACGGCGACAGCGGACCCATGCCTTTCAGTTCCGCCTTGGCGTAGGTGACGGCGTCGGGCGTGGCTTTGAGTTCCGGTGGCGACAGCCAGTAGATAATCAGGGGCATCACCAGCAGGCAGACGAGGCCCGGCAGCAGCATGCACAGGGCCCAGGTGGTCCACGTCAGGTGGAAACTCTGGCCGCTGGCCTTGGCCACGAAGTCGACCACGAGCGGGTTGGGTGCCGTGGCCGTCAGGAACATGGCCGAGGTGATCGGGTTGGCGTGGTAGTTGACGAGGGCCAAGTAGGTGCCGACCTTCTTTTCCGTGCCCTTGGCCGGGTCCGAATCGAAGGCATTGGCGATCGACTTCATGACGGGGTGGACGATGCCGCCGCCGCGCGCCGTGTTACTTGGCGTAAATGGCGCCAGCACCAGTTCGCAGATGGCCAGGCCGTAGCCGATGCCCATGGTGCGCTTGCCCAGCAGCGAGATGAACAGCAGGCCGATGCGGCTGCCCAGCCCCGTCTTTTTCAGGCCGCGCGAAATCAGGATCGCCACAACGATCAGCCAGATCAAGGGATTCGAAAAACTGCTGAGCGCATCCGTGATGGCGCCCTTGGACGAGGTCGACGTCACTTGCGACAAGGACACGATGACGATGGCCATCATGGCCATCACGCCGATCGGCATGACTTTCAGGATGATCGCCAGAATCGTGGTGAGGAAAATCGCTACCAGGCCCCAGGCCTTGGGCGTCAAGCCATCGGGCGCCGGCAGCAAGAGCATGCTCACCAGCAAGGCCGTGCAGATCAGGGCGGGGACGAGGCGGAATGGGACGGCTTCCTTGAAATGCAGGAACAGGTCGCGCACTGTTTTATACATCATGATTTCCTTTGCTGGACAGGCATCCTGGCGGGCGGTCGCCCGCGTGGATTGGTGATAATTCTTTTTAGCAACATCATACAAGCTCATGCGCCACTACCCTGCTCCGTTACGCCTGCGCGTGCCAGGAAATTTCCGAATCGTTGACTTGAGCGGTATCAGAGTGCCGGTAAATATTGTTGAGCAGTGACAATGGGTGACTTTTTTGTCAATTTTTCTCTGTATCTTTCCCCGTAGCTGCCGCCAGATATGCCACCAGGATTGCCAACCTTTCAGGGGAAAACTTGATGAATAGCACGGAACAGTACTCGATACATCCATCGATCGGCGTTGCCCGCGTGGGCAACAGCCATGATTCGTTTTATCTGGCGCCGGAAACGATCGGCGGGCTGCCGATCGAAGTCGACAGCAACAACGATCCGCTGCTTGTTGATGGCAAGCCGGTCCGCGTTGCCCAATTCAAGGATGCGGCCGGCCGCGTGCGGCGCCAGGCAGCCAGCTTCCGCATCTACAAGTCCGTGGCGGGACGTCCCGGCGAAAAAGTCCTCGTCGACCTGCAGGACCCGAACATTGCCAAGATCGAGTGGACGGTGCACGTGGCAAACAAGAAGGCAGCGTGGTGGAACTTCATTCCCCTGCTGGGCGACCTGATGTTCGGCCCATACAACAGCTATGAAACCTGGGAAAAGACGCCGCCCGCCTGGAATCTGACGCCCACGTCCTGGACCAATCTGCGCAATGACACCGTCAAGGGAGATGAGGCACGGCAAAAACTGATCGTCGATCCGGGACCGCGCACACTCGATGCGCCGCTGGGAAAGGCCCATTTCGACAAGGATGGCGCCGGTTCCTATGCGCATGTGTCCTTCCCCGATCCGCACGCCATCACGCAAGGCTATCCGGTGCGCACGCTCGGTGAAATGCGCACGGATTCGCGCGGCAACCTGCTGGTGATCGGCGCCTATGGCCGCGCGGGCGGCTCCGAAAGCATCACGGGCTTTGGCGGCGGCGACACGTGGAATGACGACGTGGGCGACGGCCCCGTCAGCGCGACCATCCATTTCACGGATGGCAGCCCGTCCGTGGAACTGAAAGCGTGGGTGGTCATCGGCTCGCCGAAGTTCGCGCCCGAGCTGGTGAATATTTCCACCTGGGATGACGTCGTGGCCGACATGGCCATCAAATACAAGAACGCGCTGCCCGAGGCCTACGACACGGCCCGCTGGAGCGGCAGCGATGGCTGGAACCCCGACTACGTCGTCAATTACGGGCAGGACATTCAGCCCTTCCTCGCCAGGATAGGCGATTACCAGTGGGTGGCGACGGTGCCGTCGATGACGGCCTTCATCCGTCCCAACTTCGACGTGGCCGATGCGTCGGAAGCGAACCGGCCGCAGCGCGAAAAATTCTTCAGCTATTTCAGGAAGCCGTCGGCCATCCGGCCCGGCACGGAGGAACAGGCGCCCGGATTCACCGGTGGCCAGGGCGGACAATTGTTCAGCGAAGCCACCACGGAGAACCCCGCCGCCGGCATTCCTCTCGTGCCCTTGAATTCGGGCAGCAATTCCGTGCGCAACAACGTCATCAGCAAGTTTTCCGTGCTGACGGATACGCAATACTTTGCCCTGCAGCAATGGGCGGCCGGCAAATTCGCCGCCGACGCGCCGGGCCTGGCCTTGCCCGGCATCGACCCGCTCGATCAGGCGGCCATCGGCAATTGCGTGGGCGAACCCATGTGCCCCGGCATCGAAGTGACGTGGAGCGTGCGCAATCCCATCATCTATGCGAAACCGTACGCCATCCTGCACCGCGTGGATGCCGATTACGCAAAAAACGGCCTGTCGGCGGGCCGCGACGAGTGCGAACCGCTGGACTGGAACGACCCGACCGTCGGCACCGGCTGCGAACCGGGCGACCTGACCAAGCGCATGGCCATCCCATGGCAGGCCGACTTCTATGACTGTTCCGTGCAGATGATCAACTTCGACAATCCGGACCTCGTCAAGAATCCCGACACGCTCATCCCCGTGCCGCCCACCTATTACGCCTACTGGTGGCCGCCGCAAAGCCCGTGGAACGTGATCAACGGCGCCACCACCAAGGAAGAACAGGCGCTTGCCGGTGTACCGGCCGGCATGCAGGTGATGTACAGCCGCGGCATGAACAGTTTTTCACAGATGATCAGCTCATGGCACTACCTGGGTTTCATCGTGAACCAGAACCAGGATGCCGAGTCGGGCCGCCAGTACCCGTACTTTGTCGAGAAGGAGCGCAATCACGCCAAGTTCGTGGCCGCCAGCGTCGGGGTCGGCAATGCCAGCAGCTTCATCACGGGCGACGATTCGAATTACCTGCCCGCCTGGTTCCTCAAGGACGAGGATCCGCAGACGGCGCCCGAGAAGGCATCGCAGCTGTTTGCCACTGGCGGCGCGCAAGTGGCCGTGCACGACACGCCGAAGAAAATCCAGCCTGCCAACCGGCGCCGGTTTTCCCATTGAGTGTCACGCCAAGCACGTCGTCATCGCGCGACTACGACGTCGTCATTGTCGGCGGCGGTGCCGCCGGCACTGCCGCCGCCCTGACCCTGGCCCGCTACACGGGCTTGCGCGTCGCCTTGCTGGAAAAGCAGCTGTTCGACGATTACCGGGCCGGCGAAACGGTATCGTCGTCCATCTTCTCGATGCTGGATTTTCTGGGCGTGGGCCGCGACCTGCTGGACGGCGCCCAGCTGCCCGCGTTTTCCCACGCGGCCGCGTGGGGCAGCGCGGAGCTGATGTCGCGCGAAGCCGTCTTCAGCAGCCACGGCCACGGCTTGCACCTGGACCGCCGGCAATATGACGCCATCCTGCTCCAACAGGCGCGCCTGGCGGGCGTGGCGTTGCTGCGCCCGGCGCAACTGGTGCAGCTCGAACACGGCGACCCGTGGCGTCTGCGCGTGGCGAGCGAGGGGCAGGAAACGGACCTGACGGCCCGCTACCTGATCGATTGCAGCGGCAAGCAGGCGGCCATCGTGCGCCAGCGCAAGCGTCCGATCCACACGGAAGACTCGCTGGTGGCGCTGTACGCTTATTATCAGCTGGACGAGCCGCAATTCCTGCCGCACCGCACCCTGGTGGAAACGACGCAGCACGGCTGGTATTACGCCGCGCCCCTGCCGGGCGAGCGCGTGGCGCTGGCCTTCATCACGGATGCCGACATCCTCAAGCGCCTGCGGCTGAAGGAAGCGGCGCCCTGGCGCGAGGCCGGCATGGGCACGCGCCATGTGGGCGACATCCTCGCGCGCCTGCCCCCGCCGAGCGCCCTGCGCCATTACGCCATCCACAGCCGGGTGGCGTCGCTGCCGGCCGACGAGAACTGGACGGCGGCGGGCGACGCGGCCGCCTGCTTCGACCCGATCTCGTCGCTGGGCATCGGCCAGGCCATGGCCTCGGGCATCCATGCGGCGCGGGTGGCGGAAGCTTATCTGGCCGGCGAGCGGGGCATGGCGGCCGGCTACCGGCGCAGCGTCTTCGCCGCGTTTGAAACCTATCTGCAGATGCGGCGCGGCTTCTACGGTGCCGAGCAGCGCTGGCGCGATGCGCCGTTCTGGCAGCGCCGGGCCGCTTCTTGACGCGCCCTGCAAAAAACTGAGCCAGGTCAAGAGAGCGCATGTCCACGGCCCGTTTCCGGGCCAATTCCAGCCCCGCCTTGCCATTCGCACTATAATGTTGGCACCGCGTGCGGCAGCAATGGCGGCGATAGACGGTAACAATTTCGTGTGGAGGCCGGTACAATAGCGTCTGGGCCTACACAGGGTTTCACTTTTGCCAGCAGTTGCCAGCAACTAACCATTTTTTTGACCAGCCAACAAATACTATGAGTTCGATGAATGAAGAGCGCGTTTTAAGCGTGCACCACTGGACGGATACCCTGTTCTCCTTTACCACCACGCGCGACCCGTCGCTGCGTTTCTCGAATGGCCATTTCACCATGATCGGCCTGCGCGTCGACGGCAAGCCATTGCTGCGCGCCTACAGTATCGCCAGCGCCAATTACGAAGACCACCTGGAATTTTTCAGCATCAAGGTGCCGGGCGGCCCATTGACGTCGCGTTTGCAGCATTTGCAAGTGGGCGACACCGTCATCGTCGGCCGCAAGCCGACGGGTACCCTGGTCTCCGATTACCTGCTGCCAGGCAAGCGCCTGTACATGCTGTCGACGGGCACGGGCCTGGCGCCTTTCCTCAGCATCGTGCGCGATCCGGACATCTACGAGCGTTTCGACCAGCTGATCCTCGTGCACGGCGTGCGCCAGGTCGATGAACTGGCTTACCACGACTTGCTGGAAGAGCATTTGCCGAAGCATGAGTTCCTGGGCGAAATGGTCAGCGACAAGCTGCGCTACTACCCGACCGTGACGCGCGAAGACTTCCGCAACATGGGCCGCATCACGGAACTGATCGAGAACGGCAAGCTGGCCGAAGATCTGGGTGTGCCGGCATTGAACCCTGCCGAAGACCGCGTGATGATCTGCGGCAGCTCGGACATGCTGCGCGACCTGAAGGAAATGCTGGAAGCGCGTGGCTTCAAGGAAGGCAATACCTCGACGCCTGGCGACTTCGTTGTCGAGCGCGCGTTCGCCGAGAAGTAATCGGCAGCAAACTCGCAGCAAATACAGGGGCCCGGCCCCGCCGCTTCCTGCGGCGGCGCCGGGCTTTTTCATTGCAACTTGTGCCATCAACTTGTGCCATCATTTCCTGCGCGCTCCTGACAGAAATTGTCAGTACTTTTTATTATGATTTCGGCACCCGCTGGCTAGCCAGCCAGTACTATTGATCTCTCCACCTGCGACAGGACTTTTCATGACACGTGCCATCACCATTCTGACCGAGAACTTTGCCGATTGGGAAACCGCCCTGCTCAATTCCACGGCGCGGCTCTACTACGGCTTTTACACGCAGTTCGCCACGCCGGGCGGCTTGCCCGTCACCTCGTCCGGCGGCATGCTGGTCACGCCGCAACTGGCGCTCGAAGAGATCGTGCTCGACGAACTCGACTTGCTGATGGTGTGTGGCGGCAGCTTCTGGCAAAGCGGCAAGGCGCCCGACCTGGGCCCGCTGCTGCGCGCGGCCCGCGACAAGGGCGTGGTGCTGGCCGGCATTTGCGACGGCACGCGCGTGCTGGCGCAGGCGGGCGTGCTCGACACCGTGCGCCACACCTCGAATTCGGCCGATAACCTGGCGGATACGGGCTATGCGGGCGCGGCCCTGTACCAGGATGTGCCGTGGGCCGTGGCCGACCAGCGCGTCATCACGGCAGCGGGCACGGCGCCTGTCACCTTCACCAGGGAAGTCTTGCGCGCCCTGGGCATCGCCGATGACAACCTGGCCGCTTACCTGGCCATGCACGGGGCCGAGCACGGCCAGGCAGCCCGCTAGTTGGCACCGAGCACGCGCAGGCGCGCCACGGCGTGCGTGTTGCCCGGGTCCAGTTCCAGCGAACGGCGGTAATGCGTGACGGCCAGCGCCGTGGCGCCGTCCGCCTCGTACGCTTCGGCCAGGCTGTCGTGGCCATTCGCCCCTTGCGGGTACAGTTGCACACCCAGCTGGAAGACGGCCACGGCCTGTTTCGGCTGCTGCCGCCCAAGCAGGCGGTAGCCCCAGGCGTTCAAGTCGTCTTCCGTGGGTTCCGGCAAGCCGTGCTGGCGCAGGATGGCCGCCAGTTTCTTGTCCAGCCCATCGAAACCGGCGCTGGCCGCCTGCTTGCGCAGCAAGTGCGCGGCAAACGCGCCGCCGCGCTGCTGGCGCAGGGCGGGAAGATAGAAGCCGGCGACGGTATCGATCAGCTGTTCCGGCTGGCCGCCGGCCAGGTTGCTGAGGATAATGACGGCCAGGCCATCGTTCGGATACACATAAAAGGCCGAGCGGCCACCGCCGATGCCGGCCACGGCGCGGTGGCCATCGCGGCCGATGGTGGGCCAGCCCAGCGCCCACGGCGCCGGCTTGCCGTCATTCAAGCTGGTCGGCTGCCACAGCCGTTCCACACCGGCGGGCGCCAGCAAGCGTCCCGACTGCAGCGCGATGAGCCAGTTGGCCAGTTCGCCCGCATTGCTGTTGATGCCGGCCCCGGCGCGCATGAACACGGGAAAGTCTTCGATCACGTTGCGGTAGCCCTTGCCGCTACGGTCCAGCACGTAGGAACTGGCCTTGTTGGCGACCACATCCTTCGCGTCGCCAAAGCCGCTGTGCCCCATGCCGGCCACGTCGAACTGCCGGCGCTGGATGAAGGCGGTAAAGGGCTGGCCGCCCTGGCGCTCGATCAATTGCGCCAGCAAGACGTAATTGGTCTGGTTGTAGCGGTAGCGCTGGCCTGGCGGGGCTTCCACGGGCAGCGCCTGCACGGCTGTCCACGCCGCATCGGCGTCGTCCGGCAGCGGCCCCACGAGCTTGCCGCTGCGCTGGTCCAGCACGTCGGGCAAGCCCGAGGTATGGTTGAGTAATTGGGTCACCGTCACGGCTTGCCAGGCGACAGGCAAGTCTGTCAGGTACTGGCCGACCGGTGCGGCCAGGTCGACCTTGCCCTCTTGCACCAGCTGCATCACGGCCACGCCCGCAAACGCTTTCGTTGCCGAGTTGATGGAAAACAGGCTGGTATCCGTCACGGGCACCTGGTATTGCAGACTGGCCAGGCCGAAGTTGCGCTTCAGCACAACCTTGCCATGCTGTATCACGGCCAGTTGCAGCCCTGGAATCTGGCGCTCCTGCATTTCGCTGCGCACGAAGGTGGCAATATCATGTTCTGCGGGGAACGCCTGCGCATGGCTGGTGGGGCTGGCGGCAAGCGCCATGACGAGCAGGACGGACGGCAGGCATGGCTTCACGATGCGGCTTTCGGCAAGAGAAAACGGAACCGCAGCATCCCATACCTATTTGTCAACGTCAACGATAATCTTGCCAGTCAGAAAGTTACTCGTCCAGCCACACATCCTCGTACCCTTCCCGGTCGAGAATGAACTTGGCACCGCTGGGCAAGGCCAGGTAATCGACCACCTGCGGCAGCATCTCGTGCAGGTGTTCCGCATGCAGGGGCTGGTAAAAGCCGCTGGCGTCGTCGTGTTCACCGCAATGGATAAACCAGCTGATCGTGCCGTTTTCCGGGAGCTCGATGCGCGTGCCGTAGATGGGCGACTGCGCCAGGCTGCCGATGGCCAGGGCCACCATGGGTTCGGGCACCTGCGCCGGCAAGCCGAATTTGTCGCAGATGCGCTGCTGTTTTTCGCTGATCAGTTCAGTCAGGTTCTTCATCATCTTTTTCTCAGGATCCGATGTAGCGGTAATGGAGGCGCAGCGCGCCATCGTGGCCAGGCATTTCCAGGTGCAAAATCGCTTCGCCGGGCTTGCCATCGGCCAGCAGCAGGCATTCCAGGCCCAGCGGTCCCGCCTCGGTGGCATACACGTCGACGGCGGGACGGCCGCCCTTGCCCGGTACGAAAGCTTGCGCCAGCGGCGCCAGGGACAGCGCCTGGTCCGCCGCAAAATAGCTGTCGAGCATTTCGATGATCTCGTCGGCCACGGCCGGCGACAGGCCCCAGTCGCGTTGCAGCGCAACAGGATCGCGCCCGTCGAGCGTCTGCACGAAGGCTGCGGCTTGCGCATATGCCAGCTGACGCAGGCTGTCGGTAACTGCCATTTCCATCATGTGGCTCCTGCCTTGTCCATTCAACAGGCGCCATTATAGTGCGTGGCCGCGCGCCTAGGCTATCCGTTTGCCATCCATAATCAGACCGATTGCCGTTCATTTAAAACGCCATCCTTATTATTTATCGCACTGCAATAATATAAATGGACCGCGTGATATTTGGTGAGTATTCCAAACAGATAATCGCGAATACGATTGATTTTCAATTGACGCTTATTTATTCCGGCGCTAATATCGAATGGCCATAGACCATGGCATACAGTGCAAGCAGTACTTAACCATCACAAGAGGATAGTACAATGCAAAATCAAACCAAATTGTTCGCATTCAAACTGGCTGAAAAACAGGTACAAAAACAGGCGGCGCCCGCAACTGCCTGGAAAGTGCGCGACGGCGTCGCCGTGGCTGGCTGCACCGCCGTCGGCACCCATGATCAATATCGCGACTCTTCGCGACTCAGGCCGAACGATAGCGGCCAGTATTGCTGATCTTCGCAGCACCTTGGAACCTCGCCCTTGGCGGGGTTTTATTCCAATCCCGACTTGATGAACTGGCGCCAATTGCGGCGCAGTATATTTCTGCGCGCGGCATTCATAATAAATACCAACATTAACTGATTCTTTATCGACGAAGAATTTTAAAATCCGGCATTTAAAAACCGGCGCCACTGGATACTCAATAAGCGGCACTTAACCACGACAAGAGGATGACAATGCAAAAACAGAATCAAACCAAGCTGTTTGCTTTCAAACTGGCGGAGAAAGAGGCAGACAAGGAAGTCAAGCAACCATGGCAGGTGCGCGATGGCGTAGCCGTGGCCGGCTGCACGTATTACGGCGATCCGGAAGATTACAATCTGCGCGACAGTTCGCGTTTTTCCCCAAACGATACGGGCGTGTATTGCTGATGCCCTAGCCAACTGAAGGCCTTGCCACGGCAAGGCCTTTTACTTTCCTTCCCCGCAGGCCCCTGAATGCATAAAAAGGTATTGATTATCAGCCATAGCGGCGATCTGCACGCCGACCTGGTTTCCCCTATCCTGGCCGAGCGCGGCCATGCCCCTTTCCGTATCGATCTCGACGCCTTTCCCCGCGCTTACCAGCTGTGCCAGCGCCTGCAGGACGGCCGCGCCAGCGCGCGCCTGCGTCGCTTGCCCGATGGTGACTGGCTTGACTTGCAGCAAGTAGGCGCCGTCTGGCTGCGCAAGGCGGCCGACTATGCCTACGTCAGCGCCGACCTGACCCCGCAGGAACGCGCTTATGCCCAGCTGGAAACGGAGCAAGCGATCTTCAGCGTGCTGTACAGTCTCGATTGCTACTGGCTCAGCCATCCGCTGGCCCTGCGCGGCGCCCAATGGAAAGGCGAACAGCTGGCGCGGGCCGCGCGCATGGGTTTTCGCGTGCCCGCCACCGTAATCACCAACGTGCCCGACGACGTGCGCGCTTTCCGCGCCACCGTCGGCGGCCCCATCATTTTCAAGAGCATGTCCACGCCGAGCCTGGCCGCCGAAGCCGTCGAGGACGTTGACAGGGTCAGCACCGGCATCGGCACCACCATCGTCGACGACGACGCCATGCAGGACAGCCTGGACGCCGTCAGCGAACTGAGCTGCCAATTCCAGGAATATATCGTCAAGCAATATGAATTGCGGGTCACCGTGATCGGCCAGCAACTGTTTGCCGCGCGCCTGTATTCGCAGGACGATGCGCGCACGGCCATCGATTCGCGCGACATGTCGGCCCCCATCCGCTATGAAGCCGCAACCTTGCCCGATGACATACGGCAGCGCTGCCTCGCTTTCGTGCACAGCTATGGCCTCGAGTATGGTGCGCTGGACCTCATCGTCACGCCCGAAGGCGAATATGTTTTCCTGGAAAACAATCCTGTCGGTCAATTTTTGTATGTGCAACAACTGGTGCCCGCCTTGCCCCTGCTGGAAAGCGTGGCCACTACCCTGATCGAAGGAGCCTTATGCCGCAGCCAGACCTGAACCAGATCCCCGTCCAGCTGCGCGAACTGGAACTGGCGCGCGACAGCCGTGCCATCGTCCTGGCCGCCTCGCACCTGGACATGGAACTGCTGCCCGCCCTGTATGAACTGTGCCAGGGCATCGGCCCCGTGGCGCGCCTCGACGTGGTGCTGCACGGCCGCGGCGGCATCGTCAACGCGGCGCGGCGCATCGCCATCCTGCTGCGCCAGCATGCGCGCCACCTGAGCTTTATCGTGCCCTTCCACTGCCAGTCGGCCGCCACCTTGCTGTCCCTGGGCGCCGATGAGATCATCGCCGGCGACCTCGCCCTGTTCTCGCCCATCGACCCGCAGCTCGATGGCACCGACGGCGGCTCCATGTCCAGCCTGGACATCAAGGTCTTCGGCGACATGGCGCAGCAGTGGTTCGGCGTCGATGCGGCCGAGGCGCGCCAGCAATCGCTGTCCTTGCTGTGCGGCAGCATCTTCCCCCCTTCCCTCACGGCCTTCTATCGCACCACGCTGGAGCTGACACAGATCGGCGAGGAATTGCTGGCCTGGCAATTGCCCGACGCCACGCCAGAAGCGCGGCGCGCCATCGTCGCGCAACTGGTGACCGGGTACCACTCGCACAACTATGCCCTGACGCGCGAAGAGCTGGCCCAGCTGGGCTTGAACATGGCCCGCGATGCCCATGCCGAACGGCTGGGCTGGGCCATCTCGACGCAGTTGCAATCGAGCATAGGCGGCGCCCTGCGCAGCGCACCCGACGAGCCGTGGAACGATGCCCTGCTGGCGTCGCGCGACGGCGTGCAGCTGCGGCGCCAGCGTCCGGGCGGCTTTGCGCCGCTGTGGAGCACGCAATGCTGACAGCACTCGCCTTTTTGTCCGATATCGCACGCTATGTGATCGCCTTGCTGTTGCTGGCGGCCAGCGTGGGCAAGCTGCGCAGTTATGGGGACTTTCGCGGCAACCTGGCCACCTCGTTCGGCGTGGCGCCCGCTGTCGCCACTGTTGCCGCACCGGCCCTGGTGGCGGCGGAACTGCTGCTGGCCGGCTGGCTGCTGGCGGGCGGCACGCAGCTGCCCATGCTGCTGTCACTGCTGCTGCTGAGTACCCTCACGGCCGTCCTGGCCTGGCGCTACTTTACGCACAGCGTGGTGCGCTGCAGCTGCTTTGGCGAAGCGGAGCGGCCCGTGTCGCAATACGACCTGTTGCGCAACGTGCTGGCGGTCGGCATCAACGGCGCCTATTTCGCATCCGAGCAGACGGCATCCTTGCCCGTCGCCACCTCGGTCCTGGCCGCCGGACTGGCGGCCATCGTCTGCGTGGCCGTGATTTCCCTGCACGACATCGCCACGTTGGCAAAGGCAGGCTGATGGATGATACGACCTTGCAACTTGTGCTGGCAGCGCTGGCCTTTGCCGTCGCCGGCAATATCTGGCTGACCCTGGCCGTGCTGCGCGCCAGCCGCCGCGAACGCATCGCGCCCACGGCGCTGGTGCCGGGCGAGCCCCTGCCGGCAGTGCAAGCCCGTCCCCTGGCTGGCGGCGCGCGTTTCCAGCCGGGTGCCGCGGGCCAGGCGGCCGTGCTGCTGTTTTTGGCCAGCCGTTGTCCGAAATGCGCGGAAAAGCTGGCTGGTATCGAACAGCTGCTGCCGCTGGCGCGGGACGCCGGCCTGGCCCTGTGGCTGATCAGTGAAGAACCGGCCCGCCGGCTGCGCGCCTTTTTGCCCAGTAGCATCTTGCGGGAAGCCACGGCGCGGCTGACGCTACGCGATTACCGGTGCGTGAACCCGCTGATGAGTTCGCCTTCCTATGTGTTCGTCAATCACGAGGGCACGGTGGAAGCGGCCGGCCTGATCGGCGATGAAGACTGGCTGGCCCTGGCCGAACAATTGAACGCCGAACCGTCGCAGGAGCGCGCCGCATGAACCATGTAAACATCGGCCCCCATCTGGAACGCCTGCGCCTGCTGTACCCGGTACGCTGGCGCATCGCCGCCGGCCTGCTGTGCATGGCCCTCACCGTGGGTGCGCAGCTGGCCTTTCCGCAAGCCATCGCGTATTTCATCGATAACGTGGCGGAACTGACGCGGCGCGGCGTTACGCCGGGCATGGTGGCCGCCATGCTGGCCTTCAGCCTGCTGTATGCGCTGGCCTCGGCCGCCCGCTTCTATCTGCTGCAATCGGGCGGCCACATGATCGTCATGGGCGTGCGCCGGCGCTTGTTCGACGTGGTAATCAACCAGCCCATCGCCTTTTTCGACAAGCACCATGGCGGCGAGCTGAACAGCCGACTCACGTCCGACGTGTCGGCCCTGCATGAAAGCCTGACGATCGGCGCGGCCAATGCCTTGCGCTCGCTGTGCGTGTTTTTGGGCGGCATCGCCATGCTGCTGCATCTGTCGCCCATGCTGAGCTTGCCGCTGGCCCTGTTCATTCCCATCAGCCTGTATCTGGGCAAGTTATCAGGCAGTAATTACCGGCAGCGCGCGCGGGCCATTTCCGCCACCCTGGCCGCCAGCGGCAAGGTGGCGCAGGAATACTTTGCCCATGCGCGCCTGGTGCAGGCGTTCAACCAGCAAGGCGGCGCCATGGCGCGCTACGCGCAAGCGATGCGCGAACTGCTGGGCGTGTCCCTGGCCGGCACGCGGCTGCTGGCCGTGTTCCAGGGCGCGCAGGGCTTGCTCGCCTTCGTTGCCCTGCTGACCACCTTGTGCTTCGGCGCCCACCTGATCGGCCAGGGCCGCTTGAGCGTGGGCGAGCTGACGGCCTTTGTCATCTATGCCAGCATGGTGACGGACACGGCCGGCTCCATCAGCGAATTCTGGAACACGTGGATGCGCACGATGGGCTCGACCGACCGCATCTTCGAGATCCTGCGCAGCCACCGCGCCGTGCCCGAGGCGGCGCCGCAGCCGCCGCTGGCCGGCCATATCGCGCTGCGCGACGTACGTTTTTCGTATCCCGAACGCACGCAGGTGACGGCCCTCGACGGCGTCAGCCTGTCCATCCGCGCGGGCGAAAAAATCGCCCTCGTCGGCGCTTCGGGCGCGGGCAAGTCCACCATCGCCAGCCTGGTGCTGGGCCACTATCAGATAGACGCGGGCAGCCTGCAGTTCGACGGCATCGATGCGCACGTGCTGGGCGTGACGCAGCTGCGGCGCCAGATGGCCGTGGTGGAGCAGGAGCCGGCCCTGTTTTCCGGCAGCATCGCCGACAATATCGCCTTTGCCGTGCCGGACCGGGTCGTGGCGCGCGAAGCGATGGTGGCGGCGGCGCGCCTGGCGCATGCCCACGATTTTATTGCAGCCTTTCCGGACGGCTACGAGACCCTCGTGGGCGAACGGGGCGTGCAATTGTCCGGCGGACAGAAGCAGCGTATCGCGATTGCCCGCGCCATCCTGCGCGCGCCGAAAATCCTCATCCTGGACGAAGCGACGAGCGCGCTCGACGCCGCCAGCGAACAGCAGGTGCAGCTCGCGCTCGATACCTTGATGCAAGGGCGCACCACGATCATCATCGCCCACCGCTTTTCCACCATCGTCAAGGCGGACCGCATCATCGTCATGGAGAAAGGCCGGATTTGCCAGCAAGGCACGCACGCCGAGCTGCTGCGCGCGGGCGGCCAGTATGCGCGGCTGATGCAACAGCAGCTGTCGCAATTCCAGCAGTTGCATGACAGTACGGCAACCCTGTAAAGTGTGCCAGATGAAAAAAACCTATCATGGCAGTTGCCACTGCGGCGCCGTGCGCTTTGCGGCCGAGATCGACCTGGCGGCCCCCAGCCTACGCTGCAACTGTTCCTACTGCCTGAAAATCCGCTGCTGGGCCAGCCTGGTCCCGCCCGCGGATTTTCGCCTGCTGGCCGGTGAAGCAGACTTGAGCGAATACCGCTTCGGCGAGCGCCGCGAGCGCCATTATTTTTGCCGCCATTGCGGCGTGCGCCCGTTTGGCCGCGGCGATTCGCCCCGCAGCGGCCCGTTCGTCGGCATCGGCGTCAACTGCCTCGATGACGCATCGGCGGCCGAGCTGGCGCAAGTGCCCGTCACCTTTGTCGATGGCCGGCATGACGAGTGGAATAGGCCGCCGCAGGAAACGCGGCATCTGTAGTAGCAATCTAGAAATGGTTGTCATCCACCACGGAGTTTTCCTACGTGGCGACAAGTCGTGTCCCTATGGCTAAGCCCGACGCAGGCAGCGAGAATGGTCTCAACGGTGCAGCCAATGTTGAACCGGATGATTACGCAAACCAACCATAGGGGACATGACCATGACTTCGAACAGCAACGACAAATCGGGCGGCCAATCGGACAAACAGCAATCGGGCCAATCGGGCAGCCAGCAGTCGGACAAACAGTCCGGCACCCGCCAATCGTCGGGCGGCACCCAGGGCGGCACGCACGAGCAGCACGTCGAGGCAGGCCGCCAAAGCCACAAGAATGACGGCGACAAGCAATCGGGCTCGCAGCAATCGGGCCAACAGTCGGGCCAGCAATCGGGTTCCGGCACCGGCACGCGCGGCGGCACGCATGAGCAGCACGTGGAAGCGGGACGTCAAAGCCACAAGAATGACGACAAATCCTGATCCCGGGGACATGGCCAGAGGCGCCTTCTCAACATGAAAGCACTGACGGCCATGCTGTGCGCCGGGCTGGCCATGGGCCTTGCCGCCTGCGGCGCCAGGAATACGGCATCAAACGTGGAGGCTCCGGGCGCACCGGCCGGGGTCTCCACGCGCGTGCTGGACGCGGGCGCCGACGCATTGCAAGCCCGGCCGCCGATTGCGGCGCTGAACGCCTATCTTGACGGTTTTCATTTCTATAATGGCAATCTGCGCGGCCAGATGGAAGCGCACCATTATTGCGCCATCGTCAATGAAGAGCTGATCCAGTGCGTGATCTACGATGGCAATGTCAAAGATGCCAAGCTGATGGGCGTCGAATACATCGTCAGCGCCAGGCTGTACGAAGGTTTGCCCGCGGCGGAAAAAGCGCTGTGGCACAGCCACGTGCATGAAGTCAAATCAGGCCAGCTGATCGCCCCCGGCATTCCCGCCGTGGCGGAAAAAGCCTTGATGCAAAAACTCGTCGCCACGTATGGCAAGACCTGGCATACGTGGCACACGGATGTACACAAGACCTTGCCCCTGGGCGTGCCGCAACTGATGATGGGATTCACAAACGATGGCCAGGCCGACGCCGCCATGGTTGCCGCGCGCGACCGCCGTTTCCGCATCGATTCGGCCGAAAAACGCCGCCAGCGGGCCGATATCGCCGCGCCAGCCATCATGGACGGTGCCGATGCCTGGCAGCACGGCACGACCATTCAGCTGGCCGACCCGACGGGAACGCAGCACGGTTCCTCATCACTACCGTCACCCTCCACGCACACGGCCGAACCCGCCATTTCGCGTCCGGCCAGATAGCCGGCACGCGAAAGGCCGTTGTCTGTAACCGCATTCTGGGCGATAATGACGGCCATGAACGATACCACCACCTTACCCCCATTGCCCGATCGCCTGTCGATCGACCCTAGCAGCCCTTATCACGTTGCAGCCGTGTTCGAGAACGACGTCGGCATCCGCTTCAACGACAAGGAACGTCTTGACGTGGAAGAATATTGCATCAGCGAACGCTGGATCAAGGTCGCTTCCACCAAGTCGCTCGACCGCCGCGGCCGTCCGCTGCAGATCAAGCTCAAGGGCAAAGTCGAAGCGTTTTACCGTTAAGCAATACTTGTACTGACCATCGAGGCCGATTTTCATCGGCCTTTTTTGCGTGCGCCGCCGTCCGCTCACGCATCGACCGCGACCAGCCCCGCCGCGGCCGCCATCGGCAGCCACAGCATCGTGTCGGCCAGCACTTCGTCCGGCGCCCTGCCACTGGACTGCGCCGCCTGCCGCGCGCATTGCGCCAGCGCCGCGCCGCCGGCCAGCGCTTGCAGGCAGTAGAACTGCCACGGCGGCAACTCCTGCATGGCAAGCCGGTAATGCAGGCGCGAGATGGCGACAAAGGCGGGAGCGGCCACGGGCTGGGCCGGCACGGCGTCGTCGGGCGCCGCTTGCGCCTGCTGCCAGAAAGCACACAGGGGGAACGACAGCGCCAGCAGCCGCGTGCACGGCGCCAGGCGCCAGGCCGGCGCCATTCCCAGCATCAAGTCCAGGCCGGAAGGCAAGATTGGCGGCGGCCGTTTTTCCAGCCCCGGCGCCCTGCCCGCTTCGCTGCGCGCCCGCTCCAGCTGCGCCAGTTCGACGGCAAAGCGCAAGGCGTCTCCCTGTGCCCCGGCGCCACGCTGGCTGGCGGCGAGAAAATCGGCAAAACCGCCGCCCAGGTCATACAAGGTAGGCGAAGCGGACGGGTGGCGCCACACATAGGCGCGGGCAAAGAAGGCGAACAGCTCGTCGCCCATGACCTTGCGCAAGACGGGATAGTCGGCCTGCAGGCATTCGAGCAGGCGCTGCACGTAGCCGTCCGCATGGATGTGCAGCGGCGCAGGTCCGCCCTGCGCCCGTTTCAACACTTGCTCCTGCGTCAGGCCGTGGCGCTCGCTGGCCAGCTGCGCGCCGTGCACGGCGCCGCCGGGCGCCGTCATGGCCGTCAGGAACCAGGCCTGCAATTGCGCCAGCGGCGTGTTGGCATCCCCGGCGGCGTTACGGCGCATGGGCCGCCTCCAGGTGAAAGCCCAGCGGCGTGGAGACGGCGGCGGCAACCTTGGCTGGCGCGGCGTCCGCGAATTCGCCCCGCACCGCCGCGCGCGCCTTGTCCAGTTCGGCCAGCAGCTGCGGATACGGGGGAATCTCCGCATCCCATTCCAGCAGGGCCGACACGCCGCCCGTCAGCTGCTGCGCCAGCGCGTACAGGCGCCAGACGGCGGCCGGCACGGGCGCATCGTGGGTATCGATCAGCATGGCGCCGCAGACGGTCGGCCCGGCCAGGTGGATCTGCACGATGTGGTCGTGCGGCAGCTGGCGGATATAGGCGGCCGCGTCATAGCCGTGGTTATGCGCGCTGACATGGACATTATTAACGTCGAGCAAGAGCCCGCAACCCGTGTCCTCGGCCAGGCGCCCCAGGAATTCCCATTCCGGCATGCTGGACTGGGCAAACTCCACGTAGGTGCTGGGGTTTTCCAGGATCAGGGGACGGCCGAGGAATTCCTGCACCTGCCGCACGCGCGCACCCACGTGGCGCAGGCTGGCCTCGTCCAGCGGCAGCGGCAGCAGGTCGTGGCTGTTGAGCGAGGCGGCGCCCGTCCAGCACAGGTGGTCGGAAATCCACATGGGCCGGATCTCGGCGGCCAGCTGGCGCAGCTTGCGCAGGTAGGCCAGGCTCAGGGGATCGCTGCTGCCGATCGACAGCGACACGCCATGCATGACGATGGGCACCTGCGCCGCCACCTGCTCGAGCACGTGGCGCGCATAGCCGTGGTTGTCGATGAAATTCTCGCTGATGATCTCGAACCAGTCCACCTGCGGCCCGTGGCGCAGGATGTGCTCATAGTGCGGCGGGCGCAGCCCCACGCCCAGGCCCAGGTTCGGTAGGCCCAGGCGCGGCCGCGCCTCGTGCAGGATGCCCCGCATCAGGTCGACGGCGGCAAGGCCAGGCGCAGGTCGGTGGGCGCCGGCGGCGCTCCCACCGGCGTGCCGCGCGCCGCCATCACCTTGCCGTAGGCTTCCCAGGCCTTGTCATAGACGTTGTCGCCCAGCGTAAAGCTCATGGTCTGGCCCAGAGGCTTGCTGCGGTGCTCGGGCGCGGGGCCGAAATCGTACAGGATCATGGTGGCGGGCTCGGGCGGTTCCTTGCCCGTGGTGTTCGGATACAGCTGCGAGGCCGAAATCGGCACGGCGCAGCCGCCGAAGCTCGCGCATTTGTTGTCGCTGGGCGCGCTGTAGACTTTATCGTCCGCCGGCGGAGGTGGCGGCACATAGCATGGCGAGCCCGGCGCTGCGGCGGCCTTGACCGAATGGCCGCAGGAGGAGCCGCCCGTGTCGGCCTGGGCAAAGCCGCAGCCGCCCTGGGCGTGGCAGCCGTTGGAGCCGCGGCACGTATGGTAGACGGCCAGCGCGGCGCAGGTGGACGACGCTTCGCCCTCGAGGTGCATGCCCTGGCAGGCGTGGTACAGCACGCTCTTGTCGGCCAGCGGCACGCCCGTCGCCAGGTTTGGCGCCTGGCCCAGCACGGCCCAGCAGATGGCCATGCGGTCGCCCGCGCCCACCATCGACGGATACGGGAAGTCCAGTTGCTGGTTCAGCCAGTACTGGTCCAGCACGGAAGTGATGCCGTAGATGGCGCCCGTGGCCACCGTGCTCAGCATTCCCAAGGTGCCGCTGGTATCCTTCAGGCGGTTCAGGGCGCCCGCCACGTCGGCCGGCGCGGGCATGTTCTTCGGTGCGGTGGCCGGATTGTAGCGCTCGTTGGTCAGCATGGCTTCGCTCCAGCGCTGGCCTTCCCTGTGCCAGCCGGCCCAGGTCTTCACGGGCAGCATGGACTTGACTTGGCCGAAGCGCTCGTAATGGTCGAACGGGGCGCTGTCGTGGCGCGCCTGCGCGTCGCGCGATTCGGCCTCCTTGCCATTGTTCGCGTAGGACGGGTAATCGCACTGCAAAGCGGCCAGGTCTTCGCGGTAGTCGGGCTGCACGGCCATCAGGCGCTGCGCCGCGTCGCGCCGGTAGCGCTGGATGGCCGCTTCGCTGCCCTCGCCCTGGTCCGTGATGGCCGCCATCATGTCGATGGCCTTGTTGAACGAGCCCGTCTGGCCGCTATCCTGATCCTGCGGGCCGAAGCAGGTGTCGAAGCGGGGAAATTCCGCCCGCGCATGGCCCTGGACCCGGCTGTTGAACATGTCTTGCTGCACCGAGCCGTTGACGAACAGTTTTTGCCACAGGGTCTGGCCATCCGTGTATTCGATGCTGATGTAGCGCGCATAGCATTCGTACATGTAGCCGATGGTGCCGAACAGGGGCAGATCGTGCACGTGCTTGCCCGGCGTCCAGCCCGGCAGCGGCACTTCCGGGAAGTATTTCGTGTGGTCCTGGCTGTCGAACTCGGCCAGTTGCGCGCGGGCCTGCTGTTCCGGTTGCTCGATGGCGAGGAACAGGTCACACTGGTTGTCGTTCAGTTCTTCCAGGTTGACGCGCACGTGGCGGTAGCCGGACGTGTCCTGCAAGTCGACGATGTGCGGGATCACGGTGCAGTGCTCGCCATAGCAGGTCCAGCCGTGGTCCTGCGATTGCAGCTCCGACCCCGTGAAGCATGGTGCCGTGCCGATGGCCGTGGCCAGGTTGGCCGCCATCTGCAGGTGCAGCATTTCCTGGATGAAGACGCTGAAGATGATATTGAAGGCTTTCTGCTCGGCCAGTTCGGGGCGTGCCGTCGTGCCCATGCCCGGCCACTGGCGGCCTTCGTAATACGTGATGCCTTTCGAGTTGATCTGGTGCGTGCCCTGGATCGAATACATGGTGGCCATGTACAGGGGTATGGTGAACAGTTCCACGCTGACGGCCGCCTGGGCGATGGCGCGCACGGCCGCCGTGTCGGTGGCCAGCATGTCGAGCGGACGGTTGCTGATGGCGGGCTGGGTGCTTCCTAAAACGGGCATTTTCATTCTGTCTCTCCACAGGAAGGATGCGTTTCGGATATCGGGCCGCACCGCGCCATCTGCGCGCGCTGATTACGGCAAGAAATCATACGCCTGGGAAAGATACTTTTGCGGCAAGATTTATGTGCTGATCAAGGGTCAATGCAGACCGCCTTACACCGTGAAAATAGGCGTTTTCAGCTGCCATTCGATGACAATTGAATAGAATCGGCAAAAGCTGTGCGTGTATAAGCGCCGCACCGGCAGGCGCCGGCGCGTGGCTTGCATGGTGATAGTCAGGCGGCCGGCGGCGGCTGGAAGGCGCAGAAACCGGGCCATTGCTCGCGGCTGTCGCACACTTTCAGGCAGCCTTTGTTGTCCTTGAACGTGGCGACAACCTTGATGGGAAAACCATAGTGTGGCGTGGTGGCCAGGAAGGCGGATGAGCAGCTTTGCTCGTTGCTGAAGCGGAAAGTGATTTCTTCGCGGCGGCCCTTGCGCTCAAAGCTCAGCATGAAGGTTTCATTGCTGTTCCACTGCGCCTTGCCAGGCACGCGGAAGCGGTAGCGCGGGTTGCCCGGCTGCTGGCCATCCAGTTTCTGGCCAAAGACGCGGCTGCTGGCCGTCGCCGTCTCGATCTTGGCAACCGGATACACGACGCCAAAGATATAGGTACCGGCAAACCCCTGGTCGAAGCCGAGTCCCTTCTGGTAAAACGGCACGACGATGTGCGGCGCGCCCGTGTACTCGACGGAATTGCGCGCCGTCACGCGCGACGTCAGCTTGTCATCGGGCTCTTTGCCGAAGACCACGTCCAGTTCCAGCAAGGCTTGTTGCTTGTCGATATCTTGCGCCAGATAATCCTTGGGGAACGTTTCGCCGTGCACGCAGCCGGCCAGCAAGGAGGCGGCGCAGCAGCCGGCGATCAGTTTAGATATTGTCATGGCTGTTTTCCTTCCGGCGGCGCGGAAATGAGGCCCAGCCCCGTCACTTGCAAGCCGTTCTTGCCTTGTTTCCATTGAAATTGCTGGCCGAACCAGGCCAGTTCCAGCTCGCGCCGGATACGGATCGAATCCGTGCGGCCCTTGCCCGCCTTGATGGCGGCGCTCGCCTGCGCGGAAGCGGCATCAGACAAAGGTTTGAGCCACCGTTGATAGGTGTCTGGCGGCAAGGCCAGCACGCCAGCGACGCCGTCATCGCGCGTGGCAACGATGATCCCCACCTTCGTCAGCGCATTCGTCAGATAGGCGCCGCGCCGCCCGTCGGGCGAGACGGAAACCAGCATGGCACGCGGATAGTCGCCGCTGACGTTGCCCGGCACGTCAAACCACAGCAGTTCGCCCGTGCCCGTATCAAGCGCGCGGCCGTCGCGGGGAAACAGCAGCATCTCGGGACGGCCAGGTTGCGGCACGCCCCATTCGGGGTCGCGTTCCGTGCGCACCATGTTGTCGCGCTGCAAGGGACTGATGGGGCGCATCAGCGGTTCGCCATTCTGCACGCCGATCAGTATCGTGCCCTGGCCCGTATAGCCCTTGGTAAAGGCCAGCAGCATGGGCTGGCCTTCGCGCGTGGCCTTGATGGGCCGCACTTCCACCACTTCGCGCGCGCCGCCGGGCCAGTAGCCGTGCCGGCGGAAAGACAAGGTGACGAGAGCGTCGTAACGGCCATTCGTGACGGCAAAGTCGCCGTATTGCCTGACCACCGGCATGTTGGGGGTCTGCGCCTGTGCGGCGGGCCAGATGGCGGCAAGCAGGCTGGCGGCGGCCGCCAGGCGGCATAAAGAGAGGGACAGCATGGCATCCTGTAAAGGTCGCACTGGGCGAAGAATCAGAATTCTAAACGATTCCTCGCCAGCAACACTGCCCAATTGGAAACATCAACGGCGCTGGATTTCGATCAGCTCGATCTCGAACAGCTTCGGCCACAGTTTGCCCGTGACAAACAAGCGTTTGCCCCGTGCATCCCAGGCGATACCGTTGAGCACGGCATCGGGATTGGCCGTGCCCCGCTGTTCCGGCGGCAGCAAGCCTGTCAGGTCGATCCAGCCGACAACTTTACCGCTGGCCGGATCGATGCGGGCGATCACGTCCGCGCCCCACACATTGGCGTACAGCTCGCCGTCGACCATTTCCAGTTCGTTCAGGCGCTCGATGGGGCGGCCTTCCGCCTTCACCTCGAAACGGCGCACCTCGGCCAGGGTCTTCGGATTGAGCACGCGGATGGTGGAGCTGCCGTCACTCATGTAGACGAATTTGCCGTCGCTGGCCAGGCCCCAGCCTTCGCCCTGGTAGCTGAAGGTGCGCTTGAGCTTGAAGGTTTTCTGGTCGAACACATAGCCGGTCTTCGACACCCAGGTCAGGCCGAGGATTTCATCGTCCACGTCCGTGATGCCTTCGCCGAACACTTTTTTGTCGAGCATGCTTTTCTGCAAGACCTTGCCCGTCGTCAATTCCACCTTGCGCAAGGAAGACTGGCCGTTCTGGCCCGTGCTTTCATACAGATGGCCATCCTTGAACAGCAAACCCTGGGTAAATGCTTGGGGGTCGTGCGGATAGGTATTCTTGACGAAATAGCCATACACGGGGATGGCGGCCTGGGCATAGCCCATTTCGCTCATCAGTCCCACCGTGCATAACAATCCGAGCAGCAGCGAGCCTGCCGTGCGTTTCAGTCTGGTTTTACCTGTGTTCTTCATATGCTTGGCGGTGGTTGGCGAGCGGCTATTGTAATCGCCCGGGCTGCGCCATGCGCACCCTGACGAGCTCGAGCCAGGCGCGGGCGGCAAACGACAGCCGCCCTCCGCGGCGCCAGGCCAGCATCAGATTCCACTCCACGGGCGGGCCATCGAGGGGAATGACTGTAAATTGCGTTTGATCCAGAGTATCGCAGTACATCTTCGGCAGCAGGCAGATGCCCACGCCCAGCTGTACCAGCGAGGCAATAAAATCCCACTGCCCGCTGCGGCCCGTGATGCGCGGGGCGAAACCGGCCCGCTGGCAAGCATCTAGCACGATGTCGTTCAGGGCAAACGCGGCGCCGTAGAATATGAAGGGACTGTCGGCCAGCTCGGCCAGGGCCACGGAAGCGCGTCCTTGCCACGGCGAGCCGGGCGCGGCCAGCAGGCACAGCGGCGAGCGCACGAGGGGCAAGGCTTCGAAATCCTGCCACGTGGCCGCATTGCCCGGGTAATCGAGCATGGTGCCCAGTTCCACCGTGCCTGTGCGCAAGTCGCGCTCGATCGCCTGTGTGCCGCTTTCATACATCTTCAGCTCGATACCGGGATAGCGCTGGTGGTACTCGGCCAGCCACGGCGCCAAGGTCGAGTGCGTTTGCGGCGACACGCCAACGCGCAGTTCCCCCCGTTCCAGCTGCTGCAGGTCGCGCAATTCCACCTTCAGTTCCGCGTGCAGGGCCAGCAATTCATGCGCGCGCGACAGCACCACCTTGCCCGCGTCCGTCAGGGTAAAACGTTTACCGGCCCGATCGAGCAAGGCCAGGTCCAGCGACTGTTCCAGCTGGGCGATCATCTTGCTGACGGTGGGCTGCGTCACGTGCAGCTTGGCGGCCGCGCGCGTAAAACTGGCTTGCTCGACAACTTCGACGAAGTAGCGCAAGGAGCGGATATCCATGATGCATTCCAAACTCGAATGATAATCATGAGTTTAAGTCATTTTATCTTTTGATGCGGGGTCCCTACAATGAAACCTTCCCCCTGCCGTTTGAAAGCCCGCCGTGAAAGCCGTCCCTTATTCCACCACCGCCCCACTCTCCGTCCCTGCCTGGCGCCAGCCCGCGCAGACCGTGTGGCAAGTGGGCATCTTGATCGCAGCCTGGTGGCTGGCCGACGAGGCCGCTTCTGCCCTGCACTTGCCGTTTTCCGGCGGCGTGGTCGGCCTGTTCGTGTTGGTGGCCTTGCTGCTGGCCGGCTGGGTGCGGCCTGCCGCCATCGAATTGGGCGCGAACTGGCTGCTGGCCAATATGCTGCTGTTCTTTATCCCGCTGGTCGTGTCGGTGGTGCAATTTACGCAGCTGTTGAAGTCACAGGGTGTAATGCTGTTCGTAAATATCGGTCTGGGCTTTGCCAGCGTAATGCTGGCCACGGCCTTCACCGTCGAATGGGTGTGCGGCTTTGAGCGCAAGCTGCGCCTGCAAAAACTGCTGCGCCAGCGCGCAGCCAGGGCAGCAGCATGAGCACTTTGCTCCTGTCCCTGCTGTTCTTGCTGCTGACCCTGGTGCTGTTCTACGCCAACCAGGCGCTGCATCGCCGCCATCCGCACTTCTTGCTCACGCCCGCCATCTGCACCTCGGCGTTACTGATCGTCATCGTGCAGGCCACCTCGACGCCGTTCGCCACGTATTTCGGCGAGACGCGCTGGCTGCCGTGGCTGCTGGGACCGGCCACCATCGCCTTCGCGCTCCCGATCTTCCAGGAGCGCAAGCTGATCCGCAAACACTGGCTGGCCCTGTCGCTGGGCAGCTGCGCCGGCATCGTCGCGTCGGTCGCCGCTACCCTGCTGCTGGACCGCTTGCTGGGCGTGCATGGCGACATGGCGCGCAGCCTGCTGGCCCGTTCCGTGTCGACGCCGTTCGCGCTGGAAGCGTCGCGCCACATGGGCGGCTCGGCCCAGCTGACGGGTATCTTCGTCGTCATGACGGGCCTGTTCGGCCTGATGCTGGGCAAACCACTGCTGAAACTGCTGCCCTTGCGCATGCGCATCGCCCGTGGCGCCCCGTATGGCGCCGCCGCGCACGGCTTTGGCCTCTCCGTGGCGCGCCGGGTCGGCACGGAAGAAGGCGCCGTGGCCAGCCTGACGATGATTTTTTCCGGTGTCGTGACGGTGCTGCTGGCGCCGCTGCTGGGCAGATTATTGGGCTAGGGTTCCCTCGGCGCGATTGCGGCAGGTCAAAGCGGCAAGCGCGGGTTGGGCGATAGTGTGCGGACTCCCGTTCGCCCACCCTCCCGGAAACCCTATGGCAAGCACATCCAATCCAGGGCCGCAGGCCCTGCAAGTCGACTATTTTTCCGCCAGCGACCAGTTCCTGTTCACGCAGACGGCCGCCGATCTGCTGGAGCAGCAGGCCAATCTCGACCTTGATGCCCAAGTCGATGCCGGCCTGGCCTACCAGGTCAGCCAGTTCCAGTCGCAAATGAAGAGCCGCGCGATGACCGCCGGCGACCGCATCTTGCCCGCCTACATCGGTTTGCTGAGCCAGGCGACGGCCTTTGCCGCGCTATGGAACGCCGCCTACCAGCTGCAACGGCCCCGGCTGGCGCAAGCGGCGCTGGATGCCGGCACACGCGCCGACATCGCGCAGGTCTACCGGCAACTGGCCGTGCAATCGGGGCACATCAACCAGCAAGCCCAGGCGCTGACGGGCGACATGCGCGTCATCGCCGGCGAACTGGCGCCGCTCAACGCGGGCTTCAATACGGCGCTGTCCGCCACCATCGCCGCCCTCGGCGCCGCCGCCAGCGCGTCATCGGCCAGCATCGACCAGCTGAAAGCCGCCATCAACACGAATATCGCCGATATCGTCGCCGGCGCCAACAAGACGGGCGCTGCCGTCACGGAATTGATCGTCAAGACCATGACCACCATCAGCGATGCCCAGGGTGATGGAAAGACCGCGCCATCGGGCGACTTCGTGGTGCAAGGCATCGATGCGGCGGAACAGGGCGTGGCCGAGACGGCCCAGGCCCGCGCGGCCCTGAACGCCAACAATGCCCTGCTGGCCAGCGCCTACCAGCAGCTGGCCGGCGCCGATGCGCTGGTGGCCGTGGCCAAGGTGGTGCAGGTACAGAACAGCCAGTTCAGCAGCGCCTTTCACAACGCACTCGACACGGCCCAGGTACTGACCGAGGACTGGGGCCAGTCGCCGCAAGCACCGCCAGCGACGGGCGTCAGCGCCGGTCTGGCCGCCTTTGCCGATGCCGTCGCCGGCATGGCCAGCAGCGCCGACGCCGAAACGCTGGGCGGGCAGCTCGACTACGCCAACACGGCGTGGCAGCTGCTGGCCGCCAGCCTGGCGCCGCTGGAGCAAGCCATGACAGGCGCTTCCTGAACGGTGCGCCACCGCTTGTTTATCCGACCGCCCACACAATGACCCATCCGACCAGGAGCCGCGCATGTCGAATCAAAACCAGGCAGCACAAGGCATCAGCACCGCCAACAAATCGCAGTGTTCACAAGCGCTGCTGATACAAACCTACGCCAACAGCATCAACGAGCAGCCCAGCGTGGATTTTTCGGGCGACGCCAATTTGCTGAAATACCAGTCGCAAATCAACGATGGCCTGGGCCAGGCGCAAACCCACGCCACGGCCTACCTGAATGTCATCCAGCCCACGATCATTGCCAACATCGCCAATATCGGCAATTACTACGCGCTCAACAACGCCGTGCTGACGGCCTTGCCAACCGGCTCGACCGAGGCGCAATGGATCGCCACCCTGACGGCGCTGCAACAGCAATCCCAACAATACCAGACGGCCGCGAATGGCGTCGTCAGCGCCCTGCAGACCTTGCACGACAACCTGACCACGGATTCCGCCTCGTTTTCCACCACCGTCAGCGACTTGAACGCGGCCGTGAATGGCGACAATGGCGTGCTCAGCTCCATCAACAGCCAGCTCAGCACCATCCAGGGGCAGATCGACGGCGCCATTGCCGGCACCGTGCTGAGCGGGCTGGCCATCGTCGGCGGCACCTTCATGGTCGTCGTCGGCGGCGTGGCCGATTTCGTCACGGCAGGCACGTCGACGCCGCTGGTGGTGGCCGGTGTGGCCGTCGTGGCCGCCGGCATAGGCGGCGAAGTGGCGTCGGCCATCACGCTGAAAAACCTCAACGATGAAAAGGCGACCCTGCTGGGGCAGGAAGCGTCGCTGACGGCCGAAGTCAAGCTGGCCACGGGCATCAGCAGCGGCTATGCCAGCCTGTCGAACCAGGTGCAGGCGGCCGTGCAATCGGCCACGCAGATGGAAAACGCGTGGGAATTTCTCAGCAGCGACCTCGGCAGCCTGATCAGCGACCTCCAGCAAGGCATACAAAACACGGACACCATCCGCACCCTGTTCCTGACGGCCGCCAACACGGAAATGCAAGCCGTCACCACGGACATCACCACCATCAAGGGCCAGATGACAGGCGTCACGAGCATCGTCGCACCCAAGGGCCAGACGGTGGGCGAAGCGGCCGTTGCCGCGGCGGCGTGAGCGCCATGGCCGGCCTGCTGACGCAAACCCTCGCCAACCTGCTGGCCGCGCAACAGCAGATCGCGGTCCTCGGTGGCTTGCCGCCAGCCGCCCAGCAGATCCAGGCCGGATGCAATGCCTTGATCCAGCCCATGGTGATGCAGACGCGCGCACTGCAACAGGCTGTTGCCGCCCTCGTCCAGGCGGCAACGCCGCAGCTGGCGCAAGTGCAAAGCATGCTGTCGGCGCAGGCGCCGCTGCCCGATATCAAGGCGGCCATGTCGGCCCTGCAGCAGCAGGCACAGCAGCTGCAGGGCACGGCCAATGGCACGGCCGGCACGCTAACGGCGCAAACGGCGCAATTGATGGGCTATTTCAACCAGCTCGCAGGTGTCGAAGCGAGTTTGCAAAGCCAGGTCACAAGCTTGCAGGGACAACTGGGCGACGCGCAAAGCGAACTCGATGCGGCGCAGAAGCGCTATTACTATCTGCTGGCGCTGGGTCCTTTCGGCCTCGTCGGCCTGGCCGTGGCGCTGGGCCTGTACTTGAAATGGAAGTCCGATGTCAGCGACCTGCAAGGCCAGATCGGCGGCTTGAATGGCCAGATCGGCGCCTTCAATGGCATGAAGGCGGCGTGCCAGCAGCTGGGCACGGATTGCCAGGGCCTCGCCGCCAGCATTTCGGGCGTGCGCAATGCCGTCAATTTTCTCGTCAGCGACTTGTTCGAGGTCAGCGGCGACCTGGACGCGGGCGACGCCGCGGTCGTCATTGCCCTGATGGCGACGGCCGCCAGCACGGAACTGGCCACCCTGGGCACGGATGCGGCTTGAGCCGCCTGAGGTCCATTGCTTGCAGGGACTGACGGCACGGGCGTTTATCGGGGATAATACGTCTTTCCCCTTGCCAGCACCCGCGCCACGATGAAATACCCTGCAGTTCAGCCTTTCAGCGACATCCTGCCCCGCTTGAGCGAGTTCGATGCCATCATCGATGCGCGCAGCCCGTCCGAGTTCGCGGAAGACCACTTGCCGGGCGCCATCAACCTGCCCGTGCTCAACGACGAACAGCGCGTGCGCGTGGGCACCTTATACAAGCAGACTAGCGCGTTTGAAGCGAAGAAGCTGGGCGCGGCGCTGGTGGCGAAGAATATTGCGCGGCATATCGAAGACGGTTTGCTCGGTCATCCGCAGCACTGGAAACCGCTCGTCTATTGCTGGCGCGGCGGCAACCGCAGCGGCGCCATGGCGCACATCCTCGCGCGCATCGGCTGGCCCGTCACGCAGCTCGAGGGCGGCTACAAGGATTACCGGCGCCACGTGAACGCCGAGCTGGCCACCCTGCCCGAGCGCTTCGACTTCATCAATGTGCTGTGCGGCCCCACGGGCAGCGGCAAGAGCCGTTTGCTGCAAGTGCTGGACACGCAAGGCGCGCAAGTGATCGACCTGGAGCAATTGGCGGCCCACCGCGGTTCCGTGCTGGGCGGCTTGCCCGAGGAAGACCAGCCATCGCAAAAAGCGTTTGAAAGCGCGCTATGGCAGCAACTGCGCACTTTCGACCCGCAGCAGCCCGTGTTCATCGAATCGGAAAGCAAGAAGGTGGGCCGTTTGCGCGTGCCCGATGCGCTGATGGACAAGATGCGCGCGGCCGATTGCACGGACGTGCGCCTGGCCACGGACCAGCGCGTGCAATTGCTGATGCAGGACTATGCGCATTTCGTCGGCGACCCGGCCCGCCTGAACGTGCAGCTGGCCCTGCTGACGCAGCTGCATGGCAAGGAAAAAATTGCCCACTGGCAGCAACTGGCCACCTCTGGCCGCATGGCCGAGCTGGTGGAAGAATTGCTGGTCCAGCATTACGACCCCGTCTACCGCCAGTCGATCGCCCGCAACTTCAGCCGCTACGCCCAGGCGACGCCGCTGGTGCTGCCCGACATTTCAGAGCATGCCTTTGAGCAAGCCGCACGCGCATTATGTGCTATCGTCGGCGGCAACCGTACCGCCAGCGCCGCGTGATGCCTGGCTTGCCACCCAATTACTTATTTCAGCAGGATGAAGACCATGTCCGATAGCGCAGCAACACCTAATACACCGATCCGATTGACCGAATTTGCCCATGGCGGCGGCTGCGGCTGCAAAATTGCGCCGGGCGTGCTGGCCGACATTTTAAAGGGCAGCGGCGGCTTTCCCCTGCCGAAGGAATTGCTGGTCGGCATAGAAACCTCGGATGATGCGGCCGTCTACCAGCTCAACGACGAGCAGGCACTGATCGCCACGACGGATTTCTTTATGCCCATCGTCGACGATCCGTTCGACTTCGGCCGCATCGCCGCCACGAACGCCATTTCCGACGTGTACGCCATGGGCGGCACGCCCATCATGGCCTTGGCCCTGGTCGGCATGCCGATCAACAAGCTGCCGGTGGAAACCATCGGCCTCATATTAAAAGGTGGCGAAACCATCTGCGCCCAGGCCGGCATCCCCATCGCGGGCGGCCACACCATCGATTCCGTCGAGCCGATCTATGGCCTCGTCGTGCTGGGCCTGGTCCACCCGTCGCAGGTAAAACGCAATGCGGGCGCGCGCGCCGGCGACAAACTGGTATTGGGCAAGCCGATCGGCGTGGGCATCCTGTCGGCCGCGCTGAAGAAGAATGCACTCGATGCGGGCGGTTACGCATCCCTGATCGACAACACCACCAAATTGAATACCCCGGGCAAGAAACTGGCCCTGCTCGATGGCGTGCATGCGCTGACGGATGTGACGGGCTTCGGCTTGCTGGGCCATACCCTGGAACTGGCGCGCGGCGCCAAGTTGCAGGCGCGCATCACCATGGATGCCGTGCCGCTGCTGCCGCAAGTGCAGCAACTGGCGCAAAACGGCAACATCACGGGCGCCTCCGGCCGCAACTGGCAGGGATATGGCGCGCAAGTGGCGCTGGCCAACAGCCTGAGCGCCATCGACAAGGCGATTCTGACGGACCCGCAAACGGCCGGCCCCCTGCTGGTGGCCTGCGCGCCGGAAGCCGTCGAGCAAGTGCTGGCGATTTTCCGCGCAGAAGGCTTTGCCGACGCCACAGTGATTGGCGACGTGCTGGAAGGCACGACCGGGGTTTCCGTATTTTAATGAACAATTTTTTAAAGGCAGTCCCATGACCACATTCTCGAAATTTCCCGCCATCCTGGCCACCGTCGCCGCCACCCTGGCCATCCACAGCGGCCTGGCGCAAGCGCAGCAAGTGTTGCGCGTGTCCGCCATTCCCGACGAAGCGCCGACGGAATTGCAGCGCAAGTTCAAGCCGCTGGGCAGCTACCTGGAGAAAAAGCTGGGCATGAAAGTGGAATTTACGCCCGTCACCGATTATGCGGCCTCCGTGGAAGGCTTGATCAATAACAAGCTCGACATGGTCTGGTTCGGCGGTTTTACTTTCGTGCAAGCGAACGTGCGCAGCGGCGGCAAGATCGTCCCGCTGGTGCAGCGCGAGGAAGACACGAAATTCCGCTCGGTTTTTGTGACCACCAGCAAGGACATCAACCAGTTGTCGGACCTGAAAGGCAAGAATTTCACGTTCGGTTCGGAATCGTCGACCTCGGGCCACTTGATGCCACGCTACTACTTACTGGCAGCCAAGATCAATCCTGACACGGACATGAAGCGCATCGCGTTTTCCGGCGCGCATGACGCCACCGTGGCGGCAGTGGCCGGCGGCAAGGTCGATGCGGGCACCTTGAACATCTCCGTGTGGGAAAAACTGGTCGAAGCGAAAAAAGTCGACCCAAGCAAGGTACGCGTGTTCTACACGACACCCGGCTACTACGATTACAACTGGAGCGTGCGCGCCGACATGAACCCCGCCGTGCGCAAGAAACTGACGGACGCCTTCCTGGCGCTGGACCCATCTACGGCCGAAGGCAAGGAAATCCTCGAACTGCAGCGCGCCACCAAGTTCATCCCGACCAAGGCCGAGAACTACAAGGATATCGAAGCGGCCGCGCGCGATGCGAAGCTGTTGAAGTAACTTTATTGCCGAACCTGTCGGATTACGTCCTGCGGACTAATCCGACCTACGCTGTCCGTTGTATGGCGTAGGTCGGATTAGCGGCGCAGCCGCGTAATCCGACACCGCCCCAAAAAAAACCGAAACATCGCATGACATTCCAACTTCACAAGGTCAGCGTCCACCACGCGGGCGCGCCCGGCAATGCGCTGGCCCTGCGCGAACTCAGCCTGGACGTGGCCCAAGGTGAACAGATCGCCCTGATCGGCCCTTCCGGCGCTGGCAAGACCAGCTTGCTGCACACCCTGGCCTGCGCGCTGCGCCCGGAATCGGGTACATTGAACATTCTTGGCACTTCACCCTGGCAAGTCGCCAGCGCCGCGCGCCACCGCTTGCGCGCGCGCCTGTTCCTGGCGCCGCAGACGCCGCCGCTGCCGCCGCGCCAGCGGGTCGTCAACGCCGTGCTGGCGGGCCGCTTGCCGCAATGGAGTTTGTGGACGGCTATCCGCTCGCTGCTGGCGCCGGCCGATCCGCGCGCCGCGTGGGAAGCGCTCGGTAAATTCAACCTGCAAGACAAACTGTATGCGCGTGTCGACCGTCTGTCCGGCGGCGAACGCCAGCGCTGCGGCATGGCCCGCGCGCTCGTATCAAATGCGGAAGTGTTCCTCGTCGACGAACCCTTGTCCGCGCTCGATCCCACACTGGCTTTGCAGACGATCCATGTGCTGCAGGCCGAAGCGACGGAACGCAACGCTACCCTGATCTGCAGCCTGCACCAGGTGGAAATCGCCCGCGCCTGCTTTACGCGCATCGTCGCCCTGCGCGATGGCGAGATTGTCTTCGACTTGCCTGGCGCCAAGGTCAGCGACGCGATGATCGCAGCGCTGTACCGCAACAAGGCCGACCACGCGCTGCAATTCGAGGCCGTGGAAACAAATCTGGACGCCGCGAGGCCCCTTTGCTGAAGAGCAGCGCCATGCCGCGCGACCCCGCCTGGCGCGGCCGCCTGACCGGCGCTGCCGTCGTGCTGCTCGTGCTGTGGCCGATGCTGGTGCAGGCCGAATTCAAGCCGTGGATCTTATGGGATGCGCAAAGCCTGGCCGCCACCTGGCAATTCATCGCCAGCTTCGTGCCGCCCGCCCACTCGCTGGAATTCCTGCAACTGGTCGCCATATCCAGCTGGGAAACCATTGCCATGGCCACGGCCGGCATGGCGCTGGCCATGCTGGGCGCCATCCCACTGACCCTGCTGGTGACGGAGCGCCTGTCGATTTCGCGCATCGGCTCAGGCCGAGTGTCGCCGCTGGCTGCCAGCGTGCGCCACGCAGTGCGCGCGCTGCTGGTGCTGCTGCGCAGCGTGCCGGAACTGGTCTGGGCTTTATTATTAGTGCGCATCGTCGGCCTGGGACCGACGGCGGGCGTGATCGCCATTGCCCTCACCTATTGCGGCATGCTGGGCAAGGTCTACGCGGAAATCCTTGAATCGTCGGATGCGTCCGCCTGCAACGCCCTGCTCCACAATGGCAGCGGCAGATTACAAGCCTTGCTGTACGGCGCCCTGCCCGAGTCGGCCGCCGAACTGGTGTCGTACACGATTTACCGCTGGGAATGCGCGATCCGCGGCTCCGTCGTCATGGGTTTTGTCGGCGCGGGCGGCTTGGGCCAGCGCATGGATGAATCGATGAAGATGATGGCGGGCAGCGAACTGGCCACCATGCTGATGGTGTTCGTGCTGCTGGTGGCGGGCGCCGACGCCGTGTCCGCCATGCTGCGCCGGAGGCTGGCATGAAGCATCACCTTGACGCCATGCTGCCCACCCCGTCGCCCGTGCGCTGGTCGACCTGGGCCTTGCTGGCCGGCTTGCTGCTGCTGGTCATCGCCAGCTTCGCCACCCTGCCCCTGAAATGGGGCGAATTCTTCAGCGCCGACGCCGTGCGCACGAGCGCCGACTTCCTGTACGGCTTCGCCCCGCCCGAGCTGGCGCCGAACTTCCTCATGAAAGTGGGCGTCGCCACGTTCGAGACCCTGGCCATGTCGGCCATCGGCACGGTGATCGCGGCACTCGTGGGCGCGCTGCTGGCCCTGCCCGCCAGCGGCCGCTTTGGTCGCTTGGCGCGCAATGCCACGCGCGCGATACTCAACGTGCTGCGCTCGATTCCCGAACTGGTATGGGCTTCGATTCTGCTGATCGCCGCCGGCCTGGGCCCGTTCGCGGGCACCCTGGCGCTGGCGCTGCATACGATGGGCGTGCTGGGCCGATTGTTTGCCGATGCGTTTGAGAATTGCCCGCCCTTGCCCGCCGCCACCTTGCGCATCAATGGCGCGCGTCCTGCCGTGGCGTTCCTGTACGCCACCTTGCCCCAGTGCGGGCCGCAGATGATGTCGTACACCTTGTACCGCTGGGAAAACAATATCCGCGCCGCCGCCATTCTCGGCGTCGTCGGTGCTGGCGGCCTGGGGCAAATGCTGAAATACCATCTGTCGCTGTTCCAGATGCAAAACGCCGCTACCGTCATCGTCGCCATGCTGCTGATGGTGGCCGCCGTCGATGGCCTCAGCTACCTGCTGCGCCGCGCCATGACCCGTTAATTTTTTACTTTTCACAAGGAAAACCCATGTCAGGCTGGTGGACCATTATCTCGACAGACACGCCGGAGCAAATGGCCGACATGACGAAAGTCAACAAAGACGCTTTTCTCGCCACGTGGGAAGCGGGCCTGTTCGGCGCCGACTGGATCGCCCAGCTGTGCCACGATGGCAAGGCAACCCAGCTGTCGTCGAACGGCTTTCCCAACCGCTACACGGCGCTGGCGAACGTCGTCGTGCCCCTGCTGCAGGCGGGCATCGCCGAAGCGCAGGATGGCGAATTTCCGCAGGACCGGCTCACAGGCTGGCCCGGCTGCATTACCGTGCACCAGGACCGCATCGCCGCCTGTAAGCCCGGTCAACTGCTGACCATCGAAGTGTGGGATCAATCGTAAATGATGATCAAAGGCAAATGGTTTAGACTGATGCGCAGCTGCAACTAGAGGAGTTCATGATGGGATTGGCAATTTCGGTCGGCGCCCTTGCCGACCTGCTGGAAGAAGACCCGGAAGGCGCGCAGTGGCTCGTCACCGCTTTGGAGGAAGCCAATCTGCTGCTGCAAAAGGCGGGATTGCCACAGCACAACGAACCAGCTGCGCTGCCGCAACTGGACTCGCGCGTCATGCTCGATTCCTTTCCATACAGCTTCCTGCACACCCTGCGCCGCGCGTATGCCCATGCGCGCCTCGATGCGCAATGGCGTGCCACGCCACTGGCCGACGGCGAGGATGCAACGGAGGATCCGGTGCTCGATGCCGCGCAGGATGACTTTGACAGCCACCTGATCTGCCATTCCGATTGCGAAGGTTTTTATTTCCCTCTTGTCTTCGAGGAAGTCATTTTTGCCGATGAGGAACACGCGCTGCTGGGCGGCATGCTGGGCTCCTCGTACAGCCTGCGCGCTGAACTGGTCACGGTCGCGCCCGCGCTGGGCATCTTCCTGCTGGGTGACGAACTGAGCGATGAAGAAGCAGCGCGCATCAATGCGCGCATCGACGCGGAGGACGGCCTGGAGCGCGAACTGGTCGCCTGGCTGGCCGCTTACGAGGCATGCCGGCTCAGCATCGAGCACAAGACGGCGATCGTCTTCAATTGAGCATGCTGATACGCACCACCACCAGCAGCCACGCCGGCGCGGCCGGTTTTTTCCGATGCCTGGCAGCCTCAACTACCATCCAGCCATTAATGCCAAACGCTGACATCGACTTGCCTGCATGACAAATCAGCACAGCAAGGTTCCCCTGCAGATAGAACACCTCGCTTGGTTCAGCCAGCACCTGGGCGGGCGCTTCCGTACGGCAGGATTGCGTATTCAATTTCATGATAATCAGGAAGCTGGCATCCGTTGGAGGGTGGCGTGTCCCGAGGAATACCAGGCCGCCATTCTGCAAGGCTTGCACGAGGGAATGAGCGGCGCTTTTCCGCAATATCTGGCAAGCAGCGGCTTGTGGATCACGGAAGTCCTGATCGACGATATCAGCTCCTCGCCCGATGCCTTTTATCGCGCAGCCTTGCTGGTGGTAGCCCAGGCCAAGGCGCTATTGGAATTGTCAGGACGTGCATACGACACGGCGTGAGCAAAATTATGCGAGCGGCGGCAAGCAACGCGGTGATCCTGTTAATATTGCCAGATACTTCAATGACGGGCACCATCCCAAGGACAGGCGCCACGCCATTCAAGCATATGTGACGTATTTTCCTGCGCTGCAGGCCACTCTTGCATAGGCTGTCAATACCATGAAAAAGCTGCTCCTGGGCGTCCTGGCCGCCTGCTGCTCGCTGCACGCCAGCGCCGCGCCTGTCGAAGACTTTATCGGCACCTGGAAACTGGAACGCACCACCGTCCCGAACTATATCGTCATCAAGCAGGAAGGCGAGCGGCTCGTGGCGTTGCGCTATACGCGCAATGTCATCAGCAACAAGATCACGGAGCGGCGCTTTCCCGCCAGCTATGCGAACGGCGATGTCACCATCTCCGCGGGCGAAACGGTCATCGAAGCACGCAGCGTGAACGACGTGGCGACAGTCACGATGCTGGCGGAAGCGTACAAAAAGATTTCATCGTCCACGGACGCACCGTCCAGTTAGGGAAAGTCGCAGAATTGAATCACATTATCATCCGCCCCACCACCGCCGCCGACTGGCCGGCACTGAAGTCCACGCGTCTGGCCGCCCTGCTCGACGCGCCCACGGCCTTTGGCGCCAGCCACGCCAGCGCCGCCGGTTTTTCCGATGCCGACTGGCAGCAGCGCGCCACCAGCACGCCCCAGCGCACGTTTTTCCTCGCCTTTGATGGAGAACACCCCATCGGCCTGGCCGCGCAAGTGGTGGCCGGCAATGGCGAGTGCCACCTGATCGCCATGTGGGTGCATCGCGAATATCGGGGCATGGCCGTAGCGCAAGGCCTGGTCGACGCCGTGAAACAATGCGCTGTCGGCAATGGCCATCGTCGGCTGGTGCTCGACGTGGCACCGGAAAATGCACGCGCGGCCGCGTTTTACCGGAAACAGGGCTTTGTCTTTTTACCGGAGTGGGAAGCGCTGGAAAGCCATCCGCATATCCAGGTGCAGAAGATGGAGTGGCTGGCGCCGGCATAGGTATTAATCAGTACAAAGGTGCAAAGTGATGCTGCGATCTATTTCCACACTCCTGATATTGACCGCCCTTGCCGGCAAGGCGAGCGCAGCGAATATTCCCGATATCGTTCTTGAATATGCCCATGCGTTTGCGCAAACACAGGCGGCGGACAAGCAAGCATCCACGCCGCCAGCCGACTACGCGCAATGGTTCTTTCAAGGCTTGACCCATCCCTCCGGCGGCATCGTGACGCAATCGGCCGCCATGCGAGATGCCTACGTGAATGGCCAACGCTATTGGCGCGATCATCCGTCCGAACGGATCAACATCATGGCAGGCTATGGCTACCGTGCCATCGAGCGCGATGGCGTCTGGTCGCGGGGCTTTGAAAAGAGCGTTTTCCAACCGGCCCATGCTGACCTGGACGGTGACGCCGGCGCATGGTGGTTCAACTCCTTCGGCAGCGTCGCGTGGCGGGACGTCGGCCTGGTGGCGCCCAATTCAAGCTATGAGCAGCCGCGCGTGCATATTGCCGGTTATCTCAGTCCCAAAGGCCATTACGGCCATCTGGGCGCCTATGAACATGAAGTCCTGGTCACATCGGGCGCCGCCGTGCAAGCTGCGGATCATTGATGGTGAATCCGGATAAACGCGATTTCAAGCACTCCATTCATCCCGATTGACATCCTGTCTTAAAAACCACCTGGCGCCTGTGTTTTTTTCTACACTCTGCCAAGGTGAGATTACTTGGGATTCAAATGAACAGGATGAATATGCGTGCAATAGCTGGTCTTATGCTGTGTTTATACGGCGCCGCGGTACAGGCCCAGGCGGATACGGCGCAAGCCACGGAGCCATCCGCTCAGGATGTCGCGGCGTCCGTCAATGTAAAGGGCATCCGCGACCCGGACTGGAAGCCCTACAGTGCCATGCTCAAGGGCGTCAAGCGCTTCGAGGAAAAACATGCGCTGGCGCCAGGCGCGCAGCTGCGCTTCATCCTGGAGCCGCGCCGTGCCGACGTCGACATGCACGCCATCGCGCTGCGGCTGGAAAGCGATGACGCGGCTATGGCCATACCGATGGGGGAGCGCAATATCTTCACCTTGCCCGTCGAACAGGGGCTGCTGTATGAGAAGGCCGAGCTGACCGTGAACCGCGGGGCGGGCTCGGTCAGGTGGATTCCCTACGTCAGGAGCGCGGCGGCCAGCGACACCATCCGCCGCCTGGGCGACCTGCGGCTGGCGTGCGAAGTCCATTGGGCCATCGACAAGGACACCCTGCCCTTTGCGATGCGCACGGCGATGGGCGCATTGGGCGGACCCTGCAATTTCGTGTCGCAAAAGGGAACCTATAGCTTTTCCGAACCACGGCGCATCACGGCCGCGACCATCAGCTACAACGGCAAAAGCGCGCCCGTGCCCTTCAGCGGTTCGTCGTTCACGCCGCCGTTGCGGGAGCAGGATTGGAGCGACGACAGTATGATCGAACTGACATTCGATAACAATTAGCCTGCGTACCCTGCATTGTCGCCATATTGCCTGCCGCGTTTTTCAATGATCTTGCTGCTGGCGAGCCGCGCATGGAAACAGGAAATAGCCCCCGTTTAGCAGGATATCTAGATATTTATCAGCACCAAAGCAGCTGCAGCTGCAAGAATTAACCACGGATGTAGCGCCCCATGGCTGCAACCGTTTTTTGGAGACATTGATTGCTCGTATTCCTTTGCTGCCGTCCTTATTTTACTTCCGGAGCGCCCCATGGAAGCATCCAGCAACGAGCGTGATTCCAGCCAGAAGGATGCAGACTTTAATGCCCAGATGGAACTGTACGTCAAACGCAAATTAAAACTCCTGGCCGCACAAATTGGCACATTGACATTTCTACTTGGAGCGCTAGGATTCATGGGGATTGGATACAAAGAACTCATTTTTACACCGATCGTAAAATATATCTATCCACCATCGCTGATACGGGAAGAATTGCTGAAATTGAGCACCGATACGGATAGCAAGGAATCGACTGCCTTGAAAACCAACGTTCTGGACTTCCTGCATGATCATGTGGACTCCGGCTATACGAAGGTGATGATTCTGCCGGCCAGGGGCAAATTCAATGACAACAATATCCCTTTCTATTCGACTCCCGAGCAGGAAGTTGAACTGACCATCTACGTCGACACAGAACAACTAGACTTTCGATATGTGGCAACCGTGGACCAGAAACCGATCGATGACGACGGAGGTTCCGATCATTCCATTCCAATGAGCCGTCCCGTTTTGAATATCTCGCTAGCCAAAAAACTCAACTTTGACCAGTTTTCCAAACATAAAAGATTGCCCAACTTGCATCTGCTATCGATCAGTCCAACCGATGTGCAGAACAAGGATGTCATCATTACGTGCGTCATTATCGTCAGAAACAAAAAAATGAGGCAACAATAAATGTCCCATTTCAAAAGGCAACTTGTTTACCTGGGCATCTCGGTGCTGGCGACCATTGCAATGCCATCGGCAAGTGCAGGCATTCCGTTGCAGTACAAAAAAGTGGCGCCCGGCATAGAGATCAGCGACGCAACGGTCGCGGTGAACAAAAGCAGTGCCGATTCCGTGGATTTTCACCTTATCCGTGTCAATCCCGCGCTGGTGCGCATATCGGTCGTTGACGTGCGCTACTTGTCCAATCCGCATGACAAGAATTCCATGCAGATCGCCTTTAGCCTGCGAGAAGTGATGCGCCTGATTACTCCTGCTGCGGCAATTAACGGTGGCTACACGCGCTCCCTCATCAAGCCGATACCGACCGGCTTGATTTTATCCGAAGGCAAACATACCTCGAAAATCATCAACGATTCAACAAAAATCAGAGGGGTCATCTGCATCGTAAGCGTCTTCCCAGCGCCGTCTGGACTCCCTGACCACCGTCATTCATGATCGAATTTTGGCACAGCATTTGTGCCCACAAATTCTGATTATGGACACAAATTTTCAACCAATCACTTCGACGAATGCGCGCGGCCATTATCGGCAGCATTCTTTAGAGTTCAAGCGCGCATTGGTGGCGTTGTCGCTGGAACCGGGCGTCTCGGTGGCTCGCATTGCACGCGAACACGGCGTCAACGCCAACCAGGTGTTTAGCTGGCGCCGCCTCTATCAACAAGGACGCCTCGGCGTGCCTGCGTTGATTCGCGACGATGGCCTATTGCCAGTGGTGCTGGCGCCAACGGCGCCTGCTCCGGGCAACTCCACCGCCGACGCCGACGCCGACGCCGACGGCACGATCATGCTGGAGCTGGGCGAAGTGCGCGTGCGAATCGAAGGCCAGCCCAACGCGGCCGCGCTGGCGCAGGTGCTCGATCGGGTTCTACGATGATCGGCCTGCCCGCCGGCACCAAGGTATGGCTTGCCGCCGGCACCACCGACATGCGCTCCGGCTTCAACGGCCTGGCTGCCAAAGTGCAGACGGCGCTGGAGGAAGATCCGTTCAGCGGCCACGTATTCGTGTTCCGGGGCCGGCGCGGCGACCTCATCAAACTCCTGTGATGGAGCGGCGATGGCCTGTGCCTGCTGGCCAAGCGGCTTGAGCGTGGTCGCTTCATCTGGCCGCAGGCTACCAACGGTTCGGTGGCGTTGACGCAGGCGCAACTGTCGATGCTGCTTGAAGGCATCGACTGGCGGCGGCCGGAACGGACCTGGAGACCAACGTCGGCCTTGTAAACGACACAAGGCTCGCGTAAACTTGGCACATGCTCAGCCCAGCCGACCTGCCCAACGACATCGCCGCCTTGAAGGTGCTGCTGCTCGCTCAAAACGAGGTGGTTGAAGGGCTGCGCGAACAGCTGAACACGCGCGCCGTCGAGATCGAGCACCTCAAGCTGCAGATCGCCAAATTGCGGCGCATGCAATTCGGCCGCAAATCGGAAAAGCTGGATCATCAAATCGAGCAGCTGGAGCTGCAACTGGAAGACCTGCAAGCCGACGAGGCCGAGGCGGCGCGCGAGATGCCGGCGGCCGACCAGGCGCCGCGAAAGAAGTCTGTGCGCCGGCCGTTGCCCGATCATTTGCCGCGAGACGAAAAGGTGTATGCGCCGCCGGCCGATGCTTGCCCGGCTTGTGGCGGCGGCCTGCGGCCGCTGGGCGAGGACGTGGCCGAGCAACTGGAGTTCGTGCCGGCCAGCTTCCGCGTGATCCGCCATGTTCGTCCGAAACTGGCGTGCTCCTGCTGCGACGCCATCGTCCAGGCGCCGGCGCCAAGCCGGCCGATTGAGCGCGGCATCGCCGGCCCCGGCCTGCTGGCGCATGTGCTGGTTGCGAAGTTCGCCGATCATCTGCCGCTGTACCGCCAGGCCGTCATTTACGCCCGCGAAGGCGTCGACCTCGATCGTGCGCTGCTGGCGGACTGGGTCGGCGCCGCTAGCGCATTGCTGCGTCCGTTGGTCGATGCCATTCGCCGCCACGTGCTGACGGCGTCGAAGCTGCATGCCGACGACACGCCGATCCCGGTGCTGGCGCCCGGCAATGGCAAAACCAAGACGGCCCGTCTGTGGACTTACGTGCGCGATGACCGGCCCGCCGGCGACACCACGCCAGCGGCGGTTTGGTTTGGCTACACGCCCGACCGCAAGGGCATCCATCCGCAAACCCACTTGGCCAAGTTCGATGGCGTGCTGCAAGCCGATGCCTACGCTGGCTTCAACGCTTTGTTCGAAGACGGCACGATCCAGGAAGCGGCTTGCTGGGCGCACGCGCGGCGTAAATTCCACGACCTGCACGCGGCGCGCGCGACGCCGCTGACCACCGAGGCGCTGCGCCGGATCGCCGAGCTCTATGTGATCGAGGCCGAGATCCGGGGCAAGCCGCCCGACGAACGACGACAAGTTCGGCAAGCCCGCTCGCGCCCGCTGCTCGAGGACTTGGAGCACTGGCTGCGCTCCACGCTCGATACGCTGTCGCGCAAGTCCGACACGGCGGCGGCGATCCTGTACGCGCTCAAGCTCTGGCCGGCGCTGCTGCGCTACTGCGACGACGGCGCCATCGAGATTGACAACTCGGCGGCCGAACGCGCCTTGCGTGGTGTCGCCATTGGTCGGCGCAACTATCTGTTCGCCGGCGCCGACAGCGGCGGCGAACGGGCCGCCGCAATCTACTCGTTGATCGGCACGGCCAAGCTGAACGGTGTCGCACCCGAAGCCTGGTTGCGTCACGTGCTGACGCATATCACCGATCATCCCGTCAACCGGGTTGATGACTTCTTGCCTTGGAACTGCAAGCTGCCAGCAGCCCTTTGAGATCACGCCGCTTCCCAGCGGTGTTGTGACTTTCTGAAATAAACGCGACGAAAGGTATTGCGGCACAGGGCTAGGCCAACTTGATTTTGCTAAAAGCTGCGACGATTTTTCGCTGAATAGCTGCGACTAATCCAAAGGGATAACGAAATGGCTGCGAACGACGTCGTCCCTGAACTGACAACTTCCGTAACGCCACCAGCAGAGGCAGGGAGCGGCTGGTTCCGCCCCAGGCTGGGTGAAAACTTCAAATCTCAAAATATTTGTGGGTAGGGTTACCATTCCCGCCACCGAGAAAACGGGGTAGCGCGCGTTTTGAGAGGCCGATTTTTGAAGAACCAGAATTTTTCTGCGTTTCCACACAGCCTGGCCTCAAAGCAGAAGTTCAGCTTGGCGGCAGAGGTCTCCCTAAGCGCACCCTCCCCACACTGTCATTTTCGAAATGTTGAGTGATGAGCAATCCATATATACCTAGAGATCGGAGAATGTAGTGTAGGACGGGAGCGATTCGCATAGCAAAACTAATATGCGGTTTACTTGCACACAGGACACAGATATAGTCTAGGCAACAAATTAGTGCGGACCTGATTGGAGCATTTAGGCATGAACTCATCTTATACCCGTCCCATCAGGCCTGTAATCCTTGTCGTGGACGACACGCCGGATAATCTTCTGTTGATGGCCAACTTGCTCAAGGATAGTTATACGGTCAAAGCAGCGAATAACGGCGAGAAAGCACTGCGCATCGCGCGCGATGCACCGCCGCCCGACCTCATCCTGCTTGACATCATGATGCCTGGGATGACCGGCCACGAAGTGGCGCAGGCACTGCAGGGCGACCCGGCCACGCGCGACATACCCATCATCTTCTTGACCGCTATGGCCTCCAGCGAGGACGAGACGCACGGTCTGGAGCTGGGCGCGGCCGATTACATCACCAAACCGATCAGCCCGCCCGTGGTGCTGGCGCGCGTACGCACCCAACTCAAGGTCAAAGACGCGGCCGACTTCCTGCGCGACAAGAACGAGTACCTGGAACAGGAAGTCCAGCGCCGCACGCGCGAGCTGGGCGCGATCCAGGATGTCACGATCCACGCCATGGCCTCGCTGGCCGAGACGCGTGACAACGAGACCGGCAACCACATCCGCCGCACCCAGCACTACGTCAAGGTGCTGGCCGAACATCTGAGCGAGCATCCGCGCTTCCGCGCTTTCCTCGACCCCGACACCATCAAGCTCTTGTTCAAGTCGGCGCCGTTGCACGACATCGGCAAGATCGGCATCCCCGACCGCATCTTGCTCAAGCCTGGCCGCTTCGAACCCGAGGAATTCGAGATCATGAAGACCCACACCACGCTCGGGCGCGACGCCATCGCCCACGCCGAACAACAACTGGGCATGGACGTCGACTTCCTGCGCCTGGCCAAGGAGATCGCCTACTCACACCAGGAAAAATGGGACGGCAGCGGCTACCCCGAAGGCCTGGCCGGCGACGCCATCCCGATTTCGGCGCGGCTGATGGCGGTGGCCGACGTCTACGACGCCCTGATCAGTCGTCGCGTCTACAAGGAAGGCATGCCGCATGAAAAGGCAGTGCAGATCATCGCCGAGGGGCGCGGCTCGCACTTCGATCCCGACGTCTGCGACGCCTTCCTGGCCAACCTGCCCGCCTTCCAGCAGATCGCCGCGCGCTACGCCGACAGCGACCAGGACATGGCCAAGCAGGCTGCCGCCATCGCACACACCCTGCCTGCACAGTGAGCGCCGGCATGCGTTCGCCCCTGGCTTATCTTGAACGGCTGCGCCTGCGCCAGAAGCTTGCGGCCGGCTTTTGCGCAGTGCTGCTGCTGGCCCTGGCGCTGGGGTTGCAAAGCCTGCGCACCCAAGACCAGTTGAGTAGCGACATGCAGCGCCTGCTCAGCGAGGGCATGATCGGCATCGTACAGGTCAAGGAGGCCCGCATCCAGCTCAACCGCTTCGAGCTAATGCTGCACAAGGTGGCCAACGCCCCGGACCCTGTTGCCGTCGACAAGGCGCTCGAACAGCTAGACAAGACGCGCGAGCAGCTACACTTTGCCGTCGACGAGGCCCGCGCCACCCTGCTGCGCATCGACAACCAGCAACGCCATAACGTCTTTGAAAGCATGCTGGCGCGCGCCGAGCGCATCGCCGACGAGGCAATCGAACTGGCGCGGCTGCACCGCAACGCCGAAGCCAACGCCCTGCTCAACAGCGAGCGCTTCCAGCACGCGATGCGCACCGCCGACCGGCAGATGGCCGAGATCGCCGCCGTCAAGGATTCCAACGCCCGCAGCACCATCTACCAGATTCGCCAATTCGCCCTCACCAGCAGCACCCTCACCTACGCCCTGCTGATCGGTGGCCTGGCGGTGGCGCTGCTATGCGCCTGGTGGATCAGCATCTCGATCCGGCGCCCGGTCAACCGCCTGCGCGAGGCGGTCGATGCGCTGGCCGCCGGCCAGCTCGACAGCGTGATTCCGCATACTGACTACCAGAACGAAACGGGCGACCTGGCCCGCGCCATCGCCAAGTTGCAGGTCGAATCGCGCCAGCTCGACATGCAGCGCTGGATCAAGTCGCAGGAAGCCTCGATCCAGGCCGAACTGCAGCAAGCGGCCAGCCTTGACCAGGCCGCGCAGCGCCTGTTGACGCTACTCGCGCCGCTGGTGCAGGCTGGCCAGGGCGCGCTCTACTTGCTTGACGAAAACGCCGCCGCATTGCGCCTTGCCGCCAGCTACGCCGCCGATCCGGACCATCCGCCGGCGCCGCAACTGGCGTTGGGCAGTGGCCTGCTGGGTCAGTGCGCGCAGGACCGCCAGCCGCTCCGGCTCGACGCCCTGCCGGACGACTACGTGCAGATTCACTCGCAACTGGGGCGGTCGCGCCCACGCCACCTGCAGGTGCTGCCACTGCTGCACGGCGAGCGCCTGATGGGCGTGCTGGAGCTGGCCGGCTTCGACGCTCCCAGCGAATCGGGCCGGGTGCTGATGGACGAGCTGCTGCCCAAACTGGCGATGTCGCTGGAAATCAAGGCACGCAGCCACGCGGTGCAGGCCATGGCGATCGAACTCGAAGCGCAGCAGGTGGTGCTGAAAGCCACCGAGGCCTGGTATCGCGGCATCATCGAGGCTGCGCCGGACGGCATGCTGGTAATCGATGTGCACGGCCTGATCATGATGACCAACCCGCAGCTCGACCAGCTGTTCGGCTACGAGGCCGGCGAGTTGGCCGGCTTGCCGATCGAAACGCTGGTGCCGCCGGAGGCGCACGGGCGCCACGTCGGCTCGCGCAATGGTTTCATCGAGCAAGGCACGGCACGCCAGATGGGCATGACAGGCGCCGACCTGCACGGTATGCGCAAGGATGGCAGCCGCTTCTCGGTCGAGATCGGCCTGTCGCGGCTGCCGGCTATCGCCGAGCGCGGCGTTTGCGTGTGCGCCTCGGTGCGCGACATCAGCGACCGCAAGCTGGCGGAGGCCGAAGTGCTGCGCGCCAAGGAGATCGCCGAGGACGCCACCCGTGCCAAGAGTGACTTCCTGGCCAATATGAGCCACGAGATCCGCACGCCGATGAACGCCATCATCGGCATGAGCCACCTGGCGCTACGCACCGATCTCGACAAAAAACAGCGCAACTACATCGAGAAGGTGCACCGCTCGGCCGAGAACCTGCTGGGCATCATCAACGACATCCTCGACTTCTCCAAGATCGAAGCGGGCAAGATGAGCATCGAGCAGGCGCCGTTCCGGCTGGAGGACGTGCTGGAAAACTTCGCCAACATGATCGGCCTGAAGGCCGAGGACAAGGGCCTGGAACTGTTGTTCGCCACTCCGGCCGACCTCCCCACGGCGCTGGTGGGAGATTCGCTACGGCTGGGCCAGGTGCTGGTCAACCTCGGCAACAACGCCGCCAAGTTCACCGAGCGCGGCGAGATCGTGGTCGGGGTCGAGCTGGCGGCCGAGGCCGGGGAACAGGTCGAGCTGCACTTCTGGGTGCGCGACAGCGGCATCGGCATGACGCTCGAACAGTGCGAGCGCCTGTTCCAGTCCTTCAGCCAGGCCGACAGCTCAACCACGCGCAAGTACGGCGGCACCGGGCTGGGCCTGGCCATCTCCAAGAAACTGGTGGAGCTGATGGACGGCCGGGTCTGGGTCGAGAGTGTCCCGGGCCATGGCTCGACCTTCCACTTCAGCGCCCGCTTCGGCCGCCAGGCCGAGGTGCAGCCGCGCCGCATGTTCCATGCCGACGAGCTACTCGGCCTGCGGGTGCTGGTGGTCGACGACAACGCCAGCGCACGCGAAATCCTGTCGACCATGGCGCGCAGTTTCGGCTTGGAGGTGGACCTCGCCGACAGCGGCCACAGCGCGCTGCGCACTATGGTCGAGGCCGAGCGCAAGGGCCTGCCCTACGACCTGGTGTTGCTGGACTGGCGCATGCCAGGCATGGACGGCGTCGAGACGCTGCAACGCATGCAGAGTGGCGCCGTGACCCACATCCCATCGGTCATCATGGTGACGGCCTTCGGCCGTGACGACGCGCAGGAAGCGGCGGCGCGCCAGAAGATCGCGCTGCCAGCGGTGCTGACCAAGCCGGTCACGCCGTCGACCCTGCTCGAAGCCATTGGTGAGGTGCTGGGCAAGGGCGTGGTGGCGGAGACACGACAGGCCGAGCGTCAGGACCGCAGCGTGGCCGACCAGGCCCGCTTGGCCGGCGCCCGCTTGCTGCTGGCCGAGGACAACGACATGAACCAGGAACTAGCGCGCGAGCTGCTTGAAAGCGCCGGCATCGTGCTCACCATCGTCAGCGACGGGCAACAGGCGCTGGACCTGCTGACCCAAGCCGGGACCGCCGCCTTCGACGGCGTGCTGATGGACTGCCAGATGCCGGTGATGGATGGCTACGAAGCCACCCGCCGCCTGCGCGCCCAACCCCGCTACGCTCAGCTGCCGATCATCGCCATGACCGCTAACGCCATGGCCGGCGACCGCGAAATGGCGCTGGCGGCCGGCATGAACGACCACATCTCCAAGCCGCTGAACGTCGCCTCCATGTTCGCCACCATGAGCAAGTGGATCCGCCCGGCGCAGCCGGCTGTAGCAGCGCCCCCGGCGGAGCAGCCCGATGCCGAAGACAAAACGGCCGCCGACGCCCTCCCTGCCCAACTCCCGGGTATCGACCAGCGCGCCGGCCTGGCGACCAGCATAGGCCGGCAGGACCTTTACCTGCGCATGCTGCTGCGCTTCCGCGACGGCCACGCCAGACTGCGGGAGGATTTCGAGGCGGCGCGGCAAAGCGACGACCCCACGGCGGCGGCGCGGGTCGCCCACACCTTGCGCGGCACCGCCGGCAACATCGGCGCCAAAGGTGTGGCGGCGACAGCCACCGCACTGGAACTGGCATGCAAAGCCAGCGTAGCCGAGGCCGAACTGGCCGCGTTGCTGACAGCGGTCGAAAACGAACTGGCGCCGGTGCTGCTCGGCCTGGCCGCACTGGGCAACTATACTGCAGCGGCAGAGAACACCCGGGCCAGGGCCATCGCAGCGGCTCCCGCCCTGCCGCCGGACGCGGCCGCCACACTTGCCCAGCTGCGCAAGCTGCTGGCCGACAGCGACACCGCCGCGCTGGATGTGCTGGAGACATTGGAATCGCAAGCCGCCGGCCACCCGCTGGCGCGACAGCTGCGCAAAGTCAGCCAGGCAATTGAACGCTTCGACTTCGACGCTGCGCTGGAAGCGCTTGATGCCGTGGTGCAGCCAGCCTGACAAGCAAGGGCGCGATTCGCCTCAGGCCGGCGGCGCCGCCGACGGCAGGCTGACGATCAGGGTGGTGGTCTGGAGCCCGTCATCGACGGCGAAGGCCACCTCGCCATACTGCGCGCGCGCCAGCAGGCGCGCCGAATACGTGCCTAGGCCGGTGCCGCCGGACTTACCGTCGGTGACGAACTTGTCGAAGAAGCGTTCGCGTATCGGTTCCGGGATCACACCCTTGTTGACGATCTCGATGCGCAGCGGGCTTCCGGCGTACAGCGTGGCGATGACGCGGGTGCGCTCGGGCGCTGCCTCGCAGGCGTTCTTGATCAGATTATTCAGCAGCGAATAGGTCAGCATGGCATCGCCCAGTGCCAGCGGGGCGTCGGTGCCGACATCGAAATCGGTGTCGACCGCCAGTACCAACTGCTTGCCCGCGTAAGTGGCGCGTGCCGTCTCCACCACCCGCCGCAGCATGTCGCTGATGGGAAGCGGCGCTGCATGGAGTACGTATTTTTCCGTCTCGATCTTGTACAGCTCGGTCGACAGGTTGACCATGTCGGTCACCTGCAGCATGGCCTGCTCCGCCAGCCGCAAATTCTCAAGTTGTCGTCGGTCCAGGTCGGCGGCGTCGATCAGCGACTGCACGATGCCGATGGCGCCGGCTAGCGGCCCCTTGAGGTCGTGCCGCGTCATGGCCTCAACGTCATCGCGCAGGCGGGCGATGGCCAGCATATTATCGTAGTCGGTCTGCAAGTGGCGGCGCAGCTCGACGTAGCGCATGAAGTTGTCGACCCGCAGCTTCAGCTGGGCCGGGTCGATTGGCTTGGTAATGAAGTCCACCGCGCCCAACTCCATGCCTTGCAGGCGCGCGGCGTCGTCGGTAAGGGCGGTGACGAAGATGATGGGTACATTTTCTGCGCTGGGATGCTCGCGCATGCGGCGCGCCACTTCAAAACCGTCCATGCCGGGCATCATCACGTCCAGCAGCACTAGGTCTGGCGGCGTGTCGCCACAGCACAAGGCCAGTGCTTTCTCGCCGTTGTGCGCTGCCTTGATGCGGTAGCGGCCCTTGAACACATTGGCCAGCACGTACAAGTTGTCAGCGGTGTCGTCGACCAGGAGCAATGTCGGAGGCAACGGTTCCCTTGATTGTAAATGGACCGCCGCCGGTGGCTTGACGATCACATCGTCCACGGGTGTGGCGGCCTGCGGCGCGTCGATGTTCGTTTCCTTATCCGGCGCCGGTGCTGCAACCTGATGCGCCATCGCCCGCTTGATGCTGGTGGCCAGCCGGCCCGCCGTGTAGGGTTTGACTAGCAGGTCGCTGACACCGCTGCTGATGGCCGTTTCGATGCGGCTGCGCTCGGCCTCGGCGGTGATCATAATGAACGGCATGTGCACATGGCGCGGACTGGAACGAATCATCTGCAGTAGGGCGATGCCGGTCAACGCCGGCATATTCCAGTCGGAGATCACCAAATCATAACGCTTGCGCTCAATCATGCGCCAAGCTTCAGAGCCATCGGCTGCGAGATCCACCGATCCGTGGCCAAGCGAGGCCAGTTGGCCAGCCGTGACCTTGCGCATTGTTTCAACATCATCAACCACCAGTATTCTCAGCACTTGTGCCATGTCTCCCCCATGTGAGGCCTGCTACGTGGGGTAGCACACCGTTTCATTTATTATGCGGCATTTTTTTATCGATTTGAAATGAAAGCATTTCAAGCCGTCAAGGTCGGCTTCTGGCCCAGGCTGTATAAAAACGTCAATCGCTGTGACGCCATCATCGATCAAATCCTGCAACTAGCCAAGACGTCACTGGGCAGACGCTTACTCTGCATCCACCGCGATGGACGCATCGCCATCGATGAAATCAGCGACATCGCCACGACCGACTGCCTGTCTGCCATTCAATCCGGCCCAATGGTCATTGAAAAAAATGGTGTGAACGGCATACGCAAGTCGCAACAATCGGTCAGGGCCGTACGCTCGCTGGTGGGTATCGATCAAAAGGGATGGGTGTACCTGATACAGACGACGAGCGCCTCACTGTTTGATCTGGCGGAGATACTTCGCCCGGGTGGCGCCCTGGGCACCGGCCTGAATGCCGTCCTCAATCTTGACGGAGACGTCGATTCAGGAATGATGCTCAAGGACGAAAATGGTACCCGTATCTTTGGCAACGTCGATGCTGTCATTCCCAGTGCCCTGGTCATCCACTCACTCCCGTATCGGGGCAGGCGTCAAAAATAACAACACTCCGGCTCGCGCCACACTTCGCGGTTTTATCAGGCGAGGTTTGCAGGGAAACGCCTTACTTCACCCGCTGCTTCTCCAGCTTGCGCGCCAATGTACGCCGGTGCATGCCGAGGCGGCGGGCCGTTTCCGAGATATTGAAATCCGTCTCGGCCAGCATTTCGTGGATGCGTTCCCATTCCAGGGTCTTGATGTTGGTAGCGCGGTTCGTCAGTTCGATGTCGGCATTGCCGGCCACGTGGCCGAAGGCCGCTTCGATGTCGTCCGTGTTCGACGGTTTCGCCAGGTACTGGCAGGCGCCCAGCTTGATGGCTTCGACGGCCGTGCCGATGCTGGCGTAGCCGGTCAGCACGACGATCAGCATGTCCGGATCGTGCTGGTGCAGCATCTGCACGCAGGCCAGGCCCGACGTATTGCCATTGAGTTTCAGGTCGACGACGGCGTAGTCGGGACAATGCTGCTCGAGCAAGGCGCTCGCTTCGTCGAAATTGGTGGCCAGGATGACTTGGTAGCCGCGCCGTTCGAACGAGCGGCCCAGGGTGCGGGCAAACGCGGCATCGTCTTCCACGATCAGTAACAGACGGTCATCCTGCATGGTGGTCGCTTTCTCTTTCCAGTTTGATGGCCGCCAGCGGCAAGGCCAGGTGCACCACCGCCCCGCCCTGCACCCGGTTGCGTGCCGTCACCGTGCCGCCCAGGGTACGCGCGACATTGACCACCAGGAACAAACCGAGGCCGCCGCCGGGCTTGCCCTTGCTGCTTTGATACGGTTTACCCAGGTGCGTCAGCATCGACGGTTCGAAGCCGGGGCCCGCATCGGTAATGACCAGGTGCAAGGCGTCCGCTTCGCGCGTCGCTTCGAAACGCAGCCACTCGGGCGACGCTTCCAGCGCATTGTCGAGCACATTGCAGATGGTCTGTTTCAGGGTTGAATCGAAGACGACGGGCACGTCTTGCTCGATGCGGTTATCGTACTCGAAACCCTGGATCGGGCGGCTGGTGCGCCACTCGTCGACCAGGTCATTGAGGAAGGTATTGATCGTCGTTTTTACGGAAGATTCCCCGCGCGCCTCGCCCGCCGACAATAAAATGCCGCTGACGATGCTCTTGCAGCGCTGCAACTGGGCCTGCATTTCCGTGATTTCTTCCAGCAATTCGCTGTTCTTGCTCAGTTCCGGCATGCGGCGCCAGTCGCCGAGGATGACGGACAGGGTCGCCAGCGGCGTGCCCAGCTCGTGCGCGGCGCCCGATGCCAGCAAGCCCATGCGGATGATGTGCTCTTCTTCCGCCGCGCGCTGGCGCAAGTCCGCTACCTTGGCGTCGCCGGCGCGCTGGTTGCGGTTGATGCGCGTGATGAATACCACCAGCAAGGCGGCGTTCAGGATGAAACAGATCAGCAAGCCTTGCACGTACAGGCTGGAAAAGCCCCGCTCGGGGTCGATCGGCAGAATCAAGGGGCCGGGCAGCAAGGCCAGGCCGGCCAGGCACAGGCTCGTGATGGCCACCATGATCCACGTCGACCACACTTCCAGCAGGACGGCGCTGAGGATGACTTGCAATAAGTACAGGAAGGCAAACGGATTGCTGATGCCGCCGCTCAGGTAGAGCTGGGCCGTCAGCACGGTGACGTCGACCAGCAGCGCGAGGAACAACGCCGTGTTGGAGACGGGCTGGCGTTCGTGCCAGCGCAACAGGCTGGCAAGGTTAAAAGCGATGAGGCAGGACAGCACTTCGAGCATGTAGGGCACGGGCAAGGCGATGCCCAGTCCCACGCCCACGCCGAAGATCGTGCTGATCTGGCCGATCACGGCCAGCCAGCGCAGCTGGATCAGCAGCTTCATGTTCTGGTGGCCGGCCGGATGTTCCATCTCGGCCGCCACCGCGCCGCGCTCTAACACTTCGCGGTTGGGCAGGATCTCAATCCTGCCCGGCATGGTCGCTCTCTTGCGTGCCGGCGCGACGGCGCGCGCGGCGGCGCTTGTCTTCGCGCACGATCCACCACGTGATGCCGGCCACCATCAGGGCCAGCGCGAACCACGTCAGGGCGTACACGAGGTGGTTGTTGTGGAAGGAAATCACGGTCAGGCCGCCGACCGGTGCGTCGCTGGCCATTTCCGATTTTGCCTTTGCGTCGACAAAATATGGCGCCACGTTGGTCAGCATGTGCGAGGCGCCAATGGCGGCCACGTCGCGCGAATACCAGTGCTGCGTGGCAGGACTGTTTTCGCGCAAGAAACCGCCGCCCGTCTCGCTGACGCGCAGCAAGCCGTCGACGTGCACGATGCCGGCCGGCGTGCTGGCGGCGATGCCTTCGCGTTTCGGCACGAAGCCGCGGTTGACCAGCACGGTGCTGCCATCGGCCAGACGCAATGGCGTCATCAGCCAGTAACCGCTGCCCAGTGCCGTCGTTGCTTGCACCAGGGTATTAAAAATGGGGAGATAGGTACCGGAGAGTCGCACATGGCGGTATTCGTCCGTTTGCTGCGTGATGCTGGCCCAGGCTGCGGGTCCAGGTGCGTCCGTTGCGGGCGCATGTACGCGTTGTTCGACGCGCTCGATCAGGTCAAGCTTCCAGAACAGGCGCTTGACTTGCCAGGTGCCCAAGGCACAGAAACCGGCAAACAAGATCCCCGCCAGCAAGGCCAATGCGTAGCGCACAGCCATGCCGCGTGGGCCTGGCGCGGCATCTTGCGATGCGGCGCCAGGGGCGCGCCCGGTGTTGCTTGGGCGCGTATTACTCATCATGGAGCCGTTTTCGTATGCATGTACTCAGGCATCAGATCCGGCATCATGTTGTGGTTCATGTGGTACATGACCCACAGGGAGCCGGCCATGGCAATGCCCACGATCATGATGGTGAAGATCAGCGCCATCATGTTCCAGCCGCCTTCGGACTTGGTGTTCATGTGCAGGAAGTACACCATGTGTACCACCACTTGAACAGCCGCGAACGCCAGCAGGACCAGGCCCATGGTGCCCGAGTTGGTGATGGCTTTCGTCATCACCAGCCAGAAAGGAATGGCCGTCAGGATCACCGACAGGATGAAACCGATCGTGTAGCTTTTCAGGCTGCCATGATCGTGGTTGTCATGGTGGTGGCTATCGCCGTGTGTGTGGTGGTCGCTCATGGCAGCACTCCCATCAGGTAGACAAAGGTGAAGACGCCGATCCAGATGACGTCCAGGAAGTGCCAGAACAGCGACAGGCACATCATGCGGCGGCCGTTTTCCGGGGTCAGGCCATGCTTGTTCAACTGGAACATCAAGGTCACGAGCCAGATCACGCCGAACGTCACGTGCAAGCCGTGGGTACCGACCAGCGCGAAGAACGACGACAGGAACGCGCTGCGTTGCGGACCGGCGCCTTCGTGGATCAGATGAACGAATTCATACATTTCCAGCGACAGGAAGGCCAGGCCGAACAGGCCCGTGATGCCCAGCCAGACCAGGGTGCTGCGCAATTGCTTGCGCTGCATGGCCAGCATGGCGAAGCCGTAGGTGATCGACGACAGCAGCAGCATGGCCGTGTTGACGGCCACCAGCGGCAGATCGAACAGCGCGGCGCCCGTCGGGCCGTCCGCGTAGCTGCGGCCGACCACGGCGTACGTGGCGAACAGACAGGCGAAGATCAGGCAATCGCTCATCAGGTAGAGCCAGAAACCCAGCAGGCTGCCGTTTTCCGGGTGGTGCTCGCGCACAAAGTAGCTGCGCGTGCTTGGTGCGGCGCCAGCGGCGCCGGTGTTATGGGCGATGGTATCAGACATGGCTGCTCAGCAATTTAGTATAAGCGTCTTCGGTACGGACCACTTCTTCCGCAGGAATGTAGTAATCGCGCTTGTAGTTAAAGGTATGGACGATGATGGTAACCATCATGATCACGAAGCCAATGCTGGCGACGAGCCACATTTGCCAGATCAGGCCAAAACCGACCAGTGCGGACAGTGCGGCGATCACGAAACCAGCCCAGGTGTTCTTCGGCATGTGGATCTTCGTGAAACCGGACGTCGGACGCTGGTAACCGTGTTTCTTCATGTCAGTCCATGCATCGAGTTCGTGCACTTGTGGCGTGAAGGCGAAATTATAGTCTGGCGGTGGCGACGACGTCGACCATTCCAGCGTACGGCCGCCCCATGGGTCACCGGTCACGTCGCGCAGAGCGTGACGGTTGCGGTAGCTGACGAAGAACTGGATCAGCATGGAGCCGATACCCAGTGCGATCGAGACAGCGCCAAACCAGGCGATGATGGTCCAGATTTGCAACGATGGATCTTCGAAGTGATTGACACGACGGGTCACGCCCATCAGGCCCAGCACGTACAGCGGCATGAAGGCCAGGTAGAAGCCGACGAACCAGAACCAGAACGAGCACTTGCCCCAGAACACGTCGAGCTTGTAGCCGAAGGCTTTCGGGTACCAGTAGTTAATCGCAGCGAAGACACCGAAGACCACGCCGCCGATAATCACGTTATGGAAGTGGGCGATCAGGAACAGGCTGTTGTGCAGCACGAAGTCAGCTGGTGGTACGGCCAGCAATACGCCGGTCATGCCGCCGATGGTGAAGGTGACCATGAAGCCGATCGTCCACAGCATGGGCAGTTCAAAACGGATACGGCCGCGGTACATGGTAAACAGCCAGTTGAAGATCTTCGCGCCCGTCGGGATCGAGATGATCATCGTCGTGATGCCGAAGAAGGAGTTGACGCTGGCGCCCGAACCCATGGTGAAGAAGTGATGCAGCCATACCAGGTACGACAGGATCATGATGACGCACGTGGCGTACACCATCGAGGCGTAGCCGAACAAACGCTTGCTGCTGAACGTGGCGACGACTTCCGAGAACACGCCGAACAGCGGCAGGATCAGGATGTAGACCTCCGGGTGACCCCAGATCCAGATCAGGTTGACGTACATCATGGCGTTGCCGCCCAGTTCCGTCGTGAAGAAGTTAAAGCCTGCAACGCGGTCCAGCGACAGCATGGCCAGCACAGCCGTCAGCACCGGGAAAGCGGCGACGATCAGGATGTTGGTGCACAGTGCCGTCCAGGTGAAGACGGGCATTTTCATCCAGGTCATGCCTGGCGCGCGCATCTTGACGATGGTGGCGATCAGGTTGACACCGGACAATAGCGTCCCGACCCCGGCAATCTGCAAGGACCAGATGTAATAGTCTACCCCCACGTCCGGACTGCCGACGATGCCCGACAGCGGTGGATACGCCAGCCAGCCCGTGCGGGCGAATTCGCCGACGAACAGCGACGCCATGACCAGGGCGGCGCCCATGGTGGTCATCCAGAAGCTGAAGTTGTTAAGGAATGGGAAAGCCACGTCGCGCGCGCCGATTTGCAGCGGCACCACGTAGTTCATCAGACCCGTCACGAAAGGCATCGCGACGAAGAAGATCATGATCACGCCGTGAGCGGTGAAGATCTGGTCGTAGTGATGCGGTGGCAGGAAGCCGGCATTGTCGCCAAAGGCGACAGCCTGCTGGGTACGCATCATCAGCGCGTCGGCAAAGCCGCGCAGCAGCATGACGAGACCCAGGATCATGTACATGATACCGATTTTTTTATGGTCGATACTGGTGATCCAGTCGCGCCACAGGGTACCCCAGACGCGGAAATACGTCAGTGCCGCAACGAGTGCGATACCGCCCAGGGCAACCATGGCAAAGGTCACCAGCAGGATAGGTTCGTGAAATGGAATTGCATCCCAAGTCAGACGGCCGAATATAAGCTTCGTCAGATCAATATGGTCTAGCATTGTTACTCTCAGAGAAAAAAGGGAGGCGCCAGGCAAACGGCGCCAGTATCTGCAGCGCAATGCGCTGCGGGATTCATGCAGTTGTTACTTGGCTTGAACGCCCTTTTCAACCACTGCATCGCTAGCGACTACTGCCGTTACGGCCGCTACCGGGCTATTTGCCATCGTCAACTTATATGGCTGGACCGGCGTCACGCACAGGGCGTCGGAAACGATGGTGCGGTTCAGGATTGCCTTGTACAGGTCGTTTGGCACGGCGCTGTAGCGGCGGACCGGATCGCGTTCGCTAGGCTGGGCCAGCGACAGGTAGTCGTCGCGGTTCAGCGCGCCGCCACCGGCACGTGCCGATTCCACCCATTTGTCGAAGTCCGCATCATTGACACCGTGGAACTTGAAGCGCATGCCCGAGAAACCGGCACCGCTGTAGTTCGCGGAGAAGCCCTTGTAGACACCAGGCTTGTTGATGACGGCATTCAACTGCGTTTCCATGCCCGGCATGGCGTAGATCTGACCTGCCAGTGCGGGGATGAAGAACGAGTTCATGACGGACGACGCGGTGATCTTGAAGCGGATTGGACGATCGACAGGCGCGTACAGTTCATTCACGGAAGCGATGCCTTGCTCCGGGTAGATGAACAGCCATTTCCAGTCCAGGGCCACGACTTCGACGATCATCGGCTTGTGGCTGGCAGGAATAGGACGGTTGGCGTCGATACGGCTCAATGGGCGGTATGGATCGAGGGTGTGGGTACTGATCCAGGTCAGCAGGCCCAGCACGATAATGATCAACAGGGGCGCGCCCCAGATAATCAGCTCGAGGCGAGTCGAGTGGTCCCAGTCCGGCTCGTATTTGGCCGCGGTGTTGTTTTTTCTATAGCGCCATGCGAAAAGCAGGGTCAGGGCGATTACCGGAACGATAATCAACAGCATCAGCAATGTCGAGATGACAATCAAATTGCCTTGCTGAACTGCGATGTCACCAGACGCATTCAGTACCACCGTATTGCAACCAGCCAACAATGCGAGAGGTAAAAGAAGCAGTCCGCGACGAACTTTTAATGAAAACATACAGGAAAGTCCAGTACAGGGGATGAAGATATGGTACTGTATTCTCACTGGAGCGCGTTGGCAATTGGACGTTTTGTCCTACCCCTTGCTCGGATTTTCACTGGGTGGCTGCGGAGTTTTCCTACAGCTATCTATTGAATAGTCCTACTCCGGGCGTGAGACACCCGGGGTATGTTACGCGTTGGCCGAACTCGAAACTATATTGGAGACGATCATCATGTCCAGCACGCGCATACACAGCGGGGATGTACCCGCCGACTTTTCCCCCCACTCCCTGCGCGACGCACGCGGGGCCGGCACGGTCGAATCGCATATCGACCCCGGTGAGATCGCCGTCGGCGTGATCATCGGCCGCGCTTCCGAATACTTTGACTTCTTTGTCTACGCCATCGCCTCGGTGCTGGTGTTTCCACGCGTCTTCTTCCCGTTTGAAGAACGCCTGGAGGGTACATTATATGCATTCCTGATCTTTTCGTTCGCCTTCATCGCCCGTCCGTTCGGCACCGTGATCTTCATGGAGATCCAGCGCCGCATGGGACGCAGCGCCAAGCTGACATTCGCCCTCTTCCTGCTGGGCGTGTCGACGGCCGGCATCGCCTTCCTGCCGACCTACTCGCACCTGGGCTTTGCCGCCATCATCTGGCTGTCCGTGCTGCGCATTGGCCAGGGCGTGGCGCTGGGCGGTTCGTGGGATGGCTTGCCTTCGCTGCTGGCACTGAACGCGCCGGAAAACAAGCGCGGCTGGTACGCCATGTTGGGCCAGCTGGGCGCACCGGTCGGCTTCCTGATCGCCGCCGGCCTGTTCTGGTTCATGCTGACCACCCTGACGGATGAAGACTTCCTCGACTGGGGCTGGCGCTATCCTTTCTATGTGGCTTTCGCCATCAACGTGGTAGCCCTGTTTGCCCGTCTGCGCCTCGTGTCGACGAATGAATATGCGCGCCTGCTCGACGAACGCGAACTGCAGCCCGTGAGCGTGTTTGAAATGAGCCGCGGCCAGGGCCGCAACGTGCTGATCGGCGCCCTCGCCGCTTTGGCCAGCTACGCCCTGTTCCACCTCGTCACCGTCTTCCCGCTGTCGTGGATTTCCGTCTACCAGACGCGTTCCGCTTCGGACTTCCTGCAAATCCAGATGCTGGGCGCCGTGCTGGCCGCCGTCGGCGTGGTGATTTCCGGGGTGCTGGCCGATAAAGTGGGCCGCCGCACCACGCTGGGCGTGCTGGCCGTGCTGATCGCCATCTTCAGCGCCTTCGTGCCAACCCTGATGGGTGGCGGCAATACGGGCCAGGACGTCTTCATCCTCGTGGGCTTCAGCCTGCTGGGCTTGTCCTACGGCCAGGCAGCCGGCGCCGTGACGGCCAACTTTCCTGCCCGCTTCCGCTACACGGGCGCGGCCCTGACGTCCGACCTGGCCTGGCTGGTCGGTGCCGGCTTCGCACCGCTCGTGGCGCTGGGCCTGTCGGCCAACTTCGGCCTCGCCTATGTCAGCTTCTACCTGCTGTCGGGTGCCGTCGCCTCGCTGGCCGCGCTGAGCCTGAACAGGGCGCTGGAAATCCGCGACTGACATATAGACTGACATATATATAGAGGCAATCCGGGTGGCAGCGCGCCGCCACCCGGAACACCCCAAAAACGCCGGCACCGTCCGGCGTTTTTTCGTAGGTCGGCTTAGCCCGCAGGGCGTAAGCCGACAGGCGCCGCCACGAAGATGGCCAGATTACGCTGCGCTAATCTGACCTACGCAGCTAAAACTGACATATATAGAGAGGCAACTGGGGTGGCAGCGCCCCGCCACCCGTAACACCCCAAAAAACGCCGGCACCGTCCGGCGTTTTTTCGTAGGTCGGCTTAGCCCGCAGGGCGTAAGCCGACAGGCGCCGCCACGAAGATTGCCGGATTGCGCTGCGCTAATCTCACCTACGCAGCTAAAACCCGGCCCGGCCCGGCTCACTGTATCGACAGTTGCCGCCCACCCGTGCCTTCCTTCTTCGGCAAGTCCAGCAGCAGCACGCCATTTTCATAGCGGGCCTGCGCGCCGGCCTCGTCCACCTCGTGCGGCAGAACGAAACTGCGGTACTGCTGGCCGTACTCGCGTTCGCTGCGCACGGTCTTGCCGCCGCCGTCGCGCGTCACTCGCTCATCCTTGAGTTCGGCGCTGATGGAGACGCGGCTGCCGTCGATGGAGACCTTGATATCGTCCTTGTTGACGCCCGGAATGTCCGCCTGTACCTGATAGGCTTGTTCGGTTTCGGAAATGTCGACACGCATGCGTGCCGAACCGCCATCGCGCAAGCGCAAGGCGGGTGCGAAAAAGTCGTGCATGAATTCTTCCATGTCGCTGAACGGGTCGAAACGTGCTAGCGGGTTTTGCGGATCGCGACGGATCAGTTGATTAGCCATGATGTCCTCCTGCATGGGCTGGTTTGCACACGGCGGCCGTCCGCTTGGACGTCGCCACCTCCTGCATCTTAGGATGTCAACAACCAATCTCTTTGATCTGCCTCAATCGTGGCCAGCTTGATTTTTCCTCTACCTTCATCTGTGCGCTGCCCCGCATTGCACTACCTTGCGCCTGCGAAAAATGCCCCAAGGCTGTTATGCTAGCGCACGCTATGCTTGACCACCAGAAATCTTGCATTTCAATTAAAATTGATTTTTTCGCGACAGCCTTACACGGACATGATGAATACCAAGACCCCGATCGACTCCTTCAGCTTTCGCCGCATCCTCGCCCGCAACGTGACCTTGCCACTGGTCATCGGGGTCGTCACGGCCCTCGTGTTCGTCGCCCTGATCGCCTACCTGCTGTCGGCCTTGCGCTCGGTCGAGCATTCCGAACGGGTGATCGGCAATGCAAATGAAGTCATGAAATTGTCGGTCGACCTGGAAACGGGCATGCGCGGCTATCTGCTGACGGGCGATGAAACTTTCCTTGCGCCGTATAAATCGGGCAAGGCCAAGATCGCCGTGGAAATGACCACCCTGCTGGACCTGGTATCTGACAGCCCCATCCAGGTGGACCGCTTGCGCCGCATCCGCGCGCTGCAAGGCCAGTGGCTCGATTACGCCGAAGGCGTGATCGCACAGCGCCGCAACAACCAGGAATTCCTCGCGCGCGTGCGCCAGGGCGAAGGCAAGCTGGAGTTTGACGAAATCCGCCGCGAATTCCTCGCCTTCCTGTCCATGGAACAGCGGCTGCGCCAGGAACGGGCCGATACGGCCGAAAGCCGCACCATGCTGGCCGTCGTCGTATTCCTCATCCTCAGCCTGGGATTGTCGGGCTTGCTCGCCTACCTGGGACGGCGCGAACTGCTGCGCCTTTCCGATATCTACAACGATGCGCTCGAGCAGCGCGGCAAGGACAACGACGTGCTGCAGGAGCAAGCGTGGCTGCGCACGGGGCAGACGGAACTGGCGGCCCACACGAGCGGCCAGCTGGGCTTGCCGCAACTGGGACGGCACGTGCTCGATTTCCTCGCCCACCGCCTCGACGTGGCCATCGCCACCCTGTACGTCGTCGACGAGGATGGCAGCCTGCGCCGCACGGCCGTGTACGGTTTCAACGAACAGGGCGTCAAGGAAAAACAGGTGTTCAAGGTGGGCGAAGGCCTGGTGGGCGAGACGGCGCGCGAAAAGCGCCTCAAGCATGTGCAGCAAGTGCCCGAGAACTACCTGACCGTGACGTCGAGCCTGGGCCGCGGCGCGCCGCTGGAACTGGTCCTGGCGCCCGTCAACAATGAAGGCGTCGTCAACGGCGTCATCGAACTGGGCTTTACGCATCCCGTCAGCGCCCGCGCCAAGGAATGGCTGAACCTGATTGCGGCAAACGTCGGCACCTCGCTGGAGGCGGCCCTGTACCGCCAGCGCCTGCAAAATGTGCTCGAAGAAACCCAGCAACTGAATGAAGAACTGGAAGTGCAGCAGGAAGAACTGCGCACAGCCAATGAAGAGCTGGGCGAGCAGTCGCGCGTGCTGGAACAGTCGCAAGCCCACCTGGAAGAGCAAAAGGCGGCGCTCGAGCAGTCGAACGGGCAGCTGGCCGTGCAGGCGCTGTCGCTGGACCAGAAAAACATGGCCATCGTCCAGGCGCACGCGCAACTAGAAGCGCGCGCGGAAGAGCTGCAGCGGGCCAGCCGCTACAAGTCCGAATTCCTGGCGAACATGTCGCACGAGCTGCGCACGCCGCTGAACAGCTCGCTGATCCTGTCGAAACTGCTGTCGGACAACACCAGCGGCAACCTGACGCCGGAGCAAGTGACGTTTGCGCAAACCATCTATTCGGCCGGCAACGATTTACTCACCCTCATCAACGATATCCTCGACATTTCCAAGGTCGAGGCGGGCAAGCTGGAATTGACGCCGGAAAGCGTGCCTTTCGACGAACTGCTCAGCAGCATGAAAATGCTGTTTGGCGCCCAGGCCCAGCAAAAGAAACTGACACTGAGCGTCAAGATAGCGCCGGATACGCCGCCGTCGCTCGTCAGCGACCGCCAGCGCCTCGAGCAAATCCTGAAAAACCTGCTGTCGAACGCCATCAAGTTTACCGATACGGGTACCGTGAGCTTGCACGTGAGCAGCGGCGCGGATGGCCAGGTGCGCTTCCAGGTGCAGGATTCGGGCATCGGCATTGCCGACGACCAGCAGCACAAGATTTTCGACGCTTTCCACCAGGCCGACGGCACCACCAGCCGCCGCTATGGCGGCACGGGCCTGGGCCTGTCGATTTCGCGCGACCTGGCCGCCTTGCTGGGCGGCAGCATCGAGCTGGCCAGCACGCCAGGCCAGGGCAGCACGTTTACCCTGGTGCTGCCGGCCGTCATGCCGGAGCGCGCCGTGGAAGCAGAGCCGGCCCCGGCCGCAGTGCTGCAAGCGCCTGCAAAAATCGCGGCCGCCGCGCCCAGGCCGGCGCCCGCCGCCAAGCCCGTGCCGCTGCCCACCTTCCAAGATGACCGCGACAGCGTGCCGGCCGCCAAGACGGGCCAGCGTTCCGTGCTGGTGATCGAGGATGAACCGTCGTTTGCCGGCATCCTGTTCGACCTCGCGCATGAAATGCAATACCGCTGCCTGGTGGCGCACGGCGCCGATGAAGGCTTGCGCCTGGCCGAGGAATTCCTGCCCGACGCCATCCTGCTCGACATGGGCTTGCCGGACCGTCCGGGCTTGCTGGTCTTGCAGCAGCTCAAGGAAAACCCGCTGACGCGCCACATTCCTGTGCACATTGTGTCTGGCAACGACCAGATCCAGGAAGCGATGCAGCTGGGCGCCATCGGCTACGCCACCAAGCCGCGCACACGCGAGCAGCTGAAGGAAGTGTTCCGCAAGCTCGAATCGAAATTCACGCAGCAGATGAAGCGCATCCTGCTGGTAGAGGACGACGAACGCCAGCGCGAAAGCGTGGTGCACCTGATCAGCGACGACGACGTGGAGATCACGGCCGTGGCGCTGGGCGAGCAGGCGCTGGAATTGCTCAAAACGCAGATTTTCGACTGCATGATCATCGACTTGAAGCTGCCCGATATCCAGGGCAACGAATTGCTCGAACGCATGGAGCATGAAGAGCTGTGCTCGTTCCCGCCCGTCATCGTCTACACGGGCCGCAACCTGAGCCGCGAGGAAGAAGCGGACCTGATGAAGTATTCGCGCTCGATCATCATCAAGGGTGCCCGTTCGCCCGAACGCCTGCTCGACGAAGTCACCCTCTTCCTGCACAAGGTGGAATCGGAACTGTCGAGCGAGCGCCAGGGCATGCTGCAGCAGGTGCGCAGCCGCGAACGCGTGTTTGAAGGACGCAAGATCTTGCTCGTGGACGACGACGTGCGCAATATCTTTGCCCTCACCAATGCGCTGGAACAGCGAGGCGTGGTGGTGGAAATCGGCCGCAACGGCTTCGAAGCCATCAGCAAGCTCAACAGCGTGGACGATATCGACCTCGTGCTGATGGATGTCATGATGCCGGGCATGGATGGCCTGGAAGCGACCCGCCTGATCCGCGCCGATGGCCGCTACAACAAGCTGCCGATTATCGCCATCACGGCCAAGGCCATGAAGAATGACCAGGAAGAATGCCTGCAGGCGGGCGCGTCCGATTACCTGGCCAAGCCGATCGACCTTGATCGTTTGTATTCGCTGCTGCGCGTGTGGATGCCGAAGATGGAACGCATCTGATGTCCCAGCGCACCACGGACGCGCAGCTGCACGCGCTGATGGAAGCGCTGTACCAGCGCTACAGCTATGATTTTCGCGACTATTCCCTGCCCTCGCAGCGGCGCCGCCTCAATCATGCGCTAGACCGCTTGCATTGTGCAGATGTGCCTGCCCTCCAGCAGCGCGTGCTGGACGACCCGGCCGCCTTTGGCGACCTGCTGCAGATTTTGACCGTGCCCGTCACGCAAATGTTCCGCGACCCCGCATTTTTCCGCGCCTTGCGTGAACACGTGGTGCCCGTGCTGAAAACCTACCCGTCGCCGACCATCTGGGTGGCCGGCTGCTGCACGGGGGAAGAAGCGCTGTCGCTGGCCATCGTGCTGCACGAGGAAGGCTTGCTCGAACGCAGCACGATCTACGCCACCGATATTAATCCACAAGCGCTGGCCACGGCCGCGCGCGGCGCCTATCCGCTGCACCGGCTTGAAGAATATGGCGCCAACTACCTGGCCGCGGGCGGCCTGGGCCAGCTGGCCGACTATTACATGGTCGAGCATGCCACGGCACGTTTCCAGCAGCGTCTGCTCGACAAAATCAACTTTGCCGACCACAGCTTGTCCACGGACAGCGTGTTTATTGAAACGCAATTGATTTTGTGCCGTAACGTCTTGATTTACTTTAATAAAACCTTGCAGGAACGGGCCCTGGGCCTGTTCCACGATTCGCTGTGCCACCGGGGATTCCTGGGACTGGGCAGCAAGGAAAGCACGCATTTCACGCGCTTTGCCCCCGACTTCGAGCCATTGCCGGGTCCTGAAAAGCTCTACCGCAAGCGTGCGCCGTCGCACGCCGCTTCCCACTACGCTGGACGGCACATGCCAGGAATGAAACATGATGAATGAAACAAGCACCAAACTGCTGATCGTCGACGACTTGCCGGAGAACTTGCGCGCGCTCAACGCGCTGATACGCGAAAGCGACCGCAGCGTCTATCAGGCCTCGTCCGGCGAAGAAGCGCTGGCCCTGCTGCTCGAGCACGATTTCGCGCTGGCCATCCTCGACGTGCAAATGCCGGAGATGGATGGCTTTGAGCTGGCGCAATTGATGCGCGGCACGGAAAAGACGCGCCACATCCCCATCGTCTTCGTCACGGCGGCCGGCAAGGAAATGAATTTTTCCTTCCAGGGCTATGAAAGCGGCGCCGTCGATTTCCTGCACAAGCCGCTCGACATCAATGCCGTGCAAAGCAAGGTCAACGTGTTTGTCGCCCTGCACCAGCAGCGCAGCGAGACGCGGCGCCAGGTGCAGGCGCTCGAGCACAGCCGCCAGCAGCAGGAAGCGTTATTGAAGGAATTGCGCGCCACGCAGGCTGAACTGCAGCGCTCGCTGCGCCTGCGCGATGAATTCATGTCCATGGTGGCGCACGAACTGCGCACGCCGTTGAACACGCTGTTCCTGGAAACGCAGATGCGCACCGTCAACCTCGAACGGGGCAACCTGGCCGCCTTCGAGCCGGACAAGCTGGGCAAGATGGTGGCACGCGACGGGCGGCAAATCCGCAGCATGGTGCGCCTGATCGACGATATGCTCGACGTGTCGCGCATCACCAGCGGCAAGCTGTCGATCCGCCGCGAAGCCGTCGACCTGACTTGCCTCGTGCGGCGCGTGGCGGACGACCTGGGCCCGTATGCGGCCGCCACGGGCAGCGTACTGGAAGTGATGGCCTTCGAGCCCATCCACGGCTTCTGGGACGCCTTCCGCGTCGAACAGATCGTTGTCAATCTGATCAGCAATGCCGTGCGCTACGGCCAGGGCCAGCCCGTGGAAATCAGCCTGGCGCACACGCAGAACAGCGCCGTCATCGAAGTGCGCGACCATGGCATCGGTATCAACGCGCGCGACCAGGAGCGCATTTTCGACGCGTTCGAGCGCGTCATGCACCAGGACCGCACAGGCGGACTGGGCCTGGGCCTGTTCATCACCAAGCAGCTGGTCGATGCGCATGGCGGCGCCATCACCTTGCAAAGCCAGCCCGGCAATGGCGCCCTGTTCAGCGTCACCCTGCCGCTGGCCGGCAGCTGAGGCCGGCATGACCAGCACACCCGTCCCCCGCAGCCAGGCCGGCGCCAGCGGCGTCGCCTTTTTGCTGCAACTGGAACGCCGGCTGCGCCTGCTGCAAGACACGGGCGAGATTCTTTCCCTGTCGGCGCAGCTGCTGGGACAGCGCCTGGGCGCCCAGCAAGTGGCCTGTTTCGATATCGACCAGACCCTACAGTGCCCCACCCTGCAGCATGCGTGGAGCGATGGTCTGGCACCGGGCGCCGCCGGCGAGTATTTCCTCGGCGATTATGCGGCCCGCCTGGCCGATGCGCTTGCCACCGGCCAGGCGCTGGCCGTCAGCGATGTGGCAAGCGACCCGCGCACAGCCATGCCGGCCGCGCTGGCCGCGTTCGCGCGTCTTGGCATCCGTGCCTTCCTGAACATTCCGATTGCCAAGGATGGCCAGCTGGCGGCCCTGTTCGTCGTGCACAGCAGCGCGGCGCGCCTGTGGCATGCGGACGAGATCGAACTGGCCGTGCAAGTGTCGGAACGCGTCTGGTCGACCATTTTGCGGGCCCGGGCTGAATCGCGTTTGCGCGCCCTGACTGCCAGCATGGAAACGCAAGTGGCCGAGCGCACGCGCGAATTCGGCCGCACCTGGAACGTCAGTCCCGACTTGCTGGGCGTGCTTAACCTCGACGGCTATTTCGAACACTCGAACCCCGCCTGGCAAGCCACCCTGGGCTGGTCTAGCGAGGAAATCCGCACGACGAAATTTTTTGAGCTGATCCATCCGGACGACTTGCCGCGCACCTATGCGGCCTGGGATGCGGCCAACCAGGGCCAGCCGGCGCTGCGCTTCGAAAATCGCTACCGCCACAAGCTGGGCGGCTGGCACTGGCTGTCGTGGGTGGCCGTGCCCGAGGGCGAGAAGGTGTATTGCAGCGCGCGCGACATTACCGTGGAAAAGAAGCTGGAAGCGGAACTGGCCGCGCGCAACAGCGAGCGCGAGCGCCTGTGGCGCAGCGCGCAAGACCTGATGGTGGCCATCGATGCCGAAGGCTGCTTTGCCGCCGTCAACCCGGCCGCCGGCGCCATCCTGGGCTGGCTGCCCGAGGAAATGCTGGGCCGCAGCCTGTTCGACTTCGTGCTGGCCGAAGATGCGGCCGTCACGCGCCAGGCGCTGGCGCAAGTGACGCAAGAGGCCAGGCCCAGCTTTGAAAACCGCTACCGGCACCGCGATGGCGGCCACCGCTGGCTGTCGTGGGTGACGGCCACCGAAGGCGACCTGATATTTGCCACCGGGCGCCATGTCACCGTGGAAAAAGAGGCGCAAAACACCTTGCGCCTCATGCAGGAATCGTTGCGCCACAGCGAGATGGCCCTGCTGCAATCGCAAAAGCTCGAAGCGCTGGGCAAGCTGACGGGCGGCGTGGCCCACGATTTCAATAACGTGCTGCAAATTATCTCGGGCAATCTGCAACTACTGCAGCTGAGCCTGGACAGCGACCCGCTGGCCGCCAAGCGCATCGCCAGCGCCTCGGCCGCCGTGGAACGGGGTGCCAAGCTGTCGGCCCAGCTGCTGGCCTTTGCGCGGCGCCAGCCATTGAAACCGCTGGTGACGGACCTGGCGCAGCTGCTGCACTCGACGGAAGAGCTGCTGCGGCGCGCCACGGGCGAAACCATCGAAACGCGCTGGCTGCTGGCCGACGACTGCTGGCGTGCTCTGGTCGACCCGCACCAGCTGGAAAACGTCATCCTCAACCTGGCCATCAATGCGCGCGACGCCATGGATGGCCAGGGCCAGCTGACCATCGAGCTGAGCAACATCGTGCTGGACAGCGATTACGCGGCCCGCCATGCGGACGTGGCGCCCGGCGACTACGTGCTGCTGGCCGTCTCGGATACGGGCGCGGGCATTCCGGCCGAGCTGCTGGACAAGATTTTCGAGCCGTTCTTCACGACAAAGAAAGAAGGCGAAGGCACGGGCCTGGGCCTTTCCATGGCCTACGGCTTCCTGCGCCAGAGCGGCGGCCACCTGACGGTGGACAGTTTGCCTGGCCATGGCAGCACCTTCCGCATCTACCTGCCGCGCTCGCTGGAAGCGGAAACGGAACTGCCGCTGCAGTTGGACGGCCCCGTGCTGGGCGGCAAGGAAACCATCCTTGTCGTGGAAGACGATGTGCAGGTGCAGACGACGGTGGTCGACATGCTGCGCGGCCTCGGTTACGTCGTGCTGCGCGCCAGCGATGGCGAAAGCGCGCTGGCCGTCATCGGCAGCGGCGTGCCCATCGACCTGCTGTTTACGGACGTGGTGATGCCAGGCAAGGTGGCCAGCACGGCGCTGGCGCGCCAGGCCCGCGTGCTGCTGCCGCAGCTGGCCGTGTTGTTTACCTCGGGCTACACGCAGGACGCCATGATGCAGGGCGGCCGGCTGGAACCGGGCGTGGAGTTGTTGAGCAAACCGTACCGGCGCGAAGACCTGGCGCGGCGCATCCGCCACCTGCTGGCCAATGGCCGCCACGTGACGGCCCTGCACCAGTACCGCGCGCAGCTGGCGCCGCCGCAACCAGCCGCACCCGCACAGCCGGCGGGACGACATATTTTGTTGGTGGAAGATAATGCGGACGCGCGCGCGATGACAGGTGACCTGCTGGCCATGCTGGGCCACACGGTGCTGGCCGTGGGCACGGCCGAAGAAGCCTTGCCCCTGCTGGGCACGCCGGGACTGGAACTGCTGCTGACCGATATCAGCCTGCCGCGGATGTCGGGCGTCGAGCTGGCCGAGCTGGCGGCCCGCGAGCAGCCGCAGCTGGAAGTGGTGTTTTCCACCGGCCATGCGCCGGCCAATTCCGGCGTGCTGGACCCGCAGGCGCGCTTCCTCGTCAAACCATTTAGCGTCGAGCAGTTGCAGCAAGCCTTGCTGGCGCCAGCCTAACTGTTTAGTAAACGTCGAGCCGGCGCGCCTTCAGTGCGCTGGCCAGTTCTTCCAGGCCAAACGGTTTGCGCAGGAAACGGGCGCTGGCGTCCTGCATCAGGCTGGCGCCCCAGTCGTGTCCGGAAGCAAACACCACGTCCAGCTGCGGCCAGTGCGCGCGCGCATGGCGCGCCAGTTCCAGGCCGGACATCGTGGGCAGACTGATGTCCGTCACCAGCACGTCCAGGCCCGGCATGGCCAACAGCGGCATGGCCGCTTCCGCGCTGGCCACGCCGTGCACGGTGTGCCCCAGCATATTGAGCATTTCCGTCGTCATTTCGCGCGCATCGTCATTGTCTTCCACCAGCAGGATGCGCCGCCCGGACGGGTCGGGCGCGCCCACGAGGCGGCGGTCGGCCAGCAAATGGCGGATGCGCCGCGCCAGGTCTTCGCGCTGGTACGGTTTGCTCAACAGCTCCACGCCCGGGTCCAGCCGCCCGCCCTGCATGATGGCGTTGTGCGTGTAGCCCGAGGTAAACAATACGGCCAGTTCCGGCAGCAGCAGCCTGGCCTGCTGTGCCAGTTCCTTGCTGCTGACGGGGCCGGGCATGACCACGTCCGTAAACAGCAGGTCGATGGCCACGCCCGTGCCCAGCAGGGCCAGGGCCGAGGCGCCGTCATCGGCATGCAGCACGTCGTAGCCGAGGCCGCGCAGCATATCGACCACCGTGTGCTGCACGGGCGCATCGTCTTCCACGACGAGGATGGTCTCGCCACCGCCCAGCACGGGGCCCGTCAGGCTCGGTGGCGGTTCGGCCAGTTTTTCCAACGAACGGGGCAGATAAATCTTGAACGTCGTGCCGGCGCCCGGCGCGCTGTGCACCTTGATGTGGCCCGCGCTCTGGCGGATGAAGCCGTACGCCATGGACAGGCCCAGGCCAGTGCCCTCGCCTTCGCGCTTGGTGGTGAAGAAGGGCTCGAATATCTGGTCGATCACGTCGCGCTCCATGCCATGGCCCGTGTCGGTGATGGTCAGCAGCACGTATTGCCCTTCCAGCACGTCCGCATGCTGGCTGGCGTAGGCGGCGTCGAGCGTGACGTTGCTTAGGGTAAAAGTCAGGCGCCCGCCCTTGTCCATCGCATCGCGCGCATTGATGGCCATGTTCAGCAGCACGTTTTCCATCTGGTTCGGGTCGACCAGCGTATGCCACAGGCCGTCGCTGATGAAGGTTTCTTCGGTAATCGCCTCGCCCAGCGCGCGGCGGATCAGCTCATGCATGCGGCGCAGCAGCCGGCCCAGGTCCGTCACCAGCGGTTTCAACGGCTGGCGCCGCGCAAAGGCCAGCAGCTGCGACGACAGCTTGGCGCCCCGCTCGACGGCCGAGGCGGCCGAATCGAGGCGGCGGGCCGCCTGCGGATTGTCGGCCACCGTCAGTTTCAGCAACTGCAAATTGCCGGAAATGATCTGCAGGACGTTATTGAAATCGTGGGCCACGCCACCCGTCAGCTTGCCGATCGATTCGAGCTTTTGCGCCTGCAATAAAGCTTGCTCGCTGCGCACCAGCGCCAGCCGCGCCTCTTTTTCATCGGTGACGTCGCGGCCGATGGCATGGATCAGCTTTTGCGCCGGCACGGCCGTCCAGGAAATCCAGCGGTAGCCACCATCGCGGCGCCGGTAGCGGTTTTCCATGCGCAAGGTGGGCGCGCCATGGGCCAGGCGCGACAAGTCCTGCAAGGCTGCCATGCGGTCGTCGGGATGCACGAGGCTGATGAAGTCCATGCCCAGCGATTCGACTTCCGGGCGCTCGAGTATCTTGCTCCAAGCGGGATTGACGGCGATGATCATGCCGGACAGATCGGCCACCAGCATGATGTCGGTCGACAGCCGCCACATGCGGTCGCGGTCGGCCGTGCGGTTGGCCATTTCCACTTCCAGCGAGGAATTCAGGTAGGCCATCTTTTCCAGCACGTTCTTCTGTTCCTGCACGTCCGTATTCGTGCCCACCCAGCGCAGCACCTTGCCCGCCTCGTCGAACAGGGGCAAGGCGCGCGCGAGGAACCAGCGGTAGGCGCCATCGCTGGCGCGGCGCATGCGGAACTCCTGTTCATAGGCGCTGGCGGTGGCGACGGCCCGGTCCCAGCTTCTCTGCGTGGTCTGCACGTCGTCTGGATGCACGCAGTGGCGGAAACCGCTGGACACGAGCGACTTCATCGATTGTCCCGTGTATTCGCACACCTGTTCGTTGACCCAGTAGGTGGCGCCGCTGCCATGCGCGAGCCAGGCCTGGTTGGGCATGGTGGACGCGAGCGAACGGAACTGCGCCTCGCTGTCTAGCAAGGCATTGCGCGCCTGCCAATGTTCGTCGATATCCTCGCACGAGCCATACCATTTCACGGCCTGGCCGCGTTCGTCCCGGCGGCAATATGCGCGCGAATGCACCCAGCGGTACTGGCCATCCTGCCGGCGCACGCGCATTTCCTGGTCGAAAGGCTGGCCGCTGCCCACCGCTTCGCTCCAGGCCGCCAAGGAATGGGGAATGTCTTCGGGGTGGATGGCTTCCAGCCAGTTGGTGCCCAGGCCGTTGCCGCCCGTCCATTCGCGCCAGCGCTGCGCGACATAGTCGAGCTTGCCGTCGATATCGGCCGTCCACAGCACTTGCGTGTTCAGTTCGATGGCGTAATGAAAGTGTTCGCGGCTGTCGTGCAGCGCCTGTTCCAGCTGGCCCCGCTCGATGACATGCGCGGCCACGCGCGCGGCCAGCGCCAGCAGTTCGATCTCCGGTTGCGTGGGATGGCATGTCACCTGGAAAAACAGGCCCAGCACGCCCAGGATATGCCCTTTGGCGCCGAATATGGGGGCAACCCAGCAGGCGCGGTAGCCGTGCAGCAAGGCTTCCTTGCGCGCCGCGCTCCAGTGCACGTCGCGCGTGATATCGCCGCAATACACGGGCGCGCCGGAAAAGGCCGCCGTGCCGAACGGGGATGGCTGTTCGCCGCCGTGGCGCAAGGCCAGGCACAGGTCTTGTGGCAGGCTGGGCGCGGACAAGCCGCAAAAGCGGTCGGACTCGTCGATCAGCACTAGGCAGGCATGGGCGCCGCCGTCGGCCAGCGCTTGCAGCGCCAGCAACAAATGCTCCAATGCGTGGGCCAGGTCAGCGCCTGCCGCAATGCTGCCCAGCGCACTATGCTCGGCGTCCAGCAAGGAAAGAATGTTGTTTGCGTGCACCGTGTCGATAAGGGGAAAACTGATGCCCGGAATATACCATGGGGCAACCCTCTTGCAGGAGGAAAACAGCGCATCGCTTGATCTCTACTTGCACGTGCCGCTATGCTAAAGTGTTGCTCTCTTCTCAAGCGAATTCCAGCATGCCTACCTCCTTGCCGTCCTCCCTGATCGCCACCGCCCTGCTCGCCTGTGCCCACGGCGCCGTCGCTGCCCCCATGAGCCTGGACGACTACCTGGCCCTGAACGGCCCCCCGCCCACGGCGCAGATCGCCTATGGCCCCGCGCCGTCGCAATACGCGCAGCTGTTCCTACCCGACGGCAGCGGCCCGTTCCCCGTCGTCGTGCTCGTGCATGGCGGCTGCTGGACGGTGGCCTTTGGCGGCATCAAGCAGATGCGCAACGTGGCCGGCGCCCTCGTCGCGCAAGGCATCGCCGTGTGGAATGTCGAGTACCGGCGCGTCGACGAGCCGGGCGGCGGCTATCCGGGCACCTACGAAGACATGCACGCGGCACTCGACAGCCTGCAGCAGCACGCGCCCCAATACCAGCTGGACGTGAATCGCATCCTGGCGATGGGCCACTCGGCCGGCGGCCAGCTGGTGCAATGGATCGCCGGACGGGAAAAACTGCCAAAGACCAGCCCCCTGTACCGCGACAAGTTCCTGCCAGTCAAAAACATCGTCAGCCTGGGCGGCCTGGCCGACCTGCGCCATGAAAAGGACTTGATCAAGACCAGCTGCGAGCGCGACATCGCCCAGCTGGCAGGCAGCGCCAGCACCGAGCGCCCCGACATCTACAGCGACACCAACGCCGCCGACCTGATCCCCAACGGCAGCCGCACCGTCCTTGTCACGGGAGAACTGGACACCATCTCCCCGCCCCGCGTGGCACACGATTACGCAGCGAAAGCCGTGAAAGCCGGTGACCATGCGGAGGTGCTGATTTTGCCGGGGGCAAGTCACTATGACGAGATTGCGGCGACGTCGAATGCTTGGGAGATGATTTTGGTGGTGGTTCGGGGGATGTTGGGGATGGAGAACGACAAGAATCAATAAGGTACGCGATCAATGCATGCGAATACGCAGTTTTCGAACCGGGCAATGAAGGTGAACCATGCGGGAGAGCAAGCGGCCATCAGCATCTGCGGCACCTACTCTCCATGTTGAGCGACGGCGATGATGCAACTGGCGCCATTAGAGCAATCCTCAGGGACGAGCTGGAACATGAGGAACAGGCAACAATCCACACACAAGGCAGCGGGATGTTCTGGCGCATGCTAAGCACTATGGTATCCGGCGCCACGGCATCGGTGATCTGACTGAGAATGCGCCTTTAATCATGACGAAACACGACGATATGCACCAGTATCAATATCTGTGGGACGGTTCTCAGCCAGGTTGGGAACTCACGTACATCGCAGGCAACAATATCGCGCTGTCTTTGCAGTTCTCCATAACCGGCGGATCGGCACGAGAACGCATGTCCGCAAGAAAGATAGTAGAAGAATTCAAGACACTACCTCTCCAGCAAGTAACGGCACGACTGCATGGCTGCCAGGTATTTTCCTTAGGGGAATTTGAATCAAAGGAAGCCCGCACCATTGCCGCCCTCGCTCGCAAAGAAGAACTGATTGTGCTGGAGGAGCCAGTCAACGCAGTGCGATACCTGTCGACAAATAGATTAAACCATAGGGTACTGTTGATTGAAGATGAAGACTTGGCAAAACGCGTGTACGAGACGGCCCTGCTAAATGGTTTGCCTGTTCGGCACGTCGAAGTCTGAATTGACCGATACCAGATGTTACTCAACTGACAACTATAGCAAGAACCCACCCGCGCCTCAAACAAAGGCTCCCCGGGCCCAGCGAGCCTGAAAAATGGCCAGGGCAAGGCGCGCGGGCGAAGACAGTACGCATGTACGGCGAGCCCAAGCAACGCAGCCATGGACATTTTCTCAGGCCCGCGGCTCTGGCCCGCCGTTTTTAAGCAATCAAAACAATACGATCACTGAACACGCGCCAGGTACTGGGCTAGCTGGGCGAAGGTCGCCCTGAACCCCTGCGTCATCGACTCATGCCCCTCGACAAAAGTCTCATGCTGCTCATCCGTCGCCTTGTGCGGCGTGGACCGTAACGTCATCGTCGTCTTGCCATTCTCCTCGGTCAAGGTCATGACATTGAACGATTCCAGCGGCCAAGTAGCGCTGACGGGGTGCTGCACGGCGTTCCCCTGCTTGTCGGCAAACGACAGGATGGAAACGATGCGTTCGGGCGCTTCGATAGACTGGTAAGTGAACTTGCCCCACATCTCGTAGCCATTGTCGGCGCGCATGCCGTAGTGGAAAACACCGCCCGGTTTGAGATCCAGCGCCAGCACGCTCAATTCGAAGCCGACGGGGCCCCACCATTGCGCCAGGCGCTCCGGTTCCACCCATGAGCGGAACACCAGTTCGCGTGGTGCGTCGAAAGTCTGCGTGATGACAAAGTCGCTGCTGTCGCGGTGCTGTCCTTCCTGCTTCTGTTCTGCGGTGGCCATGCTCTCTCCTGTGTTGGTGGACTGGCAGTTAATGTAACAGTGGCGCCGAAAATGGGAAAGGCCCGTACGCCATCTTGAGCGTAGGTCGGGTTAGCGCACAGCGCGTAAGCCGACACCATCACCAGCGGTTCAGGCCAACGATGGTGTCGGATTACGGCCCGCTGGGCCTAATCCGACCTACTTCGCTTTGCCAGCAGATGCCACCTGGTCGAGGATATGCTTGGGCACGGCCGCATAGTGCTTGAATTCCATCGTGTAGGTGGCTCTGCCCTGCGTCAGCGAACGCAGCGTTGTCGAGTAACCGAACATTTCCGCCAGCGGCACGAGGGCCTTGACGATGCGTCCCGCGCCGCCGGGGACGTCGTCGACGCCCTGCACCATGCCGCGGCGAGCCGTCAGGTCGCCCATGACGTTGCCCATGAACTCTTCCGGCGTTTCCGCCTCCACCTGCATCATCGGTTCGAGCAGCACGGGATGGGCTTTGCGCATGCCATCCTTGAAGGCGATGGAACCGGCCATGCGAAACGCGTTTTCGTTCGAATCGACGTCGTGGTAGGAGCCAAAGGTCAACGTTGCCTTCACGTCGACGACCGGATAGCCGGCCAGCACGCCCGACTTCAAGGTTTCGACGATGCCCTTGTCGACGGCGGGGATGAATTCGCGCGGCACCACGCCGCCTTTGATGGCATCGACGAACTGGTAGCCGGTGCCTGGCGGCAAGGGTTCAAGTTTCAGCACCACGTGGCCGTACTGGCCCCGTCCGCCCGATTGCTTGACGAACTTGCCCTCCACGTCTTCCACCGCACGTGTGATGGTTTCGCGGTACGCCACCTGCGGCTTGCCGACATTGGCTTCCACGCCGAATTCACGGCGCATGCGGTCGACCAGTATCTCCAGGTGTAATTCTCCCATGCCCGACATGATGGTCTGGCCCGATTCCTCGTCCGTATGCACCTTGAACGACGGGTCTTCCTGCGCCAGGCGGTTCAGGGCGATGCCCATCTTTTCCTGGTCAGGCTTGGTCTTCGGTTCGACCGCCTGCGAAATCACGGGTTCCGGGAAGATCATCTTTTCCAGCACGATGATGTGATCGAGCGCACACAAGGTGTCGCCCGTGGTGACGGCTTTCAGGCCCACGGCGGCGGCGATGTCGCCCGCATACACTTCCTTGATTTCCTTGCGCTCGTTCGCATGCATCTGCAGGATGCGCCCCAGCCGCTCGCGCGCGCTCTTGGTGGGGTTGTAGACCATGTCGCCCGAGTTCACCACACCCGAATACACGCGGAAGAACGTCAATTGCCCCACGAACGGGTCCGTCATGATCTTGAAGGCGAGCGCGGCAAAGTGCTCGTCGTCCGTGGGATGGCGCTCCACCTCGTTATCGTGCTCGTCATGGCCCATGATGGGCGGCACTTCCATGGGCGACGGCAGGTATTCGATGACGGCGTCGAGCATCGCCTGCACGCCCTTGTTTTTAAACGCGCTGCCGCACAGCATGGGCACGATTTCGTTGCGGATGGTACGCGCGCGCAAGGCTTGCTTGAGCTCGGCTTCCGTAAAGGTGTCGCCATTCAGATAGCGTTCCGTCATCTCCGTGCTGGCTTCGGCCGCGTGTTCGACCATGTGCTCATGCCACTGCTGTGCCTGCGCCTGTAGCTCGGCGGGAATCTCGCCATAGCTGAACTGCACGCCCTGGCTGGCGTCGTCCCAGGTGATGGCGCGCATTTTCAACAGGTCGATCACGCCCGTGAAATGGTCTTCGGCGCCGATCGGCAACTGGATGGGCACGGCCACGCCCTTCAGGCGATCGGCGATCTGCTTGCGCACGCGCAGGAAATCGGCCCCCACCCTATCCATCTTGTTGATGAAGGCGATGCGCGGCACGTGATATTTGTTGGCTTGCCGCCAGACGGTCTCCGACTGCGGCTGCACGCCGCCGACGGCGTCATACACCATCACGGCGCCGTCGAGCACGCGCATCGAACGCTCGACCTCGATCGTGAAATCCACGTGGCCGGGCGTATCGATGATGTTGATGCGGTGTTCGGGGAAGTTGCCGGCCATGCCTTTCCAGAAGGCCGTGGTGGCGGCCGAGGTGATGGTGATGCCCCGTTCCTGTTCCTGCTCCATCCAGTCCATGGTGGCGGCACCATTGTGCACTTCGCCGATCTTGTGATTGACCCCCGTATAAAACAGGATGCGCTCGGTGGTGGTGGTCTTGCCGGCATCGATATGGGCGCTGATGCCGATGTTGCGGTAGCGCTCGATAGGTGTTTTGCGGGTCATCACAATCTCCATGGCTAGCCCCGGCACCCGGTTTTCCAGTGTAGCAGACATCGATTTGGCCGGCACGGCAGCGGGCTGTTTACCATGCACGCAACACTGGCAGGCGCACACACGTCAGGCGCACGGAGACTAATTGCGGATTCGGCTATACTTCCAGACGTTAATTTTTGAACTTTAATTCAACAAAGATTAATAAAAATCAATACGCATGGCATCCGGCCATGCAAGGCGACGCCGCCGGCATGCAGCCCAGGTGCGCACCGAACGACATGCCCTACTCAGCCTATGACTATCCAACTAAGAAAAATAATCCTCTCTTCCCTGCTGGCATCGCCGGCGCTGGCCATGGCCGGCGAACTGGAACAGCAAATGCAGCGTTGCGCCGTGCTTGGCGACGCCAGCGCCCGCCTGGGGTGCTTCGACACCCTGGCCAAGGCGGCGGAAAAAGCCACCATCGCGGCCGGCGGTGATTCCGCCACCGCTGCCGTCACCCTGGCAGCGGCAGCCGAGGCCGCCCCCATCACTCCCGTCAGTCCGCCTGGCGTGGCCACGCCGGACGCTGTCAACGCGGCCATTCCTGCCGTCGCACAGACAGGCGCGGCGCCGCCGGAAGCGCCGATTTCGCGCACCCAGCAATCGTGGGAACTCAACGAGGCCTCGAAACGCGGCCTGTTCAACTTCCGCCCGCACCGCGACACCTATCTGCTGCTGGCCAATTACAGCGATGCGTCCAACGACGAGCCGTTCCAGGATTTCACGCCGGCCGGCATCAAGAGCCAGCATGTGGAACTGACGTTCCAGCTGAGCTTCAAGATGAAGCTGCTGGAAGACATCGCCGGCACGCCGCTCGACATGTGGTTCGGCTACACGCAGCAAAGTTTCTGGCAAGCGTATAACCGCAAGGCCTCGAGCCCGTTCCGCGAGACCAATTACCAGCCGGAACTGATGCTGATCATGCCGATCAACAAGAATTTCGCGGGCGTGGAATTCAATTACCTGAACTTCGGCCTCGTGCACCAGTCCAACGGTCAGACGTCGACGCTATCGCGCAGCTGGAACCGCGTGTATGCCGAACTGGGCATGGAAAAAGACAATCTGGCTGTCACGGCCCGTGTCTGGCACCGCCTCGACAATGGCAAGACCGACAATGATAATATCGACATCACCGATTACCTGGGGCATGGCGACTTGCGCGTGAGCTACCGCAACAAGGGCCACGAGTATGCCGTGACGGCCCGCCGCAATTTCAGCAAGAAGCATGGCTCCATGCAGGCAAGCTGGGCTTTCCCATTGAAGGCCAACCTGAAAGGCTATCTGCAACTGTTCTCCGGTTATGGCCAGAGCTTGATCGACTACAACTATTCGCAGAAATCGATCGGCGCCGGTTTCATGGTCGACCTGTAAGCCAAGCAGTACCGCAAACAAAAATGGCGCCGAGGGCGCCATTTTTTATGGAAAATATCTGGTTTATCGCGGGCCGCCGCCCAGCACGCGGGCCGGCAACATGACGATGGCGCGCAGCAATTCAAACACGCCTTCCACGCCGATGCCGATCAAGCGGAATGGCAGCAACAGCAGCCAGGCCAGCGGATACAGCACGAGGGCCAGCAAGGCCAGGGGCCAGCATACGAGCAAGAGCAGCAGCCACAGCACAAATCCCAGCATTGCGTCCCCCTAGAATGAAATGTGCGGAGCAAGCCGTGCTTGCCCCGCTACCGTGAGGCCACTATATGCAAGCGCCGCCACGGCGGCAACGGCCGTGCGATGAACTGCGTGCTGGGGGGATGAACGGTGCAAAAACGGGAATGAACGGCGCCTGCGGATACCTTTATTGACCGACGCAAATCACTTTCGTGATGTATTCATGCGCATTCGGCTTCTTGCTGGTGGCCCATTTGATGGCCTGGTTGGCATCTTCGATGGTCAGGATGGAGGCCTTGTCCTTCGACTTGATGAAGGACACGCCTTCAAACACGCCTTCCTTGCTGCGCATTACCTTGGCAAACACAGGCGGCTTGGTCTCGCCATCGCTGATTTTGTTCTGTTGCACGAGGTAACGCTGATCGATCTGTTCCATGATAGTAAAGCTGTCCAGTGGGTAAAAGACGAAATATACCCTGAATGGACAAACGCCGCAGGACGAAATCGCTGCGGCGTTGCCTTTACGTTAATGACACTCAGGCGTAGACGGCGTTCTGCGTAACAGGCTGCAGGTTCACGTCATAGATCACCTGCGCGCGGATCGATGTTTCCAGCGAAGGAATCGAGCCGCCGGCGCGGTACTGGAAGCTCACTTGCAGCACGTCGCCCGCCTTCACGGCCACCGGCGTGGCCAGCGGCAAGCACATGTAGTGGTTCAGCCAGTCGATCGTGGTCGAGCGCTCGGGCACGACGGCCAGGATGTTTTTGGTGACGAAACGCAAGGCGTTCAGGGTGCCGCTGCGCTCGACGACGAACTTGCCGTCGAAGCCGAAGACGCTGTCCGTCGGCTGGCTGAAGTCGATGATGCTGTAGACGGAAGGCGGCGCCAGCTCCTGCACGCCCGGGTGGATGGCCGTGGTTTCCTGGAATTGCACGATGGGCGCATAAAAGCCCTCGAAATCGTATTCCTGCTGCATCGGCTGCACGGCCATGATGACGGCTTCGGGCAGGAAGATGGGCAGCGGGCCGCCAAAGCGGGCCAGGTAGCGGCGCTTGAACGATTCGATCACTTCCACCTGCTTTTCGCGCAGCATGCCGACATGGATCATTTCACAGATGACCACGTCGACGGGCTCGGGCGGCAGGTATTCGAAGGCGTCCGCGTGGACGACTTCGACTTTTTCACCGTTGGGATTGAGCGCCAGCATCTTGCGCGCTTCCTTGACCATGTCCGGATTGAACTCCACACACCACACCTTGTCGGCGCGCGCGGCCGCAAACCACGACAGCACACCCGTGCCGCCGCCCAGCTCCAGCACTTTCATGCCAGGCTTCACCGCGTAATCGATCGCCGACTTGAACCCGTGCATGCGGTTCTGGTCCATCAACATATTGTGGTGGTAATGGACGGGGATAAATTGCCCCAGATAACAACTCTCGATTTCTCGTTCATTCAGCATGTCTGTCCTCTTGGAGTCTGGCTCCGATGGCCGATCGGTTTTGTCATTCCAGAAAGCAGTGTTATCGCACGGGCTGCGCGAGGGGCGGCGACAAACCAGCCGGCGCCTGACGTTGATGTGATTGCCCATGCGAAAAATCTCCTGATTAATGCGACACGATCATTATCGTTAATCGGCACGGAGAACAAAGGGCTGAGCTGAGAGGCAATTCCATGCCAATTTCAGCGCTGGCATGGAAAATATTGCCAGAAGATTACTTTCTGGCCGCGCGCGCCTTCTGTGCCGCTTCGATGATGGCGACCACACCCGGCTTGTCGCCGGCCTGGGCGAACTGCGCGGCAGTCCAGCCATGGTCGCTTTTCAGGCTGGCGTCCGCTCCCCACGACAGCAGCAGCTTGACGGCACCCTCCTGCCCCTCGCGAGCGGAGAACATCAGCGGCGTGACGTTGGCGGGCGCGCGCGCATCGACGACGGCGTCGCGGCCCAATAAAATCTTCATGATGGGCAAGTCGCCTGCCGAGGCCGCATAGTGGAGCGCCGTCCAGCCGCTCTGGTTGACCTTGGCGCCCTTGGCCAGCAAGGCGTTCACGGCGTCCTGCTTGTGTTTATAGGCGGCCATCATCAGCGCCGTGTTGCCGTTGGCCGAACGGGCTTCGATGTCGATGCCGGGTGCGTCGAGCAGCACCTTGAAAACCCGGTCCGCATCGTCGCGCAAGGCCAGCACGAGGGGAATGTCGCCGCGCTGCGCGTCGGGCTGGTTCGGGTTCATGCCCTCGGCCAGCATGTCGCGCACGCCGCTGGCGTTGTTGACGGACACGGCACGGAAGAAGGCATCCGGTTCCGGCGCCGCGTGGCTGGCGCTAGCGCAGCACAGCAGCATCGCCAGCGCGAGTTTTTTCATCATGTCTGACCTTAAGAAGTTATGGCAACTGATTGAATAACTTGAAGAAATTGTCCGTCGTCTGGCGCGCCACCTGCTCCAGTGGGATGCCTTTCAGGGTCGACAGGTATTCCGCCACGTGGGCTACATAGCCCGGTTCGTTCATGCGGCCGCGGAACGGCACGGGCGCCAGGTACGGCGAATCCGTCTCGATGAGGATGCGCTCGAGCGGCACTTCCAGGGCCACGGCTTGCAAATCCTTGGCGCTCTTGAAGGTGACGATGCCGGAAAACGAAATATAGAAACCCATGTCGATGGCGGCGCGCGCCACTTCCAGCGATTCCGTAAAGCAATGCATAACGCCGGCCACGCCGCCGTCGGCCACGCCAGCCCCCTCTTCGCGCATGATGCGTATCGTGTCTTCACTGGCCGCTCTTGTGTGAATAATCAAGGGCTTGCGCGTGATTCTTGAAGCTTTGATGTGCGTGCGAAAACGCTCGCGCTGCCACTCGAGATCGCCCGTCAAACGGAAATAGTCGAGGCCCGTCTCGCCGATGGCGATGATCTTCGGGTGGTCGGCCAGGCGGACCAGGTCTTCCACTGACGGCTCGGGCGTATCCTCGTAATCGGGATGCACGCCGACGGACGCAAAGATATGCGGATACTGCTCGGCCAGGGCCAGCACCTGCGGGAAGTCCGGCAAGTCGACGGACACGCACAGGGCGTGCGTCACCTTGTTCTCCGCCATCTTGGCGAGGATCTCGGGCATGCGAGCGGCCAGCTCGGGGAAATTGATATGGCAATGGGAATCGATATACATAAGGCGGGATTGTACCGGAGGGAGCAAAAACTGGCAGGGGAACGGCGGCGGCGCGTCCCCTGCCGGGGCGGTTCGGAGGCTTGCAGCCGATTACATCTGCGAGGCAGGATGTTCCGCGAGCGGCACGAAGTTGCCGGTCGACTCATCGAGCGCGTCGAGGGAACCGTTCTCGATGTCGTACACCCAGCCGTGCAGGGTCAGCCGGTGTTGCGCCATGGCCAAGGCCACCGAAGGATGGGTGCGCAGGTTATTGAGTTGCGCGACCACGTTGGCGCGCACCATGCCATCGATGCGCGACTGTTCCGTCGGATGGTCGACCGATTCGTTGATCATGCGCGCCGCGTCCGCATGGTGCAGCCAGCTGCGCACGGCCGGCATGTGGTCGAGGCAGGCGCACGTGGCGATCGCCTTCATCGCGCCGCAATCGGAATGGCCGCAAATGACGATGTCGCTTACATTCAAGGCGGACACGGCAAATTCAACCGTGGCGCTGACGCCGCCCGGTTCCGGGCCGTACGATGGCACGATGTTGCCCGCGTTGCGGATCACGAAAAGTTCGCCGGGTTCGCGCTGCGTCACCAGTTCCGGCACCATGCGGCTGTCCGAGCAGGAAATGAACAGGGCCTTCGGGGTTTGTCCCGTGGCCAGGGTCTTGAACAACTCGCGGCGCTCAGGAAAAACCTCTTTTTGGAAGCGTAGGAATCCAGCAATAATGTCGCGCATAATAAATAGGGATCGTTATCTGAGCCGGTATTATCGCTGAACGAGGCAGGTTCCGCCTACTGCCCCTGTGGCGGCTGCCACAGCTCCACCTTGTTGCCCTCGGGATCGATGACCCAGCCGAACTGGCCGTATTCCGAATCGGGCGCCTTGTCCAGCACCGTGCAGCCTTCGTCGCGCAAGGCTTGCAGCAGCGCATCGAGGTCGTCGACCCGGTAATTGATCATGAAGGAAGCCTTGCCAGGCAGGAATTGCTCGCTGTCCCTGGCCGCCACCGACCAGATGGTGGTACCCGCCGTGGGCTGGCCGTCCGCATGCGTCCAGCTAAAGGCGGCGCCGCCCCAGGGCTGCACGTCCAGGCCCAGGTGGCGCTGGTACCAGGCGCGCAGCGCGGCTGGGTCTTGCGCCTGGAAAAAGATGCCGCCGATGCCAGTGACTCGTTTCATGCACGCCTCCATTGCTGTCCAGTGCCTTGACTGTAACACCAGGGGCCAAGCGTGGCAAACGCCACAAAGAGAAGTTACATTAAATCAGCAACGCAAGCGCTTGATTTTATTGGCAACTGGAAGCGTAATCGAGCAGCATATCTTCAAGGAACAGCTTGGGCGACAAGGGGTGCTCGGCAATCGCCCGGCGCTCGTTCGCCGCCTTGATGGCGGCCATCAGACGGCTGACGTTGATGCGTCCTGCCAGCGCTTCCAGTTCGCGCCGGTGGCGCGGGTAGTAGCGGATGGTGCCCGACAATTTGACGGAAAACACATCGTACAGCCAGCGCTGGAGCGATGCCACCAGCGGCGCCAGCGGCGCCTTCTGCAATTTGTCGGCAGCCTTCAGGGCCGCTTCGACGCCGGGATTGGCCAGCACTTGCAGCAACTGTTCCGTCTCTTCGCGGCCGCCCGACTCGGACTGGGCCAGCGCGGCCAGCGGTGCGCCGCCCTGCTCGCGCAGCCAGCTGTCCGCATCGTTCAAGCCTTGCTGCTTGAGCCACGTCAAGGCCTGCTCGTGGCTGGGCATGGGCAAGGCGAATTTCCTGCAGCGCGACAGAATCGTCGGCAGCAAGCGGTCCAGGCTGTTCGAGGACAGCAGGAACAAGGTGCCCGGCGGCGGCTCTTCCAGCGTCTTCAGCAAGGCGTTCGACGCGGGCGTGTTCAGCGCCTCGGCCGGGTACAGCACCACCACGCGCAAGCCCTGGCGGTGCGTGGAGATGTTCATGAAATCGGCCAGGTTGCGGATCTGCTCGATCTTGATGTCTTTCGACGGCGTCTTGGTCTTGGCGCTTTTCTTCGCGCCTTCGCCCTCTTCGCCGTCGTCGGCCACCTCGTCTTCCAGCGCTTCCGGACGGACCCGGCGGTAATCGGGATGGTTGCCCTGGCTAAACCAGCCGCACGAGGCGCAAGCGCCGCAGGCATGGCCGTCGGCGCGCACGTCTTCGCACAGCAGCGCTTGCGCAAAATGCTCGATGAAGTCGGCCTTGCCGATGCCCTGCGCGCCATGGAACAAAATGGCGTGCGGCATGCGCGGGCGCAAGGCTTGCAATTGCTGCCAGGCGTCCTGTTGCCACGGATAGAGAGAACTGGTCATTTTATTCTTTGTAAATCAGTGTGTTGCGACGCTTTGTTCGAGCAAAATATCAAGTAATTGCGCAAGTTGCACTTGGATGTCGGCAATGCTTTGCGTGGAGTCGATGATGCGGAAGCGTTCCGGGAACTGGGCCGCGCGGCGCAGGTACTCGTTGCGCGTGGCGGCAAAGAAGTCCGATCGCTCCTGCTCGAACTTGTCGAGCGCGCGCGTGGCGTCCAGGCGGGCGCGGGCCACGGCCAGCGGCACGTCGAACAAAAACGTCAGGTCCGGCTGCAAGTGCGGGTGCACCCATGCTTCCAGCGCTTCCATCTTGCCCAGATCCATGCCGCGGCCGCCGCCCTGGTAGGCGAAGCTGGCATCGCTAAAGCGGTCGGAAATGACCCACTCGCCCCGTTCCAGGGCGGGTGCGATGACTTGGGCGATGTGTTCGCGGCGGCTGGCGAACATCAGCAAGGCTTCCGTTTCCAGATGCATTTTTTCATGCAGCAGCAGTTCGCGCAGCTTTTCGCCCAGGCTGGTGCCGCCCGGTTCGCGCGACGAGACGAGGCTCACGCCCCTTTGCCGCAGGTAGTCGGTGACAAAGCCGATATGCGTCGACTTGCCCGCGCCATCGATGCCTTCGAAGGTGATGAAGCGGGGTTGATAGTGTTGTGTCATGAAACTCTTAATCTTGTGATGATATTAACGCTGATACTGGTTCACGGCGCGGTTATGGTCGGGCAAGTTGGCCGAGAACTGGCTGGTGCCGTCGCCGCGCGCGACGAAATACAGCGCCTGCGTGCGGGCCGGCGCCAGCGCCGCCGTCAGCGATTGCGCACCGGCCAGGGCGATCGGCGTGGGCGGCAAGCCGCCGCGCGTGTAGGTATTGTACGGGGTGTCCGCTTCCAGGTCGCGTTTGCGGATCTTGCCCTGGTAATTGTCGCCCATGCCATAGATCACGGTCGGGTCCGTCTGCAGCAGCATGCCCGTCTTCAGGCGGTTGACGAACACGCCGGCGATCATGGCGCGCTCGGACTTTTGTCCCGTTTCCTTTTCCACGATGGAAGCCATGATCAGCGCTTCGTACGGGTTTTTATATGGCAAGGCCGGATCGCGCTTGTCCCACGCTTCGGACAGGCGGCCGATCATGGCCGTGTGCGCCTGCCTGAAAATCTGCATTTCGCTGGCGCCCTTGGCGAACAGATACGTGTCCGGGAAGAACAGACCTTCCGGCAGCACATATTCAGGGCTGATCTTCGCCATCAGTTCCTTGTCGGACAGGCCCACGGTATCGTGCTTGAGTCCCGGGTGATTCGCCATCGCCAGGCGCATCTGCTTGAACGTCCAGCCTTCGATGATGGTCAGCGACTCTTGCGCGAACTCGCCGCGTGCCAGCTGCGTGATCAGACGCTGCGGCGTGGTGCCCGGTTTCAATTCGTAGGAACCGGCCTTGATCTTCGAGGTCTTGCCTTCGATGCGCGCCAGCATGTTGAACAGGATGGGCACGATGGGCACGCCCGCGTCCGCGATCTGCTGGCCGGCCGCATGCGCGCCGCTGCCCGGGCTGATCGTAAACGGGATCGCTTCGCCGTCCGTGGTGATGGGCTGCTGCGCCCAATACACAAAAGTACCGCCGACGCCGATGGCGGCGATGACTGAACTGACTACAAGTTTTTTAAAGAAAGCCATTGTTCCGATTCTTGTGATGCGCCCGCTGGCAGGCAGCGCGCGCTTGTTATGATCGTTCATTTGTGAAGCAAGTGCGCGCAAAGCGGCGCCAACACTGGCAATCTTGCCGCTGCCGACGCAATTTGCGCGACATCACTATAATGAACCCGTAATGATAATGCTTAATCGCTGATCTAATGGAAATTATGAATAACTGGAATCAATTTTTAACCGCTCAAGGCGCCCGCCCCGTTGCCACCGATGGCGCGCCTGACGGCACCGCAAACTCCCCTGTCGCCGATTTCGGCCAGTCCCTGACGGTGGCCCAGCTGCAAGAAGGTTTTGTCGCGGCCATCACGGACCAGGGCTTGATCGGCTTGAACGGCGACGATGCAGCCAGTTTCCTGCACGGCCAGCTGACCAACGACGTGGAACACCTGAACCAGGAGCAAGTGCGCCTGGCCGGCTACTGCACGCCGAAAGGCCGCTTGCTGGCCAGTTTCCTGATGTGGCGCAACGCCACCACCATTTATCTGCAATTGCCGCGCGCCATACAGCCGGCCATCCAGAAGCGGCTGCAGATGTTCGTGCTGCGCGCCAAGGCCAAGCTGCACGATGCGTCCGCCGATGATGCCAATCAAGTCATCCTGGGCCTCGGCGGCAAGCAAGCCAGCGCGGCCCTGTCCGCCTGGTTCCCCACGCTGCCCGCCACGCCGTTCAGCAAGGTCGAGCACGCGCTGGGCACCCTGCTGCGCGTGGCCGATGCGTTCGGCAGCGCCCGCTATGAATGGCTGACGTCGGCCGCCACGGCGCAGGACGTGTGGCCGCAGCTGGCCGAAACTCTCGCCAAGGGCGGCAATGACGCCTGGCAATTGTCCGAGATCCATGCGGGCATCCCGCAGATCACGGCCGCCACGCAAGAGCAGTTCGTGCCGCAGATGGTCAATTTCGAGCTGCTGGGCGGCGTCAATTTCAAGAAAGGCTGCTACCCGGGCCAGGAAATCGTCGCGCGCAGCCAGTACCTGGGCAAGCTCAAACGTCGCACCACCCTCGTCAGCATCGCCGATCCCTCGGTAGTGGCCGGCGGCGAACTGTTCGCCGTCAGCGACCCCGAGCAACCGTGCGGCATGGTCGTCAACGCGGCGCCGAACGGCGTGGGCGGCATCGATGCCCTCGTTGAAATGAAGCTGGGGGCGATCGAAGAAGGTTCAAGCGCCGTCGGCGCCGTGCGCTACGGCTCGGCCCAGGGCGCTGCCGTGCAATTCCTGCCCATGCCTTACGTGCTCGACGCACTCGACTTGTGAGAATGCCATGAAAGATCTGTACGTTTACTATCAGGTAAAAGAAGAGCACGCCCAGGCGCTGGAAGCCCGGGTCCGCGCCATGCAGGCGAAACTGGCGGCCGCGTCCGGCGTGGCGCCGCAGCTGAAGCGCCGTCCTGACAGCAAGGATGGCTTGCAGACGTGGATGGAAATCTACCCTGTTGTCGGTGAAGGTTTTACGGAGCTGCTGGCCGGCGCATCCGACGAAGCGGGCTTGCTGTCGTTGACGGCTGGCGCGCGCCATACGGAAGTGTTCATGGATTTGCCTCCATGTGCCTGATCGTTTTTGCCTGGAAAGTCAATCCGCACATCCCGCTGATTGCCGCCGCCAACCGCGACGAATTCTATGAACGCGCCAGCGCCCCCGCCGGCGCTTGGCCCGAACACCCGCAAGTGTATGCGGGCCGCGACCTGCAGGCGGGCGGCAGCTGGATGGGCATCACCCAGGCCGGCGGCGGAAGCTCGCGTTTTGCCGCCATCACGAATATCCGCAGCCCGCAAGACCGCAACCCGGACGCCCCCTCGCGCGGCGCCCTGGTGGCCGACTATTTGGCCGGCAATATGTCGCCGCAAGACTACATCGCGCAAATCCGCCCCGGCAGCGGTGCCTACAACGGTTTCAATCTGGTGCTCGGTGACGCCGATACTCTGATCTGGTTTTCCAACCGCGGTGATGGCGATGCGCGCAATGGCCAGCCTTTGGAACCTGGCATCTACGGCCTGTCGAACGCCCTACTCGACGCGCCGTGGCCGAAGGTCCTGAAGACCAAGGCCCAGTTCGCCAGCCTGCTGTGCCAGGGCGCGCCCGACGAAGCGTATTTCGACATGCTGGCCGACACCACGCGCGCCCCGGACTTCCGCTTGCCGGACACGGGCGTGCCGCTCGACCTCGAGCGCGTGCTGTCCGCCGTCTGCATCGAAACACCGGGCTACGGCACGCGCACGTCCACCGTCGTGAAACTGTTCCCGGACTCTCCCGGCGAACTGCATGAGCTGGTGATTCAGTAGGTCCGGTAGGTCGGGGTAGGTCGGGTTAGCGCGCAAGCGCGTAACCCGACAACACCACCACACTCAACCGGCATCACCGCCGTCCCCAACGTCGGATTACGCGCCCCTGCGGCGCGCTAATCCGACCTACGCTCGCGTCCCAACTCGCATCAAAAAACCTCTAGCCATCCGCACGCACAAAAAAGAAAGCGCTTGCGCAAGCGCTTTCTTTTGTTTACGATAGATTCAAACGCGGCGACACAGCCGTACTCAATCGCAGCACACAATAATAATAAAACCATCAGGAGACACCATGGCCACCATGGAAGATGTAGCGCGGGCGGCGGACGTATCGCTGTCGACCGTCTCGCACGTACTGAACGGCACCCGCAAGGTCAGCCCGAAAACCGTCGCCGCCGTCAACGCGGCCATGCAGCAGATCGGCTATGTGCCGAACATGCTGGCGCGCGCCCTCGCCGGTTCCTCTTCTGGCACCATCGGCGTGGCCATTTCCGCCTTCACCAATCATTACTTCAGCGAAACCGTGCGCGCCATCGAGGCGGCCTGCACGCGCCACGGCCTGATGATGCTGTTTTCCGATACGCATGACGATCCCGAGCAGGAACTCAAGGTGGTGCAGAACTTGCACCAGCGCCGGGTCGACGGCATCGTGCTGGCGCCGTCGGGCGACACGCACCACCGCACGCTCGACTATTTGACCAGCAACAAGATCGCTTCCGTGCTGGTCGACCGCATGTCGGCGCAGCCGTTCGACCAGGTGGGCGTGGAAAATATCGAGGCGACGGCCGAACTGGTCGGCCACCTGATCACCGTCCACGGCCACCGCCGCATCGGCTTCATCGCGGGCGCGCCCGGCCTGTCCACGACGGACGAGCGTATCGAAGGCTACCGCCTGGCCTTGCAGCGCGCCAATATCGCCTTTGACCCCGCACTGTTGCGCTCGGGCGACTCCAACCTCGAGCGCAGCGGCGCGGCCACGCGCGAATTGCTGGCCCTGCCCGCCGGACAGCGTCCCACGGCCATCGTTGCCGGCAATAACCTGATGACCATCGGCACCATGCACGCCTTGCGCGACGCGCACATTGCGGTACCGCAAGACGTGTCCCTGGCAGGCTTCGATGATTTCGACTGGGCCGATTACTTCAGCCCCCGTCTGACGGTGATGGCGCAGCCGCTCGAAGAGCTGGGCGCCATGGCCGTCGACCTGTTGATCGACCGTATCGCCAATCCGGGCCGCGCCCGGCACGTGCAGCGCTTGTCGCCGACCCTGCGCGTGCGCAATTCCTGCGGCTGCCCCTGACCTTTTACAGCAGACCAATATGCATCCAGCGATTTCCCTCGGTATCGATCTCGGTACTTCCGAACTGAAAACCGTGCTGATGGACAGCATGGGCACGGTATGCGGCCAGGCTTCCGTGCGCATCGATACCAGCCGCCCGCAGCCGGGCTGGTCCGAACAAGCGCCGCAGGACTGGTGGGCCGCCTGCGTCAACGCGCTGGGCCAGCTGCGCGCCGGCTGGCCGCAGGAATACGCGCGCATCGCCTGCATCGGCCTGTCGGGCCAGATGCATGGCGCCGTGCTGCTCGATGCCAACGATGCTGTGATCCGCCCGGCCATCCTGTGGAACGATGCGCGTGCCGAAGCCGAAGCGGCTGCCCTGGCGCGCGACTATCCCGCCTATGCGGACGTGACGGGCAGCCTGCCCATGGCAGGCCTGACGGCGCCGAAACTGCGGTGGCTGCAAACGCACGAGCCTGACGCTTTCAATGCCATCGCCTGCCTGCTGTCGCCCAAGGATTATCTGCGCCTGCAATTGACGGGTAACAAGGTCACCGACATGTCCGACGCGGCCGGTACCCTGTGGCTGGACGAGGCCAAGCGCGCCTGGTTCGCCCCCATGCTGGCCGCCTGCGGCCTGGCACCGGAACAGATGCCGGCCTTGGCCGAGGGCGACGCCGCCACGGGCACGGTGCTGGCCGCCGTTGCGGACAAGCTGGGCTTGCCATCGGACGTGGTGGTGGCAGCCGGCGGCGGCGACAACCCCGTCTCGGCCGTGGGCATCGGCGCCGTCAATGGCGGCGACAGTTTCATTTCGCTGGGTACCAGCGCCGCCATCGTCTCCATCACGGAGGCGCCTTTGGGCAACCCGGCCGGCGGCGTGCACAGCTTTTGCCACGCCCTGCCCGGCCGCTGGTATGCGATGGGCGCGATCCTGTCGGGCGCCAGCTGCCTGCGCTGGGCGACCGGCGTGCTGGGCCAGCCCGACGAGGCAGCCCTGCTGGCGCTCGTGGAAACGGGCTTGCCGCTCGACGCTCCCATCGCGCCGTCCGCGCCCTTGTTCCTGCCCTACCTGTCGGGCGAGCGCACGCCGCATAACGACCCGCAAGTGCGCGGCGCCTTCCTGCAGCTGGGCCACGACAGCACGCCGGCGCAGCTCGGCTATGCCGTGCTCGAAGGCGTGGCCTTTGCCTTGCGCGACGCCATGGCGGCCGTCACGTCGACGGGCGCCGTCGTTCCCCACTGCATGCTGGTGGGCGGCGGCGCGCGCAGCCAGTACTGGGCGCAATTGCTGGCCAATGTGCTGGGCCGCGAGATGCGCACCCTGCACAACAGCGAACTGTCGGCCAGCCTGGGCGCGGCCAAGCTGGGCTTTGCCGCCATCGGCCAGCGCCAGTTGCTGGCCACCAGCTTACCCATCAAAAACACTTTCCTGCCCGATGCCGCGCACAGCGCAGCCTTGAGCATCCGTTACGGCCGCTACCGTAGCTTGTTTCCCGCCGTGCAAGCCTTGCACCAACTCAGTGATAAGGAATAGTAATGAATCAGCTGCAACAACTAAAACAGTACAGCACCGTCGTCGCCGACACGGGCGACTTTTTGCAACTGGCGCGCTTCGCGCCGCAGGACGCGACCACCAACCCGTCGCTGATTTTAAAAGCCGTGCTGCAGCCCGATTACGCGCCTTTGCTGGAAAGCACGGTCGCTGCGCACAAGCATGCGTCGCTCGACGATATCGTCGACCAGGTGCTGGTGCGCTTCGGCCTGGAAATCCTGAAAGTGGTGCCGGGCCGCGTGTCGACGGAAGTCGATGCCCGTTTGAGCTTTGACCGCGAAGCCACCGTGGCCCGCGGGCGCCGCCTGATCGCCCTGTATGAAGCGGCTGGCATCAGCCGCGAGCGCGTGCTGATCAAGGTCGCCGCCACCTGGGAAGGCATCCAGGCGGCGCGCGAGCTGGAAAAAGACGGCATCTTTTGCAATCTGACCCTGCTGTTCGCGTTTTGCCAGGCCGTCGCCTGCGCCGACGCGAAAGTGCGCCTGATTTCGCCATTCGTGGGCCGCATCTACGACTGGCACAAGAAATCGATGGGCGCGGCATGGGACGAAGTGGCGCGCAGCCTGTCCAACGATCCGGGTGTACAGTCGGTCACGCGCATCTTCAATTACTACAAACAACATGGCATCGCCACACAAGTGATGGGCGCCAGCTTCCGCAACGTGGGGCAGATCACGGCCCTGTCCGGCTGCGACTTGCTGACCATCAGCCCGGACTTGCTGGCGAAACTCGAAGCATCCGACGTGCCATTCGAGCGCGCCCTGGGCGCCGACCTGGGCGCCGCGCAGCCGGCCGTCACGTATGACGAGGCGTCTTTCCGCTACGCCTTGAACGACGACGCGATGGCGACCGAAAAGCTGGCTGAAGGCATCCGCGGCTTTGCCGTCGACGCGGGCAAGCTGGACGCCATGATCGAGAAATTACGCAATCAATAAGTTTCACCCGTAGCACCGTTTGTTTTTCACAATAAAAACCCTTGGAGATCCTCATGAAAAAAGTCATTACCGCCTCCCTGTTGCTGTCCGCCGCCTGTGGCGCTTTCGCCGCTGACAAACCGCTGAAATCCATCGGCGTGAGCGTGGGCGACCTGGCCAACCCGTTTTTTGTCGCCATCGGCCGCGGCGCGGAAGAAAGCGCGAAAAAACTGGGCGGCCCTGGCGTGAAAGTCACCACAGTGTCCAGCAAGTATGACCTGAACACCCAGGTGGACCAGATTGAAAACTTTATTGCCAACAAGACCGACATCATCATCCTGAATGCCGTCGATTCCAAGGGCATCGCCCCGGCCATCAAGAAAGCGCGCAATGCGGGCGTGGTCGTGATCGCCGTCGACGTGGGTGCCGTGGGCGCGTCGGCCACCGTGATGTCCGACAACACCATGGCTGGCGACGTGTCGTGCGCCTACCTGGCCAAGCAGATCGGCGGCAAGGGCAATGTCGTGATCCTCAACGGCCCGCCGGTCACGTCCGTGATCGACCGCGTCAACGGCTGCAAAAAAACCCTGGCCGCGTTCAAGGATATCAAGATCCTGTCCGACAACCAGAACGCGGGCGGCAGCCGCGACGGCGGCATGACCGTGATGTCGAACCTGCTGACGGCCTATCCGAAGATCGACGGCGTGTTCGCCATCAACGATCCTACCGGCATCGGCGCCGAACTGGCGATCAAGCAAGCGAAGCGCACGGACGTCAAACTGATCACGGCCGTCGATGGCGCGCCCGATGGCCAGAACGCCCTGAAAAACAAGGCTGGCCTGTTTGCCGCCACTTCGGCGCAAAACCCGTACCGCATGGCCACCGACGCCGTGCAAATGGGCTACGACATCATGAACGGCCGCACGCCGAAACAAACGATGGTGCTGTTGCCGACCCCGGCCATCACCAAGGAAAACGTCGCCACCTACACGGGCTGGGTAAAGAACTGATCTGCCTGACCTGAACCACGTGTTGCCCGCCCGGCCCCGGGCCAAGGGCGGGCAACAGTTTCAAAAGCAAGGAAGGACAGTCATGAGCGACAATATTATTTTTGAAATGCGCGGCATCGAGAAGCGCTTTGGCGCCACGCGCGCGCTGCGCGGCGTGCACCTGACGGTGCGCAGCGGCGAAATCCATGCCGTGATGGGCGAAAATGGCGCCGGTAAGAGCACCTTGATGAAGATTTTATCGGGCGTGTACACGCCGGACGCGGGCGAGATCATTCTCGACGGCAAGCCGATCCGCATCCGCAACCCGGGCGAGGCACGCGCGCTGGGCATCAACCTGATCTACCAGGAACTGAGCGTGGCCAAGAACATGACGGTGGCGCAGAACGTCTTCATGGGCAGCGAGCCGAAGGGACCGTTCTTTACCGTCAAGGCCGGCGAAATGCGCGCGCGCACGAACGCCATCCTGGCCGACCTCGGTTCCCGTTTCGATGCCGACACCATGGTCTCGACGCTGTCGATCGCCGAGCAGCAGCAGGTGGAAATCGCCCGCGCCCTCGTACACGAAAGCCGCATCCTGATCATGGACGAGCCTACTGCCGCCCTGTCCGACCGGGAAACAGAACAATTATTCCGCATCATCGAAGAGCAGCGCGACAAGGGCCTGGCCGTGCTGTACATCAGCCACCGCATGGCCGAGGTGGAGCGCCTGGCGCGCCGCATCACGGTGCTGCGCGACGGCGCCTATGTGGGCGAGCTGGGCAAGGATGAACTCGATCAAAAGAAAGTCGTGCAAATGATGGTGGGCCGCCCCGCCGACGACTTTTATTCGCACCAGCGGCGCACCACGCGCGGCGCCGAACGCTTGCGCGTGGAAAACGTGGGCGGCGGCAAGGTCAAGCCTGCCTCGTTCACCCTGCATGCGGGCGAAGTGACGGGTCTTGCCGGCCTCGTCGGCGCGGGCCGCACGGAACTGGCGCGCCTGATCTTTGGCGCGGACAAGAAACAAACGGGGCAAGTATGGCTCGATGGCCAGGAAGTGCACATCCACCGGCCGCTGGCAGCCATCCGCCACGGCATCGGCTACCTGCCCGAGGACCGCAAGAGCCTGGGCCTGTTCATGCAATTGTCGGCCATGGAAAACATGTCGATGAATATCCTGTCCAAGCATGCGACGGCGGGCGTCGTCAACCGTGGCGCCCTGACCCAGCTGACGCGCGAGGCGATAGCCAACCTCAACGTGAAAGTGTCGGGACCGGACGGCATCGTGGGCGGCCTGTCCGGCGGCAACCAGCAGAAAGTCTTGCTGGCGCGCTGGCTGGCCATCGCCCCGAAAGTGCTCATCCTCGACGAACCGACGCGCGGCGTGGACGTGGGCGCGAAGAGCGAAATCTACAAGATCATCCACCAGCTGGCGGATGCGGGCACGGCCGTGCTGTGCATTTCCAGCGAACTGGCCGAGCTGGTCGGCATTTGCGACCGCGTGATGGTGATGTGCGAAGGACGCATGACGGGCGAAGTCACGGGCGACGATATCACGCAGGAAAACATCCTTGCTTATGCCACCCATCTGGAAGCGGCATAAGAACGCACAACAAAACCTACTGCGCGTCGCGGGTCGCGGTTTCCGATGCTCACTGTGCATTCGCACAGTTCCGCTTCTCAACCACAACTCGCTTCCGCTCGCTACGGTTTTGTTAGGCGTTCCAAGAATAGTATTAGCATAATCATTCAGGAGATAAACCATGACAACGAGTACCACCAGCGGCGCCGCGCGCGCCGGCGAACCCTTCAATGCCTCGAACCTGATGCGCCGCCTGGGCATGCTGCCTGTGCTGGTGGTGCTCTACCTGGCCATGTATGGCCTGACCGTGTATTTCTCGGCCGATGGCACGTCGACGTTCATGACCAGCAATAACACCATGAACATCTTCCGCCAGGTATCGATCAACATCGTGCTGGCGTCCGGCATGACTTTCGTCATTCTGACCAGCGGCATCGATCTGTCCGTCGGTTCCGTGCTGGCCGTCTCGGCCGTGGCAGGCATGCTGATGTCGCTGTCGGCCCAGTTCGCCGGCTTTTCGATTCCCACCTTCCTCATCGTCGGTCTGCTGCTGGGCGCGCTCAATGGCGTGCTGGTCGCTCTCGTCGGCCTGAACCCGTTTGTCGTGACTTTGGGCACCATGACGGCCCTGCGCGGCGCCGCCTACCTGCTGGCGGACGGCACCAGCGTGCTGAACACGGAAATCCCTAGCTTCGAATGGATGGGCAACGGCAGCTTCCTGGCCGTGCCCTGGCTGATCTGGCTGGCCGCGGCCGTGGTGCTGCTGACCTGGTTCATCCTGCGCAAAACGACACTGGGCCTGCATATCTACGCTGTCGGCGGAAATATCCAGGCGGCACGTTTGACCGGCATCAAGGTTGGCCTCGTCCTGATGTTTGTCTACACGATCAGCGGCCTGTTCGCCGGCCTGGGCGGCGCCATGTCGGCCAGCCGTCTGTATGCGGCCAACGGCAACTGGGGCACGGGCTATGAGCTTGATGCGATTGCGGCCGTCGTGCTCGGCGGCACGAGCCTGATGGGCGGCGTGGGCTCCGTCTGGGGCACCGTCATCGGCGCCCTGATCATCGGCGTGATGAACAATGGCTTGACGATTTTGGGACTGTCGTCGTTCTGGCAGTATGTGGCCAAAGGTGTCGTGATCGTGCTGGCCGTGATTCTGGACAAATGGCGCCAGTCGCACGCGCAAAATTAAAATCCGGGGTCAGACCCTCAACACCGCTAACGCAAAGCTCTGCGCCAACGTTATCGGGGGTCTGACCCCAGCACTTAAAACTGCAAGCGCATCTCCACATGCGCAATCCCCGCCTCTTCAAATTGTTCCCCCTGCTGCACGAAACCGTGGCGCGCATAGAATGGCGCGGCCACGGTTTGCGCATTCAAGACCACCGCTGCATCGCCGCGCTCGCGGGCTTTGTCCATCAGCAAGGTCAAAATGGCGCCGCCCACGCCCGTGCCGCGGCCCGGCTGGCGCACGGCCATGCGGCCGATGTGGCCGTCTGGCAATAGCCGGCCCGTGCCGATGGCGGCACCAAAGTCGTCATAGGCAACGGCATGCAGGCAGACGGCATCCATGTCGTCGAGTTCGATCTCGGCCGGCACTTTCTGTTCATCGACAAAGACTTCAAAACGGATGGCGGTAGCGTCGGGGCCCAGGGTGGCCCAGTCGCCGAGGCGGATGGTGTGCTTGGTCATGGTGTACGGTAGAAAGAAACAGGCCGCCATTGTCGCACGGCCTGCCACGCCTTGGCAGCCGGTGCGGCTCAAGCGTTCGATTTCAGGTAACGTCCAGGCGTTTCACCGAGTACCTTGCGAAACATGACGACAAAATTGCTCGCGTTCTCGTAGCCCAAGCCCTCTGCGACATGCTGGACCGTGGCGCCCCTGGCCATCCATTGCAAGGCGAGCAGGATATGCAGTTGCCTGCGCCAGCGTCCGAAACTCATGCCGGTTTCCCGGGACACGAGGCGTGACAGCGTACGCGCACTGATGCCCATCCGCTGCGCCCATGATTCGATGTTGCCGGGATCGGACGGACGCGCCATGATCCACTCGACCAGTTTGCGTAGCCGCTTGTCTGTCGTCAGGGGAAGATGAACCTGGCCGGGCTGCGCCAGCGCCATTTCGTCGAGAAGCAGTGTCATCAGTCGTGACGCCATGCCGCCCTCTTCATAGCGCATCGGCAATGCCGCTGAACGGATCACCAATTCACGCAGCAGCGGCGTGGTCGACAAGGTGCAGCACTCCCGCGGCAAGGCGTCGTCCACCGCAGGGTCGACATACACGACATAACAATCGACCGTGCCGGCCCCATCCATTCGATGTTGTGTGCCGCCGGGGACCCAAATGGCGCTTCCTGGCGGCACCAGCCAGAAGCCGCCGTCCACCTCGCAGGTGAGCACGCCGCGCATCCAGAGCAGGAATTGGCCTTTTCGATGGTGATGGAAATCCTTCTCTTGGCGGCTATCCATCTCGCGGCCAACGGCGCCAAGCGTGACCACCGGCCTTGGCACGCAGTCGGGATCTTCCCAGTCGCTGGACGAGTCGTCGCTGAAAACAGGCATCGGGCACCTTTCAAGGGTCAGAATCAGTGGCAAGAATTCAATATAACATGGCCTGTTGGCTCATTGTGACCAACACGTGGCGCGCCTAACATGGGCGCTGACATCACAACCACGAAAGCTGTTATATGGAACAAACGAAGAAAATCCTGATCTGCGGCGGCGGCATCGCCGGCCCTGCGTGTGCCTGGTGGCTGACCAAGTACGGCTACTCCGTGGTGCTCGTCGAAAAGGCCGGCGCCCTCAGGGTCGGCGGGCAGAACGTCGATGTGAAGGACGCCGCGCAGCAGGTCATCAAGCGCATGGGTTTGACGGAACAGGTCGAGGCACGCGACACGCTGGAATGCGGACAGAAGTGGCTCGACGCGGCCGGCAAGGTGGTGGCTGTTTTTCCCAAAGGTAGTATCGGCGGACTGACCTGCGATTTCGAAATCCTGCGCGGCGATTTCGCCCGTATTTTGTTCGATGCGACCCGCGGCACCTGCGAATACCGTTTTGGCACGTCCGTCAGCCGCGTTGAAGAGATTGAAAATGGTGTGCGGGCAACTTTTGCCAATGGCACGGCAGAGGACTTCGCGCTGGTGATCTGCGCCGACGGCGTGAGCTCGCCGACCAGAGACCTGGCGCTGGCCGCTGAAACGCGCATGCGTTACCTCGGCGCCTACATGGCGTTTTTCAACATTCCCCGGCGGCCGGAAGACGACTTCTGGGCCTGCTCCGTCAACGGCATAGGCGGTACGATGATCAATCTCAGGCCAGGTGGCTTGACGGAAACTACCGTGCTGATGACCTTTCCAGCCGCTGAGCCTGGCATACGGAGTCCGACGGCGCCGTCGCGGCGCGAGATGTTGCGCGCGGCGCTGGCAGGCCGGGGCAAGGTCGCCGATCGTATCGTCGCCGAGCTGGATACCGTCCAGGACTTCTACTTCGGGCCGATGAGCCAGGTGCAAGCATCGACCTGGTCAAAAGGCCGGCTGGTCTTGCTGGGCGATGCGGCGCATTGCCCGACGCCATTCACGGGCAAGGGCACGGCGCTGGCGCTGGTGGGAGCCTACGTGCTGGCGGGGGAAATCAAGAGGTGTGCGACCCACACCGAGGCTTTCGAGGCATATGAACGCATCCTGCGCCCGTATGCCGAGCGGTCGCAGCAGGAGCTCAGCCCTCGTCTCATCCGGCTCATGCACGTGCGGACGCGGCTCGGCATAGCCATCGCGCATCTGTTGCAACGGTGCGTCGGCAGCGCATTGATCCAGTCGCTGTTGCAAGCGAACGCCAAGACCAGGGCGCGCAGGATCGACGAGGATTTCACGCTGCCGATCTATTGAAAGCATTGCTGTGCTACCGGGCGCAGCCGGGCAAGGAACTGGCGGCGCGCTCGGTCATTTCAAAACAGCCCGCTTACAACTTCACCAGCTGCTTGCCGAAGTTGCGCCCTTTTAAGAGGCCGATGAACGCTTCCGGCGCGCTGGCCAGGCCATCGGCCACGGATTCGCGGAATTTCAGCTTGCCCGTCGCCACCAGGGAACCCAGTTCCGCCAGTCCCTGCGGCCAGAATTCCGGCTGCTCGGAAACGATAAAGCCGCGCACGGTGAGGCGGTTGGTGAGGATCAGGCGGGCATTGTCGAGCGGCGTCGGCTCGCCGTTGTAGCCGGCGATCCAGCCGCACACGGCCACGCGGCCAAACGCATTGGTACGCGCCAGCGCCGCATCGAAGATCGCGCCGCCCACGTTTTCAAAGATGGCGTCGATGCCGTCGGGCGTCGCCGCCGCCAAATCGGCCTCCAGATTGCCCGCCTTGTAGTCGACGCAGGCATCGAAACCCAGTTCCTCGACAACATAGCGGCATTTTTCCGCCCCGCCCGCGATGCCGACGACACGGCAACCTTTCAATTTCGCCAGCTGGCCCACGACGCTGCCCACGGCGCCGCTGGCGGCCGACACGACCACCGTTTCGCCCGCCTTCGGCGCCATGATCTGGTTCAAGCCATACCAGGCCGTCATGCCCGGCATGCCGACGGAACCGAGGTAAGCCGAAGCAGGAATGTGTGTCGTGTCGACCTTGCGCAGCATCGTGCCGTCCGATACAGCCACTTCCGTCCAGCCCAGGGTACCCACGACCATGTCGCCCACGGCGAACTTCGGATGCTTCGACTCAAGCACGACGCCCACCGTGCCGCCGATCATCGTTTCATCGAGCGCCTGCGGTGCCGCATAGCTTTTATTGGCACTCATGCGCCCGCGCATGTAAGGGTCGAGCGACAGGTGCTGGTTACGCACCAGCAACTGGCCATCCGTGATGGCGGGAATCTCTTGAGTTTCCAGGCGAAAATGTGCCGGGTTGACTTCCTCCGTGGAGGCAGGACGCGAGGCGAGGACGATGCGTTGGTAGGTGGTCATGAATGCTCCTGTCAATAAAGTTGATGACTACTATTGATATTCACGACACCGAACAAAACCGTAGCGAGCGGAAGGGAGAGGTGGTCGAGACGCGCAACCGTACTCTAGTACGGTGAGCATCGCAGGCCGCCTATACCGACGCGCAGTAGGTTTGGTTCGGTGTCACTACACTTCGTAGTCCATGCATTGCCGCGCTTCCCGCACCGCCCCAAAGAACGGCTTGATTTTCACGTGCTCGGGATGGTTCTGGTAAGCATCGAGCGCTTCGCGGCTGGCGAATTCGCTGTACAGGACGATGTCGTAGGTCGCTTCCAGGCCCGGCTGGGCCACGGCGGCTTCGAATTTCAGGATGCCGGGCACCAGGCCGGAACAGGAATCGAGCAGAGCCTTGAGTTTCAAGGCGTTCGTGGCGCGGTCGGCGCCTTCGGCTTGGTCTTTGAGTTTCCAGAAAACGATGTGCTTGATCATGGTGGCAGGCTGCTTGTTTATTAATGAAGCATTACTGTAACCGCTATCGGCGCGCCTTGCAGGAACCGGGCGCGCAATGCAAACGGGCGGCTCTGGAAGCCGCCCGCAGACCGGGTTCACGCAAACATCACAGCACTTCGAACAGCCCTGCAGCGCCCTGCCCGCCGCCGATGCACATGGTCACGACCACGTATTTGACGCCGCGGCGCTTGCCTTCGATCAAGGCGTGGCCCGTCAGGCGGGCACCCGACACGCCGTACGGGTGGCCGACGGCGATCGCGCCGCCGTTGACGTTCAGGCGGTCCATGGGAATGCCCAGGGTATCGGCGCAATACAGCACTTGCACGGCAAACGCTTCGTTGAGTTCCCACAGGCCGATGTCGGCGACAGTCAAGCCCGCCTTTTTCAGCAGTTTCGGAATCGCGTAGACGGGGCCGATGCCCATTTCATCGGGTTCACAGCCAGCCACGGCAAAGCCGCGGAAGATGCCCAGCGGCTGCAAGCCTTTCGCTTCGGCCACTTTCGCATTCATGACGATGGCCATCGAAGCGCCATCGGAAAACTGGCTGGCATTGCCGGCGCTGATGACACCACCAGGAATGGCCGGGCGGATCTTCGCCACGCCGTCGTAGGTCGTGTCGGCACGGATGCCTTCGTCGGCGGCAATCGTCACTTCGCGCGACACCAGCATGCCGCTGGCCTTGTCGGCCACGCCCATGATGGTGGTCATCGGCACGATTTCCGCGTCGAACAGGCCGGCGGCCAGGGCGCTTGCTGCGCGCTGCTGGCTTTGCGCGCCGTAGGCATCCTGGCGCTCGCGCGAAATCTGGTAACGCTTGGCAACGGTTTCGGCCGTCTGCAGCATGGGCCAGTACAGTTCCGGCTTGTGCTGCTGCAGCCAGACTTCACGGTACATATGCGTATTCATTTCGTTTTGCACACAGGAAATCGATTCCACGCCGCCCGCCGCATAGATATCGCCTTCGCCGGCGATGATACGCTGCGCGGCCAGGGCGATGGCCTGCAAGCCCGACGAGCAGAAACGGTTGACGGTCATGCCGGCCGTCGTCACGGGGCAGCCGCCGCGCAAGGCCACCTGGCGCGCGATATTGCCGCCTGTCGCGCCTTCGGGAAAGGCGCAGCCGACCAGCACGTCCTCCACTTCCTCCGCCTCGATGCGCGCGCGCTCGACGGCGGCCGCCAGCACGTGGCCGCCCAGGGTGGCGCCATGCGTCATGTTGAACGCGCCCTTCCAGGACTTGGCCAGGCCCGTGCGGGCGGTCGATACGATGACGGCTTCATTCATGCTGTGTCTCCTTGTGGGAAATATTATGGGGTGAGATATCTGTGGAATGAGAATAGCACATTTAAGTACGGTCGTTCGCAAACTTCTGCCGAACACCAATTTGTAAGCTTGGTGTAAGTTTCAAGCAAGCATGACGTAAGGTTCGGAGAACACACTCGCCTCCAGCTGTTGCAAGAATGGTCAAAAAGACCGCGGCACCAGTTCACTATAAAACATAGGGAGACAAACCATGGCATCACCATCCGGCTCGGCCGACGTACGGAAAACTTCGACCAAGGGAACGCCGATTACGCCCGAGGAACGCAAGGTCATCTTTGCGTCCTCGCTCGGCACCGTTTTTGAATGGTACGATTTTTATCTGTACGGTTCGCTCGCTTCCATCATCGCCAAGCAATTCTTCATCGGCGACCCCACCACCACCTTCATTTTCGCGCTGCTGGCCTTCGCAGCCGGCTTCATCGTGCGTCCGTTCGGCGCGCTGGTCTTCGGCCGTCTGGGCGACATGATCGGCCGCAAGTACACCTTCCTGATCACCATTCTGATCATGGGCGGCTCCACCTTCATCGTCGGCTTGCTGCCGGGCCACGCGTCCATCGGCATCGCCGCGCCGATCATCCTCGTCTTCCTGCGCATCCTGCAAGGCCTGGCGCTGGGCGGCGAATATGGCGGCGCAGCCACCTATGTGGCCGAGCACGCGCCTGAAGGCAAGCGCGGCGCGTTCACGGCGTGGATACAAACGACGGCCACTTTGGGCTTCTTCCTGTCGCTGATGGTCATCCTGGGCACCCGCCTGGCGACCGGTGAGAAAGATTTCGAAGCGTGGGGCTGGCGCATTCCCTTCCTCGTCTCCGTCATCCTGCTCGGTATTTCCGTGTGGATCCGCCTGGCCATGAATGAATCGCCGGCGTTTTCCAAGATGAAGGCCGAGGGCAAGACCTCGAAAGCCCCGCTGACGGAAGCGTTCGGCCAGTGGAAAAACCTGAAGATCGTCATCCTGGCCCTGATCGGCCTGACCGCCGGCCAGGCTGTCGTCTGGTACACGGGCCAGTTCTACGCCCTGTTCTTCATGATCCAGACCCTGAAAGTGGACCTGGCAACGGCCAACGTGCTCGTCGCCATCGCCCTGCTGCTGGCCACGCCGTTCTTCCTGTTCTTCGGCAGCCTGTCCGACCGCATCGGCCGCAAGTACATCATCCTCGGCGGCTGCCTGATCGCCGCGGCCACCTACTTCCCGATCTTCAACGGCCTGACCCACTTCGCCAACCCGCAGCTGGAAGCGGCTCTGAAGAACTCGCCAGTGGTGGTCGTGGCCGATCCCGCTTCCTGCCACTTCCAGTTCAACATGACGGGCACGAAGAAATTCCCATCGTCGTGCGACATCGCCACCGGCTTCCTGTCGAACAGCTCGGTGAACTACACGAAGGAAGACGCACCGGCCGGCAGCATCGCCAAGGTACGCATCGGTACGAAGGAATTCACGTCGTTTAACGCCGTCATGACGCCGGACGGCCTGAACTTCGATGCGGACAGCAAGGCCAAAGAAGTGGCGCTGAAGAAAGAACTGGGCGCCGGCATCAAGGAAGCGGGCTACCCTGCGAAAGCCGATCCGGACCAGATCAACAAGCCAATGGTCGTCTTGCTGCTGTTCATCCTGGTGCTGTACGTGACCATGGTGTACGGCCCGATCGCCGCCATGCTGGTGGAAATGTTCCCGACGCGTATCCGTTACACCTCGATGTCCCTGCCCTACCATATCGGTAACGGCTGGTTCGGCGGCTTGCTGCCGACCACAGCCTTCGCGCTGGTGGCTTTCAAGGGCGATATCTATTACGGCCTGTGGTATCCGATCGTCGTCGCCCTGGCGACTGTCGTGATCGGCACCCTGTTCGTCAAGGAAACGAAGGACAACAATATCTACGCCGACGACTGATACGGCGCAAGCCCCGGCCGCAAGGCCGGGGCCCGCAAAGCAAAACGCCGCTGACTGGTCAGCGGCGTTTTTTTATTATACGGTGGCAAGCTTATTTGTCGCTCTTGCCCTTTTTCAGCTGGTCGCGCTGCTGCACGTATTCCTGGTAGCTGGTCTGGTTGCGCTTGCGGCAGGCATTGCGGTCGTCGAAATTATTGAGGCTGTTGCAGTACTCGCCGATCTTGTCCCGGTTCGCGTCATACAGTACTTCGCAGCCGGTCATCGCCAGCAAGAAGGGAACGATCAGATATTTCATTGCTACTCTCATGGATAGGGACGGGATTGCGCGAAAAAACACCAGATTGCCCGCTGGATAAGCAAGCAGCTTTATCTTAACGCGATCCCAGCGGAAAGTACAAGCGCTCGGTATTACTAAATGGAAAGGATTCCCGGCGCAACGAGCTGACCGGCGCTGGCATCCTCGCTCAACAGCGGATTTCCAGCGGCGAACGCCGCCAGGTGCTCGAGCAGCACGCGCACGCGGGCCGGCAGGTAGCGCCGCTGCGTCCACACGGCATACACGTGGCGCGGCTGCGGCATCCAGTCGGGCAGGACGCGCACGAGGCTGCCGCTGGCCACTTCGTCGCGGCATTGCAGAAGCGGACACAGCAGGATGCCGATGCCTGCGTCGGCCATCTCCACGGCCAGGCGCATTTCATTGACGCGCAGGCGCGCCTGCGGTTCGATCACCATTTCGGCGCCGTCGCCGGGCCGGCGCAAGCGCCAGCTGCGCAGCGGCTCGGCCACGATCAGCTCGTGCTTTTCCAGTTCCTGCAAGTCGCGCGGCACGCCGGCGCGCGCCAGGTAGGCTGGCGCGGCCACCATCACCAGCGAAGCGCTGCCCAGCCGGCGCTGCATTAGCGAGGAATCGTCGAGCGCGCCAACGCGGATGGCCAGGTCGGCGCCGCTGCCCACCAGGTCTTGCAGCAGGTTCGACAGCTCCAGTTCCAGGCGGATGTCCGGGTACTGCTGCATGAAGCTGACCCAGGCCGGCGTCAGCAAGCCGCTGGCGAAGTTGACGGGCGCCAAGACGCGGATGCTGCCCGAGACGGCCGACAGGCTGGCGTCGAGCTGCTGCGTCGCTTGCCGCAAGGCGTGTACCAAGGGACGGCATTGCTCATAGTATTGCCAGCCTTCCGCCGTCGGCTGCAGGCGGCGCGCGCTGCGGTTGAGCAAGCGGTAGCCGAGCTGGCTTTCCAGCTTTTGCAGCCGGCGCGTGACGGTAGCGGCGGGCAAGTCTTCCTTGACGGCCGCCGCATGCAGGCTGCCCGCCTCGACAATGGAGACAAACAGGGCTAAATCATCAAGCATGATTCGTCGAGCATGATTGCATTTTCGGAATTTGAAATTAAAAATATGGCTCTAGTATAGATTGCTGCAAGTTGTTACGCTGCCATATCTTCACCATTTGAAAGTGCTCCATGTCCGAAGCCCTGCGTTTGCGCTGCGTATTTGCCTTCCTGATGTCGCTGCTCATGACCCTGCTGATGAGCGCCTGGGTCACCTGGCTCAATATCGGCCTGCAGGCCGATTTCCTGCCCCGCTGGCGCCATGCCTTCTTTGCCGCCTGGCCCGTGGCCTTCTGCGCCGTGATGCTGTTCGCCCCCCGCGTGCAGCTGATGAGCCGCAACATCGTGGCCCGGCTCGCCAGCCGCGCTTGACCGGCAGTCGTCCGCCGGCAGTACCACTCGGTCACTCCCGCCCACGGCCGCCCTGATCCGGGCTATGCTATAGCCGTCTTCTTTACTGCGGAGTGCCCATGCTCGATCACGTTTCCCTCACCGTCAGCGACCTGGAACGCGCCGAGCGCTTCTATGACGCCGTCTTTGCCGCGCTCGACGTGCCCAAGGTGGGCAGCGACCATGCCAACGCCTGGATAGGCTATGGCGAGCGCAGCGACGCGCAGCATCCTGAACGCAGCTACTTTTCCGTGCGCCTGGGCCCGCAGCCCGACGACGCGCCGCGCCGCCATTGCTGCTTCAAGGCTTCCTCGCGCGCGGCCGTGGAAGCGTTCTGGCAGGCGGGGCTGGCGCACGGCGGCATCGACCTGGGCGCACCGGGCCTGCGCCACTATCACGCCAGTTATTACGCGGCCTTTTTGTTCGATCCGGACGGCAACCGCATCGAAGCCGTCTGCCATCGTGCCGACGCCGGCTGACAGGACGGGAAATCCGGCTCTGTTCGGCATTTCCACTTCGGGACGATTTGCCTATAATGGCTGGCACGCCATACCGGTCCGTGAACAAAGAAGGAGATTCATGCATCATCTATTCGTCGGCCGCCCCGCGCGCACCATGCTCTTCTCCAGCGCCGGCTTGCTGCTGGCTGGCTGTTTTTCCGGCTGCTCCCTGTTGCCATCCACGCCAGTCACGCCAGGCGTGCCGGCCACGGCGGCCCTGCCCGACGCCAGCATCGCCTATACCTTGAGCGGCCAGAGCGGCTTGCCCGTGGTCTTCCAGTCGGCCATGGGCGACGGCAAGGACGTGTGGTCCAAGGTCGTGCCCGAAGTGGCCCGGCAGCACCGCGTGCTCGTGTACGACCGTCCCGGCTACGGCGACAGCCAGAAAACCACCACGCCGCGCGACCCCTGCACCATCGCCGCCCAGCAGCGCGCCCTGCTGGCGCAAGCGGGCCTGAAGCCGCCGTATGTGCTGGTCGGCCATGGCTTGGGCGGGCTGTACCAGTATGTGTATGCGAGGCTGTATCCGCAGGACGTGGCCGGCCTCGTCCTGCTCGATCCTACCCACCCGCAGCAGTGGAACCGCCTGCAGACGGACGCGTCCACCTACGCCATGCTCGTCAAAACGCGGCGCAAGCTGATGTTCAACAGTACGGAATCGGCCGAATTCGATGCCCAGACGCAGTGCCTGCAGCACGTCGACATGAGCAGCCCGCTGCGCGTGCCCGCCATGCTGCTGGTGCGCGACAAGTTCGGCATCGAGGAAATGGGTTCGTTCGAGAACGTGGTGCGGGCCCAGGAAAAGGATTGGCAGCGCCTGTCCGGCGCACCCGCCATCGAGCGCATCACGGGCGCCGGCTATTACATCCAGAAAGACAACCCCGTCATCGTCAACGAGGCGGTCAAGATGGTGGCGAAGAAGAAGTAGTGGCGTCGGATTACGCGGCGATTGAACCCCTTGTCGACGCGTAGGTCGGATTAGCGTGGCGAAGCCACGCGTAATCCGACAACACCGTGGCCGTTTAGCTATTAAAACCCTTGCCCTCGCCCGCCAGTTTCACCAGCAGCGGCGCCGGCGTCCACGCTTCGCCGTGGCGGCCCTTGGCATAGCCGGCAATCGTGTCGAGCACGTTCGGCAAGCCGACCGTGTCCGCATAGAACATCGGGCCGCCGCGGAACAGCGGGAAGCCGTAGCCCGTCAAATACACCATGTCGATGTCCGAGGCGCGCAGGGCGATGCCCTCTTCCAGGATGCGCGCGCCTTCATTGACGAGCGCATACACGAGGCGTTCAACGATTTCCTGGTCGCTGATCTTGCGCCGCGCCACGCCGATGTCGGCGGAGTGCTGGATGATCATGGCGTTGACCTGCTCCGATGGATACGCCTTGCGGTCGCCCGGCTTGTAGTCGTACCAGCCGGCGCCCGTCTTCTGGCCGTAGCGACCCAGTTCACACAGCAGGTCGGCCGTCTTCGAATACGTGACGTCCGGTTTTTCCACATAGCGGCGCTTGCGGATGGCCCAGCCGATGTCGTTGCCGGCCAGGTCGCCCATGCGGAACGGGCCCATGGCGAAGCCGAATTTCTCGACCGCCTTGTCGACCTGTTCCGGCAGACAACCCTCTTCCAGCAGGAAACCGGCTTGGCGGCTGTATTGCTCGATCATGCGGTTGCCGATGAAGCCGTCGCACACGCCCGAGACGACACCTGTCTTCTTCAGCTTTTTCGACAGCGCCAGCGCGGTGGCCAGCACGTCCTTGCCAGTCTTCGCGCCGCGGACGATTTCCAGCAGTTTCATCACGTTCGCGGGGCTGAAGAAATGCGTGCCGACCACGTCTTGCGGGCGTTTGGTAAACGCGGCGATCTTGTCCAGGTCCAAAGTCGATGTGTTCGACGCAAGGATGGCGCCCGGCTTCATGACGGCGTCGAGCTGTTTGAAGACGGTTTCCTTGACGCCCAGCTCTTCGAACACGGCTTCGATGACGATGTCGGCTTGCGCAATGTCGGCATACGCCAAGGTGCCGGAAACGAGCGCGATGCGCTGCTCGGCCTTCTCCTGCGTCAGCTTGCCCTTCTTGACCGTGTTCTCGTAATTCTTGCGGATCGTGGCCAGGCCATTGTCCAGCGCTTCCTGTTTGGTTTCCAGCAGCATCACGGGGATGCCCGCGTTGGCGAAGTTCATGGCGATGCCGCCGCCCATGGTGCCGGCGCCGACGATGGCCGCGCTGGAGATCGCGCGCACTGGCGTGTCGGACGGCACGTCAGGCACCTTGCTGGCGACACGCTCGGCAAAGAAGGCGTGGCGCAGGGCTTTCGACTCGGGCGACTGCACCAGCTGCATGAACAGTTCGCGCTCGTACTTCAAGCCGTCGTCGAATTTCATCGTCACGGCGGCCGCCACGGCATCGACGCATTTGAGCGGTGCGGGGAACGGGCCGGACATGGCTTTGACGGTATTGCGCGAAAACTGCAAGAAAGCTTCGTGGTTCGGGTAGTCCACCTTGCGCTCGCGCACTTTCGGCAGCGGACGCACGTCGGCCACTTTCGTGGCGAAGGCCACGGCGGCGGCCAGCAAATCGGCGCCAGGCGCGATGACTTCGTCGAACAGGGCCGTGCCGGCCAGTTTTTCGGACGCGGCGGGCGTGCCCGAGACGATCATGTTCAGGGCCATTTCCAGGCCCAGCACTCGCGGCAGGCGCTGCGTGCCGCCCGCGCCCGGCAAGATGCCGAGTTTGACTTCCGGCAAGGCCATCTGCGCGCCAGGCGCGGCCACGCGGTAGTTGCAACCGAGCGCCAGCTCCAGGCCGCCACCCATGCAGACGCTGTGGATAGCCGCCACGACCGGCTTGGTCGATTGTTCGACGACGTTGATCAGGGTGTGCAGGGTCGGTTCCGTGAGCGCCTTGGGCGAATTGAATTCCTTGATATCGGCGCCGCCCGAAAAGGCCTTGCCGGCGCCCGTGATGACGATGGCTTTGACGGCCTCGTCGGCCAGCGCCTGGCGGATGCCGGCCACGGCGGCCGTGCGCGTCGCCAGGCCCAAGCCATTGACGGGCGGGTTGGCCAGGGTAATGACGGCAACAGCGCCGTTCACTTGATATTCAGCACTCATGTCTCTTCCTTATTGATTTTTGCTCAGCGATGAGGTGGTTGCAAGGGATGAAGCTTCACTATACCGCATAAAAGAACGCTCGTATTATTTTTGTCGTGGCGCGCCCGGCGCCAGCATGCTACGCCATGGTACAACATCGTTTGCGGAAAGATTCTGCTGCAAGCGGCAAGCTCTTGTAGAAGCTATCACTTGGATATTCATTTAAATAATAAAACCACAACAATAATAACAACGTTTTATTATGTAGAAGAATGGGTTTGTTATATGCCGACATGGGGCAATTACGACAGTTTTTACATTATTTATTCCCGCCCCTTGTTTTTCGCCAGACGCTGGGGAATAATAAAATTGTTGATTCAAATCAATACTCTACAATTTATCTACTAAAGGCAAACCGCAGGGCGAACACTGACGGCCGTTGATCGCGCACATTCTCACCGATTATCACCAGATGCCGGCAATGCAATAACATCGCCGCCTTAATCCCTGCCTTAAACCGATAGCGGAAAAAATAATAACAGCAGCCTTATCGTTCCCATTCCTCTTCTCACCCCGAAGGAAATACTATGGACGCAGCCAGCCATGTCAGCCACTCGCAGGATCTGGACTTACAAGCGATAAATACTGCATTGAACCGTGTCCAGGCCGTCATCGAATTCGAGCTTGACGGCACCATCCTGCATGCGAATGACAATTTCCTGCGCGTCGTCGGCTATACCCTGGCCGAAGTGCAAGGCAAGCACCACGCCATCTTCTGCGACCCCGAGTATGTCAAAACGGACGAATACAGCAACTTCTGGGCCAAGCTGGGACGCGGCGAATTCGACCAGGGCGAATACAAGCGCCGCGCCAGGGATGGGCGCGAAGTGTGGATCAATGCTTCCTACAATCCCATCCTCGACGCGGACGGCAAGCCGTATAAAGTCATCAAGTTCGCTACCGACATCACGGCCCTGAAAAAACGCAATGTCGAATACGAAGGCAAGGTCAGCGCCATCAGCAAGGCGCAGGCCGTGATCGAATTCGACATGCAGGGCAATGTGCTGGACGCCAACGACAATTTCCTCGCCGTCATGGACTACGACTTGAGCGATATCCAGGGCGAGCACCACCGCATGTTCTGCGAACCCGAGTATGCCAGCAGCACCGAGTACAAGAAATTCTGGCAAAAGCTCAACCGCGGAGAATTCGACGCGGGCCGCTACAAGCGGCTGGGCAACCATGGCAAGGTGGTGTGGATACAGGCCACCTACAACCCCATCCTGGACCTGAACGGCAAACCGTATAAAGTAGTCAAGTTCGCCATCGACATCACGGACCAGGTGAACCTGGAAAACAGCATCCAGGCCAAGGCCGCCAACGACAGCCGCAAGGTCAATGCCCTGCTCGACTCGGTGGCGCGCGCGGCGCAAGGCGACCTGACCTGCAATATCGTGCCCGAAGGCAGCGAACCGATCGATTTGCTGGCCGGCGGCATCAGCAAGATGATCGTCGACTTGCGCGGTGTGATCGGCAACGTGGTGTCGGCCGCCAACGGCTTTGCCGACGCGTCGAACGCCATCGCCGAACGGGCCACGGGCGTGGCCGTGGGCACGCAGGCGCTGGGCGCCACGGTGGAAGAAATGAACGCGTCCATCGACGGCTTGACGTTTTCCATCAATTCCATCGCGGAAAACACCTCGAACGCCGATTCCCTGGCGAAAGCCACGCAGCAGGAAGCGGAAGCGGGCGCGCGCGCCGTCGCCAAATCGATCGAGGCGATGGACTTGATCAACCGCTCGTCGGAAGACATCGGCGAAATCGTCAAGGTCATCAGCGAGATCGCCAACCAGACCAACATGCTGGCCTTCAACGCGGCCATCGAGGCGGCGCGCGCGGGCGAACACGGCCTGGGCTTTTCCGTCGTCGCAGACGAGGTGCGCAAACTGGCCGAGCGCTCGTCGCAGGCGACCAAGGAAATCTCCAAGCTGATCAACGAATCCGTCAAGCGCGTGTCGACAGGCAGCGAGATTTCACGCCAGGCCAGCGACGCCTTCGACAAGATCGTCTCGGGCGTGGCGAAGACCACCCTGGCCATTTCCGACATCTCGAAGGCGGCCAACGAGCAGCTGCTGACGGCGCGCGAAGTGTCCACTGCCATCCAGTACATCGCCGAGGAAACGGAAAAGTCGGCCGCCAACTGCGACAGCATCGCCCGCTCGACCGATGGCTTGAACGAGCGCGCAGGCAGCCTGAACCAGACTGTCTCCGGCTTCGTGGTGTAGGCGATGAGCCACGCGGCCACCTTGACGCCCGAGGTGCTGACGACCCTGATCGCGCTGGTACGCCAGCACACGGGCATCGCCATGACGGCGCGCAAGAGCGTCTTGCTGGAACGGCGTTTGCAGCCACGGCTGCAGGCGCTGTCCCTGCACAGCTACCAGGCTTACCTGGAGCGCGTGGCCAGCGACCGCGACGAGGTGGCCCATTTCATCGACCTGGTGACCACCAACGACACCCTGTTCTTCCGCACGCCGCAGGTCTGGGATTACTTCCGCGACCGCTACCTGCCCGCCTGGGTGCGCGCGCATCCGGACGGCTGCCTGGCCATCTGGTCGGCGGCGGCGGCCAGCGGCGAGGAACTGTATTCGATCGCCATGCTGTGCGAGCAATTCAAGCTGCAAGTGCCGTCTTTCCGCTACCAGATCCTGGCCAGCGACATTTCGCAGCAGATCCTGGGCGCGGCGCGGGCCGGCCAGTACAGCGGGCGCTCCGTCGAGCGCATCCGCTTGTCGCACCCGGACTTGCTGCGCAAATATTTCACGCCAGCACCGTATGGCGTCCAGGTCAACGAGGAATTGCGGCAACACGTCAGCTTTGCCCAGCATAACCTGCTCGAAGCGCTGCGCCCGGCGCGGCAGTTCGACCTGGTATTCCTGCGCAATGTGCTCATCTATTTCGATGCCGAGCACCAGGAAACCGTGCTGCGCCAGGCGCGCGTGAGTCTCAAGGATGAAGGCCGGCTGATCCTGGGCGAATCGGAAACCATCACCCGACTCGGCACCGGCTACCAATTCGAGTTTCCCATGATTTATAAGGCGGGTACCGCATGAGCATCATCATCGATCATCGCCTGCCGCTGCACCATGTCGGCATGGGCCAACTGAGCGTGGGCACGCACGGCGAGCAGCTGCAAGCCTTGCTCGGCTCCTGCATCGGCATCGGCTTCATCTGGAAGAATGGCCCATGCTGCGGCCTGGCCCATTGTCTGTTGCCGGAAGCGCCCGGCGCCGATAACGCCCTTGGCGCGCGCTATGTGAGCCAGGCCGTGCCTTCGCTGCTGCGCCTGATGGGCGTGCGCCAGGCCGATTACCCCGATATCGACGTGGTGCTGGCGGGCGGCGCCAGCATGTTTGGTCCGCGCAACGGGCGGCTGCAGATAGGCAGGCAAAACGCGGAAGCGGCGCAAAAATACCTGGACCAGTGCGGCTTGCACGTCAGCTTTTGCGCGCTGGGCGGCCGCCACGGGCGCCAGTTGCTGATCGATTGCGCCCGGCACAGCTACGCCGTCACCGATGTGGTGGCGCAACCTGAATTGATTCCACGCAAGGAAGGCGCATATGGATATGCATGAAGCGACGGGCTTGCAAGCGCAGGGCACAAGCGACACGGCCACCGAACTGTTCGGCTCCTTCCACCTGGGCGGCGATGAATTCGCCCTGCCCGCCAGTTGCATCCGCGAAGTGGTGAACTACCCCGCGAAAGTCACCGCCCTGCCCCTGTCGCCCGCGTATCTGGAAGGCATGTTCACCTTGCGCGGCAGCGTCATTCCGGTGGTCAACCTGGGCCGCCTGTTCCGCGCCGATGCGCCGCGCGCCGTGGCCACGGACAAGATCGCCATTCTGGACTTCCAGCAAGTGCTGATCGGCATCGTCTTCCAGGATACGGGAGAAATCCTGCGCGTGCCCGCCAGCGCCCGCAGCGCCCTGCAATATGCGGCCGGCGACAGCCATGCCGTCATCGCCGGCACGATCCTGCTCGATGGCGGCGCGCGCCTGCTGCAGGTGCTCGACCCGCACGCCCTGCTGCGCATTGAAAACGTGCCCCATGTGCTAGCCCTGCAGGCAACGGGCGCCAAGCTGAGCACGGCCCGCTACCACGCGCAAAGCGAACGCCGCCAGTGCGTCAGCTTCCACGCGGCCGGCGCCACGTTTGCCTTCGAAATGCTGGCCATCCAGGAAATCATACGGGTGCCGGAACTGCACAGCTCCCTGCTGAATAGCGAGCTGTGCCTGGGGCGCATGCATTTTCGCGGCAGCCAGGTGGCGGTCGTCGATTTCGGCGCCCTGCTGCAGGCGCCCGCATCCGGCACGGCGGCGATTGGCGACCAGCGCGTCATCGTCGTGCGCCTCGAGGACACGACCGTGGGCTTCCTCGTCGACTCCGTCGACAGCATCGTGCATTTCTTTGGCGACGAGGTCTTGCCGATTCCCCTGCTGAGCAAGGCGCGCGCCGCCATGTTCGCCGGCTGCATCACGAAAGAGGGGCTGGGCGACATCATTTTCCTCGACCACAAGGGCATCCTGTCGCAGGCGGAAATTATCGAGATGCGCGACGGCCATGCGCGCCTGTATCCGGCCGAGACGGAAACGGCGGCCGCCACGCACAAGGCGCAGCGCCGTGTCTACATCACGTTTACGGTGGAAACCCGCTTCGCCGTGGAAATCGGGCAAGTGCGCGAAATCATTGATTTCAGCGGCGCCATCACGACGCCGCCGGGCATGCCGGCCTGCATGCGGGGCATGCTCAACCTGCGCCAGCAAATGATCAGCATCATCGACCTGCGCCAGCTGTACGCGATGCCGGCCTTGCCGGACGCCAGCGCCGGCAAGATATTGATCGTGGAACGGGGCGCCGAGCGCTACGGTTTCCTCGTCGACCACGTCGACAACATCATGACCATCTCCGACAGCCAGCGCTTTGCGGCGCCGCAAATCATCCGCACGGGCGCGCACGAGGACTTGCGCAGCGAAATGGATGAAATGATCGATATTGGCACGGACGCGCAGCGCCAGACCCTTTCCCTCTTCCAGTGCGATCATCTGCTGGAAAAGCTGGGGGCCGCGCTGCCGCAGGCGGCCTAGCTTGCTTACATCCCCGGCAGCCGGTGCCCCTTGAACTGCTCGCGCAGCTTGTTCTTCTGGATCTTGCCCGTGGCGCCCATGGGCAAGGCGTCGATAAACAGCACGTCGTCGGGCGTCCACCACTTGGCGATCTTGCCCTCGAAAAATTGCAACAGCGCTTCGCGCGTGACGGTCATGCCGGGGCGCAGCACGACGACGAGCACGGGGCGTTCGTCCCATTTCGGGTGGAACACGCCGATGCAAGCCGCCTGCAGCACGGCCGGGTGCGCCATGGCCAGGTTTTCCAGGTCGATGGTGCCGATCCACTCGCCACCCGACTTGATCACGTCCTTGCTGCGGTCCGTGATCTGCATGTAGCCATCCGTGTCGATGGTGGCCACGTCGCCCGTGGGGAACCAGCCATCCTGCAACACCTCGCCGCCCTCGTTCTTGTAATACGACGAGATGATCCACGGCCCCTTCACCAGCAGGTGGCCATACGCCACGCCATCCCACGGCAATTCCTTGCCGTCGTCGTCGACGATCTTCATGTCCACGCCGTAGATCGCATGGCCCTGCTTTTGCAGGATCTTGCGCTGCTCGTCCTTCGGCAAGTCCAGGTGCTTGGTCTGCAAGCCGCCCGCCGTGCCCAGCGGCGACATTTCCGTCATGCCCCAGGCGTGGATGACTTCCACGTCGAACTTGTCGATCAGGGTATCCATCATGGCTGGCGGACACGCCGCGCCGCCGATCACGGTGCGGCGGAAGGTGGAAAATTGCAGATTATTCTGCAAGGCATGGTTGAGCAGGCCCAGCCAGACGGTAGGCACGCCGGCCGAGAACGTTACTTTTTCCGCCTCGAACAGTTCATACAACGACTTGCCGTCCAGCGCCGCGCCGGGAAACACCATGCGCGCGCCGGACAGGGGCACGGAATATGGCAAGCCCCAGGCATTCACGTGGAACATGGGCACGACGGGCAGCACGGTGTCTGAAGCGCGTACGTTCAGGGCGCTGGGCATCGCCGACGCGTACGCGTGCAGCACGGTCGAGCGGTGCGAATACAGGGCGCCCTTGGGATTGCCCGTCGTGCCCGACGTGTAGCACAGGGTGGCGGCCGAATTCTCGTCGAACAGGGACCAGGTGTAGTCGTCGGAATGCGTGGCGATCAAGTCTTCATAGCACAGCAGATCGGGGATGGTGCTGCTGGCGGGCATGCGCTCGCGGTCGCACATCAGCACGAAATGGCGCACGAAGGTGCACTCGGCGGCGATCTTCTCCACCACGGGGAGGAAAGTCAAATCGAACAGCAAGACCTGGTCTTCCGCGTGATTGGAAATATAAGCGATCTGGTCGGGAAACAAACGCGGATTGATCGTATGCAGCACGGCGCCCGAGCCGGACACGGCATAGTACGCTTCCAGATGGCGATAACCATTCCAGGCCAGGGTGGCGACCCTGTCGCCCATGCCGACACCGAGGCCATGCAAGGCGTTCGCCAGCCGGCGCGCGCGCTGGTGGCAATCGCGGTAGGTATAGCGGTGCATATCGCCTTCCACCCGCCGCGAAATGATTTCGCTGCCTCCATAATGACGCGCTGCAAACTCGATAATGCTGGAAATCAGCAGGGGCTGATTCATCATCTGGCCCATCACTGGACTCAAGGGGAATGCCGACATCGTGTCTCCTGGGTTGGATACTCGGTTATTGTTGGAATTTAAAGATTTTCCCTAGTTTCGTACGGTCGTGCGGAAATCGTCAACGCATTTCGATATTGCGATGCAGCATGGAATTTTCGGTTCCGTTTTTTGCCGCGCGGATACCCACTACAGCGCCCGGCGCACGCCTTGGCGCTGTGCGGTAAAATCGCATTCCAGGCTGGCGCACCGTGCCAGTCCATCTTACTGACTGGAATTGCCATCACCGCTCATACCTTACCACTGGATAATGCCTTTGCGGCCTTGCCGCCCGCGTTCTATACGCGCTTGATGCCCACGCCCCTGCCCGCCCCGTATTTCGTGGCCGCGAGCGCGCCAGCCGCGGCCCTGATCGGTCTCGATGCGGCGCGCCTGGCCGAGCCCGATTACGTAGCGCTGCTGAGCGGCAATGCCGTGGCCGAGCGCTCGCAACCGCTGTCGGCCGTGTATTCGGGCCACCAGTTCGGCGTCTGGGCCGGCCAGCTGGGTGATGGCCGCGCCATCCTGCTGGGCGATATCGCCACGGCTGATGGCCCGATGGAACTGCAGCTGAAAGGCGCCGGCGCCACACCGTATTCGCGCATGGGCGATGGCCGCGCCGTGCTGCGCTCGTCCATCCGCGAATTCCTGTGCTCGGAAGCCATGGCGGCGCTGGGCATTCCCACGTCGCGTGCGCTGTCCATCATGGGTTCACAGCAAGGCATCATGCGCGAAACCGTCGAGACGGCCGCCGTCGTCACGCGCATGGCGCCCACTTTCGTGCGCTTCGGCTCGTTCGAACACTGGTTTTACCGCAAGCAGCCGGACGAGCTGAAAATCCTGGCCGATTACGTTATCGATGGTTTTTATCCCCATTTGCGCGCCGCATCAAATCCATATCAAGCCTTGCTGGCCGAAGTGTGCGTGCGCACGGCGCACATGATTGCGCAGTGGCAAGCCGTGGGCTTCATGCATGGCGTCATGAATACGGACAATATGTCGATCCTGGGCTTGACCCTCGATTACGGTCCCTTCGGCTTCATGGAAGCGTTTGACGCCGAGCACATCTGCAACCATACGGACCAGCAAGGCCGCTATTCCTACGCCAACCAGCCGCAGGTGGGCCACTGGAACTGCTATGCGCTGGGCCAGGCGCTGCTGCCGTTGATCGGCGAAGTGGCATTGGCGCAGGCGGCGCTGGACAGCTACCAGCCCGCTTTTGCGGAGAAGATGAATGCCCTGCTGCGCGCCAAGCTGGGCTTGCAAACGAGCCAGGACGACGATACGCAGCTGTTCGACAGCATGTTTGCGCTGATGCAAGCCAATCACGTGGATTTCACGAACTTCTTCCGCGCCCTGGCGACACTGCAGGTGGCGGCCCCCGAGCACGACACCGTGCTGCGCGACATGTTCATCGACCGCCCCGCCTTCGATACGTGGGCGGCACAATACCGCGCGCGCCTGCGGCAGGAGCACAGCGTCGATGCCGAGCGGCAAGCGGCGATGAACCAGGTCAACCCGAAATACGTGCTGCGCAACTACCTGGCGCAAGTGGCCATCGAGAAAGCCCAGCAGCAGGACTACACGGAAGTGGCGGCATTGCTGGAAGTTTTGCAAAAGCCATTTGACGAACAGCCCGAACACCAGCACTATGCGGCCCTGCCGCCCGACTGGGCCAGCCACCTTGAAGTCAGTTGCTCATCCTGAGGAGTCATTATGACCACGAATAAAGTCAAGAAAACCGACGCCGAATGGCGCGCCATGCTCGATTCGATGCAATACGAAGTCACGCGCCACGCGGCCACGGAACGGGCCTTCACGGGCAAGTTCTGGGACCACCATGAACATGGCGTCTACACCTGCGTCTGCTGCAACACCCCCCTGTTTGCCTCGGACACCAAGTTCGACTCGGGCTGCGGCTGGCCCAGCTATTTCCAGGCACTCGACCCGGCCAACGTGACGGAAATCGTCGACCGCAGCCATGGCATGGTGCGCACGGAAATCGTCTGCGCCGTCTGCGACGCCCACCTGGGCCACGTCTTCCCGGACGGCCCGCCGCCAACCGGCTTGCGCTATTGCATCAATTCGGCATCGCTGCGCTTCGATCCGCAACCGTGAGACACTGGAATGGCGGGCGGGCATCTTGCTCCTAAGCCATTCCTAAGATGAATGTAACAAGACCCGTGTAAAGTCTCGCCATGAAATTTCTATTCGACCTATTCCCCCTGATCGCCTTCTTCGCCGCCTTCAAGCTGGGCGGCATGTATGAAGCGGCCACGCACGATTTCGTGCAGCAATATCTGTCCGGCTTCGTGTCTGGCGGCTTGATCAAGGCCGACCAGGCGCCGTGGATACTCGCCACCCTCGTCGGCATCGTCGCCACCGCCTGCCAGGTCAGCTATCTGCTGCTGCGCGGGCGCAAGGTGGACGGCATGCTCTGGCTGTCGCTGTTCATCTTTGTCGTGTTCGGCGGCGCCAGCATTTATCTGCATGACGATTTCTTCCTGAAATGGAAGCCGACCCTGATCTACTGGCTGTCCGGCCTGGCCCTGCTGATCGCCCACGTGGGTTTCAAGAAAAACCTGATCCGCAAGACCATGGAAGCGCAAGTGCAATTGCCCGAAGTTGTGTGGAACCAGCTGCTTGCCGCATGGATCATCTTCTTTGGCGCCATCGGCGCACTGAACCTGTTCGTGGCCTTCGTGCTGTACAAGGGCGACATGGCCGCCTGGGTCAGCTTCAAGGCGTTTGGCGCGACGGGCATCTTCTTTGCCTTTATCGTGGCGCAAACCCTGTTCCTGGCCAAACATATCAAGGAAGACGCATGATGAACTCCACCACTGAAAACACCGCGCCGGAAACGCGCATGCAGCGCATTCGTACCCGCCTGGAAACGGCACTTTCCCCTCTGGAATGTGTGCTGGAAGATGACTCGGCGCGCCACCGGGGCCATGCGGGCGCCGCCTCGGGCGGAGGCCATTACAATCTACGCATAATTTCTAGTCAATTTGAAGGGCTCAGGCTCGTCATGCGCCATCGACTGGTGTATGATTCCGTGCACGATATGATGCATAATGAGATACATGCATTGGCGATTGTGGCCCTGGCGCCGTCCGAAGTAGTGTAAGGACGGCGTTTTTGGCGTACCGGGGCAACTTGGTATGCCGTTTGCCGCAAGCGCCATGCACGCGTTTTCTTCCCATGCGTTTTTTACGAAACTTTCCCTAACAGGATTTAATAATGACTTTTAAGCCAGCCCGCTTGCTGATCGCACTACTCGCCGTTGTCGCGGTACCTGTTTTTGCGCAAAATGTTGCCGTTGTTAATGGCAAGCCTATCCCATCGTCGCGCGTTGATGCAGTCGTCAAGCAAGTCGTCGCCCAAGGCCAGCAACCGGATTCGCCGCAACTGCGCGAAATGATCAAGAAAGACTTGATCGGCCGTGAAGTGCTGATGCAAGAAGCGGAAAACAAAGGTTTCGGTAAAGATGCAGCAGTCAAGCAGCAAATCGAGAACGCACGCCAGGCCATCGTCATCAACGCCCTGGTCGGCGACTACCTGAAAAAGAACCCGGTCAACGACGCTGAAATCAAGGCCGAATACGACAAGTTCGTGGCCCAGACCGGCGACAAGGAATACCACGTGCGCCACATCCTGGTCGGCACCGAAGCGGAAGCGAAAGACATCATCGCCAAGCTGAAAGGCGGCGCCAAGTTCGAAGACCTGGCCAAGCAATCGAAAGATACCGGCTCGGCCGACAACGGCGGCGACCTGGACTGGGCAGCCCCATCGTCGTTCCCGAAAGTATTCTCGGACGCCTTCGTGAAACTGCAAAAAGGCCAGGTCACCGACACCCCGGTGCAAACGCCTAACGGTTTCCACGTAATCAAGCTGGACGACACCCGCGCGGCAAAACTGCCGACCCTGGAAGAAGTCAAGCCACAGATCGCCGAAGCGCTGCAGCAAAAGAAACTGCAAGCGTATCAGGAAGAAATGATCAAAAAAGCGAAAGTTCAGTAAGAACTGACCTCCCCGGCGCCCTTTTCGGCGCCGGTCGTGTATTCTGCGCCTGAATGCGCACTGCGCGACAGCCGCGCGTATCGATTTTTAGTATATTTATTAGGAATGAACATGATTTTGAAGCCAGCCCGTTTGATCTTAGCCCTGGTCGCCGTTGTAGCGATCCCTGCGTTCGCGCAAAACGTCGCCACCGTGAATGGCAAGGCCATCCCGTCGTCGCGCGTTGACCAGGTCGTCAAGCAAGTCGTCGCCCAAGGCAAGCAAGCGGATTCTCCGCAATTGCGCGAAGCCATCAAAAAAGACCTGATCGGCCGTGAAGTGCTGATCCAGGAAGCCGACAAGCAAGGCTACGGCACGCGTCCGGAAGTCAAGTCGCAGATCGACAATGCCCGTCAAAGCATCATCATCAACGCCCTGCTGGCCGACTACGTCAAGAAGAACCCTGTCAAGGACGCTGAAATCAAGGCAGAGTACGACAAGTTCAAGGCACAAGCGGGCGACAAGGAATACCATGCACGCCACATCCTGGTGGCCACCGAAGCGGAAGCGAAAGACATCATCGCCAAGCTGAAAGGCGGCGCCAAGTTCGAAGAACTGGCGAAAGTATCGAAAGACGGTTCCGCAGCCAATGGCGGCGACCTGGACTGGGCTAGCCCAGCTTCGTACGTGAAGCCATTCTCCGACGCCATGGTTGCTTTGAAACCAGGCCAGGTCACGCAAACGCCAGTGCAATCGCAATTCGGTTTCCACGTGATCAAGCTGGAAGAAACCCGTCCGACGAAGCTGCCGGCACTGGAAGAAGTCAAGGGTCAAGTGGCCGAGTCGCTGCAACAGAAGAAACTCGCCGCCTACCGCGACGAACTGATGAAAAAGGCCAAGATTCAGTAATACTGGATAGGCATGAAAAAGCGCTCCTTGGGGCGCTTTTTTTACGCCTGAAGAAAGCGAGATGAAATGGATCTACATGCAGAATTAAAAGCCGCGCTGGAAGCTGCTGCCGAACCGGGCCGCGCGGCGCCCATGCAGGCGTATATGCGCGACCAGTTCGTTTTCCTGGGCGTTGCAGCGCCGCAGCGGCGACTGGCCACCAGGGACTTGCTGGCGGGCTTGAAGGGCATCGATGCCGCGACCTTGCTCGAGCACGCGCAGCTGCTGTGGCAACAGCCGGAACGCGAATACCAGCACGTGGCGCTCGACATGCTGGCGCTGCACTGGCGCCAGCTGAACATCGGGCAAATCCCCGCCCTGCTCGGCCTGGCACGCCAGCGCGCGTGGTGGGACAGCGTCGACGGCATGGCGGGTATCGTCGGCGAGGTGCTGCAGGCGGAGCACCAGCGCGGCGGCGACGGCCATGCGCACATGGATGACGCGCTGCTCCATGAAGACTTCTGGCTGCGCCGCATCGCCATGCTGCACCAGCTGGGCTGGCGCGCCGACACAGGTGCCGGCTGGCTATTCGGCGCGGCGCTGGCGCTGGCCCACGAAGACGAGTTTTTCATCCGCAAGGCCATCGGCTGGGCCCTGCGCGATTACGCGCGCCACGCGCCGGCAGAGGTGCTGTTTTTTGCAACGAAGCACCGCCAGCAACTGTCTGCGCTCAGCTACCGCGAGGCGTTGAAGCACCAGCCACACTGAACGCCGACCCGCCCAGCAGACGCAGCACGGCGTCGATGCGCGGCGCGGCATCCCAGGCCGGCACGGACGCCAGCAAGCCCAGCGCCATCTGCCGCAGCGGCTCGGCAATCACCATGGCCAGCAGCAGGCCAGCCAGTTCAGGCGCATTGCTGATCGTCATGTGGCCGCGCGCGGCCTGGCGGCCCAGCCATTCGGCCAGCATCGCCGTGCCCCGCTCGATGCCGTTGCGCTGATACACGGCCAGCAAGTCCGCACGCGCGGGAAACTCCGTGCACAGCAGGCGGAACAGGCCCACAGCATCCGCCGTCAGCACGCGCGCCGCCATCGCCTGCAATATCTCTTTTAACAGAGGCAAGACGTCACCAGGCCCGGCCGCATCGTGCGCCATGGCAGGCAGGAACGCATCCGTCCAGCCGCGCACCACCAGGGCGACCAGTTCCTCGCGGTTGGCCGCGTATTGATACAGCGACTTCTTGGCCATGCCCGCGTGGCGCGCCACCGCTTCCATGGTCGTGGCCGCATAGCCTTCGTGCAGCAGCAGCCAGGTGGCCGCTTGCACAGCCGCCTCGCGCGCTTCCTCGGGCGGGCGCGCCGGACGGCCCCGTCCACGCACAGCCTTGCTCTCTTCTTCCTGCATGCCGACTCCAAGCTTGATCGATGGGCAATTTTACACTGAAACATATTTAGGAAACGAAAATCGTTTCTTTAATATATAATTGGTCCACCCCAACAAAGGAGAACGATATGACGAAACATATGGAATTCCCATGGAGCATCATCAGCACGGGCGACTTGCTCAACCCGTTTCCCTTGCACCTGGAAACCGGCATTACGCGCCTGGAAGACGGTTGTCTGCTGGTGGCGGCGCGCACGGAACTGCACGGCTGCAGCGGGCGCATGCTGGATTGGTGGTTTACGTTTTTCGAAACGACCCAGCACATCAAGTGGTGGCATCCGCACGACCACGTGGCACATCACGGCTGGAACAATGCGTGGAAAAAGGGAGAGAGTTACTATGGCGCCTCGATCGAGGCCGTGGAATCGCTGGGCGACATTCCGCCCGTGAAAGCCAAGCTGAAGTTCCATGATCCGAAGGAGGTATTTGATCCGGCGCAACTGCAGCAGGCCAAGGATAGCGGCACCCTGTCGGCTGCCATCTGCGCGCGCATCGGCTTTGGCGAGCACGTGCAACTGGACCCGCTGGGCGACCCGCTCGATGGCGAGATGCTGCATTTGACCCGTGATACGCCCACAGGCTGCGTGCTGCGCAGCCGCTTCTTGCTGGGCCGCAATAGCCTGGACCCCGTGCGCGACGTGCCCGAGGTACTGGGCCTGAATTTGCTGCGCCATTGCTACAGCGAATTTACCTATCTGTCGCGCTTCCTGCCATCGCTGTATTACGGTGAGCATGCCAACGGGGAAAAGGCGCCGCTGCCCTGGTAAAACATGGTTTTACAACTGCTTGTGCATGCGCGCCAGCGGCAGCTTGATGTCATCGGGCAAGTCGAGGTGAAACTCTTCCGTCACGGCAAAGCCTCTGGCCAGGTACAGCGGCACCCCGGGCAAGGTGGCGGCCAGTTCCAGAGCGGTAAAACCGGCGGCCAGCGCCTGGCGTTCGCAATGGCGCATCAGCATGCTGCCCAGGCCCTGGCGGGCGGCGCTTGGCTCCACAAAGAAGGCGCGGATGCGGCCCGGCTGGCTGGATGGGTCGAGCAGCGGATCCGGCCCGCTCTTGGCGCGGTCGGCGCCATACAGGGTGGCGCGCTGGCTCCAGCCGCCGCAAGCCAGCATGACGCCATCGCGTTCGATCACGAAATACGTCCGGTCCGCCACGAGCTGCGTATCGACGCCGAACACGTGGCGCGTCACGGCCTCGGCCTGTTCCTGCGTATAAAACCCCGCGCTCAGTGCCACGCCGGAGCGGGCGATCAGCGCATTCATGGCAGGCACATCGGCCGGCAACGCCACGCGCAAGCGCGTCAACGCGCCAAAGCTGAACCAGGCACGGCTGATGCGGCCCCGCTCCACCTCATACGTCGCCACCAGTTCCTGTGCCGACACGCCATCGTCCGTGTCGCCATGGACGATTTCATGGTCGATCACCAGCTTGCCGCAGGCTATGCGGTTGAGCAACTGCGCCCGCGGCCGGCTTGCCGCGAAACGGGCCGTGAAACGGGCGCCGATCTGCGTGCCGCCCTGCGCCAGCAAGGTATCGGGGTGCTGGAATTGCTGCGCATCATCTGCGTAGATGGCCAGCAAGGCCGGCACGTCGTGCGCGTTGTAGGCGTCCAGTTGCGCCTGGACCACCGCCGTTGGCGAAATGAGTGTATCGTTGGCAAGCGCCATGCGTGTACCTGTTGTGGAGTGGGTGGAAAGTTGCAAAGGGTAACATTGTCACCTCTTTCGCGACGCAGTTTACTGCGATAATAACAAGATTCGTCGCAAGAAACATATTCAGGCGTCACCAATCAATCGCAAATCGCAGCAGGAGTAAATATCATGAAATGGGAAGGCAATCGCGAAAGCGACAATGTGGAAGATCGCCGTGGCGAAGATGGTGGCGGAGGCGGCGGTGGCGGCTTTGGTTTTGGCGGGCGCTCGATCGGCATCGGCACCATCGTCATCGCCCTCGTCGGCTCGTATGTACTGGGCGTCAATCCCTTGACCTTGCTCAATCTGCTCAGCGGCGGTGGCGGCCAGGTCAGCACCCAGCAAAGCCAGTCCCCGGCGCGCCAGCCGCCCGAATCGGACGAGATGGCCCGCTTCGTGAAAACCGTGCTGGCCGATACGGAAGACACGTGGGGCGCCCTGTTCAAGGCCGAAGGCGGCAGCTATGTGAAACCCAAGCTGGTCTTGTTCTCGGGCAGCATCCCGACGGCCTGCGGCACGGGCCAGAGCGCCAGCGGCCCCTTCTACTGCCCCGGCGACCAGAAAGTCTACCTGGACCTCGATTTCTTCAATCTGATGCAGCAGCGTTTCAAGGTCTCGGGCGAATTCGCGGAAGCGTACGTGATCGCGCATGAAGTGGGCCACCACGTGCAAAACCTGATGGGCCTGTCGGAAAAGGTCGACAATGCGCGCCGCACGCAATCGGAGCGCCAGGCCAACGCCATGTCCGTGCGCCTGGAGTTGCAGGCCGACTGCTTTGCCGGTGTATGGGCGTATCACGCGAACAAGGACCGCAAGATCCTGGAACAGGGCGACGTCGAAGCGGCCCTCAAAGCGGCCACGGCCATCGGCGACGATGCGCTGCAGCGCCAGGCGCAAGGCCATGTCGTGCCGGACTCATTTACACACGGCACCTCTGAGCAGCGCGTACGCTGGTTCAGCAAGGGCATCGAGAGCGGTCAGATTGCCCAGTGCAATACGTTCGAGGCACGCCAGTTGTAGTGGCATCCGCGATCACCCACGCATGCCGCCCTGCGGTCCGGCATGCGTCTATCAGGGCAAGCTGACGTCGTAGCGCTTGCCCAGTCTTTTCAGCTCGCCCGTCTCGATCAGGTTATTCAGTTCCTGGTCGAACTGCACACGCAGCTTGTCGAAAGTGGGCGAACGGGGGAAGGCAAAATAGCCGTTTTGCAGTTCGATGATTCTGGGCAGGGGTTTCACCTGGCGTCCATAGCCGAGGCGGGCGATGACGGGATCGGTATTGCGACGGTTGCTGACGAAGACGTCGACGTGATTGTGCACCAGCATCTTCAAGCCATTTTCCACGTTGTTGGCCACGCTGACCTGCAAGCCGGGCCGCACGCGCTCCCATTCCGCGCCATAGGCCCAGCCATTGAGCAGCACCACCCTGCGGTTCTTCAGCACCGCGTAGTCGCCGTCCCAGCTGAAGCTGGCGTTCTGGCGCGTATAAAAGACCATCTGGTCCTGGTAAAACGGCTTGTCGGAAAAGGCCATGCTGGCAATGCGATCGGGCGTCTTGTAGGGACCGATCAGGATATCGGCCTGGCCCTGCACCAGCATGGCTTGCGCGCGCGCCCACGGCACCATGCGAAAACGCACGGTGTTACCCGTGCGCGCCGCCATCAGGCGCAGCAGTTCCGCGCCCAGTCCGCCATACTCGCCACCCTCCTGGTACTCGAACACGCGCTCGAACTGCGCGCCCACGGCCAGCAACTCGCGTGCCTGCAGAGGCATGGAAAATGCCGGCCACAGCAGCGCCAGGGCCAGCAGGCGCCGCCCTGCTTTTTTCATCAGCCGACGATGCGCAAGGAATAATCGGTGGCCCGCACGTCCTTGGTCAGGCTGCCGATCGAAATGCGGTCCACGCCCGTTTCGGCAATGGCGCGCACGGTGTCGAAATTGATGCCGCCCGACGCTTCGAGCAAGGCGCGGCCACCGGTCAAGGCCACGGCTTCGCGCATCATGTCGTTGCTGAAGTTATCGAGCAAGACGGAGACGGCGCCCGCATCGAGCGCTTCGCGCAATTGCGCCAGGGTTTCCACCTCGATTTGCACGGGCACGCCCGCGTCGAGATTGCGCGCGTTTTCCAGGGCCTGGCTGACGCCGCCCGCGGCCGCGATATGGTTTTCCTTGATCAGGATGCCATCGTACAGGGCCAGGCGCTGGTTCTTGCCGCCACCGACGCGCACGGCATATTTTTGCGCCAGGCGCAGGCCCGGCAAGGTCTTGCGCGTGTCGAGAATGGACGCCTTGGTACCGGCGATCACGTCGACATACTGGCGCGTGGCCGTGGCCACGGCGGACAGCAGTTGCAGGAAATTGAGGGCGCTGCGCTCGGCCGTGAGCAAGGCGCGCGCCGGCGCTTCAATCGTGCAGACGACGCTGTCGGCCGTCATCATGTCGCCTTCGGCGTAATGCCAGGCAATGTCGATGCTGCGATCCAGGCTTTTCATGATGCCTTCGAACCACGGCGCGCCGCACAGCACGGCCGCTTCGCGCACGATGACACGGGCCGTGACGATGTGGTCGGGCGGCACCAGCTCGCCCGTCAGGTCGCACTGGCCCACGTCTTCCAGCAAGGCGGCCAGCAAATTGCCTTCGAACGCGCGCACCAGGGCCGGATCGAAAGGGGCGAAAGAATTAACGAGGGTACTCATGCTGGACCGATTCCTTGGAACAATGTGGTTTCTTTAGCCAGGTCCGCGCCCGGCTTGAGGCCCGCCTTCTTGGCAGCGGCGAAGTCGAGCATGCGGTTGATCGAGCGCACGGCCAGCTGGCCGACGGCAGGATCGACGTGGATTTCGTTGTGCATGTTTTCCAGCGTCTGCGCCAGGTTCAGCAAGCCGTTCATGGCCATCCACGGGCAGTGCGCGCAGCTCTTGCAGGTGGCGCTGTTGCCGGCCGTGGGCGCTTCGATGAAACGTTTTCCTGGCGCGGCGGCACGCATCTTGTGCAGGATGCCGTTATCGGTGGCGACAATAAAAGTGTCCGTGTCCATGGTTTGCGCTGCGGCAATCATTTGCGACGTGGAACCCACCATGTCAGCCAGCGCCACCACGTTCGCGGGCGACTCCGGGTGCACGAGCACCTTGGCTTGCGGATACTCTTCCTTGAGCAGATCGAGTTCGATGCCCTTGAATTCGTCATGCACGAGGCAGCTACCCTGCCACAGCAGCATGTCGGCGCCCGTCTGCTTCTGGATGTAGGAACCCAGGTGCTTGTCGGGTGCCCAGAGGATTTTCTTGCCCTGCGCATGCAGGTGGGCCACGATGTCGAGGCCGATGGACGAGGTCACCATCCAGTCCGCGCGCGCCTTGACGGCCGCGCTGGTGTTGGCGTAGACGACAACCGTGCGGTCAGGATGGGCGTCGCAGAAGGCCGTGAATTCATCGACCGGACAGCCGAGGTCGAGCGAACAGGTCGCGTCGAGGTCGGGCATTAATACCGTTTTCTCGGGACTGAGAATCTTTGCCGTTTCACCCATGAAGCGCACACCAGCCACGACGAGGGTCTTGGCCGGATGGTCGCGCCCGAAGCGGGCCATTTCCAGGGAGTCGGAGACGCAGCCGCCCGTGGCTTCTGCCAGGTCTTGCAGGTCAGCATCAACGTAATAGTGGGCAACGAGCACGGCTTCGCGCTCGATCAGCAGGCGCTTGATGCGCGTGATCAGTTCGGCTTTCTCGGCCGGGGACGGCGTCGCTGGCGTGCGTGCCCAGGCGTGGGCAGTGCAGCTGGCTCCGTCTTGTGGATGTTCGTACTCGACGGATTTGATGGCTAAAGTTTGCATGGCTGTGTCAAACAAAAACGGGATAGACCGGCGCGATTGCAATAAAGCAGGTGCGCCGGAACGAATGGACCGCGGCGCGTCGGTGTGGTGCTGGCGGATGACGTTGTAATGTCGGATTACGCTGCGCTAATCCGACCTACGCGACCAACTCACCCTGACGTAGGTCGGATTAGCGCACAGCGCGTAATCCGACACAACGTTACCCTACAAATTAATCAATACCCTGGCTCTTCAAATAGTCTTCGTAATTGCCACGGTAATCAACCACTTCATCTTCCTTGATCTCGATGATGCGGTTGGCCAGCGAAGAAACGAATTCGCGGTCATGCGACACGAAGATCAGGGTGCCCGCGTATTTTTCCAGCGCGATGTTCAGGGACTCGATCGATTCCATGTCCATGTGGTTGGTCGGCTCATCGAGCATCAGCACGTTGTGGCGGCCCAGCATCAGCTTGCCGTACATCATGCGGCCTTTTTCACCGCCGGACAGCACCTTGACGGCCTTCTTGACATCGTCGCCGCCGAACAGCAAGCGGCCCAGGATGGAACGCACGGCCTGATCGTCGTCGCCCTCTTTCGTCCACTGGCCGATCCAGTCGGTCAGGTTCGTGTCCTTGGCGAAATCTTCCGTCGGGTCTTGCGGCATGTAGCCGACGTTGGCGTTTTCCGCCCACTTCACGCGGCCTTGGTCCGGCTGCAAGCCGGCGATATCGCCCGCGATGCAGCGCAGCATGGTGGTCTTGCCGGCGCCGTTGGCACCGATGATGGCGATGCGTTCGCCCGCTTCCACCATGATGGAAAAGTTCTTGAACAGCTGGCGGTCGAAGCCTTTCGAGATGTTCTCGACTTCCACGGCTAGGCGGTGCAATTTCTTTTCGCCGTCGAAACGCACGAACGGATAGGCGCGCGACGATGGCTTGATGTCGTCGACCTTGATCTTTTCGATCTGCTTGGCGCGCGACGTGGCCTGGCGGGCCTTCGACTTGTTCGCGGCGAAGCGGCGCACGAATTCCTGCAGCTCGGCAACCTTGTCTTTCGCTTTCGCGTTGTTGGCCAGTTGCTGGTTGCGCGCCTGGGTCGAGGCGAACATGTATTCGTCGTAGTTACCTGGATAAATCTTCAGGGTGCCGTAGTCCATGTCGGCCACGTGGGTGCACACCTGGTTCAGGAAGTGGCGATCATGGGAAATGATGATCATGGTGGAGTTGCGCTCGTTGAGCACGTCTTCCAGCCAGCGAATCGTGTTGATGTCCAGGTTATTCGTCGGCTCGTCGAGCAGCAGGATGTCCGGGTTCGAGAACAGCGCCTGTGCCAGCAGCACGCGCAGCTTCCAGCCTGGCGACACATTGCTCATCGGGCCTTGATGCAGGTCGATGGCGACACCGGCGCCCAGCAGCAGTTCGCCGGCGCGCGATTCGGCCGTGTAGCCGTCGTATTCGGACACTTTTCCTTCCAGTTCGGCCGCCTGCATGTAGTCGTCGTCCGTCGCTTCCGGGTTCGCGTAGATCGCGTCGCGCTGCTGGATGGCGGCCCACATTTCCGTGTGGCCCATCATGACGACGTCGAGGACGCGCATGTCTTCAAAAGCGAACTGGTCCTGGCGCAGCTTGCCCAGGCGTTCGTTGGTATCGAGCATGACGTTGCCGCCCGACGGGTCCAGGTCGCCGCCCAGGATCTTCATGAACGTCGACTTGCCGCAGCCGTTCGCGCCGATCAAACCATAGCGGTTGCCGTCGCCGAACTTGACGGAGATATTCTCAAACAATGGCTTGGCGCCAAACTGCATCGTAATATTTGCTGTAGATAGCATGTGATATTGGGTCTTTATTCAGTTAAAACAGCTAGTTAAGTACTTTTCTCCCATTATACAGCACCCACCCTCATCACTCTATAGTGGTCCGCCGAGGGCGCCCCGAGTGCATGCGGAGAAATAATGGCAAGAAAATATGATTGCCGTATTTCCATTTAGCAGATACGCTGCGCGGCATCCGTTTTCTCCCCTCCACCTTACAGGCTTCACTTGAAAAAAATCACCATCGCCGCGGCCGTGGCCGCCGCTGCCCTCGCTGTCACCGCCTACGCTTCGCCCTACTATGCCTTGCACCAGATCAAGACCGCGCTGGCCGAACGCAATGCCGACGCCCTGGCCGAACACGTGGACTTCCCCGCCCTGCGCGCCAGCGTCAAGACGCAGCTGGAGGCCAGCATGGCGCGCAGCATCGCGGCGACCGCCGGCAGCGACAACCCGCTGGCCGCGCTGGGCCAGTCGATCGCCAGCGCCATGCTGGGCAAGATGGTCGACACCATGGTCTCGCCCGCAGGTGTCGTCGCGCTGGTCAACAAGAGCGCCATCAGCCCGCAGGCGGATGCGAATACGAACGCGGATACGCCCGCCGACGGCGCGCAGAAAAAGGCCGAGTATTCGGCAGGCTACGCCGGTGTGAACACCTTCGTCGTGCGCGCGAAAAACGGCAATGCACAGGACGGCGCGCTGGTCCTGCTGCGCCATGGCGTGTGGGGCTGGAAACTGAGTTCGATCGAGATTGCGTCGGCGATGGCTGCACGTTAACCGGGAAATTTCATGCTGAAACACCCAGCTTTATCGCTGGCAATCGCCCTTGCCAGCGCCACGCCACTCGCCCACGCCCTCGATGGCACGGCCGGGAGCAGCCATTCTGTCGCCTCGCGCATGCGGGCGGAAACATCCACGGCCGCCGATCCTGACGCCCCCGCCCTGCTGCCCGTGCCCAGCGACATTTCGCTGGCCGAGCTGGAGCGCCGCCTGGCGCTGGGCCAGGCGCAGGCCGCTGAAAAACACCATACGAGCGCGCTCGATCCGGCAACGCTGACCGGTCTGGCGCGACAGATGGGCTGTATGGAAATTGTCGGCGTGCAACCGTTCGGCTTCCCGCTCGATCCAGCGCAGCCCACCGTCCTGAGCGGCGCCCACCTGCTGGCCCGCTGCCCGGACCGGGCTTACGTGACGATCACGGCGATGTCGATGGCGGGCAAGACGGGCAAGCGAGCCAGCATGGCGGCGCAATCGTTCAAGCAGACGGTGGATGGCCGGCCCGCGCGGCGCCTGTACTACAAGGCGCCCAACGGCCGCCAGAAGGAAACGCTGACCATCATCGATGGCAGCTATGCGTATGCGCTTGAGTACTGGTCGCTCGACGACAGCCAGCAAGGCGGCATGGTCGGCAAGCGCCGCATGGACACATTGACGTTGCAATAATAAGCGGGCGAAAATAGTCAAAATACTGTATATTTATACAGTTATTTACTATTTGCCTGCCCAGCATGCCTGCACACCCGCTCAGCGAATTACCCTACACCATCTGTGTCAGCGCCACGATCGACGTGGAGGTCGAACAAACCATCCTCGAGGGCTTGAACGCCTATAACGATGCGATCACGGGATACCAGGACAGGCAGGTATTGAGCGTGGTCGTGCGCGACCGCGACAGCCAGCGGGTGCTGGGCGGCGCCATGGGCCGGACCTCGCTGGGCCTGCTGTTTCTCGATTTGTTTTATTTACCCGCCGCCTTGCGAGGCTTGGGCCTGGGCAGCCAGATACTGGGGCAGTTCGAAGAACAAGGACGCCGGCGCGGCTGCGCCACGGCGGTGCTGTACACCATCAGTTTCCAGGCGCCCGAATTTTACGAGCGCCGCGGCTGGCGCCGCTTCGGCGACATTGCCTGCAGTCCAGAAGGGACGAGCCGGGTATTCATGAGCAAGACCTTGTAGGCTGTAGACAGCAGTGGCTGGCGGCAAAGCTGCCACCAGCCACGGTCAACCACGGTCAACAAGCGCTGCTTACATGCCCAGCGACTTGAGCAGATCGGCGTTGTCGTCGTCTTCCGGTTCCGCCGCAGGTGCGGGGGCGGCGTTACGTTCGCGGTTCGCGAATTCGCCATCCATCAGCGAGTCGGCATCGACTTCGCGCGAATCGAAATCGTGCAGCTTGATGAACTCGGTACGGTCGATCGCCAGTTCCAGATAGAAAATATTGTTCTTTTCCGTGTAGAAAGTGACGCGGCGCATTTCCGGGCGGTCCAGCGGCGTGTCGACACTGAGCATCACCTGCTTGTTCAGCACCAGCATCTTCGGCTGGCTCTGGGTGATGTTCGTTTGCAGCTCGCGGCGTACCTTGCCCGTGAAGTCGCCCACGATCTGGTTCATCAGCTCGCCCATGATGTTCGACACTTCGTCCGATGTGTAGAAGCTGGCCAGCTCCGACTTCGGCATACCCATGTGCAACATGTAGCGCTCGTAGATTTCCATCGCCGTATCGGCGGCAAAATTGAGCACGACCAGGCCCGTGAAACCGCCATCGAACATCACGAAGCAGCCGATGTCCGGCTTCAGGCCCGTCTTGGTGATGCGCTGCACCATGCCTGAATAATTGACCTTGCTTTGTGTTGCAACGTTGAGCACCCGAACCACCGAGTTGCACAAACTCATCAACAAATCTTCTGTACCGTACACAACATCCTTTTCTGCATCCATGAGCAACCTCTCCTACTATTTTAAAGATGACAGCACTGTTCCCTGCCCGCCGCGAGCCGAAACACGACCGTTTCGCTCAGCAAGCGGACGACTTCACCTTTGCATGCCTGACCTTGCGTGGCAGCGCGCGCCGCGTTGCCGCCGGCCCGAACCGCCCTCTTACCTTTTTCTGTATAGAAATAAGTATCATGCGCAGAATACCGAGATGTAACATTTCCGTCCAGCCATACCTGCATTTACTTGACGATCTGTGCGGAAATACCATACCTGGCCAGGTCACGGGCATGGTCGCAGGAAAAAGTGACTAGAAATCAAGTGCGCGCAACACCACGCCGCTGACCAGCAGATCGCGGCTCAGGTAGGAGAAGGCACGCTGGCCGATGCGCAGGCGGTGAGTGTCGAAGATGGCCAGCAAGTCGCCGCCCTGCCCCTGGTCCAGGCTGTGCAATGCCGTGACGGTGATGCGGCACGTCTTTTCCGCCCCGAAGACGGACAAGTGGAAGCGGATGGCGTCACCCGCCTGCTCGAGCGCGATGCTGTCGCGGAGAATTTCATAGGGCATGGCCGGGCGGCTCCTGGCAAGGTTGTCGCGGCAATGGCGCAAGCTCGGCGCCATTTCCCGCTGGGAATACGCCGAGAATAGCGGCAAGGTGCGCAAGCTACCGTCTGCCACCGAACATAAGTGCATACCAGTAGTCGCTCGTGTGTGGCCCTTGTTGCAGCCAGGCATGGCACCTAAAATAGTGTTTTATATTAAACATGATCGTGACGGCAAGCGATGGCACCGTCGCCCACAATGCAAGGAAGTCAATGAGCACACTGTTAGAGCAGGCAACGGGGGAAATGATGGCAGCCGTAGAAGAGTGGTTTGTCGAGCGCCTGAAGCGCACCGACCTGGAAAGCGCCGTGAATCGCACCACCTTACAAATGGGCATCTTCAACGAGTTATTGCTCGACTACAAACCTGGACGCAGCATGGCCGACGATTTCCAGCTGGCCGATGCCGAGGATTTCGCACCAAGGAGGACGCCATCGCGCCTCGATGAAGCCGTCGTGCGCGACATCATCGCGCCCCAACTGGTTGCCATTGTGCTAGCGAAGCTGGAAACACTGGCGGACACGCCCCTGATCGACTACCGCTTCAACTTTCGCGGCAAATTCCAGACGGCACAGGGCATGCTGCACCTGAACCTGCTCGACTACGTCAACGAAGGCAAGCGCAAGACCCTGCTCGAGCGCATACACAGCTACGTCACGCAAAAACTTGAACACGGCAAGCGGCCAACGAAAAAGCTGGAAACCTTCTTCCTGTCGCGCCACCTGCTCGATCCCCAGCTGTTTCCGCAGCCCGATATCGGCTGGACGCTGGCGCAATTCGAACGCATCGAGCAGCTGAACAAATCACGCCCGCAGGCGCTGGCCGAACATCGCGGCGATATCATCCGGGCCGTGTCGGCCTGGGCGGAAAATCAATTCCTGCCGCAGTTCTATGATGTGCGGCAATCGAGCTACCGCAGCGCGGAATACAGCTTGAAGGCGGGCGCGGCGCCAGACGCGCAGGCGCTGGCGCCGATCGACCTGCTGCTGTATGGCGCCGTCATGATCTTGCGGCACGAACCGAGCTATGCCAAATCGACAGGCCTCAAATTCCTGGAAATCGCGCGCGAACTGGGCAGCGAACGGGCCGTGCGCATGCTCAAGGAAGGCAGCGGCACCTTCCCCGATGCCGACATCCACGTGAAAAACGCGCTGCTGGAATGCCGCGCCAACGATGTGTTTGCCACGATCAACATCACCATCACACAGGAAGAGGAAGGCGCGTATGCGCAGGTGCTGGCCTTCATCACGCATCTGCTGCAAGCCGGTTTCCCGAAAAGCTACCAGATCAAGCTCAAATCCAAGGTCAAGGCATATTTGCCGATCAAGGGACTGGCCAAATCCGATACGCACCGCTTCTTTGCCAACGCCCTCGCCCATGCGTCCCTGCGGCCGCAGCTGGAAGCGTATGCACGCGCCGCCATCGAGCAATTCGAATTCTATGCCGACACGGAAGGCGAAAAGAATTGCATGCCCGGCAGTTACGCCGTGTTTGGGCTGGGCCTGCTCGATGCCCGCTATTTCCCGCTGGTGCAGCACTACATGGCCAACGTCGACGAGGAACACCAGTCCGTGCAGGACCAGTTCACGGCGGCCTTCGCCGAACAACATGGCGTCACGCGCGACTCCGCCCCTGTGCTGGCGGCGTGCCTGCGCGCGTGCACGGATAACGCAAAGGTCAGGATCCAGGCGGAACTGGAGGATATCGAGAAACTGGAACTGTTCTGCCAGCAACTGCAAGGGCTGGACGGCTATCTGGTCGAGCACATGCTGTATCCGGTCTGGGGCAAACTGGAAAAACTGGCGGCACTGGCGCGCAAGGCGCAAGGCCGGCGCAAGGAGCTGCTGCTGGCCTTGCTTGAAGCGGCCAGCAAGGCGCACGCCTGAAGTGTGCAACGTTATGACTTTCACCATCTATAATGCGGGCGCCGAAATTGCCGAAAAGCATCTTTTGGCGCCTGACATTGAATCATGGAGAAAACACATGCACAAGCCATTTCCTGCCGCCAGACTGCTGGCCGCCACCCTCGCCGCCGCGCTGATGCAGCCCGCCATGGCGGCTGAACCCACTGCCGTCGAACTGGCGCCGCTGGCCGTCGCCGACCTGTATATCAAGACCATCATCAACCAGGATGAAGCCAGCGTCGCCAAACTCAACGCCTACCTGCGCCCCACGCGCCTGGCGGGCCATCAAAGCGCCGAATACGCGTCGTACAGCGCCCTGAAGGCAGCGGACGCCCAGTTTCCAACGCAAACAGGCAAGCTGATCGCCGACCTGTTCCCCGCCGACATGCGCGCAGCCGTCACGCCGGCCGCCGAACTGCTGGCCGCCAATGTCATCGCCGCCAAGAATGGCGCCGTGTGCCAGGCCACCAAGGCGGACCCCGTGACGGTGCAAAACGGCATGCAAACGACGGCCGTCAGCTTCGAATGCCAGGTCGTCAAGGTGCCCGTGGCATGGGCGCCTGCCGCCCAGCAACTGGCGAAGAGCGGCTGCAAGGTCGAGCAATGCACGGCCGGCCTGCAAAAGATCGCCGCAACCTACACGAGCTCGCCAAAGCAGACATGGCGCGCCGTGTTTGCCGTCAGCCGCGAAAAGAACTCGGAAGCCTGGCGCAACGATTTCGCGCGCGAAACCTTCGATGAAATCTGGGAATACCTGTAATCCTTCACGGAGCTATACACTGCCGATGGACAAGCCCAAACTGACCCCAGTCGCCCAGCCCGCAGGCTTGGCCTTGCTGCGCCTGCTTGCCCCCGACCATGTGGAGGTCACGCTGGGCGCGCAAGTGCTGGCGCAAGATCTGCACGCCCTGTACGGCAAGCAATTGCTGGCGCTGCTGCGCCGGCTGCGTGCCGCCCAGTCCAACCAGCAACACTATGCGGGCGCCAGCGTCGAGCAGGCCGAACAGCTGTTCGGCGCCGCCATCGCCGCCGTCAAGGCCGAGCTGGCCACGCGCCCGCACATCCCCAACAAGCAGGAAGCCAAGGCCTTGCGCCAGGCGGCGGCAAAAAAGCGCTGACCGAGGCGCAAGCCGGACGCCGGCACGACCATCCCGTGCGCGCTTCCGCGCCAGCCCCCTCCTATAATCGGAAGCTCTTCTGTTTCCGCTATTGAAAGACGCCCATGTCCACACGATCTTCCCGCCGCGTATTGAGCGCCCTTGCTTTCACCGGCCTGGCCGCCATGCAGGCGGCCCATGCCCAAGCTACCGGCCCCATCGACGCGCGCGCCGTCTGGCAGGAACGCTCGCTGTCGGCTTGCCGCAGCGAACAATCACCGACGGCGCCCGACGTCTGTCTGCTGCGCGCCATGCAGCGCAGCGGCGCGCGTCCGCAAGCCATCGCCGCCGCCAGGATGCTGGTCAAGGCAAACAAGGCGGGCTTCATCTCGGCCTGGCGTCCGCTGGGCAAGGCGGCCCTGGCCACCGTCACCTATCCGTTTCGCGCCAACACGAATGAAGGCACCTTGCTGATCGGCAGCGATGGCGCGGCCATCGACGTCGACGAAGGTTCCGTGCGCGAGGAAGACCGCGCCACGCCGGCCTGGCGCGCGTTTGCCGCCGCCCATCCGGACTCCGTCCCGTTTGCGCCCGCCGATTTCGTCGGCAGCACGGCCACCGACGATGGCGGCCAGCGCCTGCTGTTTTCCACGCCCCTGATGACCTGCCATGCCTGCGCCGAGGATGGCGCGCTGCTGGTTGCCTACACGCTCGACAAGGCCGGCATCGTGCGCGAGCGGCAACTCTTGACGATCAAGTAATACTGCATCAAAGATAAGATAGAATCGCCCGATGGCATGTCCATACGAGTACATGCCACCGATCCAACTCTTATCACAGGAAAACATGCGCCGCCCCTGCCTTGCACTGCACCTCACCGCAGCCCTGCTGCTGTCCAGCCCCTTCCATCTCGCCACTGCCGCGCCCGCCGTTACCGCGGCCTCCAGCGCGGCTACGCCGCTCGTCATCGGTGAAAGTTTCAACATCGATTCGCAGGCGCTGCAGGAAAAGCGCCACATCAATGTGTACATGGCGCGTGCCTGGGATACTGCGCCCGATGCACCGCTGCCCGTGCTGTACATGCCGGACGGTGGCGTCGCGGAAGATTTCCTGCACGTGGCCGGCTTGCTGCAAGTGTCGGTAGCAAATGGCACGATGCGCCCCTTCATGCTGGTCGGCATGCAAAACACGCAGCGCCGGCGCGACTTGACGGGGCCGACGGACAGCGCGGAAGACCGCAAGATCGCCCCCTTGGTTGGCGGCGCGTCCGCCTACCGGGCCTTCATCCGCGATGAACTGATGCCGGAAATTGCGCGCCGCTACCGCACGACGGGCGAAACGGCCATCGTCGGCGAATCGCTGGCGGGCCTGTTCGTCGTGGAAACGTATCTGCTGGAACCGCAGCTGTTCGACCATTACCTGGCATTCGACCCCAGCCTGTGGTGGAATCGCGGCGCCCTGCCGCGCGAAGCGGCAGCCTTGCTGGCCAAGGGCAAGCCAGGCAAGCGCAGCCTGTACCTGGCTTCGAGCAGCGAGTCAGGCATCGCCATCGAAGTGCAGCGCCTGGCTGACGTGCTGGAGAAACAGACGCCGTCCGGCTTGCAATGGCATGTGGAAAAAATGCCAGAAGAAACCCATGGCACGATCTATCACCCGGCAGCCCTGAAGGCTTTCCGCGCCGTGTTCAAACCGCAATAAGCGGCCGGGCAGCAAGACATGGACAAACTGTAATCTGGCGCGGGGCTTGCCCGCCACATCGGGCGGGTAAAATCGGCGGCCCTTCTTTCCCCGCCCGATTACAGATACCCATGAGTTTTCTTCAACTATTTATTCTTTCCATCGTCCAGGGCTTCGCCGAGCTGCTGCCCGTGTCCAGCTCCGCCCACGTCATCATGGCGGAGAAATTGATGGGGCTGGATCCCACGTCGCCGGAGCTGACCATGCTGCTGGTGATGCTGCACACAGGCACCATGTTCGCCGTCATCGTGTATTTCTGGGCATCCTGGCGCGCCACGTATTTCAGTTCGACCAGCGCTTTCCGCAGCAACGTCCTGCTGCTCGCAGCGTCCACGGCCCTGACGGGCATCGTCGGCTTTGGCTTGCTGAAGGTTATTACGCACGTCATGAGCAAGGATGCGCCCGGCTTTGAAATCGAACACCTGTTCGGCAACGCGAAACTGATAGCCGCCGCGCTGGCCGCCGCCGGCGTGCTGATCATTGTGTCCTCACGCCAGCAAGCGCGCCAGCATGGCACCTTGTCCATCGGCAAGGCGATGGTGATCGGCGCCGTGCAAGGCCTGTGCCTGCCCTTCCGGGGATTTTCCCGCTCGGGCGCCACCATTTCCGCCGGTATCGCCATGGGCGTGCCGCAGCGCCGCGCCGAGGAATTCAGCTTCGCCCTGGCCGTCGTACTGACGCCGGCCGTGCTGGCCAAGGAAGGCTGGCGCTTTTACCAGGCCGTGACAAATGGCAGCCTGGACCACCTGGAACACGGCAACAGCCTGCTGCACCTGCTCGGCCCAAGCCTGCTGGGCATGCTGCTGTCGTTCCTGGTCGGCTTACTGGCCCTGCGCTGGCTGTCACGCTGGCTGGAACAGGGGCGCTGGCATTTCTTTGGCGCGTATTGCCTGCTGGCCTCCTTGGTGGTGCTGTACGTAGGGTAAAATCGCCGGGTTTGCAATTTGCACACACATCCCAGCCAGGTTCTACTGAAAGCCAACGATGAATTTCGCCGCCACCGCCGCCCTCTCGCTTGCCATGTCCACCGATGCCTTCGCGGCCGCCGTGGGCAAGGGCGCCGCCCTGCACAAGCCGCAATGGCGCGAGGCGCTGCGCACGGGCCTGATTTTTGGCGTCATCGAAGCCATCACGCCCATCATCGGCTGGGCCCTGGGCAGCGTGGCGGCGCCCTACGTGGAAGCGTGGGACCACTGGATCGCCTTCAGCCTGCTCGGCATCATCGGCTTGCTGATGATACGCAATGCCTTGAGCGATAGCGATGAGGAGGAAGCGCCGGCCCAGTCGCACTCGTTCTGGGTGCTGGCCGTCACCGGTCTGGCGACCAGCATCGACGCCATGGTGGTGGGTGCGGGCCTGGCCTTGCTGGGCGCGAATATTGTCGTCACTGCCGCCGCCATCGGCTTTTCAACCTTCGTCATGGTGACCCTGGGCGTGATGCTGGGCCGCGTGCTGGGCACGGTGGCGGGCCGGCGCGCCGAACTGGTGGGCGGCCTCGTGCTGATCGTCATCGGCTGCGTGATCCTGTACGAGCATATCGGCCATCCGGCCTGAGGTCCGGACAAGCGATGCGCGCGGCCCCGGCGGCGCGCTTTGTGCTACATTCAATGCTCTGCATTCCTGTCTCACAAGGTGACCATCATGGAAACTATTGAGCTGCTTTTTGCCTCGCTGGTGCGCGAAACTGCCGAATCGATACGCGACCACCACGTTCCTTTTGCCATCAAACACGACGAGCGTGCCTATTTCGAGTGGATGGATGGGCACCCGATCAATGGCTATATCCAGGAAGCGTATCGGGAGATTGAGGAAACCGCCCAACAAATCCGCGCCATTCGCGCTGGGTGATGACGGCTGCCGCAAGCTACTGCGCGCGGCGCCTTGCGGCTGGCGATGCTCATCGCACCAAAGTGCGGTTGCGCTTCTCAGCCACACATCCCCTCCGCTCGCTACGCTTGCGGCAAACGTCGATACGCTCGTTAAAGCTTTTCTGTGAACGTATTGATTCAAATCAAACACTCAACCGTTCCAATCGAATGGATAGTCCAAAGCCATGACAATCAGGTCTGGAGGCGGGAGACATGGATCAGGGACAAAAACACCAGATCAGGGGCTATGAATTTCATGTGGCGGGGGCGCTGGAGAAGGATGGGCGCTACCGGGGCATGATTTTGATCAGCAAGCGCGGCGATACGCAGCAGGTGTATGCCAAGCCCGTATTGATAGAAACGGCGAGCAGTTTCAAGTCCGTGCATGCGGCCTTGATCGAGGCCTCGGCGTATGCGCAGGAACTCATCTATAACGGCGCCATCAAGGCCTTGCTGCCGGCCGATGGCCAGCTAGCCGGAAAACAGGCGCCGCAGCCGCCGGATTTCGTCGGCAATTGACGCAGGCAAGCCCGTCCGGTTATTCGGGACGGTGCGTATAATGACGCGCTTTCCCGGATGAAAACTCAACACCATGGAATTTGTGAATTTACCGCTGGTCTTCCTCGTCGGCTGCGCGCTGATCGCCTTGCTGGCCAAGAAAAACGGCTACTCGTGGTATCTGTTTTTCTTCGCGATTGCCGTGCCCGCTCCCCTGCTACTGCTGGCCTTGCCCCATGTGCTGGGCGTGGAGACCGCATCGCTGACCTCCGTACGCCTGGGCGCCGCCCTGCTGCTGCCGCTCGCCGGCCTGGTGCTGGCCCTGCGGGGCAAGCGCTAAGGCCGGTTCAGCGTGCCGGCACGCCATCGGCCAGGCGCCAGCCGATCGACAAGGCCAGTTGCTGCGCTTCTTTTTCATTGCTGCAATCGTCATAGTCGCAGGTATCCGCATAGGCGCCGCACGCCTGGTTCTGGCTGACATACGAACCGACCCAGCGGCCATCGCGGCGCTGGCTGGCCGTCGCGCTGATGATAAAACCTTTGTGGGTGGTGGGGTTTTCAAAAGACATAATTCCTCCGATACAAGAATAACGTCAGGAACCTGACTGGCCTCCACTGTGCGCCGCCTGTCGCAAGCAGTCTGTACGTTTGACCACACACAGAAAGCACGCACGCGCCTGCCTCGCGGCGCCCGGTGATCGGGTATGATTTCAACATGTGTGGACGACTCGATCAAAATGGCACGGCGCCCGAGCTGGCGTCATCGTTCGGCTGGACCGACGCGGTATTCGACAGCGAGGCCGAGCCGCACCTGAACGTGTCGCCCGGTACTTACCGGCCCGTGCTGCATATCCAGGATGGCGTGCACAGGGTCGACGATGTCTTCTGGGGCTACCGCCCCGCCTGGGCCGCGCAAGCCGTGCCCGCGCCCGGCAAGAAAAAAATCCCCATCGCCATCAATGCCCGCCTGGAAAAACTCGCCGGGTCCTACTGGAAGCCCCTGCTGCGCGCGGGACGCGGCATCGTCTGCGTGGACGGCTGGTCTGAGTGGACGGGAGAAAAAGGCAGCAAACAGCCGTGGCACATCCACCGCAAGGACCGCGCGCCCCTGTTCCTGCTGGCGCTGGCCCAGTTCGGCCCGTACAAGCACAGCCGCGAAGAAGCGGGTTTCGTGCTGGTGACGGCCGACAGCCTCGGCGGCATGGTCGATATCCACGACCGCCGGCCCGTGGCCGTCAGCCTGGAAGACGCGCACCGCTGGCTCGACCCCGCCCTGACACCGGAGCAAGCGCTGCACCTGGCGCGCACCTGCATGCTCGACGTGGAACTGTTCGAGTGGCATGCCGTCGATAATCCCCTCGTGCCGTCGGCCAAACCCAAGCCGCCACCACCGGCCGCGGCGCAAAGCGCGTTCGACTGGGGCGACTAACTCAGGCGGGCAATCGCGCCAGCCGGCGCCACAGCGCTTCCATCGGCCCCTGGCGGAAATGTCGCAGCCAGTAGCGGCTGAGCAGCACCTGCCCTGCCATGATCAGCACGGCCAGTCCCAGCATCTCGGCCGGACGCAGTGTTGCGCCCCAGCCCAGGCCCGGCCCTTGCAGCAGCCACGTGCCGATCACCGATTGCAGCAGATAATTGCTGAGCGCCATGCGTCCCACGGGCGCCAGCCATACCGCTAGCCAGCGCAGCATGAATGGACCGGCCAGCATCAGCGCCGCCACATAGCCAGCCGCCAGCACGGGGCCGCCGGCGAACAGGCCCACTTCGAACAGGGCCGTGTCGAATACGGTTTGATACGGATCGGCCACCTGCCACGCGACGGCGCCCGCCGCCAGCAGGTTGAACGGCAAGCCCACGCCCAGCCCCACGGCACGCACACGGCGCCATAGCAGCTGATGGCGCTGCGGCTGCGTCAGCCAGCCCAAGCGCACGGACAAGATGCCCAGCAGGAACAGCACGATGATGTGCGGCAGCATGACGATGGCGTATAGCAGGGAAACGAGGAAATCGTTGGCGCGCAGCTTGGCCACGGCCCAAGCGCCGCCTTGCGTGTAGATGGTGTAACGCTCCGCAAAGCCTTGCAGGTCGCGCGCGATGTCCGGCGCGCCGCCCTGCTGGTCCATGGGAATCAGCAAGCACATGAATAACAGAAAACCGGCGGCCACCAGCCAGGCGCGATTGCGTATGCGGCTGAGCTTGGCCGCTGCCAGCGGCAGGATCAGCATGCCGGCCACCGCATACGAAGTCAGCACGTCGCCGCTCCAGATGAGGAAACCATGCAACAGGCCAAACACGAGCAGCCAGCGCAGCCGGCGCCGATAAGCCGCTTGCGCCTGCTCCCAGCTGCCCAGTTGGCGCTTCAGGGAACGTGTCTGCAAGGCAAATCCCGCGCCGAACAGAAACGCGAAGATGGGATAGAACTTGAATTGCGCCAGCGCCGCCACGCCGAAAATGACGAGCTGGTCCAGCACGGGCGGCTGCGCCGGCAAGGTACCGTAGCGCAGGGACAAGGTGCTCCAGGCAAAGCCCCAGATATTCACCAGCAAGATGCCAAACACGGCGATGCCGCGCAGCACATCGAGCTGCAGCAGCCTGCCGGGCTTGGCGGACATGGAGCTCAAGGCGTTCAGGGGCGCGCCAGGGTCGGGTAGTCGGTCACTTGCAGACTGAAGCCGGACGCATCCGATTGCAGGCGCGCTTGGCCGCCGAATGGCAAGGTAACACGGCGGCGGATATGGCCGAACTCGAGCCCCGTCAGCACGGGCACGGGCAAGCGTTCGCGCACGTAGGCCAGCATGGCGTCGAAATCGTAGCCATTATCCATCGGACTCAATTTATAGGCGGAAAAATCGCCGAGTACCACGGCTTGCTGGCGGCCAATCACACCCGCGTGCAGCAATTGCAGCAGCATGCGTTCGACCCGGTATGGGTGTTCGTTGACGTCTTCCAGGAACAAAATGCCGCCATCGATCTCGGGGAAATACGGCGTACCGAGCAGATGCACGAGCATGGCCAGGTTGCCGCCCCACAGCTTGCCTTGCAGCTCGACCTGCGGATTGCCCGCCGCCGTGCCCGTGACCGTGTGCGTGGGACCGGCCAGGCACGACCACAGTTGATCGAGCGTAAACTGCTCGGGCTCGTCGCGGATGAAATCGTCGCAGATCATGGGGCCGGCAAAGCTGGCGCGGCCCGTTTTCGCCATCAAGCCCATGTGGAAGGCCGTGAAGTCGCTGTAGCCGACAAACAGTTTGCCGCTATCGGCCATGGCGGTAAAGTTGATGTCGGGCAGGATGCGGCTGATGCCGTAGCTGCCGCGCAGAGCGATCACCACCTGCACGTCCGGGTCGGCAGCGGCCGCGTTCAGCTGCGCCAGGCGGCCCGCATCCGTGCCGCCGAAGCGCTGGAATGTGTGGTCGGGATCGTAGTAATTATGGACAGTGGCGCCTTGCGCCTGCAAGCGGGCGATGCCGCGTTCCAAAGCCGCCGCGTCGGGCGCATAACCGCCCGGTGCAACGATGGCGATGCCAATCTCAGGTGTCTTCAAAATGCCCGTGCCTTCAAAAGTTGTGGGCGCGCCTAGGCTGGCTGGGAGCGCATCTGGGGCGCCATCTTACCTTGCAGATGCACATCGATCAAGGCAAGCAGGCGCTCGATCAGCTGGGGCGGCATGTCGTGCCCCATGCCTTCGATCACCTCGAGCCGGGCGCCCGGGATCAGCGCCGCCGTATCGATGCCGCAGGCGACGGGGATCAGGGGATCGGCCGCGCCATGGATCACCAGCGCCGGGCAACTGATGCTCGGCAACAAGGTTGTGCGCTCGCCCGAGGCGGCGATGGCCACCATCTGCCGCGCCACGCCTTCCGGGCAACTGCCGCGCTGCAACGCCGCTTCGATGCGCTGGTACAGCAGTTTTTCCGACACGGGATAGGCGGGACTGCCGATGACGCGCACGGTGGCCGCCATGTGCTCCATCAATTCGGCGCGGCTGGCGTTGCGTTTCGGGCGTTGCAACAAGGCGTTGCGCGCCGCCCGCGTTGGGCCGGGCAAGCCGCGCCGGCCGCTGCTCGACATGATGGACGTCAAGCTGAGCACCTGTTGCGGCGCGCGCGCCGCCATCACTTGCGCTATCATGCCGCCCATCGACACGCCGATCACGTGCGCCTGGGCAATGCGCAGGGCCGCCAGCAAGCCGAGCGCGTCGTCCGCCATGTCATTGAGGGTGTAGGAAGTTTTCAGGGGCCAGCCCAGCAGGTTTTTCACGTAGGCCAGCGGCAGATACGGTTTGCCCGCCAGCGCCATCTTGCTCGACAGGCCGCTGTCGCGGTTGTCGAAACGTAGCACGTGAAAACCTTGCTCGACGATGCCTTCGACGAAGTCCGCCGGCCAGGCAATCAGTTGCATGCCCAGGCCCATGACGAGCAGCACGCACGGATCGTTGGGGTCGCCGTGGCTTTCATAAGCTATGTTGAGGCCGTTCGCCATGATGGTTGCCATGATTGCCTCTCTTACAGGAACCAGCACGCAGGCACGATCGCTGCGGCCTTGCAACCAGCATACCACTATTGTGCTTCAGACATGAGACCGGCACGCGGCACTCACACTGAAGTGTTGCCGCGCCGGTACGGCGCGGCAACTGTGCTGCAACTTACTTGGCCTTAGGCAAGGAATCGGCCAAATCCACCCAGCTTTGCGGCTGCGGTTTGCCCCGTTCGCGCACGCCGAAGAAGGAGACCACTTGCGTGCCTTCCTTGTCGAAGAATTCGACGGAAGTGACGCCGCCGCGCTTGACGACCCAGCCACTGCGCAGTGCCGTGTCGCGGATGTGCAGGTTGAAGTCCGGGTCCAGCACATTGAAGAAGCCGCCGGCGGCCATGGTTTTTTCGATCTTGCCGCTGTAGATCTGCGTCAAGCCTTCATTGCCCAGGAACACCATGATGGCGACCTTGTCCTTGGCCGCGTTTTCCAGCAGGGTGCGCAGCGCTTCCGGCGTCACGCGCTCGACCACGCCGGCCGGCGCCAGGCGCAACGCCTGTTCGCGCGACAGATGGAACTCGCGCATGATTTGCGCAAACTGGTGCACGTCCGTCATGTCTTTCCACGCCAGTTGGAATTCCTTGACGTCGATTTCGGCGTCCGGCTTTTCAGCGGCCTTGGGCGCCACGGCCAGCACGTTCAAATCCGCGCTTTGCTGGGGCATGCGGAACGTCGCCACCAGCTTGTCGTAGACGGCCACGCCAGGCTCGTTGCGCAGGTAGATCTTGTGCACGGCCGTGCCGTTGGCGTCAAAAAATTGCAGGCTGCGCGTCGGCTTGCCATCGCGGCCCGCTTGCTCCACGGCAAATGCATATTTCCAGTTTTCAAAGTGGAAACGCAGGTCGATCTGGCCGCCCAGGTAGCCGCCTGCGATATTGCGCTGGCGCGCTTCCGTTTCCGGGTCTTGCTTGGCGTCGGCCTGTTCCGACTTGTCGCCCGCCTGCTTGAACTTGCTGGCGACGCCCGTCGTTTCAATGACGCCGTTTTCATTGCGCGTGATCGCTTGCACGATGCCGAGGTCCAGCGCGGCGCGCATGATTTCACGCGGCTGGTTGCCGTCGGCCTGCAGGCGCGTGACGCCTTTGCCGATATTGGTTGCCAGCAATTGTGCTTCGGACACACCCAGCGCGCGGGCCGCGTCGCGGATCTGCAGCTTCGGCTGTTCCGTGCGCAAGGTGGACCAGCGTTCCGCCAAAGTGGCTGGGGCCGCGTATGCGTTTGCGATCAGCAGGCTGCCTAGCAGGGATAGAACGAGTTTGGATAACTTCATAGAGAGACCATTCAATCAAACATGGAAAAACAGAGGGGCAAGCACCCCTCCCCGGTTAAAAATCAATAACTGATGCTGAGACTGGCGGCGACGTTGCGGCCCGGCTTGGCGTAGCGCTCGATCTCGGCACGGCTGGCGGCCGTGGTGCCGGCGGACAGGCTGCGCGAAGCGGCGTAATCCCAGTACTTGCGATCCGTCAAGTTGTACACGCCGACGACGATCTTGGCGTTCTTGTGCACGTTCCAGTAAGTCGACAAGTCGAAGATGGTGTACGACGGCACCTTGAAGCGCGGCGCGGTCGTACCCATCAGCAAGTCGTTCGGCGCCTGCTTGTCGCCGGCATGCAGCGCCGTCAGTTCCAGGCCGAACAGCATGTTGGTGTGGTCGTAACCGAAGGTCAGCGCCGTCTTGGCTGGCGCCACCGAGGCCAGACCGCCGCTCTCGCCCGTCCGGGTATTGAAGGAGCGGCCCTTGGCCACGCCCGTGGCCAGGTCGACACGATAGCCCTGCATGGCCGGTGCCCAGGCGCCCAGCTCCGCGCGCAGGGTCAGCTCCCCGCCCCAGGTACGGGCATCGCCGATGTTTTCCGGGCGGAACAAACCCTGCACGATGGTGGGATAGTTCACGGGATCATCTTCCTGCATCACGTACTCGATCATGTTCTTGTATTCCGTCTGGTAGACGGACGCGTGCATGCTCAAGCCCTTGACGATGTCGCCCTTCAAACCCAGTTCATAGGCCTGGCTGGTTTCCTTGCGCAAATTCGCATTGCCCAGCACGGCATAGCCCGTCCCCCTGCCCGTGTAGCTGAAGGAATCGTAGGTACCGGTGCGCTCGGCCGCCGTCGGCAGGCGCGTGCCGCGCGTGAAGGTGGCATACGCGTTCATTTGCGGCAACACTTCCACGGACAGGCTCAGGCTTGGCGTGAAATACGTGTCGCTTTCCTTGCGCACTTCCCTGGCCGCGTTCGGCACGGCGATCACATAGTTTTGCAGATTTTTCGGCTCGTTCTTGCGGTAGTCGGCACGCAAGCCCGGCGTCAGCACGGCTTTCTTGCCGGCCAGATTGAAACTGAGATCGTCGCGCACGTACAGGGCCAGCTTGGTCGTGTCCATGTCGGCCATGCGGTTCTTGTTGGTGATCTGATGCTGGCCCGTGGCAACGATGACACGGTCTTCGCGCCACGGGCGGCGCGTTTTCAGCTGTTCCAGCTGCACGCCGTACAGCAGCGCGTTGTCCGCATTGAGCTGCTTGAACGCTTCCGACGTCAGGCCGATGCTGTCGTTCTTGAAGCTGGTGTCGATGGTACGCTGTGCCGGGCTGCCGAAGGTGTAGAGGCCTTGCGTCTTGTCATCGGTTTTCGCATTCTGCAGATACACTTTCGACGTCAGGCGGTCGAACAGGGCGAAATCCTTAAGCACCACGTCGTGGCCCAGGCTGACGCGCGTGCGCTTGGTGGTGGAATCCTGCTGCACGCCCGTCGGATAATACGTGCTGACCTTGTTGCGCAGATCGCGCTTGTTCTTGCGCTCGAACATGTCGACCGTCAAGTCCAGCTTCTGTTCGCCAGGCAAGGCCCACACCAGCTTGGACAGCAAGGCGTTCGAATGCCAGTCGTCGGGGTTGACGGTAGCGCTGCCGCGGCTGTCAAGCTGCTCGCCATCGCGGTGCACGTACACGGCCAGGCCTTGCAGGCTGGCGCCGAGTTTGGCGGCGCCCGTCAGAGTGTGTGCATTGCTGCGGTCGGCCGTGGCGCGGCCGTATTTATAGGCCACGTAATGGTCTTGCCCTTCACCCAGATAATCCTCGGGCGACTTGGTGACAAAGGCCACACCGCCGCCCAGGCCAGGGCTGGCGCCGCTGACGGCCGTCGTGCCCGAATCGATGCGCACTTCGCGGAAGGTTTCTGGATCGAAATAATCACGGCCCGTGCCGAAGGCGTTGAGGGTATTGCCATCAGGCTTCGGTGCCGCGTCCGGCAAGGAAATGCCATCGACGTCCAGGCTGACCCGGTTGCCTTCCAGGCCGCGGATGTTGTAGCCCGTATTGCCCGAACCATCCCACACGCTGCCGGCGCCCGAGGCCGCCATTGGCGTGCTGATCAGCGGCTGGTAGCGCACGATGCCGCCCATGTCCGTCACGCCACGGCGCTCCAGGTCGTCGCTGCTAATGACCGTCTTGGTGCCGGCGCGGCGCTCGTAATCCTGCTTGGCATTGACGACAATTTCCGGGAAAACCGGCAGCTTGGCCGGTTCCTGGGCGGCCGTGCCCGCGTTGATGGCGGCATTTTGTGCAACGGCAGGCAGCATCGGTGCGGCGAACAGGCCCAGCAAGGCGGCGCGCAGCACCAGGTTATGGCGGCGGGCAGGCTGATGGGCTGAAGATACGACGGGTGCAGCGGTGCGCTGCGGAAGCACAGTAGTCATGATGGTCCGGTCTAAGAGTAAAGGCTGGCTCTTGAACCCGGATCGATAACGATGCGCAAGGGAAGTTTGCTGGCGAAAACAATACTGTAACACGAATCATTCTCATTTGAGAATGGCAATTGGTCTAGACAGATGTTATTTCGCAACAATTATAAAAATGCCAGCCTGGAGGGCTGGCATGGCTGGCATCTTGGGCTGATGTCAGGCAGGCGGATGGGCCAGCTTGCGCGCTTCCGCCTGCGCGCGGCGGCGTTCGGCAAAGAAACGCTTGAGAAAAGCGCCGCACTCGTCGGCCAGCACGCCGCCTTCGATAGCCGTCTGGTGATTCAGCGCCGGCTGCTCGAACAGGTTCAGCACGGAACCGCAGGCGCCCGTCTTCGGGTCGCCCGCGCCATACACCACGCGGGCCAGGCGCGCATGCAGCATGGCGCCCGAACACATCACGCACGGCTCCAGGGTCACGTACAGCTCGCAGCCGGGCAGCCGGTAATTGCCCAACTTTTCGGCGGCCGCGCGCAAGGCCATCACTTCCGCATGCGCCGTGGGGTCGTGGCGGCCGATGGGCTGGTTGTAGCCGACGGCGATGACTTCGCCATCCTTGACGACAACGGCGCCGACGGGCACTTCGCCGAGGTCCCACGCATGCTGGGCCTGCTCCAGGGCCAGCTGCATGTAGCGCGCGTCCTGCGCGCCAGCGTGCATTTCAGTCATCGGTGACTTCTGCCCAGCAATTCGGCGTTTCATGCAGCACCAGCTTATGCAGGTGCAAGCCCGTGCCGAAATGGTCGGTAAATGCGGCCTTCAAAATGTCGAAGGCGATGCGCGCCAGGTTTTCCACGGTCGGGATGCGGTCGATGACGACGGTTTTATGGTCGGGCAGGCTGGCCAGGAAGTCGCGCACGGCCGTGTCTTTTTCGTAGACGAGGAAGGCGTGGTCCCAGACGTCGACCAGGTGCTGCTTGGCCAGGGTTTTTACGTCGGAAAAGTCCATGATCATGCCATTGTCGGAATTGCCTTCCGCTTCGATGACCTTGCCGACCAGGGTGATTTCCACCGTGTAGCGGTGGCCGTGCAGGTTGCGGCACTGGCTTTTGTGGTCGGGAATGCGGTGGCCCGCGTCGAATTCGAGCTTGCGTGTGATAGTCAGCATATTGTTTTGTTAAGGTATTTGCAGGAGTTTATGGGTTTGCAGGCTCAGCTTCCACTTCGGGTTGCTTTTGCACGTTTCGATGGCCAGCTTCATGTTGTGCGCGGCCAGGGGGCCATCCATCGCCTGCACGAAGAAGTTCTCGAAATCCAGTTGTTCGTAGGCGGCCAGGACTTGCTGGAACTGGGGAATGACCACCTTGATTTCATTGCCTTTGTGGACGACCAGTGTCGAACCCATCTTCGGGCTGACGCAGATCCAGTCCACGCCGGCCGGCACGGGCAAGGTACCGTTGGTTTCGATGGCGATGGTAAAGCCGACCGCGTGCATGGCGTCGATCAGGGCCGTATCCAGCTGCAGCAGCGGTTCGCCGCCCGTAAACACCACGTATTTGCTCGGTGCGTAGCTGGCCGGCCACAGGCTGTCGATCAGCGCGGCCAGTTCCTCGGGCGTCTTGAATTTGCCGCCCAGTTCGCCGTCCGTGCCGACGAAATCCGTGTCGCAGAACTGGCACACGGCCGTGGCGCGGTCGCTTTCGCGGCCCGTCCACAGGTTGCAGCCGGAAAAGCGGCAAAACACGGCCGGACGGCCCGCGTGCGCACCTTCGCCCTGCAGGGTGTAAAAAATCTCTTTGATGCTATAAGTCACTGTATTTCCTAAGAGCTGGCTGGCGTCCTCGCGCAGGGCGTACGCAGCGATGCCGGCGCATACCGCCGGAACCGCAAAAGCCGATTGACAACCCTCTATTATATGCCGCCACGACACTTCCCGTGCAAATGCCGTGCCCGTCACCCGGCCGTGCGGCGCCAAAGGACCAGAAAGCCACGGCGAAAGGCATAACTGCGCGGCTTTTGCGTTTAGACAATATAAATAGCCCACAGTTAATATATTTTCTGTAATAAGATTGCCTTCTGGAAAACATTTAGGGAGCGAGAAATGATGCAACGCTGGCTACGCCTGCCGTACCGTCTGAGCATTCTGGCCTGTCTGGCGGCCAGCGCACTCGCCACCCTGCACGCCGGATACGCGGCCGGGCCAAAGCTGCCGGCCGGTGCGCCCTCCCCCTTGATGGCGGCCTGCGCCGTCCTGCTCGGTGCGCTGACGCTGCTGCTGTGGCGCCAGCACCGCCTGGCGCTGCGCCTGCAGGCGCTGGAACGGCTGCGCGAGGACGGCGAGCAGGCGCGCCTGACCAGCGGGCAACAGCAGGCGCGCGAGCAGGAACGCCTGCGCATCGGGCGCGACATCCACGACGACCTGGGCCAGCATCTGCTGACCCTGAAGATCGACCTGTCCATGCTGCAGACCAGCACGCATGAGGCGGCGCCCCAGCTGGCGCAACAGCTGGCCGTGATCGCGCGCAATGTCGACCTGACCATCGCGGCGCTGCGCTGCGTCATCCATGACCTGCGCCCGCCTGCCCTCGACGCGGGCCTGCAAGCGGCATGCGATGAACTGCTGGCCGACTTTACGCGTACCACCGGCCTCGGCTGCGGCTGCGACTACCGGCTCGACGCCGCCGCCGGCCGCGCGCATGGCGCCTTGCTGTATCACGTGGTGCAGGAAGCGCTGGCGAACATTGCCCGCCATGCGCACGCCACGCATGTCCAGCTGTGTCTGCAGCAAACGGGCGCCACCGTGGCTTGCCGCATCAGCGACGATGGCATCGGACTGTCGGGCTCGCCGCCGCGCCTCGGTTGCGGCCTGTCCGGCATGCATGAGCGCGTGGCCGCCGCCGGCGGCAGCCTGCACATCGACAGCCGCAGCGGCGCCGGCACCACCTTGCGCGTGTCGCTGCCCCTGCCGGTCTGCCACGACGAAGCAATGGTCCATCACTGAAAATATTGCTCAATATCAACACCGTCACTACCCCACGCTGCATCATGGCCAACGAGCCAGCCCCATTCACGCCCGAGAAGGATGCTTTCATGCCGGATAGCCACGCACATGCCAGCCCATCGCCGTATGGTGAAGCCCAGGGTTTCGCCGTCAAGATGATGGAATTGCTGGTCGTGCCCACCTTTGTACTCGATGTGCATGGCAAGGTGATGATCTGGAACCGCGCCTGCGAGCAGTTGACGGGCGTACCGGCGGCCGAAGTGCTGGGTGCGCGCGAACCGGGCCGCTGCTTTTACAACGACGAGCGCCCCACGCTGGCCGACCTGCTGCTGGCCGGGCGCGGCGGCGACATGCGCGCCCTGCATACCCAGCAGCAATACCGCAGCAGCACGGGCAGCAATCTGTGCGCGGAAAACTGGTGCGACATGCCGCGCACGGGACGGCGGCGCTACCTGGCCGTCGATGCCAGCCCCATCTACGGCAATCACGGCGAACTGATCGCCGTCGTCGAAACCCTGCGCGACATGACGGATGAAAAGCGCGCACACGTGGAACTGGAACGCCTGGCCACGCGCGACGGCTTGACGGGGCTGGCCAACCGGCGCTGCTTCGACGACACCATCCTGGCCGAGTGGCAGCGCGCCCAGCGGCAGGGCCAGCCGTTGTCGCTGCTGATGGTTGACGTCGACAATTTCAAGGAATACAACGACAGCCACGGCCACCAGGGCGGCGACCTGTGCCTGCGCAAGGTCGCCGGCGCCGTCGCCAGCGAAATGCGCGCCAACGACCTGGTGGCGCGCTACGGCGGCGAAGAGTTTGCCGTCATCCTGCCGAACCAGTCCCTCAAGGGCGCGGCCATCGTGGCTGAACGCATCCGCCATCGCGTGGAGCGGCTGCAACTGCCTCGCAAGCGTCCGGACGGCGCCTGCGTCACCGTCAGCATCGGCGCCGCCACGGCCCTGCCCGGCCCCGGCACGGAGCTGGGGCAGCTGATCCATACGGCCGACTGCGCCCTGTACCGCGCCAAGCACCTGGGCCGCAACCGCATCAGCCTGCCGGAAACGACACTGACATAAGTAACAAGTCCCAGTATCAGGAAACACGACCAAATTTGGTGTATATTTGGTCCTGTCACAATTTTTCGCATCCGGAGCCGCCATGAACCTCAAGGAACGCATCAAGCCGATTTCCTACCTCAAGGCCAATACGACGGAGATCGTCAACGGCTTTGACGCGGGCCAGGACGAGCCCATCATCATCACGCAAAATGGCGAAGCAAAAATGGTCGTGCTATCGATGCACGCGTATCAGGAAGGCAAGCGGCAAGCGCAGCAGATGCAGGAACAGCATGCGTTCATGAAACTGATCGCCATGGGCAACCAGGACATCGCGCGCGGCGACGTCGTGTCCGAAGAAGATTTCCTGGCCAGCCTCGACCAGGTTTGAGATGACGCACATCGTCGTGCTGAAGAGCGCGCAAGCCGATTTCAATGAGCTGCGCAGCGATTTCAAGGCGCACCACACTGCCGCCGCACATGCGCAGTTCATCGTCGCTTTCCGGCAATTATTCTCTGATCTGAAAACCTTTCCCGACAACGGCACGCCCGTCGAAGCCGCTCGCGAAGTCGGCATGGACGTGCGGCAACGCCTGTGCGAAGAGATTCGCGTCCTCTACCACCATGACCGTACGCACGACATCGTGTACATCCGCATGTTCCTGCCGACCCGGCGCGACTTTCTGACCCACCTCACCAAGCGCATCCTGCGGCCCGACTTTTAAAGCCCCTATGCACGGCGGCACGAATATTCTATGCTGCGGCGTTGCACTTTCCACATTTCCAAAAAAAAGAAGGAGCCCCCGTGTCAAGAATCATGCCCGTTTTATTACCCGCTTTCGCCCTGGCCCTGTCGACCATGGCCTCGTCGAACCTAGGCGCAGCACCCGTCAAACCGGCGGCCGCCCACAGCGCCACCGCCAGCAAAGCCGATTTGCTGCCGTTCAAGGCGACGGAAAAGACCTTGTCCAATGGCTTGAAGATCATCATCGTGCCGACCGGTTTCCCGAACCTCGTCTCGCTGCAGATACCCGTGCAGACGGGCTCGCGCAATGAAGTCGAGCCGGGCAAGTCCGGCTTTGCCCACTTCTTCGAGCACATGATGTTCCGCGGCACCAAGGCATATCCGCCCGAAAAATACCAGGAAGTCATCACCCGCGCCGGCGCACGCCAGAATGCGTATACGAGCGACGACCTGACCAATTACCACACGACGTTTGCCAAGCAGGACCTGGAAACCGTGCTGAAGGTGGAAGCGGACCGCTTCCAGCACCTCGACTATGCGGAAGACGCGTTCAAGACGGAATCGCGGGCCGTGCTGGGCGAATACAACAAGAACAGCGCCAATCCCGTCTCGAAACTGTTTGAAGTGATGCGCGACAGCGCCTACACGACGCATACCTACAAGCACACGACGATGGGTTTTATCCAGGATATCGAAGACATGCCGAACCAGTACGCGTATTCGAAGATCTTCTTCGACCGCTGGTACCGTCCCGAGCGCACCACCATCATCATCGCCGGCGACGTGGAACCGCAGCAAGCCATCGCGCTGGTGGAAAAATACTGGAGCGGCTGGCAGCGCGGCAAGCAGCAGGCGGCCGTGCCCGTCGAGCCCGCGCCGCGCGGCCCCGTCTACAAGCACGTGGCCTGGCCTACGCCGACCCTGCCATGGGTGGCCGTCGGCTTCCACGCGCCCGCGTTTTCCGTGAAGGACAAGGACCAGGCCGCACTGGCAACGTTGCTGTCGCTGTCGTTCGGCCGCACCTCGCCGCTGTATAAACGCCTCGTGCAAAACGAGCAAAAGGTCGACCAGCTGTTCGAAATGACGCCGGACCGTGTCGATCCGACCCTGGCCGTGCTGGGCGCGCGCGTGAAAAATATCGATGACGCCGTCTACGTGCGCGACGCCATCCTGGCCACTGTGGCGCGGCTGCGCGACACGCCAGTGAGCGAAAAAGATCTGGCGGACGCCAAGTCGGCGGAAAAATACGGCTTGATCCGCTCGCTCGACAACACGGAGCAGATCGCCGGCACCCTGGCGTCGTTCGTGCATTTCGACCGCTCGTATGCCACCATCAACCAGTACTACCGCCTGATCGATACGCTCACGCCGGCCGACCTGCAGGCAGCCGCGCGCAAATACCTGACGGACGAGGGCCTGGTGGTCACCACCCTGTCGCATCAGCCGATGGCCGCCGCCATCGCCACCGCGCCGAAGCTGGCCAGCCTGCTGCCGGCCGCCTCGAACGCGAAGTTCGACGTGCTGGTGCAAAAGTCCGCACTGCCGCAAATCCGCTACAAGCTGCTGTTTATGGCCGGTTCCGCGCAAGACCCGCAAGGCAAGGAAGGCCTGGCCGCGCTGACGGCGTCCATGGTGGCGTCCGGCGGCTCGTCCGAGCGCAAGATCGACGAAGTCAACCAGGCCCTGTTCCCGCTGGCCGGCAGTTTCAGCCAGCAGACGGACAAGGAAATGACGACGTTTACGGGTTCCATCCACAAGGATAACTGGACGCAGTTCAACGCCATCGCCCTGCCCCTGCTGCTCTCGCCCGGTTTCCGCGAAGACGACTTCCGCCGCCTGAAGGACGCGCAAAAGAACGCGCTGCTGCTGGACCTGAAGGACAATAACGAAGAGGAATTCGCCAAGGAACGCCTGCAAACGAATGTGTATGCGGGCACGCCGTACGGCCACCCGGTGCTGGGCACGGTCGCCGGCATCGACGCCATCACCCTCGACGATGTCAAACAGTTCTGGAAGCGCGCGTATGCGCAAGGCGCCGTCAAGGTAGGCATTTCCGGCGACGTCTCCGAGGCCATGACGGCGTCACTGACGCAGGCGCTGGCAAGCTTGCCGGCCGGCCCGGGATTGCCCGCCACCGTGAAACCCGCGGGCCGCAAGGCGAATGGCCTGGAAGTGGAAATCATCGAGAAAAACACGCGCGCGACGGCCATTTCCTTCGGCCTGCCTTTGGAGGTGACGCGCACGCACCCGGACTTCCCTGCCCTGTGGCTGGCGAAGACATGGCTGGGCGAGCACCGCGCCTCGAATTCCTACCTGTACCAGCGCATCCGTGAAATCCGCGGCATGAACTATGGCGATTATGCGTACATTGAAGCCTTCCCGCGCGGCATGTTCCAGTTCTTCCCGAACCCGAACCTGGGCCGCAAGGCGCAGCTGTTCGAAATCTGGATCCGCCCCGTGGCGCCGGACAATGCCCACTTCGCGCTGCGCGTGGCCCTGACGGAATTGGGCAAGCTGGTCGACAATGGCCTCACGCAGGACGATTTCGCCACCACGCGCGACTACCTGATGAAGAACGTCTTCGTCATGACGTCGACGCAAGACCAGCAACTGGGCTATGCGCTCGATTCGCAATGGTATGGCACGCCCGAGTTCACCAAGCTGATGCGTGATGGATTGTCGACACTGACGCTGGCGGACGTCAACCGCGCCATCAAGCAACATTTGTCGGCAAAGAACCTGTCCGTGGTGATCGTTGCCAAGGATGCGGCCGGCCTGAAGGAAAAGCTCGTCAGCGACGCGTTTTCTCCCATCAAGTACGACGGCAACAAGCCGCAAGCCCTGCTCGATGAAGACAAGGTCATCGGCGCGATGAAGCTGAACATCCAGCCTGCAGCCGTCACGGTGACACCGGCGGCGCAGGCGTTCGCGAAGTAAGCGCAGCAAAAAATAACGCACCAAGTAAATGCAATCATGGCCGCCAGCATAAAGCTGGCGGCTTTTTTTATGCACAGAAATGGCGCATCGCAACATCAGATTACGATTATCTGCCGATATTATCTCGCCTCGCCGGGAACATCATAGAGGCTCCGCCACCGCACCAGAATAGTGCATCTGCAACATATTACAAATGTAAAAGTTTGCAACTTGAATGGACATCTGCAGAACAACAAAAAGTAACAATGACAGAGAATAATTTTAAATTATTCCTTATAAAACAATAAGTTAAGAAGATAATGATGCATTTTTCTAATTAATTATTTATCAATTTTAAGACATTTCTTAACATAAAATCTTTTGCCTGCCATCAATTTTTTACCAAATATGTAAGCATAAAAATATTCTGTATAAACTGTTGTGTCAACGTGACAATGTTGAAAAAAGCATGGCGCAACTTTTCTGAAAATGTTTTGATAAAGGTCTAGGCAATACTGTTTATACGGTTTTGCAACAAAAATCGCTGAAGCGATCCACTAGACCGGGAAAGTCGCGCATCGTACAACGATGTCCGACCATGTGTTCAGCAGTTGAAATTCGATGGAGAATATTTTGCTTAAAAAAATAGTCTTAAAACAAAGTGTGATCGCAGTCGCCTTGACCTTGTCTTCCTCGCAATTGGTCTACGCGCAACTGGCACCGCAGGAGCCAGCGCTGCAAAAAATTCTCATTACCGGTTCGAACTTGAAGCGGGCCGACAAGGAAGGCACCTCCCCTGTCGACGTGATTACCGCCAAGGATATCAAGGACAGCGGCGCATCGACCGTTGCCGAACTGATGAAACTGGTGCCATCGATGGGCACCGATACCAACCAGGACCAGCTCGGCGGTTCCGGTTTTGCCAAGGGTGTCGCCACCGCTTCGCTGCGCGGCCTGGGCTCAAGCTCCACCCTGATTCTGTTGAACGGACGGCGCATGACGCCATCGGCCTACGCCGACCCGAACAACGGCAACTCCACCCTGTATGACTTGAACAGCATCCCGTTGTCCGCTCTGGACCGCGTCGAAATCCTGAAAGACGGCGCATCGGCCGTCTACGGCTCGGACGCCATCGGCGGGGTCATCAACTTCATCACCAAATCGAACTATCGCGGCGCGCAAATCGCCGGTAACGCGGGCGCCAACGACGATGGCCTGTTCCGCCGCAAGAACGTCAGTGGCTTCTTCGGCACGGGCGACCTCGAAACCGATGGCTACAACGTCTTCGTCGCAGCCGACTTCTCGCAGCGCGACCGCGTTGCCCGCCGCGACGCCAAGGATATCGCCTACTCGACCTACCAGGACTTGAACGGCCGCTTCCGCTCCAACTACTCGAGTTCCATCTCGAAGTACGCGACCGTGTACCGCGAATCGTCGCCAGGCTCGCGCAACTTCGGCGTGACCCAGGCGAACGCGCCACAGCGCGTGACGTTCAATCTGGGCTGCGACCCGTCGGAACGCATCACGGGCGGCACCAAGGATGGCCTGCTGCCTACGAGCATCCTGATTGGCCGCACCTTCTGTAATTACGATGCCGACCGATTCCTCGAAAGCCAGGGCGACGGCCGCGATGCCAGCGTGCTGAGCCGCGGCACCTTGAAGCTCAGCAGCAGCATCACCGGCTACGCCGAAGCGGCTTACACGCGCTCCTCGCGTTCGTACACGGGCGTGCCGATCACCCTCGGCACGACCTCCGTCACCAACTACATGGCGACGGGCCTGGCCGATCCATTCCAGGCCATCCTGCCGATTGGCCATCCGGACAATCCGCTGACGAATGCCCGCGCCTCGGTTGCCTACCGCTTTGAAAACCTGCGCGGCGGCTCGGAAACGGTCAACCAGAACATGCGTTTGCTGACGGGCCTGCAAGGCGATCACTTCGGCTGGAGCTGGGACACCGGCCTGCTGTGGAACCGTTCGGAACGCGATGAAACGCAATATGGCCGCCTGTACCTGCCTACCTTGCGCAAACTCAATACCGGCACGTCGCTGGCCCAACTGGCTGCCGACCCGACCATCGGCTACGATCCGAAAAGCGAAGGCTTGGCGGAAATCTTCCAGCTCGACGGCAAGGCCAGCACGGAATTCGGCAAGCTGGGCGGCGGTGCCATGGGCCTGGCCGTCGGCTTCGAACTGCGCCAGGAGAAAATCCGCATCGATCCGGACAGCAAGGTGGCCAAGGGCGAGATCTACGGACAGTCGAATACCATTATCGACGGCCAACGCAACGTCAAGTCGGCCTTCGTCGAGCTGCGTACGCCATTCACCAAGAGCTTCGAGATGGATTTTGCCGGCCGGGTAGACAAATACCCTGGCATCAAAACCAACTTCGTGCCAAAAGTGGGCGCCAAATGGACCGCTACGGATACGCTGGCCTTCCGCGGCACGTATGCCGAAGGTTTCCGCGCTCCGGCACTGTCGCAAGTGACACCAGGCGGCGCGCAATTCTTCCTGTCCGGCGTGTGGGATCCGAAACGCTGCCAGGAAGATGAAAGCACCCCGCGTCCAGGTGGCGTGACGGCCGACTGCAGCAAATCGATCTCTGGCGTCGGTGGCGCCAATCCGGACCTGAAGCCGGAAACGTCGAAAAGCTACTCGCTGGGCCTGATCTACTCGCCGACCTCCAACATCGACTTTGTCGTTGACGTGTATCGCGTGCGCAAGGAAAAAGAAGTGGCGCTGGGTACGGCCAGCGAAGCGCTGAAGAACGAAGACCGCGCGCCGGAAAACGTCCTGCGCGATCCGAATCCAGCCAACTTCATCACCGATGCGAACGGCAATGCGATTCCCGGCACGGGCACCTTGCTGTCGGTCAAGACTCCTTGGTCCAACCAGGGTTCCACCGAACTGCGCGGCGTGGACTTTGAAACGCGTCTGCGTAACAAGCTCGGCGAATGGGGCTCGCTCAGCACCGCCTTGCGCGGCACCTACGTCTACAGCTACAAGCTGGAACAGCATGAAGGCGACACGGTCAGCAACGTCACCGGTACGCGTCCAGGCATTTATGACTGGCAATTGTCCACCGGCACCGACATGCCGAAGGTCAAGGCTTCGCTGACCACCAACTGGACGCGTGGCGACCATAGCGTCAATGCTTCGCTGAACTTCGTTGGCAGCGTATCGCTCAAGCGCAACCGCGACGGCGCCGAGACCTACGACCAGCCTTTCTGCTACTACGGCACGAAGAAGCCTACCGACGCGGCGCCGGATCGCAATACTACGATCCCTGGTTATGAAGCAGCCTTCCCGGACTGCAAAGTCGCCAGCTGGACCACCGTGGGTCTGGGCTATACGTACACCGGCTTCAAGAACCTGAGCCTGGGCATCAATATCCAGAATCTGTTCGACCGCGCCGCACCATACGATCCAGCCTACCCACTCGAGGGTTACAACGAAGGCTTGCATAACGCCTATGGCCGTTACTTCACCTTTAATGCGCGCTATACGTTTTAATTAACAGCACGCAGAGACCAACGCCTCCTTCGGGAGGCGTTTTTTGTGACCACTACTCGAAGGGATTGGCCACCGACGTCACCTCGGGCGGCGGCAGCTGGTCAGGCAGTTCCTGCTTTTCCAGCTGCGCCACCACGTCGGCCAGCAGTTTTTGCAGCTGTTTGGCCAGGGCCAGGCCCGGCTTGTCCAGGGTCAGGTCGATGTCGCCGCTGATGCTGATGCGGTCGATCCGGTTTTCGATGGTCAGGCTGCCGATTTCCAGCACATCGCTTTCATTGGCATACGGGACGAATTTCTTTGCGCACATGGGATTTCCTTTTTGACGGTCTTATTTCTTGGACTTGCTTTTCACCTTGGGCAAACTCAGCATGCGCAGCTTTTGCTGGCGCGTCAGCGACGGTAACAGATCGATGCCTATCCTGTCTTCCAGTTGCGCAATGCTCAACACTTCATACGTCTTGGTGTCGACGTTTTCAATGAAGTAGGCGGCGCCGGCGCGCTGGCGCGGGCTGTACACGGCCTTGTACAGATGGCTGGGCACGATCACCCGGCCCACCTTGCGCAAGTTGCCGCCAATAAAAGCCGGCCCCGTGATCACGTACAGGTCGCCTTCTTTTTTCGCCATCTTGCGCACGGCGCCTTCGATGCCGGCCCACACATAGCGGTTGTTGCGCGAATCTTGCGGTACCATGTTGGCCAGGGTAAAGCTGTCGCGCTGGCTCTGGCGGTCCGGCATGTCGCCGTTGGGCGCCATGTGGCCACGGTCGAAGCCGCTGCGCGCATAGTCGGCCAGCTCGGCACGCTGGGCGGCGGGCAGCTTGCGTTCGGCGTGGAAGGAGTTTTCGCGCGACAAATCCTGCGCCGCTTCCAGATTGTTCGCCGTCAAGTGCTCGGCCGACCACAGCGGCGTGCGCGTGATACCCGAGTGCATTACGCCAAACACGTTGTAGCACAGCTCCTTGGTCGCCACGTCCAGCTTGGGGTTGGTGATTTCCGGCTTGCGGCCATCGACGTAATGGGCCGGACAGGCATCGGCATGCGCCAGGTTCGCGGCAAAGGCGGAAGCCAGCAAGCCGCACGCCAGGGTCAGCCTGGCGATCGATCGTTGAATCATATTTCCCTAAGTGAAATCTTTGCAGGCCAGCATTCTAGCGGACGGCGGCCGTCACCACAAACCTGCATAACCTGGCGTGCGCACCTGTGCGCGACGTGCAGATGGGCGTACGGGCGGCTCTGCGCAGAGCTGGCGCAAATAAAGGCCAACAGGCCGCGCACAGCCATTCATATCTGCTAAGATTGCCTAGATTCGTTCGCATCGACCATTCAAGATTTGGAGAGCATATGATCAAAAAAACCCTGCTGCTGATCGTTGTCGTCGTCGCCGCCATCCTCGGCTATGCCACCACCAAGCCCGATACTTTCAGTGTCCAGCGCGAAATCACCATCAAGGCCCCGCCCGAGAAAATCGCCGCCCTGATCACGGACTTTCATTACTGGGCCGCCTGGTCGCCGTGGGAAAAGCTCGACCCGGCCATGCGCCGCACGTTTACGGGGCCGGCCAATGGCCTGGGTGCGCAATATGCATGGCAAGGCAATGACAAGGTGGGCGCCGGCCGCATGGAAATCACGGAAGCGGCCCAGCCCGAACGCACCGTCATCAAGCTGGACTTCCTCAAGCCCTTCGAAAGCCACAACACCACCACGTTTACCATGACGCCCGAGGGCGACGGCACCAAGGTGAACTGGACCATGACGGGCCCCAGCCCTTACGTCAGCAAGGTCATGACGGTCTTCGTCAGCATGGACAGGATGATCGGCAAGGATTTTGAAAAAGGCTTGAACAACCTGAAGGCGGCCGCGGAACGCTAAGCCCGCTCGCAGCAAAAGGAAACAGGGCCCGCGCGGCCCTGTTTTACTTGGCGCCCCCTTGCGGGGGCATGCTTAGAACTGCTCGATCCAGGCGGCCAGGTGGTCTGGCGTAAGCGCCGGTTCAGCCTGCACTACCTTGCCCTGCAAGCCCGATTCCGTCTTGCTCAACTGCAGGGACCAGCCGCGCCGCGCCAGCCACAGCAAGCTGGCCAGCCAGAACGAGTGGATGGGCGAGACGGGCGTGGTGGTCGGCGTTTCCAGGAATTCCGTCAGCAGCCGTCCATCGAGGAACAGCGCCGTGCCGCCCTGGTTTTGCAGCGCCGCGCCAAACACGGGCAGCAGCATGTCGATCGCCTGCTCCACGCCACGCCCCGGATGCTCGCGCTCGAGCGTGTCGAGCTGCTGGCGTACGGCGGCGGCAAAGGCCGTGCCGCGGAACGCTTCCGAGCTGACCAGGTCGGCATAATCCATCAGCAGCCAGTCCGGCTCGGGCGGCGTGACGCCGGCCGTCAGGGCCGCCGACAGATACGCTTCCACGGGCAGTTGCTGTTCCGGACCGGCCAGGCTGGCGCACAGGGCGTACAGGGTGCCGATGCGGTTGGCGACGGCTTGCCGCTGGCGCACCATCAGCTTTTCGCGCAACAACTGGGCGTGTTCATTGCGCAAGCGCGCCAGTTCCAGCGCCTGCTTGAGTTCCATGCGCAAGGCCGCGATATCCCACGGCTTCTGGATGTAGCGGTGGATCTGCCCCTGGTTGACGGCTTCCACCGTGTGCTCGAGCTCGGAATACGCGGTGGTCAAAATACGCACGATGTGCGGATGGCGGTCCCAGGCGTACGACAGCAATTCGTTGCCGTAGGCGCCGGGCATGCGCTGGTCCGACACCAGCACGGCGATGCGGTCGGCCTGCTCGTCGAGGATGCGCTTGCCCTCCTCGACCGAGGTGGCCGTCAGCACGTCGGCCAGCGGCGCGATGGCGCGCTGGAAGTATTTGAGGGCGTTGGCCTCGTCATCGACATAGAGTATCGTCGGCAAGCCTTGCGCCGGCTCACGCTGAGCCGGTAAACGCAGATTGGCGTCAATCATGCTCGTTCCTTATATGTACTGGAAAATTCAGGGTTACCGTGGTGGACGTGCCAAACTCGGTGGCGATATCGAGGTTGCCGCCGAACGACTGCATCATGCGGTGGCAAAACACCATGCCCCAGCCCTTGCCTTCGCCGCCGCCGGCACTGACGGGGTCGATCAACAGCTGTTCCACAATCTCGGGGGCGATGCCGGCGCCATTGTCGCGCACCGTGATGCGGCCGGCATCGATGTGGATGCCGATCGCAGGCCGGGCTTGCTCGCCTGCCGAACGCAAGGCATTCGCCAGCACGGACGATAATATCAGCGCGACGCAATTGGGCGACTCGGCGATGGAGAAATCTTCGCCCACTTCGACCGTGATGGCGGCGCGCTGGGCCGCGCTCAAGGGATAACTGTCGAGCAAGGCGTCCAGCAGCTGGCGCGCGCTGCCGGCGCGGCGTCCGCCCTGCATGCCGGGCCCGGCGCTGGCCAGACGCACCGTGTCGATAAAGCTGGCCAGGACCGACAGGCAATAGCGCGCATTGTCGTGCATCAAGGCGGCCGCTTCGCCGATCTCGGCTTGCTGTGCGGCGTCCGCCTGCGCGCGCCGCGCGATGCCGCGCGCAAAATTGGCAATGGCCGCCAGCGGCGTATTCAATTCATGTGCGAGGAAAGCCAGCGATTCCTCCATCGCCACCAGGCCCTGGCGGCGCGCGGCCCGTTCGCGGCCCGTCTGCACGGCCAGCTGCAGCGCCGTTTGCATGGCGGCCAGGTCGAGCGGCTTTTCCAGCAAACGGAACAAGGTGCCGCCATTGATCAGCTCGAGCAGCACGTCCTTGTCCGCATAGGCCGTCACCAGCATGCAGACGATGTGCGGATAGCGCTGCGCCACTTCCTGCAGCAGCTCGCTACCCAGGCGGTCCGGCATGCGGTAATCGGTGACGAGCACGTCGATCTGGCCGGCCTCGTCTTCCAGCAAGGCCAGCGCCGCATCGACGCTCTGCGCCGTCAATACGCGGTAACGGGGACCGACGGCGCGCTCGAAATACTTGCAGGCGAGCGCCTCGTCGTCCACATACAGCACGCTGGCGCGGCTATCGCTGTCCATGCTAGCGGCCCTCCCAATCGGAGCGCTGCAAGTCGAAATTCATGCTGGCCCATTTGCCCAGCTCGCTTTCGGCGCTCAATGTCCCGCCGTGGCGCTCGATCACGCCATAGCTGATGCTCAGGCCCAAGCCCAGCCCCTGCCCCACTTCGCGCGTGGTAAAGAACGGCTCGAACACACGCGCCAGGTTTTCCGGGGCGATGCCGGGACCGTTGTCGCGCACGCTGATGCGCAGGCGCTTGTCATCCCAATGGGCCGTGATGCGGATCTCGAACGGCGGCGCATTGCCCTTGCGCATGGACAGGACCGCATTGCCCAGCAAGTTGATCAGCACGCCCACGATGGCCGCCTCGTCGCCGCGCACCAGGGTGTCGACCGGCAAGTCGTGGCTGATGCTGACATTCTTCGTTTCATGCCCCACCAGGCGGATGGCCGCGTCGAGCGCGCTGCGGAACTGGAAGTGTCCCGTTTCCAGCTGGTTGCCGCTCTTGCGGTAGGCAAAGGTCTTCAAGTCGGACACGATGTGCTGCACGCGCAGCATGCCCTGCTTGGCGTCGGCCAGACATTCGCTGACCAGCGCGCTTTGCTTGGCGACCGGGTCTTCGATGGCCACTTCGATGGCCATCATGCAGAAATTCACGGGGTTATTGACTTCATGCAGCATGCCGGCGGCCAGGGTGCCGATGGCGGCCATTTTCTCTTGCTGCAGCATCTGCCCTTTGATATCGGCCAGGCTTTTGTTGGTTTCTTCCAGCTGCGTGTTCTTTTGCGCCACTTCCGCCTTCAGCTGGAACAGCATGAAGCGGGCGCGCTCGTTGAAATACGTAAAGACGGCGCTGATGCTGGCCGACATGATGAGGAACAGGCAGTTGACGACAAAGGTGCCCGGCAAGTCGAAGCCGCCCGCATGCCAGGCGCAGGCGCCCACGTACAGCAGGCAGGAGATGGCGCCGAAGACCATGTTTTGCCACAAGCCGAAAGCGAGCACGATGCCCGACGAATAGATGGCCAGGGTCATGCCCACGTAATAGATCGAGGTGGCGCCTTCCGTGATGGCGATCATCCAGGCGATCATGATTTGCGGCAGGATCAGCCAGACAAACGTCAGCCCCTGGATGCGGTCTTGCGCCCAGCGCGTGCGCATGGCCAGCACGACGCAAAAGATCAGCACGGAGACGATGATGCGCGCGCTGGTAAACGCCGACTGCTTGTCCGGATACAGGGCCGAATCGAGGCCCATGCCCAGCAGGATCAGCACGATGCCCGTGTACGCCCCGCCGCGGCTGAATTCCAGGCGGAAGTCGCGCAAAACGGCCGTATAGCCGGCGTGCAGGCCTGGGGTATCCATCAAGGAATGCTCACTTCCGCGAACACATTCACGCCCGTCGCGTCGACATAGATCAGCGGATCCGTCGCGTGCTCGGGCAGCAAGGCCGACAGGCCCGCTTCATTGCGATAGATCAAATGCCACTCGAGCAAATGCTCCATGCCGAACTTGCCCGGGTTATTCGCATGCACATTGGTGACAAGCAAACGTCCGCCCGGCCCCACGCGCGAGGCGAAGTGCATCAGCAGGCGCGCGCACACCTTGTCGGACAGGTAGTCGAACAGGCCGGCGCAATACACGGCGTCGAAACTGCCGGGCAAGCCCGTGATGCCCGAGCCATGGCGGCGCTTGAGCAGGTTATGCACGGAATCGTGCACATAATCGATCTCGACCACTCTTCCCGTGCGCTGCATGATGGTGGTCAGGCGCGCGCGCGTCCAGTCCAGGGTCTCGCTGCTGAAGTCGACCAGCTCGAAGGCAAGCCATTGCGCATCGGGGCATGTCTCGAGAAAACGCTGCACTTCGATGGCCGGGCCGCAGCCCACGTTGAGCACTTTGTACACACGCCCCGCGGCACGCGCCGCGGCCGCCTTTTCTGCCAAAAATTCCGTCAGGATATCGATGCGGTTGCGGTGCGCGGTGGCCACGGCCGCCTGCAAGAAGGCCGCATTGACGATCTGAAAATACGTGCTTGGGCCCTGGCGCGGATCGTCGAGCAGCTGGTTGACCATCTGGTAATCGCCCGCATAGCCGAGCGGCTTGGTAAACGTGCGGAAGACGAACGGCGCGCGCAGGATCAAGGGGTGCAGCGCCGCCTGGGCGAATGCGCGGTGGGCCGGTGCCCGCTCTTCCTCGACGAGCGAGGCTTCCACCTCGAGCTGGCGCAAGTAAAGCTGGGTCTGCTCCATCAGCGGCAAGGCCAGTTCATCGAAGATATCGGGGCGCAGCCGGCCGTTTTCCTTCGGCAGCGAGTCGGACAAGTCGACCTGCTCGACCCAGCGCGCCACTTCCGACAAAAAGGCGCGCATTTCGTTGACGACGATCTGGTAGTCGCGGCGGATGCGGAAGCGCTCGCCCCAGCCCGCCACAAAGGCGCTGGACTCTTTCGCCACGGCGCCCTTGACGACGACCACGTCGCTCAATTCGCGCCACTCGTCGATCAGGGTCACGGAAACGATGGCGGTCAGGCCTGTGTTGACGCTGCTGATGACGACGGCCTTGCCGACGTAGGCGTTTTTCGCCCCCATGCGTACCGTCACGTCATTGAGCACCTCGCTGACCTGCACAATCGAGTATGGATTGTAGATTTCCATGACCAGCGAATTGCGCTGCAAGTTGAAAATCGTGCCGCGCACCGCCTCACCCTGGGTGTTGCGGAAACTGACGACTGGATCGATCTGCGATTGTGAATACACGATTGAGCATTATCAAGTTGCCCGGTTTCCGGCGCACCACACTGGTGACACCAGATTCCAGGCTGGGTTAAGGCACGGCACACCGGTCGTTTGCCGCCGGCTCCGCCATCGCAATGACGGTATTGCGGCGTCGCGCGACGCCGTGCCGGAGCGCCTCAAAGCGCATCTGTTCGCTCTCTGATCGAGTGTACTATGGATGTAGCAGAACGGGCAATTGTTCCCTCAGGAACGACTGTCCGTGGCGCTGGCGCGCAACGCCGGCGCTCATCCTGCGACGAACAAGGCCAGCGCATGACGTAACAGTTGCGGCGTTTGCCCGGTCCAGCGCTTGAACGAGCGGCGGAAGTTGGTGGCATCATGAAAGCCGAGGTAGGCGGCCACGGCGTCGTTGTCGTAGCCATGTGCCTGGAACAGATAAATCGCCTTGTGCGCGCGCACCTGGTCCAGCTCGGCCTGAAAATGCGTGCCATGGCGCGCCAGATGACGCTTCAGGGTGGCGGGACTGACGCCGAACTCGTGCGCCGTGCGCTCCAGGGTTGGCGCGCAGCGGATATTGGCCAGCAGATAATCGTACAGCGCACCGAGCAGGCTCGCTGCCGGTACTGGCGCCAGGGCCGCCGCGCGCAAGGCTAGCGCGGCCGCCGTGGCATTGCCGCGCGGCCAGGGTTTGTCGAGCAAGCTGGAATCGATGAGCATGGCGTCGACCTGGCAATCGAAACGCAGGGACTGCCCCAGGTGCACTTCGTGCTGCTCGACGTGACGGGGCCGCGCGCGGTTGAAGCAGAAGCGCCACGGCAAAGACTCTCCGGCCAGCCAGCGGCACATGGCCGCCAGCGCCGTCATGTGCATTTCCACGAGAAAAGGCAGCTGGCTCGGCGCGCCGAACGCGTCGACCCAGTACAGCACATGCATGTCGCCCGCTTCGCGCAAGCGCGGCTGCAGCAGCGGACACAGCAAGGTATGAAAATCGCACAGGATGGTCAATGCCTGGCGCAGGTTCTGCGCCTGCAACAAGGCATGGCTGGCCGCGCCGTAATGGCCGGGCAACATTTGCTGGCCCAGCATGAAGCTCGTGTCGGCACTGTCCAGGCCGCGCGCCACATTGGCCAGCAATTGCAGGTATTGCGCGGCGCTGACCTGGCTTTCCGCGGACGGCAGCGCACCGCCATCGAGGCCCGTGCCCTTGAGCAGCGGCGCTACGGGCAACTCGCGGCTGCGCGCGTAGTCGAGCACCAGCGCCGGCTGGTGGTGGGCTGCGATGCTGGAGTCGCTTTGCTGGTTCAGCGGCATCAGGCAGGCGCGGCGGTACCGGCCCGGGGACCGGTGCTCCGGCCCGGCGTTTCCACGGCACGGCTCAGCTCGGCCAGCACCACTTCCGGCACGCCATCGGTGAGCGAGCAGGCATGGCGCAGGCTCAAGCGGATTTCACGGTTGTCGTTGGCGTGGTGGCGCATCTGCCCCACCATGGCGCACAGGTGACGCGCCTTCACGGCCCCGTCCTCGCGCGACACGCCCGGCATCAGCACGGCGAAGCGGTCGCCCGCATAGCGGCACAGCAAATCGTCATTGCGCAGGTTCAGCAGCAGCATGTGGCCCACGGCTTGCAGCACGCGGTCGCCTTCACGGTGGCCGTATTCGCGGTTAATCAGGTGAAAGCTGTCGATATCGAGCAAGACCAGCGCGCAATCGAGGCCGGGCCGGCGCTCCTGCTCCAGGCGCATCTGCGTGCGCAGGTAGCTGGCATCGGCCAACTGCGTGATGCGGTCGAAGGCACGGTGGTCGCGGAACAGGCGCTCGCGCTTTTGCAGGTGCTCGTTCAGGCGGAACTGTTCCTGGCGCCAGTAATACATGCCGATTGTTACCAGCAGCATGCCAAACGGAATCAAGCCTTCGAGCCAGTTATCCCACACGGCACTCTTGTCGACGGCGAAGAATTCGTCGAGGCAATCAGCCCAGGAGCCCAGCATGATGGCGCACAGGCCGCCGGCGATCAGGCTCGTCACCAGCCCGCGCGGCCGGCTGCTGAGGGTAAACAAAAACCAGATGCCCGCCATGACGGCCGTGCCGCCTTCGCAGACGATGTCCATCCACTTCCAGATGGCAATCGGTTTAGGGTGCCCTAACGTGGCGTACAGGAACAAGAACAGGGGCAAGGCCAGTGCGGCGGCAATCAGGCTGTTACGGTGCAATGGCAGCATGTGGGAAAACCTTTAAAAGTGGTGCTGTCGCCACGATAGCGCCCGCCCATGACGGCACGATGACATGCCCCACGCCCGTGCGGCAGGTGCAAACGGCTCATCATTACCTTGGGCGCTCATGCAAATACGGCATGCCGTGCCCCATGTGCCCACGACCGGCAGGTCATTTCAGCTCACCACAGTCCATTTCCAGCCGGAAAGCGTTCACGGGCCGTTGTTTTCAGGGTGGCAAGCCCTTGCCTGTCACGCAACCGTCATATTTGCTGCCTAGAATCCGCCCGGTTCCTTCCCCTAACCGAGCTCTTCATGAAAACCATGCACACTTCGACTCCCTCCCCGCTGCGCCTGACGGCCCTGGCCCTCGGCATCATGGCCGTCTTCAGCGGTCAAAGCCATGCGCAAGATGCGGACGGCCAGCCGGCCGCCACCGTGGTCGTCAGCGGCCAGCGCGCCAGCCTGCGCAACGCCATCGCGGCACAAGAGAAAGCCGACAACATCATCAGCGTCATCAGCAGCGACGATATCGGCGGCTTGCCCGATAAAAACGCGGCCGAAGCACTGGCCCGCTTGCCGGGCGTGTCCGTGCAGCGCGACCAGGGCGAAGGCCGCTACATCACGGTGCGCGGCCTGGGCCCGGATTTGAATGCCGTCACCATCAATGGCGCCCTCGTGCCGTCGCCGGAAGCGGGCCGCCGCGCCGTGGCGCTCGACATCCTGCCCGCCGGCCTGATCCGCACCCTGGAAGTCTCGAAGACCTTGCTGCCGGAAATGGACGCCAACTCGCTGGGCGCCACGGTCGAAGTGAAATCGCTGTCCGCCTTCGACTTGCCGGGCAAGCTGCTGTCGGCCAACGTGGGCGCCAGCTACGATGAAAAGACAGGCAAGACCAGCCCCAGCGGCGGCGCCCTGTGGGCCCAGCGCTTCCTCGACGGCAAGCTGGGCGTGGCAGCCGGCCTGAGCGCGGAAAAGCGCTCGTTCGGCTCCGATGACGTGGAAACGGGCGGTGCCTGGAGCAAGGGGAAATTGTCCGGCCTGGAATTGCGCGACTACCTGCCCGTGCGCAAGCGCGGCGCCCTGGCCGTCAACCTCGACTACCGCCCCGAAGCGGGCAACAGCTGGTTCTTGCGCTCGTTCGTCAGCGAATTTTCCGACAATGAAGTGCGCGACCGCCTGACCATCAGCAATATCGCGGGCGGCAGCCTGGCCGAAGACCAGACGGCCAGCGCGCGCGCCGAGCGCCGCATCCGCCAGCGCAAATACACGCAGCAAGTGCGCTCGCTCGTACTGGGCACGCAGCAGAAATCGGGCGACTGGACCCTGGACGTGAAAGGCGGCATGAGCCGCGCCACGGAAGACACGCCGGAATCCCTGAACGATGGCCGTTTCCGCGGCCTCAGCAATTTCGCCGGCATCAGCTTTACGGATACGCAGGAGCCCAAGCTGAGCGGCCCCGCCTCGCTGTACGACCCGGCCAGCTACGCGCTCAACGCCATCACCCTGCAAAAGCGCTACTCGAAGGACAATGAACACCATGCGCGCATCGACCTGGCGCGCAAGTTCGACATCGCCACCCTGAAATTCGGCGCGAAGGTCAGCCGCCGCGAAAAGACCAATGACACGGATCAATGGGCGTATAACAGCAGCAAGGCCACCAGCGGCAACTATTGGGGCGCCGGTTCCACGTCGATGAGCAATTTCGTGCAGGGCCACAATCTCGACTACGACCTGGGTAACATCGGCGTGGCGCTCGATCCAGCCCTGATACGCGCCCGCGTGGCGGGCCTCGACCGCGCCAAGGCGCGCCTGGCCACGGAATCGATCATCAACGACTACCGCATGCACGAAGACATCAACGCCATGTATGTGCAAAACAGCTACGACTTCGACGCCTGGCACATCCTCGGCGGCGTGCGTGCCGAACGTACCAGCTTTGAAGCGGCCGGCTCGCAAGTGGACAGCGCCGGCGTGGCAACGCCCTTGACGCGCGAGCGTTCGTACACCAACTGGCTGCCGAACCTGCAAGCCCGCTATGACGTGGATCAAAAGACCAGCGTGCGGGCCGCCTGGACGCAAGCCGTCGTACGCGCCAACTTCAGCCAGCTGGCGCCGGGCATCAGCCTGGCCAGCAATACGGAAGCCGTGATCGGCAACCCGGACTTGAAGCCGCTGAAGGCGAACAATCTGGACCTCGGTATTGAACGGGTGCTGGGCAACGACGGCGTGATGTCGGCTTACAGCTTCTACAAGGACATCAAGAATTTTACGTACACGACGAACCTGGCCGGCACGGGCCAATGGGCGGGCTACACGACGGCCACGTCGTATGCGAATGGCGACGCGGCCAAAGTCAAAGGCATCGAACTGGCCTATATGCAGCCGCTGCGCATGCTGCCTGCACCGTTCAACAAGTTTCTTATCGGCGTGAATGGCACCCTGAGCACGTCGAGCGCGCAAATCGGCCGCTACGACAAGGCCAGCAACAAGCAGATGCACCGCGACATCCGCCTGCCTGGCCAGTCGAACCAGGTAATGAACTTGATGCTGGGCTATGAAACAGGCCCGGTCAGCGCCCGCCTGGCCCTCAACTACAAGTCGCCGTATCTGCTGGAAATGGGCAACGACATCCTTGACCAAAGCCAGGACCATATCGTCGCCAGCCAGAAGCAGCTTGATTTTTCGCTGTCGTACCAGATCAACAAACAGTTCCAGGTACTGTTCGAAGCGGCGAACCTGAACAACGAGAAATACTATGTCTACCAGGGCACGAAGCAATACAACGTGCAGAACGAACAATACGGCCGCACTTTCAAAGTGAGCCTGAAAGCCAGCGCCTTCTGATGATGATTTCTACTAACATGAAAAAAAACGTACTCTGCAGCGCTTTGCTGGCCGCCTTCTGCGCCACCGGTGCCGTCTTCGCCGCCCCAGCCAACACTTTGCCTTCCTTCACGCAAGAGGCCGAGGAACTGGCCCGCCTGCCCGGCGGCGGCTGGCTGACCCTGGACAAGCACGGCTTGCGCCTGTTCAACGCCAGCGGCCAGGAGCAGGACCGCATCGCCGTGCGCGCCAAGCAGCTCGATACGCGCATCAATGGCGGCAAAGTGCTGGCCGTGTTCCTGGAAGCGGACACGCAGCGCCCGCTGCCCGTCTCCGTCGACGTGCAGGCCGGCAAGCTGGTCAAGCTGGCGCCGTTTCCCGTGCCGACGTTTTCCGTGGAAGCATCGTGCCTGTACCGCGACGCCCAGCAACTAGACCATCTGTTCTTGATCGGCAAGGATGGGCAAGCGGAACAGTGGGTGATGCAAGGTGAACAGCGCAGCCTGGTTCGCAAACTCGCTTTGCCGCCGCACGCCAAGCATTGCCGCGCCGACGATGGCGCCCGGCGCCTGCTGGTCAGCGAGGCCAACATGGGCGTGTGGTCGTATGAAGCTGATTCCGAAGGCATGGGCAAGCGCGAAGTGGTGGCCCTGCGCAAGCCGTATGGCCAGCTGGACGGGGGCGCCGGCGCGCTGGCCGTGCTGCCGGGCGGCGTTGCCATGCTCGATGGCAAGGCGGAAAAGCTGCACCTGTATTCCCATCAGGGAAGTAAATGGACGGCACAGCCAGCCCAAGCCGTCGCCTTGAACGTGCGCAAGGGCGACAGCCAGCTGGTGCTCGACGGAAATTCCTTGATGTTGCGCGGCAAAAACGGTTGGCAAGCGCGGCCCTTGAAATGGGCTGGCCAAGCGGAAACATCGCCTGCGGTGGCCATCATCGCCCCGCAAGCCCAAACGGAACCGATGGCGCGCCAGGGCGACGCGGCCGATGATCCGGCCATCTGGCTGTCCAGCAACCCTGCCGACGCGCGCATCCTGGGCACCAACAAGAAACAAGGGCTGCTCGTCTACGACCTGCAAGGCAAGCAGACGCAGCTGCTGGAAGTGGGCCGCCTGAATAACGTCGATGTGCGCCAAAACATCAGCCTTGGCGGCGGCAAGGTCGACCTGGCCGTCGCCACCCAGCGCGACGACAACAGCATGATGCTGTTCACAATCAATGCCGATGGCGTCGTGGCGGAAGCGGGCCGTTTCCCGACCGGTCTGAAAAGCATCTACGGCATGTGCTTGTACCAGCCGGCCAGCGGCGGCGTGGAAGCGTTCATCAACGACAAGGACGGCACCTTCCAGCAATACAAGGTCGAAATGAGCGGCATGAGCGGCAACAAGTTCAGCGCCACCCTCTTGCGCAGCTTCAAGGTCGCCACCCAACCGGAAGGCTGCGTGGCCGACGACGCCAACGCCAGATTGTTCCTCGGCGAGGAAACGCGCGGCATCTGGACCACCTCGGCCGACGCCGCCAAGCCCGACGCCCTCGCCATGGTCCTGCCCGTGGGCGCACAGTTGACGGCCGACGTGGAAGGCATGGCCATCTACCGCCAGCCTGGCGGCAATACTGATTCTGGCTACCTGATCGTCTCCAGCCAGGGCGACAACAGCTACGTGGTACTCGATGCCAAAGCCCCCTACAAGGTGCGCGGCCGTTTCAAGGTGGGATTCAATTTACCGGCAGGCATCGATGGCACCTCGGAAACGGACGGCCTCGACGTCACCTCCGCCAACCTGGGCGGCGCGTACGCGCAAGGCATGCTGGTGATCCAGGACGGCTACAAGCGCCTGCCCGACGGGCCGCAGAACTTCAAGTATGTAGCGTGGGGGGACGTGGCGAAGGCGTTGAAGCTGGAGTAATGAGCATGGGGCGGCCAGCAATGGCTGCCCCATGTACGATAGGAGTGTTAAAGATTGCCGCTACCTTGTACGCGGCATATCGATGACAAAAAGCAGACTTTTTCCAAAAAAGTCCACGCTGCCCGTCACTGCCAGGCGTTGTGCCGACAATTCCTCCAGGCGCAGATCAGCTACGTCACGGTATTCCATCATGTAAAGCGCGGATTCACAGTGCGGATTGCCGGCATCGACGGCAAGCATCTGCACGGGCGCGGCATCCGGTCCCGCGACGAGCAAGCCCTGCAAAGAGAAGGACGGCGGATACAGCGCCCACGACCAGGGCGCATCGTCGTCTTCCGTCAGCCGCATGAACACGTCGTCGTCGGCCTCGATCGTGATATTAATTTCCCGCATGCCATCGACGCGCGCCTCCAGGCTGATCCGGGATTTCGCGACATCCACTTCAAAATTGGTGTCGCCGATACTAAATATATACATTGCCCTTCTACTCCTGATTGACACGTTAATGCACTGCTCGACAGGCCAGCAGATTAGCGAAGCGCTCTGCCAATATGGTCACATTTCGCTGAGATCGGCATCAGCGTTCAATGCATAGGCCTTGCAATAGGCAAGCAGCTCTTCGCTGCGCGTCTTGCCGAGCGAAATGGTCCCGATTCCATACGGCATCCATGCCGTGACATTCGCCAGCTGTTTAGCCATGTGATCATATTCCTCGTCGCAACATGGCCCTGTTCCGTGCCGGAGCTGTGCTTGACGAGTTGATAGGCGGTTTGCCACCGAGATCGTCCCATCGGTTGCAGCACATCGCATAGACTTCAGTCCATGAACTCACGCATTCCCCCCCAAGCCCGCACCACCCCGAAGATCCGGCAGGAAATCAAGGACTCCGGACTGTCCGACCGCGAAGCTGCCAAGGTCTTCAATATCACCCGTGCACGGCTGCCAAGTGGCTCAAGCGGGACGATGTACAAAACCATTCGCACCGGACCCATACACTGCATACCACGCTGAGCGCGACGCAGGACATGATCAAATGGGACTGGACAGTAACAGTCTACATGGAAAGATTACAGCTAAATTTCTTGCCATAAACAGGAATAATCTTGGCTGCGTTACTTTTAGGGATTTTTATTGCCTTCCCATTAAACTTCACAACGGCATTTCCTTTTCTCAGATTCTCCAGCAAGGAAATGAAGTTATTATCACCTGCACGGCTGTCGGCGCTGAATGGCCCATCATAAGAAACGCCATTGACGTCAACGGTAAATTTCTCAACTTCCTTATTATTATTCAATTGCGAAAGCGATACGCTCGATTGGGATTCTGCACTGCCATCTTGCGTTGGACAGCCAATATACAGCCGCATTCCATCCTGATCGATAAAGTACTCGAGATTTCCCTGCCCAAAACCTTCAGTCCACCGCCCCTGAGCCGCAAACGAGTTAACGCAAATGATGGTAACAGCGAGACCCACGGCAATTTTTGCAACCTTACTCATTTTACCGCTCCTTTTTCTACAATATCATGACACATGCACAGCCGTCCCGACGACCAGTGCAGCAGCGAAAAGGGTGCTCCGAATAATGCAAATGGCGCACCACAGCTTGAGCATGAGGTGTTAGACTTTTTCAAAAAACAATCTTGCAATATATATTTCTCAATTGCAAGCATTATGACAATATTAAAGGATAAATATCGCCACGAGAGTGACTCTCGCAAGCTGTCGCCCGCCGCACGCGATTGCAAGCAAGGATTAATGGCTGCCTGATTGGCACGAAATGGGGTTGATAGCAGGACTTGTAACCCGCCGGCCTCGCAGACTTGGCACTTTCACACGCCACTCGCGTATGAACACATGCTGCCCAGTTTAAGTGCACTGGGTATTACCACTTATTACACAAAATAATATTATGATAATAAAATCTTTGTTCAAACGCGATACAGAAAATCCATCCATTGCGTTCCGACCTTCCGTCCAGAAAATCGCGACGATTATCCGCTTCTTGCAAAAAACGGAGGCGTTTGGAAAGAATTGGTTTCTGTCGCAGGAGACAGAAGCAGAGTCGTTTCTATATCCGGTTTTCGATGCTTCGGGCGAACTCACCACTGCGGCCGAAGCCGTACTCGAGGCCGAGTTCAAGGATGAACAATTTCGATATCTCAGTGCTTGGAATGGCGAGCTCGCAGACGGTGAGGGTGCAAGTATGGCGCTTGGGTTCAGCGACAGTGACTGGCCCGCCCGGACTTTCAAGATCAGCGATTACGGTCAAGCCGCCAGACGGCTCGGCATTGATGGTGTAAAAGAACTGCTGTCCATTATCGGTGGCTCCCTACGGCCGGTCTTGATCACGGTTGCACGTAATCAGTATTTTAAAAAACAAGTCTTCAAGGATCGTCCGGGTGTGGGCTGGATGTTGTACTTGCCGCGTGTACTGACGATCCAGCAAGTACCAGAAGCCCGCGCCTTGATCCCCGTGATGGCGATGGACGAGCAAGGTGAAGACCAGCAGATCGGCACCGTCATCGTCAGTGTCACCGACGAGCCTTTTTCTGATGAGAACCCCGAGCATGTCAGGATCGCCAACGCCATTGAAATTCGCCTGGTCGATCAGGACTTGCTGCCTCGCTATGTCGATATTTAATGAAGGATAACTCGTTTTGCCCGTATGGAAATACCCTGCCATGCCGGCAGTGAACACCAAAACGACTGGCATCGCCATCCATCTGCAATATCGGCTGCCAGTACAGGCCAATAAATTACGGTTGCTTGCATGTCTACCAGCGACTGGCGGCCTGTTGCGTATTAAAATACCGTCCCATGACCTCCCCCGCCTCGACCTCTTCCCTCCCCGACAGCATCTTGCTCCCTTCCCTGGCCGTATTGGGAGGGCAGATTTCCGTCAATCTGGGGGCGGCGATTGCGAAGAATCTGTTTCCTGTCATCGGGGTCGAGGGGATTACGGCATATCGCGTGGGGTTTTCGGCGCTGATCTTGCTGGCTATCTTCCGGCCGTGGCGCTACCGGCTGACGCGCAAGGACGTGCTGAACTTGCTGGTCTACGGTTCCGTGCTGGGGCTGATGAATTTGCTGATTTACCGGGCGTTTGCGCTGATACCGATCGGCATTGCGGTCGCCATCGAGGTGACGGGGCCGCTGGCCGTGGCCATGCTGTCGTCGCGCCGGCCGCGCGATTTGCTGGCCGTGGCTTGTGCCGTGTTCGGCTTGTATTTGCTGCTGCCCTTGCAAGGCAGCCCGGGCAGCCTGGACCCTGTCGGCGTGGCATATGCGCTGGGGGCGGCCCTTTGCTGGGCGTTGTACATCATCTTCGGCAAGCGCGCCTCGACATTACAAGGCGGCCAGGCCGTGGCCTGGGGCATGACGGTGGCGGCCATGGTAACGGTGCCCATCGGCGTCGCGTACTCGGGGACGGCACTGCTGGCGCCATCGATCGCGCTGATGGGCCTGGCCATTGCCATGCTGTCCAGCGCCCTGCCATATTCGCTGGAAATCTTTGCCCTGCGCCGCTTGCCGCAAGGCGTTTTCGGCATGTTCAGCAGCGCGGCGCCGGCCGTCAGCGCGCTGGCCGCCATGGTGGTGCTGGGAGAAATGCTGAGTTTGACGCAGTGGCTGGCCATCGCCTGCATCGTGTTCGCGTCGGCCATGGCGGCGCTCGGCGCACAGGGCGGCAAGCGCTAGCAGTGCTCGACGGGCGGGCAGGTTTTGATGCCCGCCTGTAAAATGCGTCATTGCTTGCCATATCGCCCACTCTGTCCCACCGATGACATCGACACTTCTTTTTCGCCTGCTCTCCCCTTTCGCTGCCGCAGCCGTGCTGCTGGCGCCAGTCGCCGTCGCGCAAGCTGCCGCTCCGGCCGCCCTCAAGGGCAATGCGGAAGCAGGCAAGGCCGCGTTTCGCAAATGCGCTTCCTGCCATCAGGTGGGGCCATCGGCGCGCGGCGGCTTCGGCCCCAAGCTGACGGGCGTGATCGGGCGCAAAGCCGGTGCCACCACCGACTACAAGTATTCGGCGGCGATGAAAAACGCGAATATCGTCTGGACCGAGCAAAACCTGGCCGGCTTTCTCAAGGCGCCCAGCGATTTCATCCCTGGAAATAACATGCGTTTCTGGGGTATCGGCAATGCGCAGCAGGTGGCCGACTTGTTGGCCTACCTGCGCACGCAGTAAGCCCAGCCCATAACGCATGCACGGACAGGCGCACACCGCATCCAGCCTTTGACGCCGGATCAAGCTTCCAGCGCCTGCAGCACGCCCTTGCGCTTCTTGTGCGCTGCTTCATAGACTCGCAGCCGCTTGCGCTGGGCGGCGGACAGGCCATCGAGCTTGTCGCGGATCTGCGCCACCGTCAATTGCTGGTAGCCGGCGATGGGCAAGTCCGGCGATGACGCATCCGAGGCAGCGCCACCGGCTTTTTTCCGCTCCTGCGCTTCCTTCGTTTCACCGGACTGCGCCCTTTGCTTGTTCACGATGCGCGCCGCGACTTCTTCCTCACGGCCCGGATAGCGGCCTTCCTGCTTGAAATCCCGTTCCAGCTTCTTGAATTCGCGTTCACGCTTGGGGCTTGCACCGACAGGCATGTCCCCTCCCGTCTACGGTTTGGCCGGCAACTTGCGCAGGCACAGGTAAATGGAATACAGCGCCGCCAGTCCCACCAGCACGTACACGCCCCGCGAAGCTGCCGTCATGGCGCCAAGGATGCTGGCCACGATGTCGATATCGAACAAGCCCACCAGCGCCCAGTTCAAGCCGCCCACGATCAAGAGGATCATCGAGATCCAGTCGACCACGTTCAAGCGCTTTGCCGACATTTCCTGTTTTGCCGCACCGTCCGATCCTGCCTGGATATTCGCCATATCAGCCTCCTGTAAGAAGAAAGGACCCGCCGCCGGGTCTATCAAGGAACAGTGTAGGCGCGGCACCGGCACGCGCCAGTCGGACGATGCCGGGCATTCAAGTAGGAAGACTCTGTAATCAGGCGGGTGATTTTATCTGGCAACAAGCCAGACGGCAGCGCGCATCGGGTAACTGCAGCTCATTGCCGCAGCTGCTTGTACATGATGGTGGTGGCATCCAGGCGGTTGCCGTCCGGCGCCAGCGCATAAGCGGGGATGCTGCCGGCCACCAAGTAGCCGAGCGACAAGTACAGCGCTTGCGCATGGTCGCCGCTGCGCGTGTCCAGGGTCAGCAGGCTGCGCGGCAACTGGCGCGCCTGTGCTTCCAGCACCTGCATCAGCTGGCGGGCGATGCCATGCCGGCGGAAAGTGGGCGCGACCAGCAGCTTGCGCACTTCGGCCCGGTGCGCCTGGTTGGAATTGGTGTCCCAGTCCAGCTGCACGGCGCCCGCCACCTGGCCATCGACTTCGGCCACCAGCAACAGGCGCACGCCGCGCGTGACGGCCGGCAACACATTATCGGTCCAGAACGCCTGGCTGGCCGCCGTATCAAAGGGCAAGATAAAACCGATGCTGGCGCCGTCGTGCACGCAGTCTTGCAGCAAGGCGCCCAGTTCCGGCAAGCGTTCACGAATATCGGTGGATGAAAAATGGCGTAGCGATGCGGACATGGCGACCTCAGACAAGAAAGAGAAAATAGCGGGCGCCGCTGTCTGGCGGCGTCGTGAACGCGCTGGGGCCGTCCAGCTGGTAGCGCAGGCAGTCGCCGGCCAATAAATCGTGTGCGCGGCCATCGACGGTCACGTTCAACTTGCCTTCCTGCAGTAACAGATGGTGTTCCATGCCGGGCCGGGGCGAGGCGGCATAAGTGATCGTCACGCCCGCATCGAGTTCGCATTCGAGCGCTTCGCCGGCCAGCGCGCGTGACGGGGGCGAGACGGAGCGGCGCCGGAAACCCATGTCCGGGTCAGTCCACACGCTTTGCTGTACCCGCCGCAGCAGCGGTGGAAAATCGTCTTCCACCATGCGCAGCAGGCGCGACATCGCCAAACCATACGCGGCGCACAGCTTGCCCAGCACGCTAGTCGTCGGGCTGACTTCGCCATTTTCCAGGCGTGACAGGGTGGCGCGGCTGACCTGGCTGGCACTGGCCAGCTGGTCCAGCGACCAGCCCTGCTCCACGCGCAACTGCTTTAAACGCGCCGCCAGCCGCTGTTCCGTCTCGTTATCAGTCAATGTTGGATTTTCCATATATGGGAATTTATCCCACAAAAGAGAACTTGGCAAGCAGTTGCTGTACAGTTGTTCAGCGCACAGACCAGCAAGCCCTCCCCAGGCACGATACGCCATCACTTCAAGGAAAAGCCATGGCCTCCACTCCCGCCACTCCCCAGCTACGTCTGGGCCAGGCGCCCGCGCCGCTGGGCAGGGTCGAATTCCATTTGCAGTTCATTCGCTCGTATGCCGATCCCGCGTTCGACGCCGTGCGCGGTGCCTTGGTGCAAGTGGAAGAAGTGGCGTGGAAGAATTACCAGGATGGCCGCAAGGCGCCCGTGACACAAAAGGCGGGGCCCGGTTTTCTTGACCCCGATTACGACTTGTCCGTGGAGTGGAAAGCCACGCGCGACCGCCTGCTGGCCGCCGAAGCGCGCCAGAAAGACCCCGGCACGGCGTCGCGCGTGCTGCTGATCTGCGGCGCGGCACGCAATGACGGTTCTTGCCCCGGTGAAATGTCGAAAACGTGGCGCATGACGCAATGGGCCAGGGAAGTGCTGCAGGCCGACAATATCGAAACGGACGTGCTGGACCTGAGCTTGCTGACCTCTTCATATGATTTGCACATTCATCCGTGCAAGGGCTGTGTCTCGACAGCCATGCCACTGTGCCACTGGCCATGCAGCTGCTACCCGAACCATGGCGAACGGCAGACGAATGACTGGATGGCGGAAATTTACGAGCGCTGGACGGCTGCGCACGCCGTCATCATCCTCACGCCCGTGTACTGGTACCAGACGCCTAGCGTGCTGAAACTGATGATAGACCGGCTCGTCTGCGCCGATGGCGGCAATCCCGATCCCACGTCCACGCACGGCAAGAAAGCCGTGGAAGCGAAGGCACTCGAATTGCAAGGCTGGAATTATCCGAAACACTTGGCCGGGCGCGCGTATGGCCTCGTCGTGCATGGCGACGTGGCCGGCATCGAAGGCGTGCGGCGGGGCCTGTCCGACTGGCTGGACTGGATGGGCTTGATTGACGCAGGCGCCAAGGCGCGGCTGGACCGCTACATCGGCTATTACGACAGTTACGCGCAAAGCCACGATACTCTCGACCATGACACCAATCTGCAGGAAGAAGTGCGCAACGTGGCGCGCGCCGTGGCCATCGCCACCCAACGGCTGCGCGCAGGCACGCTGGCGCCGCCCGATGCGGAGCTCCAGCCTCCCCGGCCAAAATGACACCCGGCACAGCTACCCGGCCATGCGCGATGCGTGGCGGCACAGCTCCAGGAAACCGGCCAGGCGCGGCGACAGTATCTTCTTGGACTGGCGGATCAGATAAAAGTTGCGCTCCAATGGCGGCAGCATGGTCTCGAGTTCCACCAGTTGCCCGCTGGCCAGCAAATCGGCCACAACGACGCGCGACAGGCAGGCGATGCCCAGCCCCGCCGCCGCACCATATTTGATGGCTTCCGAGTTGCTGAATTCGCCTGCGGCGCGCAGATAGTGCAGATACGGCACCAGCGCCTGCTCGACGGCTTCGCGCGTGCCTGAGCCCGCTTCGCGCAGCAGCCAGCCTGCCTGGTTCAGTTCCGTAAAGCTGAGCAGATGGCGCAGCTGCGCCAGGGGATGCGTGGGCGCGGCCACGATCAGCATCTGGTCCGTCAGCCACGGTTCCACCAGCAAGCCCGCTTCGTGGCACGGCCCTTCGATCAGGCCGATATCGACACGGAACTCCGCCACGGCGGCCGCGATGTCGGCCGTGTTGGCAATCGTCACCTGCGGAATGCTGCGCCCGTATTGCTGAGCCGCCTGCGCGAGGATCTGCGGCAGCAGATAGATGCCGATGGTGGTGCTGGCGCCGATCTGCAGGCTGACGGGCACGGACGGGTCGGCGCCCGCGAACTGGCGCTCGATGCTGGCGGCGCCGTCGCGCATCTGCCGCGCCTGCGGCAACAGCAGCCGGCCATTGTCGTTGAGCAACAATCGCTTGCCCACGCGGTCGAACAATTGCGCGCCCAGCAAGGTTTCCAGCTCATTCAGGGACGCGCTCGTGGCCGATTGCGACAGCGCAATCAAGTCGCCCGCCGCGCTGGTGCTGCCCGTGTCCGCCACGGCGAGGAAAATCTGCAACTGCCGCAAGGTCAACGCCATCTCATCTACCTATTTTTTCAGTTAAACATACAAAAACAATCCGTTTTACCATTTAATCAGCGAACTGTACAGTCATGGCATACGAATACAGAACACGGAGTACGGTATGTCATCCCTCTCAACAACGAACACAACAAGTTTCAGCGACCGCTATGGGCGCCTTCTGCCGGGCCTGCTGCTGAGCGGCGCAATCGCTTATGCCGCCATCGCGCTGGGCAAGCTGGAATGGATGCAAAGCCACGGCATGAGCGCGCTGACCCTGGCCATCATGCTGGGCATCGTGCTGGGCAACAGCGTGTACGGCCGCCTGGCGCCTACTTGCGGCGCGGGCGTGGCCTTTTCCAAGCAGACGTTATTGCGACTCGGCATCATCCTGTACGGCTTCCGTCTGACTTTCCAGGATATCGGCCAGGTCGGCCTGGCCGGCATCGCCATCGATGCGCTGGTGCTGGCGTCCACGTTTGGCCTGGCCATGTTCCTCGGCACCAAGGTATTCAAGCTGGAACGCAACAGCGCCATTTTGATCGGCGCGGGCAGTTCGATCTGCGGCGCGGCGGCCGTGATGGCGACGGAACCCGTCGTCAAGGGACGCAGCGAGGATGTCACCGTGGCAGTTTCGACGGTCGTGGTGTTCGGCACCATCGCCATCTTTTTGTATCCGCTGCTGTACCAGCTGAACCTGGGCTGGCATGTGCTGGGTGCCACGCCTGCCGCCTTTGGCGTGTATATCGGCTCGACCGTGCATGAAGTGGCGCAAGTGGTGGCGGCCGGGAAGTCGATCGGACAGGAAGCGGCTAATGCGGCCGTGATCGCCAAGATGGTGCGCGTCATGATGCTGGCGCCGTTTCTCGTCATCCTGTCGGCCGTGCTGGCGCGCGGCAAGGCGAAGGCCGGTGGCAAGGAAAAAGCGGCCAAGCTGGCCATCCCCTGGTTCGCCTTCATCTTCATTGCCGTGGTCGCCTTCAATTCGCTGGGCCTGCTGCCAGCGGACACCGTGGCCGCCATTACCGAACTCGACACGGTCCTGCTAGCCATGGCCATGGCGGCCCTGGGTTTGACGACGCATATGTCGGCCATCCGCCGCGCCGGCATCAAGCCCCTGTTGCTGGCCGGCCTGCTGTTCTGCTGGCTGATCGCCGGTGGCGCCGCCATCAACCACGTGGTTGCCAGCCTGTTTGCCTGACCTCGAGCCGGATTCAAGCCGGGGCCGCTGACGCGGGAGCCGAAAACTTCGTACAATACAGGTGTTTTGACTCTCAAACCGGCTTCGGCCCCATCCAGGAACATCCATGCACCTCTCGAACTGGCTGCTTTTCTGCAGCGTCGCCCTGCTCGTCACGTTTTCTCCCGGCCCGGCCGTCTTGTTGGCCATCTCGAATGCCATCGCCGTCGGCCCCCGCCGCGCGATGATCAGCAGCATGGGCAATGGTTTTGGCTTGTTCATCATTTCCGGCGTGGCCATGGCCGGCATGGGCGTGGTTCTGGCCACCTCGGCCACGGCCTTCATGCTGCTGAAACTGGCTGGCGCCCTCTACCTCGTGTACCTGGGCATCAAGCAATGGCGCAGCAAGACCAGCGTCGTGGCCGATGCTCCCGTGGTGGCCGGCGCGGCGAATCCAAATTCCTTCTGGAAACTGTTCCGCCAGGGCTTGACGGTCGCGTTGACCAATCCGAAAGCCATCCTGTTCTTTTCGGCACTGTTCCCGCAATTCATCACACCAGGCGAACCGGTGGCGATCCAGTTCACCGTGCTGACGACCTCGTTTGTCGCCTGCGCCATGCTGGCCCACTTGTTTTACGCCAACCTGGCGCGCCTGCTGAAAACCCAGCTGGCCACGCCGGGTCGCGCCAAGCTGTTCAACCGCATCACGGGCGGCGCCTTCGTCTTGCTGGGCCTGAGCCTGCTGCGCCTGCGCAGCAAGGCCGCGTAACTACTGTAGTAAAAACGCCTCGATGCTGGCCGCCAGGGCCAGCGGCGTTTCGTTCATCGGATAGTGTCCCGCATTGCCCAGCACCTCGAGCCGGGCTTGCGGGTACCACGCCAGATACGTGCGGCGCATCAGGGCCGTATCAAAACGGGGGTCGTGCTCCCCCACCAGCGCCAGCAACGGTAGTTCCACGCGCGCCGCCTTGATGTCTTCACTGAAATCCGTCCCGCTCCACGCGAGAAAATAGGCGGCAAACGCCGCTTGGTCCGCACTTTCCCAAGAATATTTCGCCTTCCAGTCCAGCCAGGCGGCTGGCAAGCGTTCGCCCGTGCTGCGGTCGATGATGGCGCGCCGCGCCTGCACATTGCCACTGGCGTCGAGAAACAGTTGCCGCGCCGCCCCATCGAGCGCCATGCCGCAGCTGGGCACGGGAGCCACGGCCACCAGTTTGCGCAGGCGCAAGGGCGCCAGCAAGGCCAGCCGTTCCAGCGCCATGCCGCCCATCGAGTGGCCCACCACACTGAAGGTGGCAAAGCCCAGCGCATCGGCCAGGGCCAGCGCGTCGCGGGCGACCTCGTCCATCGAGTAATTGCCCTGCGCACCGCGCATGCCGCCATAGCCGCGATTGTCCATGAAGACATAGCTGAAAGCGCCGCCATCGAGGGCCGCCTCCATCGGCCCGAACGCGTGCGCGTCGCCAAACCATCCGTGCAGGACGATGACGGCGTGGGGGCCATGGCCCACGCGATGATAGGTGTTGTGCATATTCACTCCTGAAAAAGAGTGTGATGGTAAGCGGCCAGCCGTCGGCCCGCCTTCGATGCTAGGTCAAATACTGTAGAGTACGGGTCATGGATGATTTTTATACGGAAGTGCCGCGCCCCTTGATCGCCACGACGCGCGACTATGGCGCAGGCGCAATGTTTCCCAGTCACAGTCATGCGCGCGGGCAATTCGCGTATGCGGCGCGCGGCGTCATCAGCGTACACACGCCGCAAGGCAACTGGCTGGTGCCGCCACAGCGCGCTTGCTGGGTGCCGGCCCAGCTCGTCCACGGCATGCGCATGCATGGCGTCGTGACCATGCACAACGTGTTTATCGACGCGCCCGCCATCGACGGGGCCGGCTTGCCGCCCCACTGCCAGGTGCTCAATGCCTCGCCGCTGCTGCGCCAGTTGCTGGCCGAGGCAGTGACCGTCGACGCCCTGTATGCGGAACAATCGCGGGCCGGACGATTGATGGCCTTGCTGCTCGATGACATTGCAGCGGCCAGGCCCCTGCCCCTGAGTGCTCCCCTGCCGCAGGAACCGCGGCTGGCGCGGCTGTGTACGGAGATGCTGCAGCAACCGAGCCTGGATAGCAGCCTGGATGCGATGGCGGCGCAGGCGGGCATGAGCCGGCGCACCTTTACGCGGCAATTCCGCGCCCAGACGGGGCTGGCCTTTGCCCAATGGCGCCAGCAAGCGTGCCTGCTGGCAGCCATCACGCGGCTGGCCGAGGGACAAGCCGTCACCAGGATCGCGCTCGACCTCGGTTATGCCAGCCCCAGCGCCTTCACGGCCGCCTTCCGCCGTGTGCTGGGCCAGGCGCCCAGCGATTATCTAGCCTAGGAAATGACGTTCTCAATGCGCTGCGCCAATGCGTGCGCCAGTTTCTGCACATGGTAGCCGTCGACAAAGCCATGGTGGGCTTGCGCGGAAAACGGCACGCGCATGCGGCCATCGTCCTGCGCGGGGCCGAACTTGCCCCAGGTAAAGGTCGGGATGTCGGCGTCGCGGTGGCGATAGATCGGGTGTTCGATGGCCGCCAGCTCCAGCCATGGCAGGCAGGTGATGAAGATATTGTTGCGCTGCTCGCGCTCGGTTTCTCCCTCACCCGTGTTGATCAGCGCGCAGCTCGCTTCGGCCAGGCGTTTCGCTTCCAGGCTGCGTGCAATGAATAGATCGAGCTGGTCCGTCATCGCGAAGCGCGTGTAGTTGAGGTTCTCGTCGCCGTTGATGACGGTGTACGAGGCGGGAAAATCGTCGATCTTGATCACCTCGCCCTGGTGGATGCGGTACATGAAGTTGTCGATTTCCCTGACCGTATTGAGCAGGCAGAACAGGAAAAAGTGAAACACGGGAATTTTCCGTTCCTTGCACCAGGGCCGGAAATCCGGCACGTCGAGCTGGAAGTTGATATTGACGAGGGGATTGTCAAATGCCCGGAACAAGTCATAGCGGTCGCGCCGCTTTTCAAAATTTTTCATGCGGCGAGTGTAGACGATGGGGTGATCGCGGGCAAGCTGTGCTGCCATCGCCCCGGATGATTCAATTGGAGAACGGCAGGCAGACAAAGTATTCGCTGCCGACGTCCTGGAACAAGGTAACTTCTTCAGCGCCTGCCTGCCTGGTGAATGCAAAGCTTGCATATTCACCCGAACGGGTGCCATCGGCATGCGCCCCCTCCTGTGCATACCGCATCGCATACACGGCCTTGATGTCGCTCATATTTGGCACATTCGTGAGCCGCTGGATGCGCCCCCTGTCCAGCGAAACGCCGAGCGTCCAATATGATCCGGCACGGAACTCCGTCAATCCGGCCTGGTCCGAGTAATGCAGCAACAGGACAGGCGCGATGCCGCTGTTGCCGAATACCGGTTTGCTGCCCAAGACAGCAAGAAGACGGCCGCAGAGCAAATTATCGCCCTCATGAAAGAACATATTTTTGTAGAACAATTCCTTTTGCGCAAGTATATGCGCGCAGGCCAGTTCAGCAGCCTGGGCATCCCCAATGTTAGCGAGTTGTGGCATGTTTAGCTCTTGAAATGCGTGAAATGATGATTTAAGGGCAATTTGCTATACCCCTCAGTTTGCCAAACCCCGCTGCACTTTCCACGCCAGTGGCAAGGTCAGCAGCAATACGGCCGCCAGCGCCAGCAAGGCCGTGTGCACGCTCGTATGGTCGCCCAGCGCGCCGAACAGCACGGGCGACAGGGCTCCGCCGCCGATGCTGCCCGTGTAGAACAGGGCAAACGCGTGCTCGCGCTTGCCGGGCTCGGCCAGTTCCGGCACGGCGCCATACAGCACGGACGAAGTTCCATTGAGAGCCAGTCCCAGCAGGGGCAGCATGGCCATGACGCCGGCCAGCGGCAGCCACAGGGCAAGCACGATCAGCAGCGAGGTCATCGATTCCGTCAGCCACACGGTCTTCATCATGCCGATGCGCGCGCCCAGATAGCCGCACAGCAGCTTGCCAAAGGCGCCACCCACGAACAGCAGAGATAAGGCCACGCCGATGCCGGCCGTGCCCGCACCCTTGCTTTTCAGCAGGAATGGCAAAAAGGTGAGAAAACCCATGCGCACGGCGCTGTCCAGGGTGCCCGTGGCCAGCAGCGCACGAAAGCTGCCTTTCGAGCCGCTGCCGGCAATGGTCTTGCCCGCCTTCTTTGCGCCAGCCGGCAATTCGCCCGGTTTCGGCAGCAGCCACCACAACAAGCCGGCCGCCGCCAGGCCCAACAAGCCCAGCAGCGAGACGCTGGCTTGCCAGCTGCAGACCAATAACAGCAAGCCCACCAGCGCGGGGATCAGGGTCTTGCCGATATCGCCGGCAAAGTTGTAGTGCGACAGCGCTTCCTTCACGCCGCCGCCCGCCTCGTGCGTGTCGGTGACGATGGACGAGGCCAGCGGATGCTGCGTGCTGGCGCCCAGGCCGCCCAGCAGCAAGGCGAACAGCAGCACGGCCAGGCCGCCCGCCTGCCCCGCGATCAGGTAAGCGACGCCGGCCAGCGCCGTGCCGCCCACCAGCAGGCGTTCGCGCCCCCAGCGTTTGGCCATGCGGCTGGCCAGCAACTGGAAGCCGGCCATCATGCCCGAGTAGGAACCGCGCAGCAGGCCCACCATGGCATAGCTGATGGCGAACTGCGTCTGCCAGATGGGCAGCAGCACATAGATCACGTCCGTCAAGCCGTCATGCACGGCATGCGCGCTGCAGGCGGCGAACAGCGAGCGGCGGCGCAGGGATTTGTCGGTAACGGTGGGCGTTGCGGACAGCGAGGTGGCAGATGGGTCGGTCATGGCTCTGCGGGTATCGGGAGAGATATCTAGTATACAAGTCTCTGCTCATCCGCGTGCCACCGCTTCCTATCCTTGCGGGTTGATCAGCGCATTGAGCACCATATCTTCCCACTGGCCGGCAATTTTCAGATAGGCCCTGGCATAACCTTCGCGCTCGAATCCCAGCGTACGTAACAGGCGCTCGCTTTTCACGTTGGCCGGCATGTGGTTGGCCATGATGCGGTGCAAGCCCAGCTCCCCGAAGGCATAGCCGATCCCCGCCGCCGCCACTTCGCGCATCAGGCCTCGGCCCTCGCAAGCCTTGGCGACGGAGTAGCCAAGATTGCACGCTTGCAGCGGCCCCCTGACGATATTCGTGAAGTTACACCCGGCAACCATCTTCTGCGAGTCGCGTCCGATGGCGATGAAATTGACGGCATTGCCATCCAAGAATGCGCGATACGCGCTTGCGGCACGCGCATGGCAGGCATCTGCGGTATAGAACTGGCTGTCGCGTTCAGGCTCCCACGGCGCCAGGTGATGCCTGTTTTCCTGCTGGTAGGCAAGCAGCAGATCCGCATTGCCGGAGTGGAGCACGGTCAAAATGGTCTGTGGCGTTACAATCGTGGGCAATGGCTGCATGGGTATCCGGAGTCGGTATTGTCACCTCACTCTGCGGTATCCGGCCTGCCGCGTCAATACCATCGTTGGCCTTGCACCGCCACGACAGGCGGCGCAAGGGTTCTTTACTTACTTGGCCATCGCATCCTTGGCCATGCCATCTTTCTTCATTTCATCCTTTTTCATTTCATCCTTTTTCATGCCGTCTTTCGCCATGCCATCCTTGGCCATGTGATCCTTCTTCATGTGCTTCTTGGCCATCGGCTTCTTCATGCCGTCCTTGTCCATCGCATCCTTGTGCATGGCATCGGCCGAAGCGTCCTTGGCCATCGGATCTTTTTTCATGGCGTCCTGGGCGAAAGCGGCGCCCGACATGAGGATGGCGGAAGCGATGATGGCGGTGATGGTGGTTTTCATGATAAGTCCTTGTCTCAGTGTGGGATGGGCGAGATTGCCCGGTGGTAAAGCTGTTGCTGTGCTACAGGTGTTGCCAAAAGTAATCAAGAGCCGCCGAACCAGTTGTATCCCTGATTCTCCCAATACCCTCCCGGGTAGGTATTCGTGACAAAAATGGCCTGGATGTGCTTGGGGTTCTTGTAGCCCAGCTTGGTCGGCATGCGCAGTTTCATCGGGTAGCCATATTTCGGCGGCAATTCCTGGCCGTCATACGTCAGGGCCATGATGGTTTGCGGGTGCAGGGCCGTGGCCATGTCGATGCTCGTAAAATAATCGTCGGCGCATTTGAAACCGATGTATTTGGCCGTCGTGTCGGCGCCCACCCGCTTGAGGAAGTGGGAAAACGGCACGCCGCCCCACTTGCCGATGGCGCTCCAGCCTTCCACGCAGATGTGGCGCGTCACCTGCGTTTCCTGCGGCAAGGCGCGCAGCTGCGGCAGGGTCCACGCTTTCTTGTCGGCGATCAGGCCGCTCAATTCCAGGCGCCAGGCGTCGCCGTCAACTTCTTCCACTTCATCCTCGCCGTAATACGCGTTGAAGGGAAACGGCCGCGTGATCATGGAATCGGGATACGTGGGCGCCAGCTTGCTCGGGTCGAACAGCCAGCCTTGCACCTTGTCATTGAAGCGCGACACCGCCGTCAAGGCTGTCTCGATGCTGGCCGGGTCGCTGGCGCTGCACCCCGTCAGCAAGGACAGGCCGCCCAACGTCAAGCTGCGCTGCAGGAAAAGGCGGCGCGACGGCTGCTTGATCTGGCGCAAGGCGTCGGCCAGCATGGCCTGGCCCTGCTCTTGCACGATGATGGTTTTTTTCATGCTCATCTCCTTAGCGGCCGCGCAGCATGGCGACCAGGGTGCGCGGCACCAGCGCCACCATCAGCAGGTGCACGCCGACAAAACCCGTCAGCAGCGCCATGGCGATGAAGTGGACCATGCGCGCGCTCTCGTAGCCGCCCATCAGCTCGCGCAGCAGGGGGAATTGCACGGATTTCCACAGCACGAGGCCGGACAGCACCAGCACGATGCAGTCGAGCATGACGAACAGGTAGGCGGCGCGCTGCACCATGTTGTAGTGGCGCGGGTCAGAATGAGCCAGCTTGCCCTTCAGCGCGGCCATGAAATCGGCCAGCAGCAGTCGCGGCGACAGGGGAAAGAACTGGCGCCGCAGCCGCCCCGAGACGATATTAATGATCAGATACAGCAAGCCATTGGCCACCAGCAGCCACATGGCGGCGAAATGCCACTGCAGCGCGCCGCCGAGCCAGCCGCCCAGGGTCAGGGCACGCGGCAGCTCGAACGGGAAGAATGGCGCCGCGTTATAGATGCGCCAGCCGCTGGTGGCCAGCACGACGACGGCCACGGCATTGAGCCAGTGCGTGATGCGCAGCCAGGCTGGATGGATCACGCTTGCTTGTCCGTTCATCACATCGCTCCCTTCGCGCAGGATGCCGTGCTGACGGCTTGCAGGATGGCGCTGCTGTCGCTGCGCTGCACGAAGGCCACCACTTGCAGCTGCTCCGGGCGCCAGCTGGCGGGCAGCTTGACTTCACGGCGCAGCTGGGCACGGCCTTGCGACATCGCAACTGGCCCCAGCCACAGGCGCACGGCCGCATCGTGATGCAGGGTGGCGCCGCGATTTTCGCCGCGCAGCACTTTGGACACGATGGCGCTTTCGCTGATGGCCACGTACAGTTGGCCGCTCGTCTGCGCGTCCGGCGCGCTGGCATTGGCTTCAAGCACCAGTTTCCCACCGGGCCCCGGCGTGGCGGACAGGCCGATGTTGACGGGCGCGGCGGTGGCGTTGATGCGGCGGATGGCGGCCGGCAGTTGCGTATCCCAGCTGCGCAATTCCGTGCCGCCCACAAAAAACTGCGGCGTGTAGGCCACGTGGCGCGGCTGGTGGCGCAGCAATTCGGCCTGGCGCGCATCGAATTGCGCCCGCGCCAGCGGGTCCGTCCAGCCGATCTGGTCCCAGTAGGTGACATGCAAGGCCAGCGGCACGATCAGGCTGGCCGCTCCCGCTTCCTTGCGCAAGGCGCTCAGGCGCTGGTCGGCGGGCGGGCAGCTGGAGCAGCCTTCGCTGCTGTAGAGCTCCACCAGCGCCGCCGTCTGCGGCCCGCTTTGCACGGCGCAGCGCTGGCCGGATACCATTTGCGCCATGGCCGGGGCGACCACAGCCATGCTCAGTACGGGTAAAAGCAGTGTTGCAAGGCGGTGCTTGATGTCCATGGTCGTTACCCGGTATATTGAAATAAGAAGCGTGAATGAAGAAGCGTGCTTGCCTGTCAATTCGCCGCATGCCGCGGATTGGTTACAGCCACCCTCCATTATTTTTTGAATTTATTTTTTTCAACGCCTGTCACCAAAGGCCTGCATGCAACGAATACCTGTAAGCGAACACCTGCATGGCACGGAATTGCGGCTGCATGGCTTGATGCTGCGCGGGCTCGATGGCGATGCGGCGGCCTACCGCAGTTTTTTGCAGGCAAGCAGCCAGCACTTGCGCGCGTTTTTCCGGCGCCGCCTGCTGCGCTGGCCGGACGAGGTGGAAGACCTGGTGCAGGAGTGTCTGCTGGCCATCCACAACCAGCGGTTGACGTATGACACGGGGGTGCCGCTGACGTCGTGGATCCATGCGATCGCGCGCTATAAGTTGATCGACTGGCTGCGCCGGCATGGGCGGCGCGAGGCACAGCACTTGCCGTATGACGAAGAAGATAGCGCGCAGGAACTGTTTTCCAGCGCCGATGCCGAGGCGGCCGAGGCCAGCCGCGACCTGGGCAAGCTGCTGGCCACCTTGCCGGCGCAGCAGCGCGACGCCATCGTGCATACCAAGCTCGACGGCTGGTCCGTACGCGACACGGCCGCGGCCATGCAGATTTCGGAAGCCAGCGTCAAAGTGGCAGTACATCGCGGCTTGAAGGCACTGGCAGCCAACTTGAGGATAACGACACCATGAAAACCGATGACTTGATATCCATGCTGGCCAACGGCCCCGACGTGGCAGCCGCCCCGCCCCCGGGCACGCACTGGCGCACCGCGTCCACCTTGGGCGCCGGACTGCTGGCCAGCGTGACGCTGATGGTCATGCTGCTGGGCGTGCGGCCCAATTTGGAACAGCTGGCCCTGCTGCCCGACTTCTGGATCAAGGTCGGTTTCGTCATCTGCCTCTCCCTGGCGGCCTGGCACGTCAGCCGCCGCCTGTGCGTGCCGGGCGCCGCCACGCGCGCCCTGCCCCTGCTGCTCGCCATGCCGCTGCTGCTGATGTGGGCGCTGGGCGCCATCATCCTGCAGGCAGCCCTGCCCGAACAACGCGCCGAGCTGTTCTGGGGCGCCACCTGGCGCAGCTGTCCCTTGCTCATCGCCCTGCTGTCGCTGCCCATCCTGGCCGCTGTGCTGCGCCTGATGCGCCAGCTGGCGCCCACGCGCCTGCGCCTGGCCGGCGCTGCCGCCGGGTTTGCCGCCGGAGCCATGGCGGCCCTCGTGTACTGCCTGCACTGCCCCGAGCTGGCCGCCAGTTTCGTCGGTTTCTGGTATGTGCTGGGCATGCTGGCGCCAACTGCCATCGGCGCGGCCATCGGCCCCAAAGTGCTGGCCTGGTAAGCGCACTCTCCCCGCAAGCGGGGCGCCGGTCAAGCGGATTTCGAGCGTCTATCGTCTCCATATCCGCATACTCACGCATTCCCACGCGCCCCGTGCACGCCTTCGCAGACACTGCGACATAGCGCAACAGGCTATCGCCATCACTGACGGCGGCGTCTCTTCGTGTCCACAAAATATTTTTTCTTACTGCCGTGCAATATCCACGTAGATTCGACCTCGTGCGCCAGCCCCCTGACGATCGACGGCCGTTCATTCCGCTGCCTAAAAATAATTTGCAAGGAATGAATCCGATCGTGCTGGCGCCCCGTACAACTGATGCAGCCCCGTAATTCCCGCTAGTCCTACGTATGCACATAACAATCAGGGAGAATCGACATGTCATTGTTACACTCGAAAACCGCACTGGGCGCCGCCCTCCTGGGCAACCTGCTGGCCTTGGCGATCACGCCATCGGCCTTTGCCTCCAGCCACCGCGAAGCGCCGTTCATCACGCAAAACCCCAAGGTCGACGCCACCGACTTCTATATGTTCCGCAGCTATGAAACGGGGCGCGGCGCCTACACCACGCTGGTGGCCGACTATATCCCCCTGCAGGACGCCTACGGCGGGCCGAATTACTTCGCCATGGACCCGAACGCGCTGTACGAAATCCATATCGACAACAATGGCGACGGCAAGGAAGACCTCACCTTCCAGTTCCGCTTCACCAACACCATCAAGGATGGCCAGTTCACCGTGGGCGGCAAGAAAGTCTCGATTCCGCTCGTTATCAACGGCGGCGCCATCGATTCCGTCAACCCGGCCGGCCTGAACGTGCGCGAAACCTATAGCGTGACGGTGGTGCGGGGCGACCGCCGCACAGGCACGCGCAGCAGCGTCACGAATGCCACGGGCGGCGGCACGACCTTCGACAAGCCTGTCGACAATATCGGCAACAAGGCCATCCCCAACTACGCCGCGTATGCCGCGCAGCATGTGTACGCCGTCAACATTCCCGGCTGCGCCACGCCGGCGCGCCTGTTCGTCGGCCAGCGCAAGGACCCGTTCGTCGTAAACTTGGGCGAAACGTTCGACTTGATCAACATCAAGGCGCCAGCCACGGAGTTTGCCGCGAATGCGGAGTCGGCCGCAAAGGATGACCTGGCCAAGAAAAATGTCACGGCCATCGAAATGGAAGTGCCGACCGCCTGCCTGACGGCGGGCGCCGACCCCGTCATCGGCGGCTGGACCACGGCCAGCCTGCGCCAGGGACGCCTGCTCAATCCTGCTCCCGGCACGGCCACCGCGGCGTCGAAGGAAGGCGGCGCGTGGGTACAAGTGTCGCGCCTGGGCATGCCGCTGGTAAATGAACTGGTGATCGGCCTGAAGGACAAGGACCGCTTCAACGCCAGCAAGCCATCGGGCGACGCGCAATTTGCCGATTACGTCACCAACCCCACGGCGCCTGCCCTGGTGGAAGTGCTGTACGGCTCGGCCGGCGCCAAGGCGCCCACCAACTTTCCCCGCAACGACCTGGTCGCCACCTTCTTGACGGGCATCAAGGGCGTGAACCAGCCCGTCACCGTGACGGCGTCGGAAATGCTGCGCCTCAATACGTCCATCGCCGCCACCAGCGTCGGTGCGCAGAACCGCCTCGGCGTCATCGGCGGCGATAACGCCGGCTTCCCGAACGGCCGCCGCCCTGGCGACGACGTGGTCGACGTCGTCCTGCGCGTGGCCATGGGCAAGCTGTGCACCCTGAACATCGGCTGCGCCCCGGCCGACGCTCCCGCCGGCGGCTTGCACTTCACGGATGGCGCCTTCCTCGACGAAACGTCGTTCACGGCAGGCTTCCCCTACCTGAAAAATCCCGTGGCTGGTTCGCCGCAGCTGTAACCAGGAGAACGCGATGAAAAAGCTCTATGTATGCGGCGCCCTGGCGCTCACGGCCCTGCTGGCCGGCTGCGGTGGCGGCGGTAGCAGCCACGGTGGCGATAATGGCGACGGCGGCGTCAACCCTCCTCCCGTCGTGCTGCTCGACGCCTTCTATGTGGCCGTCAGCAACGTCATCCTGACCACCAGCGATGACAAGGATGGCGTCGGCATCGACGCCATCATGGCGACGTCTCCGGACAATACGGAGCCGGTGCCTCTGTAAGCCCTATCGGGCGCCGGGGAGTCAGCTCCCCGGCGCCCTTGCCCATTCCCGTCGATGGCGTCCACGATGAAAACACCGATTTCCCTGCTGTGCGCCTGTTTGCCCTTGCTGGCATGGGCCGCGCCCTACACGCCGAAAGATGGCAGCGCCGTCATCGAACAGCTGCCGCGCCGCGCCGACGCCACGCAGCTGGCCCTGCGCGGCCTGCGCCAGCAACTCGACGCCAAGCCACAAGACCTGGCCCTGGCCAGCGGCCTGGCGCAGCGCTACATTGCCCTGGCGCGCAGCGACACGGATCCGCGCTACCTGGGCTACGCGCAAGCGGCGCTGGCGCCGTGGTGGCGGCAAGCGGCGCCGCCCGTCCCCGTGCGCCTGCTGCGCGCCACCATTTTGCAAAGCACCCACCATTTCGGCCCCGCGCTGCAGGATCTCGACGCCGTTATAGCGCAGGAGCCAGCCAACGGGCAAGCGTGGCTGACGCGCGCCACCGTGCTCACCGTGCAGGGCGACTATGCGAAAGCGACCGCCAGCTGCGCCCGGCTGTCCGCCTTGACAACGCAGCTCGTCACCGTCACCTGCCTTGCCAACATCGCCAGCGTCACGGGCCGCGCCGCCGCCAGCGAGCGTTTGCTGGACCTGACCTTGCAGCGTAGCGCCGGCGCGGCGCCCGAACTGGAAAGCTGGGCCGCAACCCTGCTGGCGGAAATGGCCACCCGGCGCGGAGAGTGGGCGCTGGCCGAAGCCCGCTACACCAAGGCGCTGGCCCAGCAGCCGCGCGACAGCTATCTGCTGGGCGCCTACGCGGATTTCCTGCTCGACCGGCAGCGCCCGCAGGAAGTCGCCAAGCTGCTGAAAGAGCAGCAGCGCATCGATGCCCTGCTGCTGCGCTACGCGCTGGCCCTGCAGGCGCTGCCCGGCCAGCAGCCCGCCTTCCTGGCGGCAAAAGCGGAGCTGGCGGCCCGCTTCAACGCCGCCATGCAGCGCGGCGACACCGTGCACCAGCGCGAACAGGCCCGCTTCGCCCTGTTTTTGCAGCAGGATGTTCCCGCCGCCCTGCAACTGGCGCAGAAAAACTGGGCCATCCAGAAGGAAGTGCCCGACATGCGCATCTTGCTGGAAGCATCGCTGGCCGCGCGCAACTATACGGCGGCACAGCCCGTGCTGGCCTGGATCGCGGCCAATGGCGTGGAAGACGTGGCCTTGCAGCGCCTCGTCAGGCAGCTGGGGCCACAGGATGGCGCAAAAATCAGTGCTGCGAAGAAGGCAGGTGTACTGTGAAGCGATACCTGTTCATCCTGCTGCTGTGCGCCTGGCTCTCTCCCGCACAAGCCCACAAGCCCAGCGACAGTTACCTGAGCCTGGAGGTCCACGGCCAGCAGATCGAAGGACAATGGGATATCGCCCTGCGCGACCTCGATTTCGCCATCGGCCTCGATGGCAATGGCGATGGCGCCCTGACCTGGAATGAAATCCGCGCGCGCCACGAAGCCATCGCCGCGTACGCGCTGCAGCGCCTGCAAGTGGCCAGCGACCAGGGCGCATGCCCCTTGAAAGCCGTCGAGCAGCTGATCGACAACCATACCGACGGCGCCTACAGCGTGCTGCGCTTCCAGGCCAGCTGCCCCGGCGCTGCGCCGGCCAGTCTCGCCATCGGCTACACCTTGTTCGCCGACCTCGATCCGCAGCACAAGGGACTCGTCAAAATCGATAGCGGTGGCAATACGCAAACGGCCATCTTCGACCCGGACAGCCCGCGCCAGACGCTTTCCCTGGCCGCGCCCGACCGCCTGGCGCAGTTCGGCGCCTATGTGAAACACGGCGTCTGGCATATCTGGATCGGCTACGACCATATCCTGTTCTTGCTGTCCTTGCTGCTGCCAGCCGTGCTGCTGCCTCAAGCCCACCAGTCCACACGCTCAAACGTGCCGCAGAATCCCTTGCCCCCCGCAGCGGAGAGCCGGGGTCGGACCCGGCGGGTCCGACCCCAGGTCTTGAGCTGGGGGTTAAGAGGCGCATTCATCGACGTACTGAAAGTCGTCACCGCCTTCACACTCGCCCATTCCATCACCCTGACCCTGGCCAGCCTGTCGCTCATCTCGCTGCCATCGCGCTGGGTGGAATCGGCGATCGCCGCCTCCGTGATCCTGGCCGCGCTGAACAACCTGCTGCCGCTGTTCCGCGGCAAGCGCCCCGTAGCCGCCTTCGCGTTTGGGTTGATCCACGGTTTCGGCTTTGCCAGCGTGCTGCGCGACCTGGGCTTGCCGCAGGGTTCCTTGCTGGCCAGCCTGCTGGGCTTCAACGTGGGCGTGGAACTGGGCCAGCTGGCCATCGTCGCCGCGTTCCTGCCCGCTGCCTGGCTGCTGCGCAAGACGTGGCTGTACCGGCAAGTGCTGACCGTCGGCTCGCTGGCCATCGCCCTGGTGGCGGCCGTCTGGCTGGTGGAGAGAGTGGTCGACATCAAGCTGATTTCAAGCTGATGGCGTTGTTGGACAGCCACTAGCCGGCCACAAGCCGGCCACAAGCGCGCACAACCGGGCTACAATACGAACAATTCTCAATCGCATCAAGGCCTGTTTGTCCGCGGACCATGGCATGGAAAGGTTGCATGCTACGCCCCGAACTGGAACTGCACCGGCAAATCGAAGTGCTCTACAGCGACCACCACGGCTGGCTGCAGGGCTGGCTGCGCCGCAAGCTGGGCAACGCCTTCGATGCGGCCGACCTGGCGCACGACACGTATCTGCGCATCCTCGCGCGGGGCCGCGCGCCCGGACGCGACGAATCACGCCAGCACCTGGCGCAGATCGCCAATGGCCTCGTGGTCGACCTGTTCCGCCGCCGGCATATCGAATCAGCCTACGCGGACGCCATCGCCGCGCAGCCGGAAGCGGCCGCACCCACGCCGGAAATGCGCGCGCTGATCGTCGAGGCACTGATGGAAATCGATGCTATCCTCGCCAGCCTGCCCGCTAAAGTGCGCGACGCCTTCTTGCTGTGCAAGCTCGAAGGCATGGGCTACGCCGACATCGCCGCGCGCCTGGACGTTTCCGTCTCGTCGGTGGAAAAATACATCGCCCGCGCGCTGCTGGCCTGCTGCGCGGCGCAATTCGCATGAGCTCCCAGCTGGACAGCGCCCCCATCGCCCCCGCCGCGCTGCAGCGCGCCGCCGAGTGGATGGCGCGGCTGTGGGCGGAAGACGCCAGCGCGGCCGATGCGGACGCCTGCGCCGCCTGGCGCGCCGCCCACCCCGAACACGAACGGGCCTGGGCCCGGCTGCAGCGCTTCGCCCGGCAATTCGACACTTTGCCGCGCGACGTGGCGCGCAGCGCCCTGGCGC